>NZ_CP125377.1:3280000-3880000 GCF_034008315.1 Pseudomonas sp. P8_241 | reverse complement strand
TTGGAGAATGCAATGACTGATAAAGCGTTCGCACAGGCTGATCCCGACTGGCTGGCGTTGATCAGCGCCGCCCGCGACTGGCTGTCCGGTCCCATCGGGCAGTTTTTGCTGGACGAAGAACGGCGCATGCTCGAAGACGAGCTAGGGCGCTTTTTCGGCGGCTATCTCGTGCATTATGGCCCTTCTGCCCAGACACCGCCGTCGGCGCCGCAGGTGCAGCGCAATGTGCGGCTTGGTGCGCCGTTGCCGGGGGTCGAGATCGTCTGCGAAGAACAAGCCTGGCCGCTCAGCGAACATGCCGCCGACGTGGTGGTGTTGCAGCACGGGCTGGATTTCTGCCTGTCTCCCCATGGTTTGTTACGTGAAGCGGCCAGCAGCGTGCGACCTGGCGGGCACCTGCTGATCGTCGGAATCAATCCCTGGAGCAGTTGGGGCCTGCGGCATGTGTTCGCCCATGACGGGATGCGCAAGGCGCGCTGCATCTCCCCGTCGCGTGTCGCCGATTGGCTGAACCTGCTGGGCTTCGCGCTGGAGAAACGTCGCTTCGGGTGCTATCGTCCGCCGCTGGCTTCGCCGACCTGGCAGGCCCGTCTTGCCGGATGGGAGCGCAAGGCCGGTGACTGGCAACTGTCGGGTGGCGGCTTCTATTTATTGGTGGCACGCAAAATCGTGGTCGGTCTGCGCCCGCTCCGACAGGAGCGTCGTGAAACGATGGGTAAACTGATTCCGTTGCCAATGGCCAAGGTCAATCGGCGCAACATCGAGCCATAACCCCTTCTTCAATTTCTGCCGGGCGAGTCCCGGCTTCGGGCGTCGTCGATCCTCGATCGACGAGCCACCGCATTTTCTGGATAGATTGGCATGAGTGATAGCGTAGAACTCTTTACCGACGGCGCCTGCAAAGGCAATCCCGGCCCTGGTGGCTGGGGTGCATTGCTGGTGTGCAAAGGCGTTGAAAAAGAACTCTGGGGCGGCGAAGCCAACACCACCAACAATCGCATGGAACTGATGGGCGCCATTCGCGGCCTGGAAGAGCTCAAGCGCCCCTGCGAGGTGCTGCTGGTGACCGACTCCCAGTACGTCATGAAAGGCATCAATGAGTGGATGGACAACTGGAAGAAGCGCGGCTGGAAAACCGCTGCGAAAGAACCGGTTAAAAACGCCGACCTGTGGAAACTGCTCGACGAGCAGGTCAACCGCCATAAAGTCACATGGAAATGGGTGCGCGGACATATCGGGCATCACGGTAACGAACGGGCCGACCAGTTGGCTAACCGTGGCGTGGACGAAGTGCGCGGCTACAAACAAAGCTAAACAGCGATGTCTGCCCGTAGGAGCTGCCGCAGGCTGCGATCTTTTGACTTTGATTTTCAAGATAAAGAGCAAAAGATCGCAGCCTGCGGCAGCTCCTACTGGCACCGTGTTAACATCGCCGCTTTTGCACGATTGACCGATTGAGAGCTGAGCACTGATGGCCACCAGATCCGTTGTACTCGATACCGAAACCACCGGCATGCCGGTGACCGACGGCCACCGGATTATCGAAATCGGTTGTGTCGAGTTGATCGGCCGGCGCCTGACGGGGCGACACTTCCATGTGTACCTGCAACCGGACCGCGAAAGTGATGAAGGCGCCATTGGCGTGCACGGCATCACCAACGAATTCCTGGTGGGCAAGCCACGTTTTGCCGAAGTGGCCGAAGAGTTCTTTGAGTTCATCAAGGGCGCGCAGCTGATCATCCACAACGCGGCGTTCGACGTTGGCTTCATCAACAACGAATTCGCCTTGATGGGGCAGCGCGAACGTGCGGACATCACGCAACACTGCTCGATCCTCGATACCTTGATGATGGCCCGGGAACGGCACCCGGGCCAACGCAACAGCCTCGATGCCTTGTGCAAACGCTATGGCGTCGACAACTCCGGCCGTGAACTTCACGGCGCCTTGCTCGACTCCGAGATTCTTGCCGACGTCTACCTGACCATGACCGGTGGCCAGACCAGCCTGTCCCTGGCCGGCAATGCTTCCGATGGCAATGGTTCCGGAGAGGGTGCGGACAACTCCGCCACGGAAATCCGTCGTTTACCAGCAGACCGCCAGCCGACGCGCATCATCCGTGCCAGCGAAGATGACCTGGCACGGCACGCGGCTCGAATGGAAGTCATCGCAAAATCCGCTGGCGCTCCGGCGTTGTGGGTGCAGTTGGCTGAGGCGCAGGCGTAGATCCTTCGTGAAGATCGAGCTCCTACGAGGGAATGCGTAATCCTGTAGGAGCTGTCGAGTGAAACGAGGCTGCGATCTTTTGGAAGCCGACCCGCACCCCGGAAAGCATTCGCTGACCCATTTTAGGGCGTCGTGCTCGCCACATCCGTTTCAACCCTCTACCCTGAGGAGATTGGCAGGCTCTGGCCTGCCGCCTCAGGACACTGAGCCCCATGTATAAAGACTTGAAATTCCCGGTCCTGATCGTGCATCGCGATATCAAGGCCGACACCGTCGCCGGCGATCGCGTGCGCGGCATCGCCCGGGAGCTGGAACAGGAAGGTTTCAGCATCGTGTCGGCGGTGGACTACACAGAAGGGCGCCTGGTTGCGTCGACTTTTCACGGTCTGTCCTGCATGTTGATTGCATCCGAAGACGCCAGTACCCATTCCCATCTGTTACAGAATATGGCCGAACTGATCGGTCTGGCACGGGTGCGTGCGCCGGATTTGCCAATCTTCGCGCTGGGCGAAAAGGTCACCCTGGAAAATGCCCCGGCCGACGCCATGGCCGAGCTCAATCAGTTGCGCGGTATTCTTTATCTGTTCGAAGACACGGTGCCGTTTCTCGCCCGGCAGGTGGCGCGAGCTGCGCGCAAGTACCTTGATGGCCTGTTGCCGCCATTCTTCAAGGCTTTAGTTCAGCATACCGCCGACTCCAATTACTCCTGGCACACACCGGGGCACGGCGGTGGCGTGGCCTATCACAAAAGTCCCGTAGGGCAGGCGTTTCACCAATTTTTTGGCGAGAACACCCTGCGCTCGGATTTGTCGGTTTCAGTGCCGGAACTCGGTTCGTTGCTGGATCACACCGGTCCCCTGGCTGATGCGGAGGCCCGTGCTGCGCGTAATTTCGGCGCCGATCACACCTTCTTCGTCATCAACGGCACGTCCACCGCCAACAAGATTGTCTGGCACTCGATGGTGGCTCGCGACGATCTGGTGCTGGTGGATCGCAATTGCCACAAATCGGTGTTGCACTCGATCATCATGACCGGCGCCATCCCGCTCTACATGTGTCCGGAACGAAATGAGCTGGGGATCATCGGCCCGATTCCATTGAGCGAATTCAGTGCGGAATCGATTCAGGCAAAAATCGATGCGAGCCCGTTGACCAAGGGGCGGGTACCGAAGGTCAAACTCACGGTTGTCACCAACTCGACCTACGACGGCCTCTGTTACAACGCCGAACTGATCAAGCAGCAACTGGGCAGCAGCGTCGAGGTATTGCACTTTGACGAGGCCTGGTATGCCTACGCAGCGTTCCATGAGTTTTTCGCCGGGCGATACGGTATGGGCACGTCCCGCAGTAAGGACAGCCCGCTGGTGTTTACCACCCATTCCACTCACAAGTTGCTGGCGGCATTCAGTCAGGCGTCGATGATCCATGTGCAGGATGGCGGGGCGCGGCAACTGGACCGCGATCGCTTCAACGAAGCGTTCATGATGCACATCTCTACGTCGCCGCAGTACGGCATCATCGCCTCGCTGGATGTTGCATCGGCGATGATGGAAGGTCCGGCCGGTCGTTCACTCTTGCAGGAAATGTTCGATGAGGCCCTGAGCTTTCGTCGTGCACTGGCCAATTTGCGCCAGCACATCGCCGCTGACGACTGGTGGTTCTCGATCTGGCAACCGCCGTCGGTGGAAGGCATTGAACGGGTCGTGAGTGAAGACTGGCTGTTGCAGCCCGATGCCGACTGGCACGGGTTTGGCGGCGTGACAAACGATTATGTGTTGCTCGACCCGATCAAAGTCACGTTGGTGATGCCGGGTTTGACAGCGGGCGGCACGCTTGGCGAACGCGGGATTCCCGCAGCAGTGGTCAGCAAATTCCTTTGGGAGCGCGGTTTGGTGGTCGAGAAGACCGGGCTGTATTCGTTCCTGGTGTTGTTCTCTATGGGCATCACCAAGGGTAAATGGAGCACGTTGCTCACTGAGTTACTGGAATTCAAGCGCAGTTACGACGCCAATATCAGTCTGGCGAGCTGCTTACCGTGTGTGGCTCAACCAAACATTGCACGCTATCAAGGCATGGGGCTGCGGGATTTGTGCGATCAGTTGCACGCCTGCTATCGCGCCAATGCGACGGCCAAGCACCTTAAACGTATGTACACGGTGCTGCCGGAAGTCGCGATGAAGCCGGCCGACGCCTATGATCAATTGGTGCGGGGAGACGTCGAGGCCGTGTCGATCGATGCACTGGACGGGCGCATCGCGGCGGTCATGCTGGTTCCTTATCCTCCAGGCATCCCGTTGATCATGCCAGGCGAGCGTTTCACCGAGGCGACGCGCTCGATCATTGACTACCTGGCGTTTGCCCGGACGTTCGATAGCAGTTTCCCGGGGTTCGTCGCCGATGTGCACGGATTGCAACATGAAGACGAGGGCAATGGACGGCACTACACCGTCGATTGCATCAAGGAATGAGGACTTTTCCCAGTATGCAGCCGGTCATGAATCCAACCCATCCAGGGCTGTCGGTACGCGTTGCCGACGAAGGTTTCGCCCCCTATATCTGGGGCAGCGATTTCAGTTTTGAAGTCGCCGCCTACGGTGCGCCTGAAATTGGTCAGCCTGTGGAGCATTGGCGAGTCACGCCTATCACCCCCTATCGCAAATGCTATGGCATTGATCCCGAGGAGTTCAGCAGCTTTCGCGATGCACCGGACAGCGCGATTTTCATGGCGTATCTGGATGACGAGCCGGTCGGACACCTGGTGGTGAGCACCAATTGGAACGGCTTTGCCCATATCGACGAATTGGCCGTGCACGCGCCAGCGCGAAGGCATGGAGTGGCCAAGGCGTTGCTGGACGTAGCGCAGTTCTGGAGCCGCAAGAAAAAGTTGCCGGGCATCATGCTCGAAACCCAGAACAACAACCTGGGCGCCTGTCGCCTCTATGAGCGGTGTGGTTACGTGATCGGCGGGATTGACCATCTGCGCTATCGCGGCATTGATCCGAACACCGCTGAAGTGGCGCTTTTCTGGTATCGAATGTTTGAAAATCCTTTGGAAAACCCGATCAGTTCGCCAGCATCGCCGCGGCTTGTTCCGTAAGGATGGCCAGCAAGGCCTGAACGGCTGCAGAGGGTTCGCCGTTTTTCAGGGTCAAGGCGTACAGGCAGACCGGCACGGCCGGTGCCAGCGGGCAGACATCCAGCCCCGTCGTTTTGGCCCCGAGCGCGGTGAAAGGGTCGACAATGGCCAGGCCTTCGCCGGCCTCGACCATGCTGCGCATCATCTGGTGCGTCTGCACGCGGGTCTGAATGACCGGGGCCGGGCGCAGGGCATGCAGTTTTTTTTCCAGTGCCGGGCTCAACGGGTCGTGACCTTCAAGGCCGATCATCGATTGGCCGGCCAGATCCTGTAGCGAGATGTACTTCTGTTTCGGTTGCAGCCAGCCATGGGGTGCGAGCAGTTGCAGCTTGCCTTGGGCAATCACCTGGCAGGCGATTTCGGCGCGATCGGGATCATGCAGGCTCAACCCCAGATCGCTTTCGCGCAATAACAGACTTTTGACGATGTCTCGGGTGGGTTGACTCAACAGCGTGCAGGGCGCGTCCGGCAGGTGTCGACGCAAGGCGGCGATGCTGTGGGGCAATAACTGTTGGGCCAGGGGCGGGGTGCAAATGATGCGCAGCGGTGGTGCCAGGTATTGTTTGAGGCTATTGGCCAGGCGCTGAACCGGTTCGAGCGCATCGTAGACCCGTTCGATTTCCACCTGCAGTTCCCGCGCTTCCCGGGTGGCCTGCAAGCGCCCGCGCACGCTGGCAAACAACATGAACCCCAGCTGATCCTCGGCGTCGCGCAGCAAATGCTCGACATCGGTCACCGGCATCTGCAGCCATTCGGCGGCGGTGCCCAGGTGACCGGTCTGCAGGAGCGCCTGGATCACTTCGATATGGCGTAAGCGCATACATGAAGTCCATGTTCATCAGGTGAAGGAGTCAGTGGCTGAATCCTACCCCAAGTTCGCGCATATGACTTCTGCTCATAACGACGAGTTATGAAACGCTGGCGGTTTGCGGTTCGCGGGTAATGGACACGCCGGTTTGCACTAGCATGAATTCATTGTCGTCGACCTTGTTGACACGGTCGCCAATGGCCAGCTTGTAGGTGGTGACAGGGCCTGAACCGTCTGCCGCCGGGGTGGAGTCCTGGAACTCGTGCACCGAATAAACACGGCCTTCTGCGTCTCTTGCATGGAACTGACCGACGAGTACTGCTGCCATCTGCTTAGAACCTCTGGAGATAAATCACTCAATTTGCGGCTCTGTAGACCGTGCCTGGGCGAAGTAAGTTTTCATACAGGAAAAAAATAGTCGGGAGCAGTGTTTTCGGCTGCCCGCCGGGTAAACGTCATCTATAACTACACACTCTTTCCAACGGACAGTCGAGAATCTCCCATGAGCAACGTCTATACGATCGCCGTCGTGGTCGGCAGCTTGAGAAAGGAATCGATCAACCGCAAGATCGCACTGGCTCTGGCTGATCTGGCACCGGCCAGTCTCAAGCTCAATATCGTCGAAATTGGCGATTTGCCACTCTACAACGAAGACATCGATGGTGTTTCACCGCCGGCAGCCTACAGCACTTTCCGACAACAGGTGAACTCATCCGACGCGGTGCTGTTCGTCACCCCTGAGTACAACCGCTCGGTACCGGCGCCGATGAAGAATGCAATCGATGTGGGGTCGCGCCCGTATGGCAAAAGTGCCTGGAGTGGAAAACCTGGCGCTGTCATTAGCGCATCGCCGGGTGCAATCGGCGGATTCGGGGCGAACCATCATCTGCGCCAGTCCATGGTGTTTCTCAATGTGCCATTGATGCAGCAACCAGAGGCCTATCTGGGCGGTGCAGGCTCAGCGTTTGACGAGGCGGGCAAGTTGTCGGAGTCGGTCAAGCCGTTCCTGCAAAGTTTCATCAATGCTTACGCTCAATGGGTCGAGCAACACAAGAAAGCCTGAGTTCGCGCTCCTTTTGTCTGTGGCGGGCGCAAGTCGGCTCGTCATGGACAAGCAGCCGATTGCTTCCTTCCTTGAAAGCCCCTATGTTCGCGCTTCCTTTTTTATCCCTCGTGTAAGGTTGCAGCGAATGCTGGCTGCGTCACTGATATTCTTGCTGACCATCACCTTGGTGATCTGGCAACCCAAAGGGCTTGGCGTAGGCTGGAGTGCATCATTGGGCGCCGTGCTGGCGCTGATATTTGGCGTGGTGCACCTGGGCGATATTCCACTGGTGTGGCAAATCATCTGGAATGCCACGGGCACCTTTGTTGCGCTCATCATTATCAGCCTGCTACTGGACGAGGCAGGGTTGTTTGCCTGGGCCGCGCTGCACGTGGCTCGATGGGGGCGGGGCAGTGGACGCAAGTTATTTGCTTATATGGTGCTTTTGGGTGCAGTGGTGTCGGCGTTGTTCGCCAATGACGGTGCGGCGCTGATTCTCACCCCCATCGTGATTTCCATGTTGCTGGCGTTGCGTTTTTCCCCGGCAGCGACGCTGGCGTTTGTCATGGGCGCGGGTTTCATTGCCGATACGGCGAGCTTGCCGCTGGTGGTGTCGAACCTGGTGAACATCGTTTCGGCGGACTACTTCAACATTGGTTTCAATCGCTATGCCGCCGTGATGATTCCGGTCAACCTGGTCAGCGTTGCGGCGACCCTGGCAATGCTGATGTGGTTTTTCCGTCGCGATATCCCCGGCAATTACGACCCTCAGAAGCTGGATCACCCGGCCTTCGCGATCCACGACAAGGCGACGTTCTATGCCGGGTGGGTGGTGCTGGTGATTTTGTTGCTCGGCTGTTTCGCCCTGGAGCCGCTGGGTATTCCGATCAGCGCGATCTCGGCGGTATGTGCGGCATTGCTGCTGGCCATTGCCGCCCGCGGGCACAAGATCTCCACGCGCAAGGTGATGAAGGAAGCACCGTGGCAGATCGTGATTTTCTCGCTGGGCATGTACCTGGTCGTCTACGGCCTGCGCAATGCCGGACTCACCGGGTATCTGGCAGGTTGGCTCAATGGCTTTGCCGAGTACGGCGTCTGGGGCGCGGCGATGGGCACGGGTGTCCTGACCGCGCTGCTGTCGTCAATCATGAACAACCTGCCAACGGTACTGATCGGTCTGCTGTCCATCGATGCCAGCCAGGCGAGCGGTGTGGTCAAGGAAGCGATGATCTACGCCAACGTCATCGGCAGTGATTTGGGGCCGAAGATTACGCCAATCGGTAGCCTGGCGACGCTGTTGTGGCTGCACGTGCTGGAGCGCAAGAATATCCGGATCGGCTGGGGGTATTACTTCAAGGTAGGGATTGTACTGACGGTGCCGGTGTTGCTGGCGACGTTGGCGGCGCTGGCTGTGCGGTTATCCATCTAGACGGAGTGGCCCCTTTCGCGAGCAGGGGTATACATCTCGATGTGGGAGCCATCCTGCTCGCGAAAGGGCCAGTTCAAGCAGCACAACACTCAACCTAGCCCCGGAACATTCGGCCAAAGATCCGCCACCAGAAACAACCGCTCGGCTTCTTCCCAGTCGCCCTGGGCGTTTTCCGTCAGTCGCACCAACAATTGCGCCGGGGCGAGCGGGTCCAGGACGCTCAGCCATGTTTCCAGTTGTTCGGCGGTCCAGGTGTGCTCCTCGGTGTAGTGCGCAGGTGCCAGCCAGGCATGACGGGGCAAGGGTTGCCAACGACCGGCGGGGCTCTGAGCAACGAACTCCGTCCAATCCTTTTGATGCAACCAGCGTCCGCGCAAATGTCGCGGGTGCGCGCCGCGAGGTGAGTCAGAATGTCCTGGCCATGGATAAAGCAGATAGCCGCCCAGCCATAAATGTGCACTGAATTGGCGGATATCCAGCGCCGCGAGCACTTCGCGGCTCTCGGGGCGTGCGGAGATCGGCAACTGATGTTCGCTGAGGTGATTCAACTTGCGGTCCAGCCGGTCATGGCAACCTGGGCCGAGCCATTGCGCGGTGTCATGGCCATCGCCGGATTGCGGGCCGAGGTAAAGCTTGATTGCCAGTTCCAGGTGATGCACGCCGTCGCGATCGCGCAGCAACATGTCGAGCTCGCCCAGCGTGTGACCTTCGCGGCGGATCGGCATGTTGGCGGCGATCAATTCGATGCCAGGCGCATGCTGCACGGCAAATTGCCAAAGTCGTTCGTAATACAGTCCCAGGCGCCGAGTTCGGGCCTGGGCCAGCCAGTGCAGCAGCCCGTAACTGTCCCGGTCGAGCTGTCGCAGCCAGTGTTCCAGGCGCTCCGGCGTCTGTACCCAATCGCTGCCGGCCAGCGGATGCCGCTGTGGCCACGGCGTATCGCCAAGCATCGGCGGCGCGAGGATGACCCACGCCAGGTCGCGCACTTCAGGGTGGCGCAACTGATGGGGTAACTGGAGCAAATCTGGAAATAGGATCATCTTGCGAGCATAGCCCGAAACAAGAGCACACCCTTGAAGCTGAAAGGATTTTGTCTACGGCCGGCTTTCGCCCATAATCGTGCTTTTCGCCGCCACACAGATCCCGCAGGAGCCCCATGGAGCAATTTCGCAATATCGGCATCATCGGTCGCCTGGGCAGTTCACAGGTGCTGGATACCGTCCGCCGACTGAAACGGTTTCTGCTCGATCGTCACCTGCACGTGATCCTCGAAGACACCATCGCCGAAGTCCTGCCGGGCCATGGCTTGCAAACCTCGTCGCGCAAGATGCTCGGTGAAGTCTGCGACATGGTCATTGTCGTCGGAGGTGACGGTAGCCTGCTCGGCGCCGCCCGAGCGTTGGCCAAACACAATATACCGGTGCTCGGCATCAACCGGGGCAGCCTGGGTTTCCTCACCGATATCCGTCCTGATGAACTGGAAGTCAAAGTCGCCGAAGTGCTCGACGGCCACTATCTGGTGGAGAACCGCTTCCTGCTGCAGGCCGAAGTCCGCCGCCACGCCGAGGCTATCGGTCAGGGCGACGCGCTTAACGACGTGGTGCTGCACCCCGGCAAATCAACGCGGATGATCGAGTTCGAACTGTACATCGATGGCCAGTTCGTCTGTAGCCAAAAGGCCGACGGCCTGATCGTTGCCACGCCGACCGGTTCCACCGCGTACGCGTTGTCCGCCGGTGGGCCGATCATGCACCCCAAGCTCGACGCCATTGTAATTGTGCCGATGTACCCCCATACCTTGTCGGGTAGACCCATTGTGGTCGATGGCAACAGTGAGCTGAAAATCGTCGTGTCCAAGGATATGCAGATTTACCCGCAAGTCTCGTGTGACGGTCAGAACCACTTTACCTGTGCACCCGGCGACACAATTACCGTCAGCAAAAAAGCCCAGAAGTTGCGGCTGATTCATCCACTCGACCACAACTACTACGAAGTCTGCCGGACCAAGCTCGGCTGGGGTAGCCGGTTGGGTGGTGGAGGCGACTGATGCTCGATCCCGCGCGAAGCTACGACCTGATCGGTGACGTGCACGGTTGCGCAATGACCCTTGAGCATTTGCTCGACCGGCTCGGTTATCACAAGCAGGGTGGTGTCTGGCGACACACGTCGCGCATGGCTGTGTTCGTTGGCGATATCATTGACCGCGGCCCGCGGATTCGCGAAGCGCTGCATATCGTCCACGACATGGTCGAGGCCGGTCAGGCGCTGTGCATCATGGGTAACCATGAGTTCAACGCGCTGGGCTGGGTCACGCCGGCACTGCCCGGCAGCGGCAAGCAGTTCGTGCGCGAGCACACGCCACGCCATGCCCGCCTGCTGCACGAAACCCTGACTCAATTTGAACACCATCCGGGGGACTGGCATGACTTCCAGCAATGGTTCTACGAGCTACCGCTGTTTGTCGATGCCGGGCGTTTCCGTGTGGTGCATGCGTGCTGGGATGCGGGGTTGATCGAACCATTGCGAACACTGTTCCCCAACGGTTGCGTCGATGAGCATTTCCTCCAGGCTTCGGCGGAGCCGGGTTCGTTTGCCTGTACCGTGTTCGATCGTCTGCTGCGCGGCACCGACATGCGCTTGCCCCATGGTTTGACCATGACCAGCGGCGACGGATTGGTGCGATCGTTCTTCCGTACCAAATTCTGGGAAGACGACCCGAAGACTTATGGAGACGTTGTGTTCCAGCCCGACGCCTTGCCCGAACCCGTGGCCCGGACACCGCTGACGTCTACCGAAAAGAACAGCCTGCTGCGCTACGGTATCGATGAACCGTTGTTGTTTGTCGGCCACTATTGGCGCAGCGGCAAACCGGCACCGATCCGCCCGAACCTGGCCTGCCTGGACTACAGCGCGGTGCTCTACGGCAAATTGGTCGCCTATCGCCTGGATCAGGAAACCCGCCTCGATCCGCATAAATTCGTCTGGGTCGATGTCGAGCGGCCGGAGGTGCTGCAATGAGTGCTGTCGCGGTATTACGTCTGCCACTGGCGGTCGACCTGAGCGGGTTCGTCCAATTGCTCAAGCGCATGCAAGTGCCTCATCGGGTCAGCGAAGAGTCCGGTGAGCAAGTGTTGTGGGTGCCGCAGAACATCAGCGAAGACGTCCGCGCACTCTACGAACGCTTCCCGGCAGGCGATCCCGATCAGCAACTGGACATTCCGGTGGCGCAAACCGTCAAGCGCCCGGGCTTCGTCGAGCAGTTGAAATACGCGAAAGCTACCGCGCTGATATTGCTGTTGAGTGTGATCGTTGGCGCGGTCACGCTGCTGGGCGACAACCTGGAAACGATGCGCTGGCTGACCTTCCTCGAATTCCGCGTGGTCGGCGAGTACATCCATTTCACACCATTGGCCGACAGCCTCGCGGCAGGGCAGTGGTGGCGTCTGGTGACGCCTATGCTGATCCACTTCGGCATCCTGCACCTGGCGATGAACGGCATGTGGTACTGGGAGCTGGGGCGACGCATTGAATCGCGTCAGGGCAGTATCAACCTGATCGGCCTGACCTTGCTGTTCAGCCTCGTGTCCAACTTCACCCAGTATTTGTTCAGCGGGCCGAGTTTGTTCGGTGGCTTGTCCGGCGTGTTGTACGGCCTGCTCGGGCATTGCTGGATCTTCCAGATGCTGGCGCCCAACCCGGCGTATCGCTTGCCCCGTGGCGTATTGGTGATGATGCTGGTGTGGTTGTTGCTGTGTCTGTCGGGGCTGGTCTCGATGATCGGCTTCGGGGAAATCGCCAACGCGGCCCACGTCAGCGGGTTACTCATCGGATGCTTCACCGGTTTGTTGGGCGGTTTGTACAACCGCCGTAAACTGGCCGCCTAATTCAGATATGCAATAAAGAGCACGGAGACCCAATGTCCTCTTTTAACGAAATGATCAAGAACATCACCCCCGATATCTACGAAAGCCTGAAACTGGCCGTGGAAATCGGCAAATGGTCCGATGGCGGCAAACTCACCGCCGAGCAGCGTGAACTGTCGCTGCAGGCGATGATCGCCTGGGAAATCCAGAACCTGCCCGAAGATCAGCGCACCGGCTACATGGGGCCGCAGGAATGCAGCTCCAAGTCGATTCAAGTGCCCAATATCCTGTTCAAGTCGGATGCCATCCATTGATCGAGATTGGCCGCGGTGCAATCAGCAAAATGTCGGCGCGCCTGGACGGGCCGAACGTGCAATACGCATTTCGCCTGGGCGAAACCGAGGTCCCGGTCAATCCGTTGATCGGGACCACGGTGCGTCTCGAATATCTGGGTGCGATCCACTGCACCCATTGCGGGCGCAAGACCAAAACCAGTTTCAGCCAGGGTTACTGCTACCCGTGCATGACCAAGCTGGCCCAATGCGACATCTGCATCATGAGTCCGGAACGCTGCCATTTTGACGCCGGTACCTGTCGAGAGCCGGAGTGGGGCGAGAAGTTCTGCATGACCGACCATGTGGTGTACCTGGCCAATTCGTCGGGAGTGAAAGTCGGGATTACCCGCGCGACCCAGTTGCCGACTCGCTGGCTCGACCAGGGCGCCAGCCAGGCTTTGCCGATCATGCGCGTATCGACCCGGCAGCAGTCCGGTTTTGTCGAAGACCTGTTCCGCAGCCAGGTGGCTGACAAGACCAACTGGCGTGCTTTACTCAAGGGCGATGCGGCGGCGGTGAACCTGTCCGAGGTTCGCGATCAATTGTTCGCCAGTTGTGCCGAAGGTTTGCAAACCCTGCAGGAGCGATTTGGCCTGCAAGCGATCCAGACCATTTCAGACGTTGATCCGCTTGAAATTCGCTACCCGGTGGAGCAGTACCCGGCAAAAATCGTCAGCTTCAACCTGGACAAAAACCCGATCGCCGAAGGCACGCTGATGGGCGTCAAGGGGCAGTACCTGATCTTCGACACCGGCGTAATCAATATTCGTAAATACACGGCCTACCAGCTCGCCGTGCATCAGTAAGGACTCCAGCATGCGCACCGAACAACCGAAGATGATCTACCTGAAGGACTATCAGGCGCCCGAGTACCTGATCGACGAGACACACCTGACCTTCGAGTTGTACGAGGACCACAGTCTGGTCCATGCGCAACTGGTGATGCGCCGCAACCCCGAGCGTGGCCCGGGCCTGCCGCCGCTGGTGCTGGATGGCCAGCAGCTCGAGCTGTTGTCGGTCACCCTGGCCGACCAGGAGCTTTCTGATTCGCAGTACCAGCTGACCGAAAATCATCTGACCCTGCATCCGACCAGCACCACCTTCACGGTCGATACCAGCGTCAGGATCCACCCGGAAACCAATACCGCGCTAGAAGGCCTGTACAAGTCCGGCACGATGTTCTGCACCCAGTGCGAGGCCGAAGGCTTCCGCAAGATCACCTATTACCTCGACCGCCCGGACGTGATGAGTACCTTCACCACCACCGTGGTGGCCGAGCAGCACAGTTATCCGGTGTTGCTGTCCAACGGCAACCCGATTGCCTCGGGCCCGGGCGAAGATGGCCGGCACTGGGCGACCTGGGAAGATCCATTCAAGAAACCGGCGTACCTGTTTGCGCTGGTGGCCGGTGACCTTTGGTGCGTTGAAGACACCTTCACCACCATGACCGATCGCACTGTGGCGCTGCGCATTTATGTCGAGCCGGAAAACATCGACAAATGCCAGCACGCCATGAACAGCCTGAAGAAATCCATGCGTTGGGATGAAGAGGTCTACGGTCGCGAGTACGATCTGGATATTTTCATGATCGTCGCCGTGAACGACTTCAACATGGGAGCGATGGAGAACAAGGGTCTCAACATCTTCAACTCCAGCGCCGTGCTGGCCAAGGCCGAAACCGCCACCGATGCCGCGCACCAGCGGGTCGAGGCCATCGTTGCCCACGAATATTTCCACAACTGGTCGGGCAACCGCGTGACCTGCCGCGACTGGTTCCAGCTGTCGTTGAAGGAAGGTTTTACCGTTTTTCGTGATTCAGGCTTCTCCGCCGACATGAACTCGGCGACGGTCAAGCGAATCCAGGACGTGGCTTATCTGCGCACCCACCAGTTCGCCGAAGACGCCGGCCCCATGGCACACGCCGTGCGCCCGGACAGCTTCATCGAGATCTCCAACTTCTACACCCTGACCGTGTATGAAAAGGGTTCGGAAGTGGTCGGCATGATCCATACCTTGCTCGGTGCCGAAGGTTTCCGCAAAGGCAGCGACCTGTACTTTGACCGCCACGACGGCCAGGCCGTGACCTGCGATGACTTCATCAAGGCCATGGAGGACGCCAACGGTGTCGACCTGACCCAGTTCAAGCGTTGGTACAGCCAGGCGGGTACACCGCGTCTGGCGGTGAGCGAGTCTTACGACGCGGCGGCAAAAACCTACAGCCTGACGTTCCGTCAGAGCTGCCCGCAAACTCCGGACAAAGTCGAAAAACTGCCGTTCGTGATCCCGGTTGAACTGGGCCTGCTGGACAGCAAGGGCGGTGAGGTTGCCCTGCGGATTGCCGGTGAAGCCGCCGCCCAAGGCACGAGCCGAGTGATTTCGGTGACCGAAGCCGAGCAGACGTTCACCTTCGTCGATATCGCCGAGCAACCGTTGCCGTCGTTACTGCGCGGCTTCTCGGCACCGGTGAAACTGAGCTTCCCGTACAACCGCGACCAGTTGATGTTCCTGATGCAGCACGACAGCGACGGCTTCAACCGCTGGGATGCCGGTCAGCAACTGTCGGTGCAGGTGCTGCAAGAGTTGATCGGCCAGCAGCAGAAGGGCGAGGCACTGTTACTCGATCAGCGTCTGGTGTCGGCGCTGCGTTCTGTGCTCTCGGATGAGTCGCTGGATCAGGCCATGGTCGCGGAAATGCTGTCGTTGCCAAGCGAGGCGTACTTGACCGAAATCAGCGAAGTGGCGGATGTCGACGCCATTCACACTGCCCGCGAGTTTGCCCGCAAGCAACTGGCGGATGCGTTGTTCGAGGGTTTGTGGCTGCGTTATCAGGCCAACCGCGATTTGTCGAAGCAGACGCCGTATGTGGCCGAGGCCGAGCATTTTGCCCGTCGCGCCTTGCAGAATATCGCGCTGTCGTACCTGATGCTCAGCGGTAAACCTGAAGTGTTGGCGGCGACCCTCGAGCAGTTCGACGCCTGCGACAACATGACCGAGCGCCTGACTGCGCTGGCAGTGTTGGTCAATTCGCCATTCGAAGAACAGAAGGCCAAGGCGCTGGCGAGCTTCGCCGAGCACTTCAAGGACAACCCGCTGGTCATGGACCAATGGTTCAGTGTGCAGGCCGGCAGTGTACTGCCTGGTGGTCTGGATCGGGTCAAAGCGCTGATGCAGCACCCGGCGTTCAACATCAAGAACCCGAACAAGGTGCGTGCGCTGATCGGCGCGTTTGCCGGGCAGAACCTGATCAACTTCCATGCGGCAGATGGTTCGGGGTATCGCTTCCTGGCGGATCTGGTGATCGAGTTGAATGGGTTCAATCCGCAGATTGCTTCTCGCCAGTTGGCGCCTTTGACTCGCTGGCGCAAGTACGACAGTGCTCGTCAGATTTTGATGAAGGGGGAGCTGGAGCGGATTCGGGCTTCGGGGCAGTTGTCCAGTGATGTGTTTGAAGTGGTCAGCAAGAGTCTGGCTTGATCTTGGCTTTTGAACCTGGCGGCCTTTGGGCCGACCAGGTTCTTGGTTGATTGAGTACACCCGAACGTACGGCCCCTCGCTTAGGCTCGGCGATCCTTCGCTGCGGTATTGATCCGGGGGCATTGCCCTCCGGTCGGCTTCGCTTCGACCTACATGCAATGAGTTCGACTTCGTCGAACGGCGCTTTGCGCCAATCCCCGGATAATCACCTCCGCTCAGCCTTCCGAGGGGGCGGGTGGATCAAGATCAAAAGCTGAAGGCGAGCTAACGCTCGGCCTGATGAGTGGTGAAGAGCGACGGGTGTACGCGGCTTTTGCTTTTGCCTTTTTGTGGGAGCCAGCCTGCTGGCGATGGCGGCCTGCCAGCCGACCAGTTTCTTTCAGATGTACTCAATCCCTGCAGGAGCTGGCTTGCCAGCGATGGCGGCGTGTCAGGTGCAGCAGGGTTGGCCGGGATGGCGCCATCGCCGGCAAGCCAGCTCCTACAGGGAGACGTGTACAGCCTAGCGATCAGGCCGGCCGCCTCGCTTTGGTTGGGCTTTTGATCTTCTTGCCCCCTCGTGAGGCCCACGGAGCAGGACCGGAGCGAGGGCATGCAGAGCCTAGGCGAGGCACCGAATGTCAGGGGCAAGAGCGTTTGGTTACTTTGCGCTTTTCAAAGTAACCCGCTGTAAGAGCGGAACCATAGGTAGCCGTTACCGAAGAAATGGATATGTACACCGAACGCCGAACGCCCCCCACCAAACCCGCAATCACCCCACCTGATACCCAATCATTCAGTACAACCCCACATCCCCCCCGGTTAACAAAAGATAACGTGGCGTCGATTGTCAGACATTCAAAAACACCGATAGGATAAGCCAGCTTCCGAAGGGGCTCTGGATTGCGGGTTTCAGGACTATGCTCTGAAACACCGCTCCAGACGAGCATCCTTGCGGCGCCCTGAAAGGTTGAATGACCTAACAATAATAATGGGGGAAGGTCTATGAGTGAGCCTGTCATGGGTGTGGGTATCTGCCGCCCGCCGGCATTACGCAAAATTGCGTTGCTGGCTACAGCGCTCTCGCTGTTGAGCTCTGCCATGCTGTCGGCACCTGTGCTGGCCGCAGCGGCGCCAGCATCCGACGTTGTTTATGCCACTGAATCTGCCAAGGCCGTCAAAAGCCTGATGCTCGATGTCGTCCACGCCGGCAAGCGCCTGGTGGCGGTCGGGGATCGTGGGCACATCCTTTATTCCGATGACCAGGGCGCCACCTGGACACAAGCCAAGGTGCCAACTCGGGCATTGCTGACGTCGGTATTTTTCGTCGATGACAAGCATGGCTGGGCTGTCGGCCATGACGCGCAGATCCTCGCCAGCGAGGACGGCGGTGTCACCTGGACCAAACAATTCGAAGACCTGAAACGCGAATCTCCACTGCTCGATGTCTGGTTCAAGGACGTTAGCAGCGGCTTTGCCGTGGGGGCTTACGGCGCACTGCTTGAAACCACCGACGGCGGCAAGCATTGGGAAGACGTCAGCGACCGCCTGGATAACGAAGACCAGTACCACCTGAACGCAATCGCAGCGGTCAAGGATTCCGGACTGTTCATCGTTGGCGAGCAGGGCAGCATGTTCCGCTCCGCCGACTGGGGTCAAACCTGGGAAAAACTCGAAGGTCCGTACGAAGGCTCGCTCTTCGGCGTGATCGGCACGGCTCAAGCTTCCACGCTGCTGGCATACGGCCTGCGCGGCAATCTCTACCGTTCCGCCGACTTTGGCAGCAACTGGGAGCAGGTCGAGCTAAAAGCCGAACGTGGCGATCTGGAGTTCGGGCTTTCCGGCGGTACGTTGCTCGATGACGGTTCCATCGTGATCGTCGGTAACGGCGGCTCGGTGATTCGCAGCAGCGACAATGGCGAAACCTTCAAAGTGGTCAACCGTTCGGATCGTATCTCTGTCTCGGCGGTGACTTCGGCAGGCAATGGCAATCTGATTTTGGCCGGACAGGGTGGCGTTCGCGTCACTTCGCCTAACGGCACCGAGTCGGGCAAATGAGCCGGGTTAATAATAAGAAGGCGCAGCTATGACTTCCTTGAGCACTCATCACCAGGACAAGGCGACGTTTCTTGAACGCCTGATTTTCAACAACCGCCCGGCAGTGATTACCATCTGCCTGCTGGTCAGTATTTTCCTGTTCTGGCAGGCAACGCTGATTCGTCCGTCCACCAGCTTTGAAAAAATGATCCCGCTGGAGCATCCATTCATCCAGAAGATGATGGAGCACCGTAACGATCTGGCGAACCTTGGCAACACGGTGCGTATCTCGGTGGAGGCGACCGATGGCGATATTTTCTCCAAGGAGTACATGGAGACACTGCGTCAGATCAACGACGAGGTGTTTTACATTTCCGGTGTCGATCGTTCTGGTCTCAAGTCACTGTGGAGCCCGAGCATTCGCTGGACCGAGGTGACGGAAGAGGGTTTTGCCGGCGGTGAAGTGATTCCGCAAAGCTACAACGGCTCCCAGGCGAGCCTCGATCTTCTGCGCAACAACGTTCTCAAGTCCGGACAAGTCGGGCGGCTGGTATCCAACGACTTCAAGTCGAGCATCGTCGATATCCCGCTGTTGGAGTCCTATCCTGACCCGCAGGACCAGGGCAAGTTGCTGGCGCTGGACTACCGCAAGTTCTCCCACGAGCTGGAAGAAAAGATCCGCGACAAGTTTGAAAAACAGAACCCCAACGTCAAGATCCACATCGTCGGTTTCGCCAAAAAGGTCGGCGACTTGATCGATGGCCTGGT
Organism: Pseudomonas sp. P8_241; assembly: GCF_034008315.1. Classification (NCBI taxonomy): domain Bacteria; kingdom Pseudomonadati; phylum Pseudomonadota; class Gammaproteobacteria; order Pseudomonadales; family Pseudomonadaceae; genus Pseudomonas; species Pseudomonas sp. P8_241. Next base: position 3,860,902 of record NZ_CP125377.1, on the reverse strand, counting down.
GATGGTGGTGATGTTCTTCGGTATCGCCTTCGTCATCACCCTGATTCTGTTGCTGTGGTTCACCAACTGCCTGCGCAGCACCGTGGCCGTTCTGAGCACAACGCTGGTGGCGGTGGTCTGGCAGTTGGGATTGATGCACTTCTTCGGCTTCGGGCTCGATCCTTATTCGATGTTGGTGCCATTCCTGATCTTCGCCATCGGTATTTCCCACGGCGTGCAGAAGATCAATGGTATCGCCCTGCAATCGAGTGAAGCGGACAACGCCCTGACCGCTGCACGACGCACATTCCGTCAACTGTTCCTGCCGGGGATGATTGCAATCCTCGCCGATGCGGTGGGTTTCATCACGCTGTTGATCATCGATATCGGTGTGATCCGTGAGCTGGCAATCGGTGCATCCATCGGCGTGGCGGTGATTGTGTTCACCAACCTGATCCTGCTGCCGGTGGCGATTTCCTACGTAGGCATCAGCAAGCGTGCCGTTGAGCGCAGCAAAAAAGACGCGGTGCGCGAACATCCGTTCTGGCGCCTGCTGTCGAACTTCGCCAGCGCCAAGGTGGCCCCGGTTTCCATCTTGCTGGCGCTGATCGCCTTTGGTGGCGGCCTCTGGTACAGCCAGAACCTGAAAATCGGTGACCTTGATCAGGGTGCTCCTGAATTGCGTCCGGATTCGCGCTACAACAAGGACAACAACTTCATCATCAACAACTACTCCACCAGCTCCGATGTATTGGTGGTGATGGTCAAGACCAAGTCCGAAGGCTGCTCGCGCTACGAAGCCATGGCGCCGATCGACGAGCTGATGTGGAAGATGCAGAACACCGAGGGCGTGCAGTCGGCGATTTCTTTGGTGACCGTCTCCAAGCAGATGATCAAAGGCATGAACGAGGGCAACCTTAAATGGGAAACCCTGTCGCGTAACCCTGACGTGCTGAACAACTCCATTGCCCGGGCTGACGGCCTGTACAACAACAGTTGCTCGCTGGCGCCGGTGCTGGTGTTCCTCAACGATCACAAGGCCGAAACCCTCGATCGTGCGGTGCATGCCGTGCAGGAGTTCGCCAAGGAAAACAACAAGGATGGCCTGGAGTTCATCCTTGCTGCCGGTAACGCCGGGATCGAAGCGGCCACCAATGAGGTGATCAAGAAGTCCGAGCTGACCATCCTGATCCTGGTGTACATCTGTGTGGCGGTCATGTGCATGATCACCTTCCGCTCATGGGCGGCGACCTTGTGCATCGTGCTGCCGCTGGTGCTGACCTCGGTACTCGGTAACGCCCTGATGGCCTTCATGGGCATCGGCGTGAAAGTCGCGACCCTGCCGGTGGTGGCACTCGGAGTGGGGATTGGCGTGGACTACGGGATCTACATCTACAGCCGTCTGGAAAGCTTCCTGCGTGCCGGTCTGCCGTTGCAAGAGGCGTACTACCAGACGCTGAAGTCTACCGGCAAGGCGGTGCTGTTCACCGGGTTGTGCCTGGCGATTGGTGTGTGCACCTGGATCTTCTCGGCCATCAAGTTCCAGGCCGACATGGGCCTGATGCTGACCTTCATGCTGCTGTGGAACATGTTCGGTGCACTGTGGCTGTTGCCGGCATTGGCGCGGTTCCTGATCAAGCCGGAAAAACTGGCTGGGCAGAAGGGTAATTCGCTGTTTGCCCATTGAGTCGATGGTGGATTGAAAAAACCGCAGCCTGAGCTGCGGTTTTTTATGCATGAATCAAAGGTTCAGAAACAGCCTTTCGTCCAATGGCGGTTCAATGATGGATTTTCTCAGGTTGACGACAGTGGTGTTGTCGGCGGCGGCTTGCCTCAACAGATCCTTGTAGGTCTGAAAGCGTTGGGCTGGAATCTTGAGGTGGGCGAAACTGTAGGACGCATGCGGCGTATCAAGGCTTGGGTAGTGAAAGTGTGCAAACCACAGGACGTTTGGACTGTTCTTTTCCCGGATCGCGTATTCGGTAAGGTAATCGCCGGTCGCAAGCTTTTTCAGGCGGGTAACCTCGCTGATATCCACGAAGCCATAGCGCCAGAGAAAATCAACCTTTTGTACCTGAGGTCTCTGTTTTTTATAACCCTCGGCGCAATACTGACGGCCGATCCTGGTAACTTCGCTGGCTTCTTCTTGTAACGTCTTGGCCAGCACCGCAGCATCGTCACCGACGAGCGCCTCAGCCTCTTTGCTCAACGCCTCAAGTTTTTCGGCGTGATGGGCCAGCATATCGTCCCAGTCCCTGGGCTCAATGATTTCGAGGCGGGCAGGATCATTCATTTTCTTTTGCTGGAACTGGATGGAAAGTTCGATTTGCGCCTGCCTGGCTTTTAATGCCGAGCTTTCTTTCCTTACCGTCGTCAGCGATCGAGGGGGCCGTGGTGTAACGGCTTCTGGAGTCGAGGCTGTAAGCTGCTCTACGTAAACTTTTTCTGTCGGGTGTTTATGAAACCTGGCAACCACCTGACCACTCACCGGATCGCGGACTTCAATGCGTTCATCTGCCTCGCCTTCCGTGGCAGGTAAAAGGTCGCCAACAAGCGTGCCTTTGTTCCGGGTTTTGAAAACCCGCTTGGTCAAGGAGTGCTCACGTTGTGGTTTTGACACTGTCGTTTGCGCGGGAACATCCGTCTCGGAGCGGACGATTTCTGCCAATTCTGCCTCGGCATTACCGATGACTTCCGTGATACGAGAAATGAAGCGTTGCTGATAGTCTGCTCGCTCAGGACTCAACTTCATTTCGAGCATGTCCTGGCAGGCGCTGAGTGAACGTTTGTAGCGGTCAATGATTGTCGAGAGAGCCTGCGCTCGCTCATCTGCAGTAAATCCTGCGGTCACCCGCAAGTTCATGTGGGACACCGTTATGGCATCCCGAAGATCGGAGACTTCCAGGTCAAACAGATATTGTTCGTAATCATTCATTGCATGGCTATGATCGAAGGTCAGCGTTTTCAATACCGCCAGGCTGTCGATCAGTGCGTTCGTCCTGTCGTTAAGCTGTGGCCGGACCAGAGTGTTTTTCAGAGCCTGACGTGCTTCTCGTCCAAGCCTGAACTGGTCCAGTTCGTTGTAAATGCGATCCAGTCTTCCAGCCAGGTCGATATTCTGTTCTTTAATCTGAAGCTTTTTCTGAAACAACTCGATCATTTCCCGGTAACCCGTTGGATTGCCTTCTCGAAGTTCGGCCTTCTGCCGCAAAAACAGTTTTTTGACAGGTTCGCCCTGTGAGGTCACCGAAGGCTTTTCTGCTTCCAGTCCAAACGCCATCGCAAGAATGTAGCCGGTCGCGAGGCCGGTGAGCAGTTCGGTTTGCCGTTGCGCATGGTCGACGGAAGGTTCCAATGCCTGGCTTCTTCGGCTCATGTTCAAGAGCTCGCCACAGGTCAGTTCCAGTTGCTCGTTTATCCGCACCAGCAGTTCCGACTGGATAGCGCCGGTTCGATTGAGATCGGCATACAACCGGACAGCATTTGTGTACTGCAGATTCGTAGCCGCATGCGCTGGGCCTTCGGCTTGATCGAGTGCTGCCCACGCCGCCTGCAGACTGCGAGTGGCAGTCTCCAGTTGATTCACTGTTTCACCCAAGCTGGTCCGGGTCCGGGAAGACTGGGTTATTTGACGTTCTAGTTGTAGTTCCAGTGCTGGCTTGTTGAGGTTGATTTCTTCCAGCTGCTGGCGAATTTCAGCCAGCTTGGCCTGACGTCTATTTTTGGGACCTCCCCCCCTCAGTTTCAGTCCACGATCCAGTCGCCAGTGTCCTTGCCCATCGCAGCTGAGTTTAAAGCCGGGATGGTCAGGTCGGACCGGGTCGATCAGATACACCTCGCCAAAGCCGGGCACGATACTGACCTTGAACAGCAGCCCGCCGGTGCTTGCGTGCCAGATACCGTCGATTTGATACAGACCTTTGAACGGACCGCTTGCTTGCGCAGGTGGCAGATTCTCGGGCCACGGGACATGAAAGCTGAGCAGCTCATTCATCAGCTTCTGGGTCGACTTCGCACTGGCGGTGGAGGTGATGAAGTCCAGCGGTGTGCGGTCACTTCCTACCGGTTCTCCTGTCAAGGCGATGGTTTCGGGTCTGATTTGAACAGTTTCGGGTTTATGCGGATTAAGTTCAGAGCGCCAAGACGCCAGTGAGGGTTCGGTTTTGTCAGGCGCGGGTCGCCGCAACGGGGGCTGAGCAGGCTCTGTGGTCGGCGCAAGGTGAAGTAGCACCATTGCGGTATTGAGTAATAAATCGATCAGAGCGAGTTCCCTGACTTTCGGATCATCGCTACCCAGTCCGGAGAGATCTTTTTCCAGGCTGTCGATCAAGACGAGCATCCAGCCGACCAACATCAGCGGTCCGCGGGCCAGTGGCAGTAGCAGCGTGTTGAAAAGCAGGCCGGCACCTTCGAAAAAAACCTTCCAGCGACTTTCCGCATTCGATACCGAGTCTCGATCGGCCAGATTGACGAGGGCCCGAGCGTTGCTACCGTAGAGTTCACTGAGGATCGTTGCTCCCGACAGTGCCTGGAACAATTCGTCGGCCCCTTCATCTCCTGCAAGACACGCCGGTGCAGGTTTTTGCGGCAGGTTGAATTCATCACCGAGGTGAAAGTGGTTGATATGCGGTTCGTTGAAGCCGTTATTGGCATAAATACTTCTGGCGCGGTCCGGCAGCCAGGCAAGGATGCTGTCTTGCAGTTCCCCGGATTGGGCAATGGCTTCGAACAGCACCTCGCGGGTCGGGAACTCGAGAAGCGCGATGGCATATTGAGGGCGATAAAGAATGCAAGGGCCGGTATTCAGGTCCCTGGGCTCGATCAGGAACATGTCTTCGACAGTGTCCGGGTCGGCCCCCGGCTTACGGTGAAAGGCCAAGGGGCGAAGGACAATCTCCTGCTCGTCGAATGTGCGGTCTGCCGTTGTATCGCCCACCAGGGCAGCGACGTATCGATGTCCCTTTTCAGTGAATCCGGACTGCTTGCGGATCTTTTGTTCAAGCGCCAGCATGGGTAACTGCACCCGAAGTTGACGGGAGTACATCTTTTCCCGCCGGCGGGCATCATCGGAATCAGAGAGCAGCAGATCCTTGATTTTCTCCGGATAGACCTTGCCGATATCAACCCGTTGAATCAATCCCTGACTGCCCAGCAAATAAGATTCGTCGAGCCATGCAGGCAAGGGCAGCCCCTGTTTGTGGCTCACGGTCATGCGTCCACCAGGTTTGCCCGCCAGGTTCTTCAATGCCAGGTCAGTCAGCGACAGGCGCACATGCTCGATAATGCCTGCGCCACCTGGATAGCCGGCAGCGACAGCGAACACCAGTTCGAGATCGTCAGGATCAAAGTTGGCCTGCTGGCCATGATCGATCTGCATTTGTGATCGCAAGGCTTTACGGCTGAAGGTGCGGATATCGTCCAGCTCTTCGTTCGGCGCAACGCTTTCGCCTTGCATAGCGACTTCAGCCAGATCCAGCAAATACTGGCGATAGGCCAAACGATCGCTCGGGGAGGTCTGTTGCAGCCAGCCCGGTAGTTGCATGTATACAGGAGTCAGTGGGGCTTCATCTGCCAGCGGTGTCTGTATGAACAGGATCGACGGGTCTGTGAGGGTTTGCGTGCGTTCGACCAGATCCAGTAGACCATTGGCGGAACTGGCTTGAAATGTCTCCAGCTCACCAAGCTGTCCGTTGAGGATGAGACCGGCCTGCACCTCGAAAAGACTGTCGTCAGGCTCGTAGCGTTTCCAGCCAATGTGATCGACCTGATACTGCTGCCGTAATACCCGGCCCCAGGCATCGTTGAAGGCTTGCATTGAATTGAATACCTCGACCCTCCCATCGACGTGGCAAAGCAGCACGTTGTTTTGCTGTTGCAACAGAATTTCAGGTCCCTGTCGGCGTATTTCCTGTTCCTCTTTAGTGAAGGTTGTTTCGAGAAACCAGGCGTCAACGGAACGGCCAGGCCTGGCATTTCGCTCCTGACGATCGGGCGTATTGGCCACCTGCAGCAACGCTTGCCGTTGCGCCTCGTTCAGGTTCGATGGACGAAGGCCCGCCGTTTTCAACTGGCCCTTCAGAACCTCACTTAACCATTGGCAGTGGCTGACGCCGTTTTCATCGGTCTGGTTCCAGTAATCCACCAGCGCCTGTTGATAGTCGATGTACAAGGTGAGGGGAAGGTCGGCAAGGATACGGGCTACCACCTGCATATCCAGGTAAGGCGCAGTGCGAGTGTTCAGGCGCTTCGACCCGTTCAGCGTCAAATAGAAGGGCAGTGGGTCACGGGGGCTGAAGTCCAGAGGGGCGGGGGCCAGCAGATGCTCGATGGCAACTTCAATCAGCAACTTGAGTGTCCAGCCACCTGAGGCGTGTGGGCTGGCAAGTTTGACCGCCATCGGGTCGAAGTCCAGGGTGGGGTAGTGTTCCTTCAGTCTGGCGAGCAAAGTATTTGCCACCACGGACGTTATGGTTGGACGCTGTGAAAATCGTTCCTGAACCGCACGGGCTGGAAGCTGGCTGGGTGCAAAGGGTGACAGAGTGTTCGGGTTGGGCATGGCGACGTCCTTTTCTTTTCGAATAATCAGTCCCCTTCCTGGAGACTGATCCACGGGCCGAATCCTTCGGCCTTACAGGAATCGCATTCTCTCATCAGTGGCGTGCCAGCCACTGATGGCAAGTCTTTACTCGGTGTGTCCGAGCACCACATTCAATGCGTTGCGAGCGTCGTCGAGCTGAACGAGCGTGGCATGTCGCGCGCCGAGGGCATCGCGGTTCTCGATAGCGGTCAGGATCGCCTTGTGCCGGGGCAGCGCCAGCTCATGCAGATTCGGCCTCTGATTGGAGTGCTTCAAGGCTTCGGCGATGGCCACCGAAAGCATGTTGCACAGGTTCGCCAACAGATCGTTGTGGGTTGCATCGGCGATGCGGCTGTGGAAATCGAGGTCCGGTTGCAACAGAGCTTCGGGCGTTGGAGCAGCTTCCATGCGTTGGTAGGCTTCACCGATGGATGCGATGTCCGCATCGGTCGCGAATTGCGCGGCCAGGGCCGCAGCGGCCGGCTCGATGATGCTGCGCACACTGGTCAGCAAATCGAAAAACTCGTTCTGCGGGCTGCTTTGCATCAACCAGTGCAAAACGTCCGGGTCCAGCATGTGCCAGTCCTTGCGCGGCTTGACCACCGTGCCGACTCGGGGGCGGGAGTACACCAGGCCCTTGGCGACCAGTACCCGGGTGGCTTCGCGCAAAACCGGCCGGCTGACCGCATATTCTTCGCACAACAGCGCTTCGGCGGGGAGTTTGTCGTCCGGCAGGAAACGTCCCGAGACGATCTGCATGCCCAGTTCCTGGACAATGCGCGAATGCATGCTTTTGCGGTCGGAGGGTTTGCGATAATCCATGGGGAGCGCTGCGGTCCTGGGCGATGGGGTGTCGCGCATGATAGCAGGCGCGGCGCAATCTTGAGGCAGATGGAAAGCAAATGTGTACAAGCGAGCCTGCTCGCGAATGCGACGTTTCAGCCAACATAAATGCTGAATGTACGACCGCTTTCGCGAGCAGGCCCCCACAGGGGATCTCTGCTGAACACAAAATTTGTGCATGACAGAAATTCAAAACTGTAGGAGCAAGCTTGCTTGCGATGGCAGCGTGTCAGCCGCCATCAATATCGACTGATCCGCCGCCATCGCGAGCAGGCTCGCTCCTACAGGGGGACAGGCAGCGTTAGTGAGAATGACGCGGCACTTCAGCTCCGCGGCAACCGACCAGGAAATCGAAGTCGCAACCCTGGTCCGCCTGCAACACATGGTCGATGTACAGCTGACGATATCCACCCACCAGCAATTGCTGCGGCGGTTGCAGGTCGGCCATGCGCGCAGCCAGTTCTGCATCCGGGATGTCCAGGTGCAGGCGACCGCTGGCGCAATCGAGTTCGATCCAGTCACCTTCCTTCACAGTCGCCAACGGTCCACCCGCTGCGGCTTCAGGCGCCACATGCAAGACCACGGTGCCATAGGCGGTACCGCTCATGCGCGCATCGGAAATACGCACCATGTCGGTCACACCCTGGGCCAGCAGCTTGGCAGGCAAGCCCATATTGCCGACTTCGGCCATGCCCGGATAACCCTTTGGCCCGCAGTTTTTCATGACCAGAATGGAGTTGGCGTCCACGTCCAGTTCCGGATCGTTGATGCGCGCCTTGTACATGTCGAAATTCTCGAACACCACGGCGCGCCCGCGATGCTGCATCAGTTCCGGTGTGGCAGCGGAAGGCTTGAGCACTGCACCCAGTGGCGCCAGGTTACCGCGCAATACACAAATTCCGCCGTCGGCGCGGATCGGGTTGTCGAGGGTACGAATCACTTCGTCTTCGCCATAGATCGGCGCGTCCCTGGTGTTTTCGCCGATCGATCTTCCGTTGACGGTCAGGGCATTCGGGTTCGGGATCAGATTGGCCTCACCGAGTCGACGCAGTACCGCAGGCAATCCGCCGGCGTAGTAGAACTCTTCCATCAGGAAACGCCCGGACGGTTGCAGGTCGACGATGGTCGGCATGCCGCGCCCGATGCGGGTCCAGTCGTCCAGGTTCAGTTCTACGCCAATACGTCCGGCAATGGCCTTCAAATGGATCACCGCGTTGGTCGAGCCACCGATGGCGGCGTTGACGCGAATAGCGTTTTCGAAGGCTTCCCTGGTCAGAATCTTCGACAGTTTCAAATCTTCGCGAACCATCTCCACCGCACGCATGCCCGACATGTGCGCCAACACATAACGGCGCGCATCGACGGCCGGGATCGCCGCATTGTGGGGCAGGGAAGTGCCCAATGCTTCAGCCATGCAGGCCATGGTTGAGGCAGTGCCCATGGTGTTGCAGGTGCCGGCCGAGCGGGACATGCCACCTTCGGCCGCAAGGAAATCGTCGATGGTGATGGTGCCGGCCTTGACCTGCTCGCTGAGTTGCCAGACCACGGTACCGGAACCGATGTCCTTGCCTTTGTGCTTGCCGTTTAGCATCGGCCCGCCGGTGACGACGATGGCCGGGACGTCGCAACTGGCAGCGCCCATCAATAGGGCGGGAGTGGTTTTGTCACAACCGGTCAGCAGCACCACCCCATCAATCGGATTACCGCGAATGGCTTCTTCGACATCCATGCTCGCCAGGTTGCGGGTGAGCATGGCGGTGGGGCGCAGGTTGGACTCGCCATTGGAGAACACCGGAAATTCCACCGGGAAACCACCGGCCTCGATCACGCCGCGTTTGACGTGCTCGGCAATCTGGCGGAAATGCGCGTTGCACGGGGTCAGTTCCGACCAGGTGTTGCAGATGCCGATGATCGGCTTGCCATGGAACTGATGGTCGGCGATGCCCTGATTCTTCATCCAGCTGCGGTACATGAAGCCGTTCTTGTCGGCGGTGCCAAACCATTGGGCGGAGCGCAGGGTGGGTTTCTTATCAGACATGATCGATTCTCTTATTGTATGACTATATTGTTCTATCTGAGCGATAACATAAGCTCAAATTCGGCTATTTGGAAGTGTTGTTGGATAAATAGTATTACTATATAGTCGTTTTCAGTGGAGGGATGACCCTGGCGATTTTCCGTGAGAGGCGTCCCCCGAGGTTCTATAAAAACAACAATCGGAGACCGATCTCATGAGCCAGGAACTGCGGCTTATTCGTCGCATCACGCGCAAACTGATTCCCTTTCTTGTCCTGCTGTACCTGATCGCCTACGTGGATCGCTCTGCTGTGGGCTTCGCCAAGTTGCACATGGGTGCCGACATCGGCCTTGGTGATGCGGCCTACGGTTTGGGTGCCGGGCTGTTCTTCATTGGCTACTTCCTGCTGGAGATTCCGAGCAATCTGATGCTCGACCGTTTCGGCGCACGGCGCTGGTTTGCGCGGATCATGGTCACCTGGGGCGCCATCACCATCGGCATGGCGTTCGTACAGGGGCCGAACAGCTTCTATCTGATGCGTTTTTTGCTCGGCGCCGCCGAAGCCGGGTTCTTTCCGGGCGTTTTGTACTACATCACCCAATGGTTCCCGGTGCGCCATCGCGGCAAGATCCTCGGGCTGTTCATCCTTTCCCAACCCATTGCCATGATGATCACCGGCCCTGTGTCCGGCGGTCTGCTGGGCATGGACGGCGTGCTCGGGCTGCACGGCTGGCAATGGCTGTTCATCGTCATCGGCACGCCAGCGATCCTGCTGACCTGGCCTGTGCTGCGCTGGCTGCCTGACGGTCCGCAACAGGTGAAGTGGATGGACCAGGCCGAGAAGGACTGGCTGTGCGGTGAACTGAAAAAGGACCTCGAAGCCTACGGTCAGACCCGTCACGGCAATCCGCTGCACGCCCTGAAGGACAAACGCGTGTTGCTGCTGGCGCTGTTCTATCTGCCGGTGACTTTGAGCATCTATGGCCTTGGTTTGTGGTTGCCGACGTTGATCAAACAGTTCGGTGGCAGCGATCTGGTGACCGGGTTCGTCTCCTCGGTGCCGTACATCTTCGGGATCATCGGCCTGCTGATCATTCCGCGCAGCTCCGACCGATTGAATGACCGGTACGGCCATCTGGCGGTGCTCTATGTGTCAGGCGCCATCGGCCTGTTCCTCAGTGCCTGGCTGTCGGTGCCGGTGCTGCAACTGGCGGCGCTGTGCCTGGTGGCGTTTGCGTTGTTTTCCTGCACCGCGGTGTTCTGGACCTTGCCGGGTCGATTCTTCGCTGGTGCCAGTGCGGCGGCGGGGATTGCCTTGATCAACTCGGTGGGCAACCTCGGCGGCTACATCGGCCCGTTCGTGATCGGCGCACTCAAGGAGTACACCGGCAACCTGGCGTCAGGGCTGTATTTCCTGTCCTGCGTGATGGTGTTCGGGCTGCTGCTGACGGGCGTGGTTTACCGGTTGCTGGAGCGCAAGCACGTATTACCGGCGGAGGAGTTTGCCGCCAGTGCGCGGAGTGCGACTCGTACCTGACTCGAAATAAGCATTACCACCGACCCTGTGGGAGCGGGCTTGCCCGCGATGACGGAGGCACATTCACCATTGATGTGCCAGACAGACTGCTATCGCGGGCAAGCCCGCTCCCACAGGGATCTGCGATTGTTTTCGAAATTTGCACTCGGGAGAAATTTCATGCGTTTGGTTCAATTCGAATTGAGTCACGGCGAGCGCCGTGTAGGCGTGGTCGAGGAAGGTCTGGTGCGTGAAGTGCAGGGCGCGCGTACGGTTCGCGATCTGGCGCTGGCGGCGATCGAGGCGGGCGTTGGTCTGGAACAACAAGTGGGGGACATGGGCCTGGGCGTCAGTCATGACTATGCCGAGCTGCTCACGCAACTGCGTATTCTGCCGCCACTGGACCACCCGGACCCGGCGCACATGCTGGTCAGCGGCACCGGCTTGACCCACCTGGGCAGTGCCTCGGCCCGGGACAAGATGCACCAGCAGGCCGGTGACGAAACTGCGATGACCGACACCATGCGCATCTTCAAGTGGGGCGTGGAGGGCGGCAAGCCGGCAGCGAATCAGCCTGGCGTGCAACCGGAATGGTTCTATAAAGGCGACGGCAGCATCGTCGTTCGTCCAGGCCAGCCATTCCCGCTGCCACCGTTTGCCGAAGACGCCGGTGAAGAGCCGGAAATCAGCGGCCTGTACGTGATCGGTCACGACGGCAAGCCGTATCGTCTGGGTTTTGCCGTGGGCAACGAGTTTTCCGATCACGTGATGGAGCGCAAAAACTACCTGTATCTGGCTCACTCGAAACTGCGCAGTTGCAGCTATGGTCCGGAGCTGCGGGTCGGCGAACTGCCTCAACATCTGGCCGGCACCAGCCGCATTCTGCGCGGCGGTGAGGTGCTGTGGCAGAACGAGTTTCTCAGCGGTGAGGCGAACATGTGCCACAGCCTGGCCAACCTTGAATTTCATCATTTCAAATACAGCCAGTTCCTGCGCCCGGGGGATGTGCACATTCACTTCTTTGGCACCGCAACCCTGTCGTTCGCCGATGGCGTACGCACGCAGCCGGGTGATGTGTTCGAGATCAGCCAGGCGGAGTTCGGCGCGCCGTTGATCAATGGCATTGCACCGGTTGCAGCAGCATTTGAACCCGGCACCGTCGGCACACTTTGAGGAGATTGGCATGACCCTGATTCTTGGCCACAACTACATCGGCGGACAGCGCAGCGCTGCCGGCAGTCTCACGATGCAAAGCGTCGATGCCGAAACCGGTGATGCATTGCCTCATGATTTCTTCCAGGCCACACCGGAGGAAGTCGACGCCGCCGCCAAGGCTGCCGCTGCCGCGTACCCGGCTTATCGCAGCTTGAGTGCCGAGCGTCGTGCGCAGTTTCTCGACGCGATTGGCGCTGAACTGGATGCCTTGGGGGATGATTTCGTGACACTGGTCTGTCGTGAAACAGCGTTGCCGGCGGCGCGGATCATCGGTGAGCGTGGGCGCACCAGCGGCCAAATGCGCCTGTTTGCCAATGTGCTGCGGCGTGGCGATTTCTACGGTGCGCGCATCGACCAGGCATTGCCTGAGCGCCAACCGATGCCGCGTCCAGACCTGCGCCAGTACCGCATCGGCCTTGGGCCGGTGGCAGTGTTTGGCGCCAGCAATTTTCCCCTGGCGTTTTCAACGGCCGGTGGCGACACGGCTTCGGCGCTGGCCGCCGGTTGCCCGGTCGTGTTCAAGGCCCACAGTGGGCACATGGCAACCGCCGAATGGGTTGCGGACGCGATCATTCGTGCGGCGCAGAAAACCGGCATGCCGGCGGGTGTGTTCAACATGATCTACGGCGGCGGGGTGGGTGAAGCGCTGGTCAAGCATCCGGCGATTCAGGCGGTGGGTTTTACCGGTTCGCTAAAAGGTGGCCGCGCCTTGTGCGACATGGCGGCTGCGCGCCCTCAACCGATTCCGGTGTTCGCCGAGATGTCGAGCATCAACCCGGTGATCGTGCTCCCGCAAGCATTGCAAGAGCGCACCGAAACCATCGCCCGAGGGCTGACCGGTTCAGTGGTTCAGGGATGTGGTCAGTTCTGTACCAATCCGGGTCTGGTGATCGGCATTCGCTCACCGCAGTTCAGTGCTTTCCTGCAATTGGTAACGGACATGATGGCTGATCAGCCGGCGCAAACCATGCTCAATGCCGGGACACTCAGCAGCTATGGCAAGGGCCTGCAAAAGCTGCTTGATCATCCGGGTATCGAGCACCTGTCAGGCAATACGCAACAGGGACGACAGGCGCAGCCACAACTTTTCAAAGCCGATGTGAGCTTGCTGATCAACAGTGATGAAGTGCTGCAGGAAGAAGTGTTCGGCCCGACAACGGTGGTGGTTGAAGTAGCGGATCAAGCGCAACTGGTTGCGGCGTTGAATGGCTTGGTCGCGCACCCGGATGGCTACCGGACTTGGCGAGCCGGCAGACTTTGAACAACCCGCTGAACCGACGCCGCTGCTGGAACAGAAAGTCGGACGCATCTTGCTCAACGGCTATCCGATTCCGGCGTGGAAGTGTGGGATCTGGATGGTGCTTGGCGGCCTGTATCCGGCGACCTCGGATGTAATGGGCAACGTCGGTGGGAACATTGGCCATCGATCGCTTCCTGCGCCCGGTATGCTTCCAGAACTACCCCGACAGTTTGCTCCCGGATGTGCTGAAGAACGCCAATCCGCTGCGCATTCAACGATTGGTGGATGGCAAGCCGTCGCGTGAGGCTTTGTAACAACCCGCGCCCTCCGTAGGAGCTGCTGCAGGCTGCGATCTTGTTCTTGAAAAACAACCTCAAAAGATCGCAGCCTGCGGCAGTTGCTACAAGGGAAGGGGTGGTCCAATGAGCTATCATTGCGTCTTTCCCATTCAAAGATTGACTGCCATGACTTCCCCAACCGACACCCTGCTCAACGTCCTCGAACACTGCGATATGGTGGAAATCGACGGCTTGCACGCTTTCGAATTCTCCCTTGATGAGTTCGACAACCTGCATATCGAATGCATGGATGGCCGTGCGGCCAAACACTGGGAGTTCACGCCGGCGCAGATCCAGGCGGCGACCTTCGATCCAACCCTGCAAAGCTGGCTGATCACAGGTGATTACCGGGGAGCAATCTCGGTTGGTGTGCATGACCGCATTTCGCGGTGACAACGATGACGGCGAAGCCGTGAATGAAGATGCGTAATCTCTGGCCGCTGTTGATGGCCGGCAGCATTGGCGCCATGGGCGTGCAAACGGCGATGGCCGAAAATGTCGAATTGCTCGTGGGGTCTTACACCGCAGGCCAGAGCCAGGGGATATACCATCCGAGTGTTCGACAGCGCCACCGGGCAAATCAACCCGAAGCCGCTGCAGGTGATCAACAGCGAAAACCCGTCGTGGTTGACCCTGTCCAAGGATCAGCGACACCTGTTCGTGGTCAACGAAAACGGTCCGGGTCAAACCGATCCGGTAGGGCGTGTCAGCAGTTTTGCCATCGACCCCAAGAGCCATGAACTGAGCCTGATCAACCAAGTGCAAAGCCTGGGCAACGAGCCGACCCATTCGAGTCTCAGCGCCGATAGCAGGCATTTGTTCGTCAGCAACTACTCGGTGTCCGAAGACCCGGGCGGTACGCTGGCGGTGTTGCCGGTGACGGCTGACGGCAAGCTCCAACCGGTGGTGCAGATGAGCAGCCACCCGTCCAGTCGGGTCAATGCCGAGCGGCAGATGTCGGCGCATGTGCACTCCACGGTGTCATCGCCGGAGGGCAAGTACGTGTTTTCCAATGACCTGGGCGCCGACAAGGTCTTTGTTTACCGCTTCGACGCCAAGGCCAACCCTGAGCTGCCTCTGACTCCGGGCACCCCGGCGTTCGTGCAATTGCCGCCCGGCAGTGGGCCGCGTCATCTGTTGTTCAGCGCCGATGGCAAGCACGCCTGGCTGACCATGGAAATGAGCGCGCAGGTCGCCGTATTCGATTACCGCGATGGCAAGCTTGAGCAGACGCAGATGGTCGACCTGGCTGCCGGCCAACCGGTTTCAGACAAGGCAGCGGCGGCGCTACACGCCTCGGCTGATGGCAAGTTCCTCTATGTTTGCAATTATGCGCACGGCCAATCAGTTGCTGGTGTTTGCCGTCGACCCGGCAACGGGGCATCTCAAGGAGCTAGAACGCAGGGCAGTCGAGGGCGATCATCCTTTGTAGCCTTCAGCCTCATCCGAGCGGCAAGTTCCCCGCTGATCAGCAATCAAAAGAGCAACCAGATTGTCGTCGTTGAGCGCGATGCCAAGACCGGGCTACTGGGTAAAACCGTGCGGCAACCGTTGTTAATGGATGCGCCGCTCGATCCCCAGTCCATCCTGTCTCGAGATCGCCAGCAGGCCTTTGCTGGCGGCCCCTGCATCCTTTTATCAACCTACGCTGATATGTGGTAATGCTGTTATCCTTTTCAAGGCGTCGACCTTCGAAGGTTAAGTTTGCTCCACGGCCCTACCCTTAAGCAAGCCAACTGAACCTGAGGAATACCGCGATGAACTTCAACCTCTTCTCCGCTATAGCTGCCCTCCCGCCATCTCTGCCACCGTTGCACTGCCAGCCAGCCCCAATGTTGAAACCAGCGACAAAAAATCCCATACCCAGAGCTACACCCAGAAATACCCGTAACAGAGCGCCAATCTCTACGCTGCGCTGGAACGCATCCCCCACGCCTGAAATTCCCTTCCTGCACCCTTTATGCTGGAGCGAACTCACTGGTTGATCGACGGCTGAACAGTCGATAACGATCAGAGTGATGTCGCTCCTGCATAACGCATTTGCGACAGTGTCAGGTGGCCATCAATGTATCGCTTGATATCACAAAGCCATGCGCCTAAATTTGACGCCGGTTTTTCGACTTCCTCTTCAGCAAGGATCGACGACATGGCGATGCGTCTGGCATTGGTTTTCCTGTTTCTTTATTCCACCCCTATTCTTTCCTCTATCGAGCCTGTATCCGGTGAACCTGAAGCGGCACGCGAACGCTTGATGAGCTTTATCGAAGACTGAAACAGTCTGGCTCAATGATCAACGCAGTTGATGGTCACTATGGATATCCCTGAGTGGTGACCTGCACGGTTTTGATCGATTCTGTGGGCATTGAAACATGCCTGCGGAGAACATCATGGCCAGCGCAATTCTCACTTCTGCCAAACACGGCGCGTACGTAGCGATCGGTCTTTACCTGGCGATGGTGCTGGTAGTCAGCCTGTCGATCCAGTCTCGAGACACCGCCGACGCTCCGATTGAAGTGGCTCATCCCGGCATTCAGTTTGAAGTTCGACCTCTCACAAGATGCAACGGCGAATCAGCCGTAACTCGCGGTAGTCGTCGGAGCATGAAAGGGCGCAGACTCTGCCTCGTTGCCTTTCTGGCGTTCTTGACCAACGGCGCCTCTTTCCTAGGCATCGCGCTCCGATTTCGGCAGGGTCGGTTGCGCGAGCCTGTTACCGAAGCCAACCACAACATTGCACGCAGTATCGAAAACGCCATGGCGCCGGGGATGTTGGTTTCGGCAATCCGCCGATCAGAAACGAAGGTGTGGCGTTCGGGCCATTCCAGGTCGATTGCTCGGCGATCGGGATGTGCGGGGTGTTGGCTTAAACCTTGCTGCAAAGGGGGGCTTTTGTGGCGAGGGAGCTTGCTCCCGTTCGGCTGCGCAGCAGTCGTCAACCGGTTGATGTGGTTTACCTGAAAATTGAGTGCAAAGGATTTGAGGCCGCTCCGCAGCCCAGCGGGAGCAAGCTCCCTCGCCACAGGGTCGGTGTTCTTATTTGCGCATCACACCGGTAAACAAGTCCGACTCCAGAAACCGCTGCAACCAGTCCTGCAAGCGCCGATACGGCGTCTGCGCGAACCAGTCACGGTCGACGTGGGCGAACTGGCGCACGAACGGCATCAACGCCACATCGGCCAGGCTTGGATGGCTGGCCAGCAAGTAGCCGCGTCCCTCCAGCAATTCATCCAGTCTTTGCAAAAACACCTCGCCCTCGCCGCGATAAACCTCCATCGGCTGCTCGGGATAACGCTCGGCGTACTTGTAGCGATTCAAGTGCACCTTGAACACCTGATCGTTCTGTTCGATCATCGTAGCTATTTGCACCGCTGCGTTGGAGATCATCCTTGAGCAACCAGTCCTGCGGATCGTTCTGTGCCAGGGCCCAGCGCATGATGTCGAGGCTTTCGTCGATCACCCGGCCATCGGCGCTGAGCACCGGCACCGTGCCTTTGCCCGACAGCGCGAGCATTTCGGCGGGCTTGGCCTTCAGGCTGACTTCGACAATGTCCACGGCCACTCCCGAGTAGCGCAGGGCCATGCGTGCCCGCATGGCATAGGGGCAGCGGCGAAAGGAATACAGCGTGTTCATTTCACCTCCGTGGTGCCTGCGGCCGCTGCCCGGCGTTGGACCTGAATCTGCACCGGAATCCGTTCATGCATTTCCTGTACCGTGGGAAATCACCGTGACCCAGCGGCCTTGGGCCTGCAAGCCGTCGAGGGCGTCCATATATTAGCTGCAGGGATTCCGGATCGAGGCTGCCGAAACCTTCGTCGATGAACAACGATTCGATCTTCAAGGTGCTCGACGCCATCGACGCGAGCCCGAGCGCCAGTGCCAGCGACACCAGGAACGTTTCGCCCCCCGACAGCGAATGCACCGAGCGCAGTTCGTCGCCCATTTCGGTGTCCATCACCAGCAGGCCCAACATGCTGCCGCCGCGCTTTAGGCGATAGCGGCGCACCAGTTGCCGCAGTTGAACGTTGGCGTGGTGCACCAGCAAGTCGAGGTTGTAAGCTTGGGCGATCTTGCGGAAGGTGTCGCCGGTGGCGGAGCCGATCAATGCATTGAGACGTGCCCAGCGCTGGTACTCGCTGTAGGCATCGGCAATTTGCTGCGCCAGGGCTTGATTGGCGTTCTGTCGGCGCTGGTCTTCGGCCTGCTCGGCGCGCAGCTCGGCGCAGTGTTGCTCGCTGGTGGCGGCGAGGTTTTGCAGGTCGATCAGCGCACTGGCCAACTGCTCGGCGTCAAGGTTGCCGTTGTGTTGCGCCTGATGATCGAGCAGGCGTTTGTCGCGCTCCTGCACCAGGACGCCGGCCTGTTCGATGGCTTTTTCGCTGTGCTGCAAGCGCTGGCGCAGTTCGCTGACCTGGGTATCGTCGACGCGCAGCAGGTCTTCGAGGCCGCCGTCATCCAGCTCGGGATGACGGGCACGCCAGTCGCCGATCTTGCCGGTGAGTTCACGTTCTTCGCCTTCCAGTGCGTGCAAGCGCTCCTGCTGGGCCTTGAGCTCGGCGGCGAGTTGCACTGATTGCGTAAGGACGCTTTGCAGCGCCTGCGCGGTGCTGGCTTCGGCGCTGCGCGCCTGTTCCACGGCCTGTTCCAGTTGCTGCTGCCAATGCTCGGCGCTGCTGTGTTCGCCGAGTAATTGCCCGAGCGTATGCTGGCTCGCCTGTTGCTGCTCGGCCAGCCCGCTGAACTGCTGTTCGGCGGCCTGCAATTGCTGCACACGGCTGTGCTGGCGGTCCTGTTCTTTCTCCAGGTTTTGCTGACGTTGTTGCTGCTCGGCCAGTTCTTCCTTTTGTTGCTCGAGTTGCGCCAGGCGCTCGGCGATCTGCCGGTCGAGTTGCATGAAGGTCGCGGCCGGCTCGACGCGCAGCGCTTGCAGGGTTTCTGCCGGGAGCAGGTTGGCGAATGCGCTGAGTTCTTCGTCCAGGCGCTGGCGGTCGTTGCCCAGCTCGCGCTGTTGATTGCTCAGGTGCTGGGCCGCTTGCTGGTGCGCGGTTTCGGCATGGCGCAGTTGCTGGGTCAGGCGTGCGGCATCCTGTTGCAGGGTGAGCAGTGCACTCTGCCGTTGCTCGTCCTGGCTGATGCTCTGGTTGAGCTGAGTGTTTTGCTGGATGAGCCAGGCGTCGCGTTTGGCGGCATCCTGATTCAGCAGTTGGGTCGCCAGCGGATGCGCTTCCAGGCTCGGGGCGAGGGCTTGCTGCTGGTTCGCCAGTTGCTCCTGCTGTTGCAGCAGTTCCTTTTGCTGGGCGATCAACCCACCGACTTCGGCGCGCAAGTCAGTGAGTTTTTCCTTGAGCAGGTCGACGGCTTTCTGCGCGTTGGCCTGTTCGCTTTCATCAAAACGGCCGAGACTTTGCAGCAGCGCCTCCGGCTGATGATACGGATGTTCGTTGCTGCCGCAGACCGGGCAAGGCTGATCGTCCTGCAACTGCGCACGCAGCTCTTCGACACTGGCACTGCGCGCCAGACGCTGACGTTCCAGCAGGTCGCGAGTGACGTTGAGGGTCTGTTCGGCAACGCTCAGATCAGCCTTGGCCTTGACCCCGTCCTGAGTCAGGCGCTCACGTTCCTGTTGCGCGGTGAGCTGGCGTTGTTGCAGCTCGGCGCTGCGCTTGTCCAGCTCCTGCTGGCTGGCCCACAGGCGCGCAAGGTCTTCGACGGCGCGCAGTTGCTTGCGGTTGTCCTGCAACAGGCTGCCCAGGATGCCGATCTGCTCGGCGACGGCATCCGGTTCGGCGCCGGCCTCCTTGAACAGCACCTCCAGTTGTTGCTTCTGTGCAGTGAGCGCTTGTTCGGTGCTCGCGGCGTTTTGTTCGAGGCTGGCCAGTTCGGTCTGGCCCTGATTCAACCGGTTGCCGATCAGCATCAACTGTTGCAGGCGATCACGGTAGGCATTCCAGGCATCGCTCAGTGGAGCCAGATGCGTACTTTGTTCGAGCCCGGTGGCGATGCGCTGCAAGTCCCCGGCGCCACGGGCTTGCTGATCGAGCAAGGTCTGAATCGTGCCCTGGCCCTGGGTGCAGGCTTGTTGCGCCTGTTGCCTGGCTTCGGCGCTGAGGGCGGCATCCTTGGCCAGACGGGCGAGGGTGCTTCGCGCTTCGAAGGCCTGACGCAGCGATGGGGCGCTGTCGGTTTGCCGTTGTTGGGTTTCGCTCAAGGCAATCCGGGCGCTGCCGAGCTGTTGCTCAAGCTGTGTCTGGTGCTCGCCGAGTTCGCCATGTTGCTGCGTGTGCAAGGCAATTTGCGCCGCCAAGGGTGTCAGCAGCGCATCGACCTCGGCTTTACGGGCGAACTGGTGCCTTTGTGGGGCCAGTTGTTCGAGGCGGGTGAACCTCAAGCGCTCGCTGGCCAGGGCTTCCCAGTGGGTCTGCGCCGATTGCAGTTGTTCGCTGGCGGCCAGATGTTCGTCCTGCAAGCGACGCAGGTCCTTGAGCCAGGTGTCCTGCAGTTCAAGCTGTTTGAGCTGCGCCTGTTGGGTCTTGAGTTGTTGCTGCGCCTCGCTGAAACGCTGATCCAGTGCGGCGCGGGCTTCAGGTGACAGCGGTGTAACACCGCTGGCCTGATCCTGCAGCAGCTTGTGCGCCTCGCGAGCCTCCTTGGTCTTGTCGAAGGCGCGACGACCGAGGCGGGTGTAGAGCGCCGTGTCGGTGAGTTTTTCCAGCAGTTCGCTGCGGTCGTTGTCATCGGCCTTGAGGAATGCGCTGAACTCGCTTTGTGCCAACATCACCGCGCGGGTGAACTGTTCGAAATTCAGCCCCAGCGCGGCTTCGAGCTGAGTCTTGTATTCGCCTTTCTGGCTGGCGAGCAATTGATCCTGATCGATGTCACGCAAGCTCTGGCGGCTGGCCTGCAGCTTGCCGGCGGCCTTGTCCCGGGCGCGATTGGCTTCCCAGCGGGCGCGGTAGCGGCGACCGTCGACACCGACGAAATCCACTTCCGCATAGCCTTCACCCGTGCCGCGACGCAGCAGGGTACGCGGGTCGCCGGTAGCGATTTCGCCGTCGGCGTCCGGCACCTTGGCGTCGCGGCCGGTGTTGTTCAGGCGTGGTACGGCGCCAAACAGCGCCAGGCACAGGGCATCGAGCAAGGTGCTTTTGCCGGCGCCGGTGGGCCCGGTGATGGCGAACAGTCCGGCACTGGCCAGGGGTTCAGCGGTGAAGTCGATTTCAAACGGCCCGGCCAGCGAGGCGAGGTTTTTCAGGCGGATCGCGAGGATTTTCATGGTTGTTCGCTCTCCATCTGCACGTCTTGCAACAGCTCGGCAAAGTCCTTGAGGGTCTGTTCGTCGACCTCGCTGCCGTAGTTGTCCTGCCAGGCGCGGCTGAACAGTTCCTGAGGCGTGAGCTGGTCCAGTTCGATCAGCGTGCTGCCTTCGTCGGCACCGTCACGGCCGCCGTTGCCGGCGTACTCGGCGGCGATGCGCACCAGGCGTACGGCTTTACCTTGCAGGGCGGTTTCCACTTGATTGCGCAGGTCGGGCTGCGGCTCGTCGAGGCGCACCCGCACCTCCAGCCATGGCTGGCGCTGGATGTCGGCCAACAGGTCGATGTTCGGCAGGTCCGCCAGTTGCAGCAGGATCTCGCTCAATGGCGCCGGGCCGATGCGTTGCAGGTTGACCGCGCGGGGAATCAGTTTCGGCTCGACGCTGACCAGGGTGTCGCCGTCGAGTGTGACGTGAAGAATCTGATGCTGATAAGCGATCTCGGAGAACGACAACGGAATGGGCGAACCGCAGTAGCGAATGCGTTCTTCGCCGTTGACCTTCTGTGGCTTGTGCAAGTGACCGAGGGCAACGTAGCTGATACTCGGCCCGAACAGGCTGGCGGGCAGGGCCTCGGCGTTGCCGATGATCAGGCTGCGCTCGGAGTCTTCCGACACCGAGCCGCCGGCCATGTGCGCATGGCTGATGGCGATCAGCGCCTGACCCTTTTGGCGTTTGGTGTTGGCGGCTTCGATCAGCCACTCATGCACCTGGCCGATGCCGCGCAAATAATTGTCGCCCAGATTCGCGCCAGTGACTTCGGCGGGCCGCAGAAACGGCAACGCCAGGCACCAGCCGGTAATTTCCCCGCTGGCATCTGGCAAGGGCAACAACAGGCGTTCGGCATCCAGTTGACCATCGTCGAGCCACAACACTCGGCCCAACGCGTGAGTCCGCAAGCGGCGCATCAACGGCGCGGGCAGTTCGATGCGCGAACCGGAGTCGTGGTTGCCGGCAATCATCACGATGGTCAGCAACGGCTGTTGCTCGTGGGCGCTGACAATGAAGTCGTAGAGGCGTTCCTGGGCTTTGACCGGCGGATTGACCGTGTCGAAGATATCGCCGGCGATCAGCAGCACATCGGGCTGATCGAGCTTCAGTTGACGCAGCAGCCAGTCAAGAAAACAGCCGTGTTCGAAATCGCGATCCTGGCCGTGCAGGTTCTGCCCGAGGTGCCAGTCGGAGGTGTGAAACAAGCGCAAGGCGAACTCCGCTACAAAATAGGTGATGGCCGCGTGGAAAATGAAGGCGGCGAAAGGGGGGAGAGTTTACTGGCAAATACCTGACAGGTGGCTTTTGTGGCGAGGGGGATTGCCCCCGTTGGGTCGCGAAGCGACCCCCTGAGTTCCTTCAGACATAGAGAGTTGCCTGTATTTACGGCCGCTTCGCAGCCGAACGGGGGCAAGCCCCCTCGCCACAAAAGTGTTCTAGCCACTGAGCGTATTTATTTCGGATAGAGCGGTGGCAACCCACTGTCACCCACCGGATCCTGAACCCGTTCGGCCATCGGAATCGCCTTGATCGCTCGCCACAACTCGTCACCTTGCCAATGTTGGCCGGTTTCGCTGTACAGCGCGCCATTCAGGCCGTCGAGGGCGTCGGACAGGGGGACGAAGCGGGCGGCCATGTCAGCCAGTGTTTCTGGTTGTTGTCGGGCCCAGGCATCGAGGGCCTGGCGGGTGGCGTGGGAGTCGTTGGCCAGGCAGGCACGCTTGAGTTCGTCGAGCACTGTGCGCGGGCTCGGGCCGGTTTGTGCCGTGCGCAGGACCGCCGGTTTCCAGCGGCCGCGCCACCAGAGACCGAAGCCGAGCAGGGTGGTACAGGCAAGGATCAGGGTGCTCAGTTGCCAACGCCAGAGAGTGTCGCTATCGGCATGGGCTTCGACCTGAGGGGTGCTGGCCGGGGTATCGACTACCAGGCTTGGATTGGCCGCCACCTGCAGCGTGCGGGCTGGCAGGCTGCTGTGCTCCAGGTGGTCTTCAAAGGTGTTCCACCAGACTACATCGACGCTGGGCAGTTCGATGGCGCCACTACGGGTAGGTACCAAAGCTTCACGCTCTTCACGGCTGCCCACCAGCCCACGCTCGGTGTTCTGGTTGCCGAGCACCGGCTGATCGGGATATCGGCGCAAGCCTGCGACTTCGGTGCCGGGCAAAGGCGGCAACTGCGTGCTGGCCAAACCTTCGGCCTTTACGATCAGGCTGCGAGTCAGGGAGTCGCCGACCTGGGCGTTATCCGGTTCCGGGTTCCAGCTTTCGTTCAGGCTCAAGCTGCGAGCGGGCAGCCATGGGGCGTCGGCCGGATAGGTGGCGGGTTTGGCCTTGACCGTGAGCAAAAGCTCGGCGGAGCTGATGCGCAACAGCTTGCCGGATTTCGGTCCTTGGGCGGCTGTATCCGCAGCGGGTTGCGCCTCCACCAACGCGGCGTTGAAGATTTGCGCCGGAATGATCAGTTCGCCGCTGTGCTGCGGGTAGATCGCGTAGCGCATTTCGATCACGCCGTGGCGCAAGCCATCGATGTCTTTTTCATAGGTGCGCGATTCGCCCAGCTGCTCAATGCGCGCGTCGGGAACCTGCAACGGCGGAAGGCTGCTGTCGTCGTAGAGCGACACCGAATGGTATATGCGCAGTGTCAGAATGGCCTGAGCCTGCACGTACACGCTGGATTGATCGAGGCTGGCGTCGATGAACACCGGCGCGCGCTTGTTCGGGTTGTTCGGGGATTCGCTCTCGATCACTTGCAGGGTGATCGGCTGGCTCTGGATGTCGCCTAATTGCAGAGAGGGGATGACCACACTGCCGTTCTGACGGGGCAGGAGGGTGATGATCCAGCGCGTGGTAGCCCGGTTGTCACCGTTGAGGGTATTCAACTGGTTGACCTGGCGAGTGCCGCGCACCTCGAACAGTGGTTCCAGCGGCGCCAGGTCAGGTTTGCCGAACTGCGTAACGTCACTGGATTCCAGGGTCAATTCGACCGTTTCGCCAGAACTCAGGCGGCTGCGATCCACACTGGAAACCAGCTCCGCAGCCTGGGCCTGGACCGCCCAGATCAGCAGGGCGAGCAATAAAGCGGTGAAGCGGGTCATCGAGTATTTTCCTGATCCTGATGTTGTTGCTGTTCGTACCAGAATTTGCGCCTGAGCAATTCACCGGGGTCATCCGGGATCTGCCGTAGCCATTGTTCCAGAGCCTGGCGCTGTTCACCTTCGAGGCTGTCGGTGGCCGGACGCAAGGGTGGCCTGGTGTGTTGCTCATCGCCCAATTCGCTGCCCGGAACCTCGTTGGCGCCGGGGTTTGGCGGTGCGGTGGGTGGTGGTTCATCGCCCTGCTCGGCCGGTTGACCCTCGGCTTTCGGTTCGCCGCTGTTCGATGGCTCGATGGCGGCGCCGGGCGGTGCGGGTGGCGGCTCGATATCGGGTTGGGTGCTCGGGGTTTTCTCCGGTTCACGCGCCGGTGGGTTGGTTTTCTGCTTGAGCAGGTTTTCGACCAGCGTCTGGTTGGTCAAGGCCGGGCGCAGATCCGGTTGCCGTTCCAGAGCTTGCTCGTACGCGTCCAGCGCGGCCTCCAGCTCACCGCTTTTTGCCAGAGCGTTACCCCGATTGTAGTGGGCATGGGCGTCGTCGCTTTCGGCGAACCGCTCGGCGGCGCCGGCGTAGTCACCGGCTTCATAGAGTGCCACGCCTTGCCATTGATGGTCTTCGAAATGCTGTGCTGCCTCGGCTGGGCGTTTACTCTTGAGCAAATGCAGTCCTTGCTGGTCGGGGCGCAGCCACAGGTCTTGAAACTCGAATGCATAGCTCGGTTGCGGCAACGCAAACAGCAGCGGCAGGCAGAGCAGCCAACCGCGGCGCCCGGCGCAGGCCGCCAGCAGCAACAGCGGCAGCAGCAGCCAGTAACCCTGATCCGCCCAGGTGTCGAGGCGCAAGGTCTGGCCATCGTTTCGCAGGCTGCGCGGACCGTCGAGCAGGCCAAGGCCACGCAAATCGATATCGCCCAGGCGCGCATGACGATAGCGTCCGTCGAGGTCATTGATGAAGGACTTCAGGCTCGGCTCGTCCAGGCGTGACACCAGGATCGCACCCTGTTCGTCCTTGAGGAAACTGCCGTCCTCCTGAGTGATTGGCGACCCTTCAGCAGTACCGATACCGAGCATCAAAAACTGCGTCGATTTTCCGCGCATTGCCCGGCGAATGCCCTGGCGTTCCTGTTCTGTCAGCGACGAGCCGATCAGCAGGATCCGACCGTCACCGAGCGCGGCCTGTTGCAGCAGGCTCAGGGCTTTTTCTACGGCAAGGTCCGCGCGATGGCCGGCCTCGGGCATCAGCGATGGCCTGAGCGCATCGAGCAGGTTGCGGCTGGTGGACAGATCATCCGACAGCGGCACCAACGTGTGTGCACTGCCGGCGTAGACGACGATCGCGGTCTGGGCGTCGCTGCGGGCCTGTAACAGGTCGAACACCTTGCGGCGCGCTTGTTCCAGCCGATTGGGCGTCATGTCGGTGGCGAGCATTTGCGGGGTTAGCTCAAGAATCACCACCAGCGGATCGGCGGGCTTCTGGCTGGTCTGCTCGACTCGCGTCCAGCCCGGGCCCAACAGGGCGAGCACGGTCAGCGTCCACGCCAGGCCCAGGGCGATCCATGGCAACTTGCTGTCACGTCCACTGCCGCCACTGAGCAATGCGGCATGAAAGGCCGGCGGTAAAATCATTTGCCAGCGCCCGGCGCGCTTCTTGCGGTGCCACAATTGCCAGAGTAACCAGCCAAGCAACGGCACCAACAGCAGCCACCAAGGCCGGAACCAGAACGGCCATAGCACGCTCATCGACGCCTCCGAAGACGCAGGCGTCTGAGGCGTTCGCGCCAGTCAGGCAGCAATTGCTTTTGCAGGAACAGATCCTTGGTAAACAGGCGTTGCAGCGGATTGTCCGGCCAGAGCGCGCGGCCTACCAGCAACAGGCTCAACCAAAGTGCCAGTGCCAGTGGCCAGTGATAAAGCGCCTGAGCCGGGCGGGCCTGGGTCGGTTGCTGGGTCACCGGTTCCAGCTGATCGAGGGTGTCCTTGATCGCTTGCAGTTCTTTGGCGTCGTGGGCGCGGAAATACCGGCCGCCGGTGGCCTCGGCGATGGCCCGAAGGGAGGGTTCGTCGAGGTCCAGGCTCGGATTGACACCGAGAAAACCCACCGTACCGCTTTGCTCCGGATCGGCGCCGATGCCGATCGGGTAGATTTTCACACCCTCTTTGGCTGCCAGCCGCGCAGCGGTGAGCGGGTCGATTTCTCCGCCATTGTTGGCGCCGTCGGTGACGAGAATCAGCACACGGCTTTGCGCCGGGCGCTGGCGCAGTCGCTTAAGGGCCAGACCGATGGCATCGCCGATGGCGGTGTTTTTGCCGGCGATGCCGATGCGGGCTTCGTCCAGCCACACGCGCACAGTATGCCGATCAAACGTCAGAGGTGCCTGCAGGTAGGCCTGACTGCCGAACAGGATCAGTCCGACGCGGTCGCCCTCACGATTTTCAAGGAAATCGCCGAGCAAGTGCTGAACCAGCGAAAGCCGGCTGACGTCTTCGTCCTGCCATTTCATGTCGGGGAAATCCATGGAGCCGGAAACGTCCACCGCCACCAGCAAATCACGGCCACTGGCGGCAATCGGCAAGGGTTCGCCAAGCCATTGCGGACGCGCCGCGGCCACCAGTAGAAACAGCCACAGCAGCATGAACGGCGCTTGTTGTCGCCACGAAGGCAGATTGGCCCGCGCGCGGCGCCCGGCCAGCCCTTCGAGATCGCTCATAAAGCTGACTTTGAGTGCGGGTTCGCCGCTGTCGGCGACTGGCAATATCAGGCGCATCACCCATGGCAACGGCAACAGGGCGAATATCCACGGCCAGGCGAATTCAAACATGCTTGCGAATCCATGTGTCGACGGCCTGGGTGAGGCCGGCGATGGCCTTGTCGTCGAGTTTGCATTCGGGTTTGTAGGCGCCTTCCACAAGAATCATCCAGCGCGTCAGCCCGGCCGCCGGGCAGCGGTTATCGAGGAAGGCCAGCCATTTACGCCCGTTGAGCGTATGGCTCTGGCTATAGGGATAGTGGTTGCGGCACAAACGCTTGAGCAAGCCATTGAGTTGCTGCAACCACGCGCCGGCGGGCGCACCGTCGTAGGGTTTGGGCATTAGCGCCAGCTCCGCCAGCGCAGCGAGGCGCACCGGGTCCAACGGCTGTTCAGCGCGCACCACGGGACGCTTGACTGCAAGCAAATGCCGCAGCTTCCAGGCACCTAATCCCATCAAGGGCAGCAACAGCAGCAGTAACCACCAGCCCGGTGCCGGCGGCCAGAAATCGATCGGTGGCGGAGAAATCAGCGGTTGCAGTTGATCGAGTCCGTTCATCGTCCTTTTCCCGAATTCTGTGGGTTCAGGTACTCGCGCAGTTGCTCGACCATCTCGCTTTGCGTGCTCAATGGCATCATCAACACGCGCAGTTTTTGCGCCAGCAATTCCCAGCGCGCGATGCGTTTCTCGGCTTGGGCGCGATACGTCTGGCGCAGCTCAAAGTTAAGGGTGTCGAGTTCCAGTTGCGCGCCGCGCTCGGCAAAGCGCAAAAGCCCGGCAGCCGGCAGGGCATGATCCAGCGGATCGGACAACGGCAGCAGCAGCAGGTCGCAATGACGCGACAACAAGCTCAGTTGTTGTTCGGCACTGTCCGAAAGGGCGCGTTCGTCGCAGATCACGATCACCAGACTTCCCGGACGCGACACTTCCCGGGCGCGGCGCAGCGCAATGCCAAAGGCATCCCGGTCCGGCTCGCTTTCGGTGTGCAGCGACTGATTGACCCGCACCAGCCGGTTGAGCAGTTGCAGCAGGCTTTGCTTGCTGCGACGGGGTTTGATCTCGTAATGCTCGTTGTCGCCGAATACGAGGCCGCCGACCCGGTCGTTATGGCCCAGTGCGGCCCAGCCGATCAGGCTCGCGGCTTGAGCGGCGAGTACCGATTTGAACATCAGCCCTGAGCCGAAAAACAGCCGACGGCTTTGTTCGACCATGATGAAAATCGGCCGCTCGCGTTCCTCATGGAACAGCTTGGTATGCGGCTCTTGCGTGCGAGCGGTCACGCGCCAGTCGATGGTGCGTACATCGTCGCCGGCCTGATAGACCCGCACCTGATCAAAGTCCACACCACGTCCGCGAAGCTTGGAGTGGTGCAGGCCAATCAACGGGCTGCGTTGGCTCGGGGTAGAAAACAACTGCACTTCACGCACGCGATGGCGCATCTCGATCAGCTCGGCAAGGCTGACACGGATGCCCGGCTCGGGCGGCAGGTTGGCATTCATCGGAGTCAAGCGACGGCTACGACGTCGAGAATCCGCTGGACCACCCGGTCCTGATCGATGCCGGCGGCTTCGGCTTCAAAGGAAAGAATGATGCGGTGACGCAAAACGTCGAAGAGTACGGCCTGAATGTCTTCAGGGCTAACGAAGTCGCGACCGGCGAGCCACGCATGGGCGCGGGCGCATCGGTCCAGTGCGATGGAACCACGAGGGCTGGCGCCATAGGCAATCCACTCGGCCATTTCGGGGTCGAACTTGGCCGGGGTGCGGGTGGCCATGACCAGTTGCACCAGGTATTCCTCCACGGCGTCGGCCATGTACAAGCCGAGGATTTCCTTGCGTGCGGCGAAGATCGCCTGCTGGCTGACCCGGCGCTCGGGTTTGGTTTCGCCGTTCAAGGCTTCGCCGCGGGCCTGTTGCAGGATTCGCCGCTCGACGGTGGCATCCGGAAAACCGATTTTCACATGCATCAGAAAGCGGTCGAGTTGAGCTTCGGGCAGCGGGTAGGTGCCTTCCTGCTCGATCGGGTTCTGCGTGGCCATCACCAGAAACAGTGGCGACAGTTCATAAGTGCTGCGCCCGACACTGACCTGGCGCTCGGCCATGGCTTCGAGCAGCGCCGACTGAACCTTGGCCGGCGCACGGTTGATTTCGTCCGCCAGTACCAGATTGTGAAAGATCGGGCCTTGCTGGAATACAAAGCTGCCGGTTTCCGGACGATAGATCTCCGTGCCGGTGATGTCGGCCGGCAACAGGTCCGGGGTGAACTGGATGCGGTGGAACTGAGCCTCGATGCCTTCAGCGAGTTCTTTGATGGCCTTGGTCTTGGCCAGGCCAGGGGCGCCCTCGACCAGCATATGGCCGTCGGCGAGCAGGGCGATGAGCAAGCGCTCGATGAGCTTTTCCTGGCCGAGAATCTGCGTTGAAAGAAAGGTTCGCAGCGCTAGCAGCGCCTCACGATGTTCCATCGATGACTGTTCCTGGAAAAAGGTCGCCGAGAGCGTTCGAAATACGCCAGGGCTGGGGGCGTTACTTTAATCCATCGCGGGGGGCGGCGACTAACGGCATTTTGTGCAATTTGCAGGGATTTGAACCTGTTCGCGCCCTTCGCAGGGAAAAGGGATCAGCCATGCAGGCAATGCTCCTCTGTTTGAAGGTCGCTCAGCAGCAGTTTTACGGCTTTGCGTTTGACCAATTCACACCACGGACCGTCGTCAACAATGGCGCCCTCCTGCATGACGATGACTCGATCAAAGCGATGCAGATGCCGGATATCATGGGTTACACAAATCAGTCCATGCGCGGCAAATGTTTCAAACAACAAATCCCACACCGGCGTAGCGAGCTTCGGCTCGATCGATGCACTGGGTTCGTCGAACAAATTGAACCGCCCCGGCCTGTTGATCAGGCGCAGTAATGACAAACGTTTGGCCTCA
Organism: Pseudomonas sp. P8_241; assembly: GCF_034008315.1. Taxonomy (NCBI): domain Bacteria; kingdom Pseudomonadati; phylum Pseudomonadota; class Gammaproteobacteria; order Pseudomonadales; family Pseudomonadaceae; genus Pseudomonas; species Pseudomonas sp. P8_241. Next base: position 3,831,107 of record NZ_CP125377.1, on the reverse strand, counting down.
CCGCCCGATATGTTGGATGCGTTTTCGCTGATGTTGCGATGGGAAACGATATCTTCAAGGTCAAGCCGTTGTATTGCATCGCTCAGATGGGGGGAGGGAGGCATTCCGAACAATACGGAGATATCGAAATGACCTTCCAGGAACTGCGGTAATTGAGGGCAATACCTCAGCGAGTTCAAGTGGGCCTCGGCGCTTAAGCGGGAGATCGGTATGTCATCAATGCTCAAGTGATTCCTCACCGAAGCATTTAACCCGGCCAGCGTCTCAAGCAATGTGGATTTACCCGCACCGCTGGGCCCGGTAATAGCTACTGACTGGCCTTGAGAGAAAGTAACGCTGCTCTCAATGGAGAGTCGGGTTGTGTCGGCGTCGCCCACCACACAAGGCTCAAGGAACAGCTTCGAGACGCGTCGGGGTTGGATGTCGGTCTGGCGATTACTATCGTCAAAGTTTGGCAGTGCCAAAAGCTGCTGCATGCGTCGTTGATCCGCCAGAAACTGATCAAGTACCCGATAACCCTCCGTCAACGCAGTGATGTTCAGCAAAAAGCTTCCAGCAATGGAAAAAATGGCAACCAGTTGCCCAACGCTGATACCAGGTTCGCTTGAAAGCTGACCGAGAACCCCCCAACTGAGGAGCCCTCCCGTAGAGAGACTTACAAACAGGACTTTTGCTCCGTTCAGGAAACCGCCAGAGCTTGCCGCGATAACCGCGGCTTCGGCGTATTGGACGAAGGCCCGGTTCAGGGGCTTTGTTGCGGTGTGCTCTGCGCGTTCCAATTTTATCGACTTGCCAATATTGATGGTGTTGAACAAGACGCCGCTCAGCTCATCCTCTTGTTCATTGACTGCATCGATGTGCTTTCGGCGCCACCTGATGATCTGGTGAGCCACGAAGAGATAGACAATGCCAAGAGAGGTCATTACCAGAAAAATTCCGGTGCCACCCATGTAGACAAAAGCACTGGCGACAATCAGAAACTCCACGCACAGAGGAAGGCCAACGGTCACAAAAAATGTCAGCAGTTGCTCATTTGCCGTTATCCCACGCTCAACTGACTTTATAAAGTAACCAATACGCCAAGAACTGAATTGAAGGAATTCTTTGCGCATAAGTTGGGCAATCCACTCGATGGATGCATTCATCACGGCCTGCTGTACCAACTTGGACAGGAAGAAAATTTGCAGCGGATGAATGATTGCCTGAATACACCCGGCCAGTGTGAAGCCTGCTGTTAACAATAAGAGTGTGTTGAGTGCGGACGGATTGCTGCTGTTCAGGGTGTCGACAATTTTGCCCAGTAGTAATGGTGGGGCTAGCGACATTATTTTTAGTACGAATATAGTGGTGCATGTTGAGATCAGCAGTACAGTGTATTTTTTGCAGGTTGCTCTAATAATGGTCTGCATGGGTTGCCTGAAAAGCAAGTGGGTTTCGAGGTTGGCGTAGGATTCGTTGTGGGGCGACCAAGCTCCCATTTCTTATGATGTTGAAGCGTTCAAGGCCAGGAATATAAGCCTGGCAGACAATGCCGTCATCAGCGTATTGAGTGACGACTCTGTGGTAAATGGTCCTGTTGGTCGCCAATAGATTTTGTCTCAGCGCGTCTAGTTGCGAAGGAACACTTGCTACGTAAGCTCTGAGAGGGAGGTCCAGCATTGGAAGTCTCAGGTTTTTTACGGGGTTCAGGTCGATAAGGCATCGTAATATTTTTGAATTCGCTAGAAGGTTTAGTGCTTTTCTGTCTTTGGCTTCTTGTGTGTCGTCATAAAGTGCGTCGACTTGAAATTGTTCTGTTATGGCTTTTTTTCGCAAGTGATTAATTAATAGCAGTGAGTTTGTGGTGCGGACAGTTCATCACTTCCTAAGCCGATGTAGGCCCACTCTTGGCGGGATGTAGGATGAAAGTCGTCAATTTTCTGATTGTGTTGTTGTATCGTTTTTTTTTGTTTTTGATTCAATGGGATGGAGTGTTTAGTTTTGTACTGGGAAGGAAGCGGAATGTAGTCCGTACTTACGGGCATCCGTATATTTAGGGGAAGTGATGAAGGGATCTCGCGGGCACCTTTGTTGGCAAGCCTGCTCCTACGGGTCTAATGCGATGCAAATCGACGGTAGGAGCTGGCTTGCCAGCGAAAGCGGTCTGTCAGGCCAGCTGGCTGATATACGTCCCAGTCCCTTTCAGAATGTTCTGCAAGGTTTCTTCCACTTCAGCCAGATCCACCATGTCAGCATCAAAGGTGATCTCCAGCACGTCATCTCCATTCAACGCATCGGCATCCGCCGCCGCAATTTCAATCTTCAGCAAGGAAGGGCTGAGGGTGATTTTCACGCCATCAAGGGTCGAAGGTTCGCCGTCGAGGGTGATTTCCAGCTCGTCCTCGTCCGGGTAACGGCTCATCAGGAACATCTCGCCCTGGTCGCTGTGGCAGCAGACCATGGCCATGTTGTCTTCTTCGTCATCGCACGGGTTGACGATCAAGAGGGCGGTTTTCATTTTCATGGGGAATTCCTGGCTTGCTGAATTGGGTAATGGCAATAGCTGCGATTCTGCCAGTGCGCGCAATTTTCTGCTCGTCTGCCTGTCAGAGACCCTGTCGCGAACACTGGATGTGTTACTGCTCATTTCTGGTACGTACGTCCCGTAAATCCGGACGGAAAACCGTCGTTTTTCTGTGCGAATGCTAGTGTTGTTCGAGGCGTACGCCTTGAGCTGCGTACCGATGACCGAATATGTCGCAGCACCGCAAGCACAGGCCTTGCCGCTCTGGTTAAGCTGCGCAACGGATGAGCACCCGTAAAGGCATTGCGCTGTTCGCAGCCCAGTCGTTTTTGCAGATGCTCATTCACGGAAGGTGAATGTGACCCGAGTGTCCCGTCCAGCTTCACCCCCCAGTCACCCTGTTTCCTCTGCCCGAGAATCAGGAACAGGGTGACGGGTAGCCCCGAACAGGGGTTTTGCACGCGACGCTTCCATCAATAACAAGCCCAAGCGGAGTACCACAGATGGCGTTCTTCACCGCAGCCAGCAAAGCCGACTTCCAGCACCAACTGCAAGCGGCACTGGCGCAGCACATCAGTGAACAGGCACTGCCACAAGTGGCGCTGTTCGCTGAACAATTCTTCGGCATCATTTCCCTGGATGAGTTGACCCAACGTCGGTTATCCGACCTCGCTGGCTGTACCCTTTCTGCGTGGCGCTTGCTTGAGCGCTTCGATCACGCGCAACCGCAAGTGCGCGTCTACAACCCCGATTACGAGCGTCATGGCTGGCAGTCGACCCACACCGCGGTCGAAGTGCTGCACCACGACCTGCCATTTCTGGTGGACTCGGTACGTACCGAGCTGAACCGCCGCGGCTACAGCATCCATACCCTGCAGACCACCGTGCTGAGCGTGCGTCGCGGCAGCAAGGGCGAGTTGCTGGAAATCCTGCCCAAAGGCACCCAGGGCGACGACATCCTGCAAGAGTCGTTGATGTACCTGGAAATCGATCGTTGCGCCAATACCGCCGAATTGAACGTGCTGACCAAAGAGCTGGAGCAAGTGCTCGGCGAAGTCCGCGTTGCGGTGGGCGATTTCGAGCCGATGAAGGCCAAGGTCCAGGAAATCCTGACCAAACTGGACAACAGCCAGTTTTCCGTCGATGCCGACGAAAAGAGCGAGATCAAGAGTTTCCTGGAATGGCTGGTGGGCAACCACTTCACATTCCTCGGCTACGAAGAGTTTGTGGTCAGTGACGAGGCCGATGGCGGTCACATCGTCTACGACAAGGACTCCTTCCTCGGCCTGACCAAATTGCTGCGTGCCGGCCTGACCTACGATGACCTGCGCATCGAAGACTATGCCGTGAACTACCTGCGCGAACCGACCCTGCTGTCGTTCGCCAAGGCCGCACACCCAAGCCGCGTACATCGACCGGCTTACCCGGACTACGTGTCGATCCGTGAAATCGACGCTGACGGCAAGGTCATCAAGGAATGCCGTTTCATGGGCCTGTACACCTCGTCGGTGTATGGCGAGAGCGTGCGGGTCATTCCGTTCATCCGTCGCAAGGTCGAGGAGATCGAACACCGTTCCGGCTTCCAGTCCAAGGCTCACCTGGGCAAGGAACTGGCGCAGGTGCTCGAAGTGCTGCCCCGCGACGACCTGTTCCAGACACCGGTTGACGAGCTGTTCAGCACCGTGATGTCGATCGTGCAGATCCAGGAACGCAACAAGATCCGGGTATTCCTGCGCAAAGACCCGTACGGCCGCTTCTGCTACTGCCTGGCCTATGTGCCGCGTGATATTTATTCCACCGAAGTGCGCCAGAAGATCCAGCAAGTGCTGATGGATCGCCTGAAAGCTTCGGACTGCGAGTTCTGGACGTTCTTCTCCGAGTCCGTGCTGGCCCGCGTGCAGTTGATCCTGCGTGTCGACCCGAAAAACCGCATCGATATCGACCCGCTGCTGCTCGAGCGTGAAGTGGTGCAGGCCTGCCGCAGCTGGCAGGACGATTACGCAGCGCTGACCGTCGAAAGCTTCGGCGAAGCCCACGGCACCAACGTACTCGCTGACTTTCCGAAAGGCTTCCCGGCCGGTTACCGCGAGCGTTTCGCAGCGCATTCGGCCGTGGTCGACATGCAGCACCTGCTGAGCCTCAACGAAAAAAATCCGCTGGTGATGAGTTTCTATCAGCCGCTGGGCCAGGTGTCCGGTCAGCGTGAGTTGCATTGCAAGCTGTACCACGCCGATACCCCGCTGGCGCTGTCCGACGTGCTGCCGATCCTGGAAAACCTCGGCCTGCGCGTGCTGGGTGAGTTCCCGTACCGCCTGCGTCACACCAACGGTCGCGAGTTCTGGATTCACGATTTTGCATTTACGGCCGCCGAAGGCCTGGAACTCGACATCCAGCAACTCAACGACACGCTGCAGGACGCCTTCGTCCACATCGTGCGTGGCGATGCCGAGAACGATGCATTCAACCGTCTGGTGCTGACTGCCGGCCTGCCATGGCGCGACGTGGCGTTGCTGCGTGCCTACGCCCGCTACATGAAGCAGATTCGTCTGGGCTTCGACCTGGGCTACATCGCCAGCACCCTGAACAACCACACCGACATCGCTCGCGAGCTGACCCGGTTGTTCAAGACCCGTTTCTACCTGGCACGCAAGCTAAGCAGCGACGACCTCGAACAACGTCTGGAACACGCAATTCTGACCGCTCTGGACGATGTCCAGGTGCTGAACGAAGACCGTATCCTGCGTCGCTATCTTGATCTGATCAAAGCGACCCTGCGCACCAACTTCTACCAGACCGATGCAAACGGCCATAACAAGTCGTACTTCAGCTTCAAGTTCAACCCGCACTTGATTCCCGAGCTGCCGAAGCCTGTTCCGAAGTTTGAAATCTTCGTTTATTCGCCACGCGTCGAAGGCGTGCACCTGCGCTTCGGCAACGTCGCGCGTGGTGGCCTGCGCTGGTCCGACCGTGAAGAAGACTTCCGTACCGAAGTCCTGGGCCTGGTAAAAGCCCAGCAAGTGAAGAACTCGGTCATCGTGCCGGTGGGTGCGAAGGGCGGCTTCCTGCCGCGTCGCCTGCCACTGGGCGGCAGCCGTGACGAGATTGCGGCCGAGGGCATTGCCTGCTACCGCATCTTCATTTCCGGTCTGTTGGACATCACCGACAACCTGAAAGATGGCGCGCTGGTTCCGCCGGCCAACGTCGTGCGTCATGACGACGATGACCCGTACCTGGTCGTTGCGGCGGACAAGGGCACTGCAACCTTCTCCGACATCGCCAATGGCATTGCCATCGACTACGGCTTCTGGCTGGGCGACGCGTTTGCGTCCGGTGGTTCGGCCGGTTACGACCACAAGAAAATGGGCATCACCGCCAAGGGCGCGTGGGTTGGCGTTCAACGCCACTTCCGCGAGCGTGGCATCAATGTCCAGGAAGACAGCATCACTGTCGTGGGCGTCGGCGACATGGCCGGTGACGTGTTCGGTAACGGCCTGTTGATGTCCGACAAGCTGAAGCTGGTCGCAGCGTTCAACCACCTGCACATCTTCATCGACCCCAACCCTGAGCCTGCCAGCAGCTTCGCCGAGCGCCAGCGTCTGTTCGATCTGCCACGTTCGGCGTGGTCGGATTACGACACCAGCCTCATGTCCGAAGGTGGCGGCATCTTCTCCCGTAGCGCCAAGAGCATTGCGATTTCCCCGCAGATGCAAGAGCGCTTCGACATCAAGGCCGACAAACTGACCCCGACCGAACTGCTCAATGCCTTGCTCAAGGCACCTGTGGATCTGTTGTGGAACGGCGGTATCGGTACTTACGTCAAGGCGAGCAGCGAAAGCCACGCCGATGTCGGCGACAAGGCCAACGATGCACTGCGCGTGAACGGCAACGAACTGCGCTGCAAAGTCGTGGGCGAGGGCGGTAACCTCGGCATGACCCAACTGGGTCGTGTGGAATTCGGTCTCAATGGCGGCGGTTCCAACACCGACTTCATCGACAACGCCGGTGGCGTGGACTGCTCCGACCACGAAGTGAACATCAAGATCCTGCTGAACGAAGTGGTTCAGGCCGGCGACATGACCGCCAAGCAGCGTAATGAGTTGCTGGCGAGCATGACCGACGAAGTCGGTGGTCTGGTGCTGGGCAACAACTACAAGCAGACTCAAGCCCTGTCCTTGGCAGCTCGCCGTGCTTTGCCGCGGATTGCCGAATACAAGCGTCTGATGAACGACCTGGAAGGCCGCGGCAAGCTGGATCGCGCCATCGAGTTCCTGCCGGCTGAAGACGCCATCAACGAACGCATCGCCGAAGGCCATGGCCTGACCCGTGCCGAATTGTCGGTGTTGATCTCGTATAGCAAGATCGACCTCAAGGAGCAGTTGCTGGGCTCCCTGGTGCCGGACGACGACTACCTGACCCGTGACATGGAAACCGCTTTCCCGCCGACCCTGGTGAGCAAGTTCTCCGCGGCCATGCGCCGTCACCGTCTGAAACGCGAAATCGTCAGCACCCAGATCGCCAACGATCTGGTCAACCACATGGGCATCACCTTCGTTCAGCGCCTCAAAGAGTCGACCGGCATGAGCCCGGCGAACGTGGCCGGTGCTTATGTGATCGTGCGTGACATTTTCCATCTCCCGCACTGGTTCCGTCAGATCGAAGCCCTGGACTACCAGGTCTCCGCCGACGTGCAACTGGAGCTGATGGACGAGCTGATGCGTCTGGGCCGTCGCGCCACGCGCTGGTTCCTGCGTACCCGTCGCAACGAGCAGAATGCTGCCCGTGACGTCGCTCACTTCGGTCCGCATCTGGCAGCACTGGGTCTCAAGCTCGACGAACTTCTGGAAGGTCCGACCCGCGAAGGCTGGCAGACCCGATATCAGGCTTACGTCGCCGCTGGCGTGCCTGAGTTGCTGGCGCGCATGGTTGCAGGCACCACTCACCTGTACACCTTGCTGCCGATCATCGAGGCGTCCGACGTGACCGGGCAGAACGCCGCCGACGTAGCGAAGGCTTACTTCGCCGTAGGCAGCGCGCTGGACATCACCTGGTACCTGCAACAGATCAGCGCTCTGCCGGTTGAAAACAACTGGCAAGCCCTGGCACGTGAAGCGTTCCGCGATGACGTCGACTGGCAACAACGCGCGATCACCATCTCGGTCCTGCAACAGGGCGACGGCACCCAGGACGTGGAAACACGCCTCTCCCTGTGGATGGCGCAGCACGACAGCATGATCGAGCGCTGGCGCGCGATGCTGGTGGAAATCCGTGCTGCGAGCGGCACGGACTACGCCATGTACGCGGTCGCCAACCGTGAATTGCTGGATCTGGCGTTGAGCGGGCAGGCGGTAGTGCCTGCGGCTGTCGCCGCCGAGCTGGAACCGGCTGCCTGATCAGGCGTTGAATGAAAAAACCCGCATCGAGAGATGCGGGTTTTTTTTGCCTCGAGATTTGATGATGTTTGAAAGCGCCTCTGCGCGAGCAGGAATTTTTTGTGCGCTGAAGATCCACTGTAGGAGCGAGCCTGCTTGCGATGAGGGAATCTGCAACGCCCGATTATTTATTGACTGAAGTTTGTTCAGTGTTCATTGATATATTAGTTGTCGGCCTGGTCAATAAAATACTGAGCGACTGGTCAAACTTTTGCAGTGCTCGAACTTGAACATCCTGTTGTTCGTTAATGTCCGCAACGATCTCTTCGCTGCGTTTATAGTCTGCCCACACGGGGCTAAGTGCTTTTGCATCGTAGCCTTGGGCTGTGCCCATGTAATTGAAATTCTTGTCGTAAAAGTCTGCACTGACTTTTGACTCGATATCGGAGCTGCGCGACGTCATGAGTTGACTGCGTGTATCAATGATTGCTACGACATCCGGCCTGGCTGCCCTGAGACTTTGCATGTCCGGGTAGACCGTGACCGAGCCGAACTGACGCTGCAAGGAGGCCTTGACGCCTTCAACCGCGAAGTCAGGATTGGACGTGGCCACGTAGGCGTCATGGATCGGCTGCACCAGCAGGCTCTGGCCGAATCCGGTGCCAGCGTTTGCTCGATAGTCCTGTAGATAGGCTCGATTGGTCTGGGTATCGCTGCTGTAGACAACACCTAGCGAGACGTCGCTGCCATTGGGTATGTGCCTGGCGCCACTACGGCCGACCGGTTCAGTGAAGATGCCGTCGAGGGAAGAGACCGCGGTCGGTGCCGTGGGGACCGAGCAGCCGATTAGCAAGGCAGATATCGTCAACGTACTGGCAAGTGCAAGTTTCATGGTGTTTCTCCCGTGAAACAACTTGAGTCGAAAGTTTTAAGTTGCCGGAGTTGGCCGGCGTTGACTTCCAGACTAAACCTTGACGGCTTGAATAAAATAGCCAATATCGACTCTCGTCAGGTGGTCAATAGTTTTGTTTGATTTAATAGTTGTTGGTTAATGACATGAAGAAATAAAAAAGCCCGAATCGCTGAATCGGACTGTTTTATTTATCGCTGTACGTCCAGGCATTAGTTTTCCAAAGGGATCAGTACTTTCTCATCAGGCGCCAACACCATGAATACCAGCAACTTGGCGGGTTTGGTCGCGCTGGCATTTTTCGACACCAGGTGTTCCGAACCGGCGGGTTCATACCAGTACTCACCGGCCTTGTAGGTTTTCGCTTGCTCACCCTTCACCTGGGAAACGATTTCCCCCGAAATGACATAGGCCATGGCCGTGCCTTCGTGTTTGTGGGCGATGGAAGACTGGCCAGGCGCGTAGTCGACCTCGATCATCAGGGCTTTTTTACCGGGGGCGTTTTTCAGCATTTCGTCCTGTAATACCGTGACCTTTTCGGAGGGGTCATGGGCAGACACCGATGTGCAAACCATCAGGGCCAGGACAGCAAAAGGGGCAGCACAATAGCGAACAACGTTCATGGTTCATCACCTGCGAGGGTTGGTTGATGCAAACCACAGTAGTGCGCAAGGGGGGGCGGTGAAACAGCCAATACTCGGGAAGGTGAGGGGACCAATCCACTGTTCAAAGCAAAAAGATTGCAGCCTGCGCAGGAGCTGCCGAAGGCTGCGATCTTTTGATTTTCCGCTGGGCTTAAACGATCGGAAAGCTGTTGAAGTCCACGGCATTGGCCAACTGGCTGTCGATCAGGCTGATAAAGCCCTGCACTTCAGGGCGGTCGAAATGCGCATGCATGGCTTCTTCCGACTGCCAGCGGGCGCTGACGGTCCAGCGGTTGGTGTCCTCGGGGCAGCGGTCGACCATATAGGAATCACAGCCCGGTAGCTCACGCAGGGTGTCGACAATCTTTTGCAGTTGCTTGCCCAGTTCATCCGAGCGGCCGCCGACGGCCGTAACCTGTACGGTATTGATCACTTCATGGGACATTGCTCACACTCCTGAATCAGGCCGGACGAATCCTGCTCATTGAGGGATAACGCTTATGCAGGATAGGCCTGCATCAGCAGACCACCAATAGCCAATCGCCGGGTAAAGCCGCAGGCCAATCCGTCAGGCAACCTGCTGCAGGATGTCGCGCAAGCGGTCCAGAGCAATGTCGATATCAAGGGTTTCGATCGCGCCAAACCCGAAAAAAAGCCCGGCCCGTGGCGCTTCCTGGTAGAAAAAGCTGTCGATGGCATACAGGCCCACTTCGACTTTTTTAGCCAATTCGATCACCAGGGGAATATCCATCGGCACCTTGCACATCACCACCATGTGGAAGCCCGCCGTGCTCGGCACCGCTTCCAGCCAGGGTGAGAGATCGCCGGTCATGCGCCTCAGAATGCGCTCGCGGCGACCGGCATAGATCGTATGGCAGCGTCGAATGTGTTTGAGCAGGCAGCCTTCGGCGATGAACTTGGCCAGTGCCCATTGCGGTAGCGTAGAGGTGTGCAGATCGGTGAGCTGTTTGGCGCGCACCACGGCCTCAAGGATGGCGGGTGGCAGGATCGTATAACCCAGCCGCAATTCCGGTAGCAGGGTTTTGGAGAATGTCCCGACATACGCGACGATCCCGTGTTCATCCATGCTTTGCAGCGAGTCGGTCGGCCGGCCTTCGTAGCGGAATTCGCTGTCGTAATCGTCTTCGATAATGATCGCGCCCAATTGCCGGGCCTTGGCGAGTAACGCGACACGACGCTCCTGGCTCATCGGCAGACCGAGCGGGAACTGGTGGGAAGGGGTGACATAGATCAGCCGTGTGCCGAGGGGGATTTTGTCCACCACAATGCCTTGGTCATCCACCGCAACGCCAATCACCGTGGCTCCGTGGGTGCCGAACAACAGGCGTGCCGGCGGATAACCGGGGTCTTCCATGGCGACGATGCTGCCCGGACGGATCAACACTCGGGCAATCAGGTCCAGCGCTTGCTGCGCGCCGTTGCACACCACTACGTCTTCGTCCTCGCAAACCACCCCGCGTGAAAACGCGATGTGTCGCGCGATGGCATTACGCAGCGCGGGCAGGCCTTCGGGCTGGCTGTAATAGCCTTTGGATGCCGCGATCTGACGCAATGCGTGGGCGGTGCAGCGCCGCCAGTCATCCTGGGGAAACTGGCCCTTGGTGGTCGCGCCGCCAATGAAGTCGTAGCGCAGCGTGCCTTCCAGCGTCGGGTGGCGCAAAAAGACCGGCAGGCTGCGCCATGACTCGATTACCTCGCAACCGGCCAACTCCGAATGACTTTGCTTGCGTTGCACCTTCGACGTGCGGGCGTTGACGTAGGTGCCTTTGCCCACCACTCCGGTGAGAAAGTTTTCATAGGTCAGTTGCGCGTAGGTGTCGGAAATGGTCTTGCGCGAAATACCCAGCTGTTCGGCCAGCAGACGACTGGGCGGCAGTTGCGTTCCGGCCGCCAGGCGGCCGGTCTCGATGGCGCTGCGCAGTTGGTTGTACAACTGGCCTGCGAGGTCCTTGCGGCCATTGATGACGACATGTAGTTCCATACCGGCGAGGCTCCGGAGCAGTTGAGGCGCGTGTGCGTCGCGTCAGATTACCCTCTTGCGCTTGTTGTGCAGAAGTTGCGTGGCGCAAAAAGTCTCAATGGGTCTGGTGTAGGGTGGCGCAGGGTTATTTCGCGAAATTGGATCTGTCGCCTGCCTGCATCAAAAGCTACGGTGAACCCTCCGCCTGCGTTGCACGAGATCGCGCCATGAACCCACGCCTGGATTACTACAGCGCTTCGCCCAAAGCGATGAAAGCCATGCTTGCCATGGAGGCGTTGACCAGCAACCTCAGCATCGAATCCGGCCTGCTACATCTGATCAAGATCCGCGCCTCGCAACTCAATGGCTGCGCGTTCTGCACCGACATGCATTCGGTGGATGCCAGACGCCTCGGCGAGACGGACCGGCGCCTGTACTCGATCGTGGTGTGGCGCGACAGCGGATTTTTCAATGCCCGTGAACGCGCTGCACTAGCCTGGACCGAAGCGGTTACCCTGCTTTGCGAAAGCCATGTGCCCGACGACGTCTACGCTCAGGCCCGCGAGCAATTCAGTAAAGGTGAAATGGTCGATCTGACCATCGCCGTTACCACCATCAACAGCTGGAACCGCCTGGCGGTGAGCTTTCGGCAAACGCCCAGCACCTGAGTTGTCACGTTCTTTTCATGAAGGATGCGCAGGATGGAACTCCCGATGATCAATCGACAGGGAGTTCTCGATGTCATTCATGGAAAACGCCGAGCGCCAGACAACCACCGGGTATCGTGCCCCCCTCGACAAGACCGGGTCGTGGCGCAATCGAGCAGCGGCGCTTGAGCCCGAACTGGCACAGTGTTTCACCGTCAGCGCCCGCTGCGGATGTTTCATGCAGGCGGCCCGCAGTCTCAATATCAAGGCCACGCGGTTGCGCAGACAATTGGCGCTACTTGAATCACAACTCCAGTGTTCATTGTTCAACCACTGCGATAAAGGTTTTACCCTCAGCCGCGAAGGCTTGCAGTTGCACTCGCAATTGATCGCACTGGCCCATGAGCGTGATTTGCCGATCGTTGAGCAACCGCTGGTGCGCCTGGCGGTTGCGGAGTCGGTGCTGCATGACATCCTGGGGCGTGATCTGGTGTCGTTGTTGCGCCGCAACGCCAGTGTGCGTCTGGACATCATCACGGTCGACGGCGAACTCTCGCTGCAAGCCGTCAGTGCCGATGTGGTGGTGTGGCTGGGCGATACAGTGTCGCCGTTGCCAGGACCGAGCTTTGCCATCACCGAGCCTGTGCGTCTGGCGCGCCTGGATTATCTGCCGCATATCGCCAAACGTTATTCGCGGGTGGCGTCACGGCCTTCGAGCCTCGACGAGCTCGCCGATTTCCTCCTGGTGCAATGGCAACACGACCGACAGGTAGAAAGCTTGCGCCCGTGGCATGCGGTGGTGGATCAACGCCTGGCCGCAGTGGTGCACTCACATGCCTACGGGCTGATGCTGGAGATGATCCGCTGCAGCGCCTGCATCGGCCTGCTGCCGCACTACATGAGCCACTTCGACCGAGGGTTGATTGGCTTGCCGGGGTTGTTCGACCAGCCGATGCAGCGTCAGGTGTGGATGGCGGTCAATGCCCAATCGCAAGGTGACGCGCAGGTGCGGATGGTCGAAGAAGTGATTCACAACGCTTTTGCAGAGCGGCGGGAGTGGTTTGATTGACCGCTCACGCGTTTAGTCGTACGCGTGCAGCGCGCATCTGCCATGCTCAACGTCCGTAGCACCGCTCCAATCCAAGGAACACCGCAATGGACGATGTAGAGCAACTGGGTGAAATGCTGCGCCACTACGCAGAAAGCGAAGCGCATAAAAAGCAACTGTTCGAGTCTCAGTCGGCGGTTTGGACGACGCGAATCAGTGAACTGTTCGACCAGATCGAGCAGTGGCTGGAACCTGTGAAAGCGCCGAATCTGTTGGAGGTGAGCCGCGAAGCCTATGTCGCCACAGGTCCCGGCATCCCGGTTGAGACCTCGACATTCAAGACCGAGAAGCTGTCTATCGTGATAGCCGGTAAACCGGTGGAGTTCGTGCCCGAGGTGATGGGGGCGGGCGGAGTTGTTTCATTGGGGATCGTAGGCTTGACGGCTGCACGCCTTGGCAGCGTTTCGCTGGTTTGCCAGCCGCCGGCCAATAATTGGCAATGGCGCAAGACCAACGGCTTGAAAGACCCGGATGTCTTTGCGTTCGACGCGAACTTCCTGGCGCAGCAGTTGCAAGGTTTGATACCCCGCAATCGCATTTGAAAGTTCCAGCGATGAGCGCACGCCCGCGAGAGCAATCTACCGTCGGTGTTGATGTTGTGGCTGACGGCCTCTTCGCGGGTAAGCCCGCTCCTGCAGGAGCGGGCCATGGCTCACTTCAGTGCTGGATCGCCCATGTTCATTTTCTTCCAACCCTGTAACAGCACCTGAGCTTTGGGTTCCTGCCCGCTATCCAGGTAGTACTGGATCAGCGACAACCGCGCATTGCGGTTCGCCGGCTGCACTTTGAGCAGTCGTTCCAGCTCCTCGCAGGCCTGATCGACCTTGCCGCTGTCATGCAATGCCACCGCCAGCACGTATCCGAACTGGGCGCTTTGTGGCTCCAGTTGCGCGGCTTTGCGCAGGAAAGGCATGGCCTGGTCCGATTTGCCGGCACGTACCAGTGACAAGCCTTGGGTGTGTTGCAGCAGGGCGGCGTCGGGGTGTTCCTTGAGGTTTTGCGCCAGCAGGGCCTGAGCTTCCAGCCCGCGGCCATTGGCCTCCAGCCATTGCACCAGCGTCACCAGTGCCGGGTAGAAGTCCGGATCGCGTTTGAGCGCTGTGCGCAATAACCCTTCGACTTCGCCCGCACGGCCGCTGGCCTGGTACAGCATGGCCAGGTTGAGATTGGCTTCGGCGCGTTCGGCCAAGCTCTTTTGCACCGCTTCATACTCAGCAATTGCAGCGTTCCACGGAGCTTGTGCATTGCCGAGGCCGTTGCGCGCAACGCTGAGCAGATCCCGGGCAACGGCGATGCGCACGGCTTTCACCGGATCCTTCAACAATGGCGTCAGCAACGCACCTTCGGCCGGGGGCAAGAACGCGCTGATCGCATGGACGGCGCTTTCACGTACCTGGGGTGACGGATTTTTCAGGTCATTGGTGGCCAGTTTCAACGCTTGTTCGCTGGGGTACAGCGGCAACTCGGCCAGCAGCGTGGCGCGCTGGATTGCCGGCAGGTTGCTGCGTTGCAATTGCTCGTACAAGGCCTGCGCCGCGCCTGGCTGGCCGTTGCGGATCAACCACAGGCTTTCGTCGTAGCGCGGTGCTTGCTGCGCATTGGCGTTGACCGTGTTCCACAGTTTGAATTGCTCAGTGACCTTGTCCCCGGCCTTGCCCTGGTGACAGGTCAGGCAGGCGTCGGGTGTGCCGAGTTTCTGCGCACGCTCAGGGTTGGGAATGCTGAAACTGTGGTCATGCCTGAAATCATTGCCCATGTAGAACTTGCCGGGCATGTGGCAATCGACGCACTGCGAACCCGGTTGGCCGGGAGCGTGGCGCGTGTGCTCGATGGAATCGTAGTTCTTCGCTTGCAGGCCTTTGCCGTCGACGCCTTCCTCGGTGGTTTTGCCGGCGGTGTTGTGGCATTGCAGGCAGACGCCATTGCCCGCAGCTTTCAACTCGGTGCTGTGCGGGTTGTGGCAGTTGCTGCAACGCACGCCCTTGTCGAACATTTTGCTTTGGGCAAAGGAGCCGTGTTCGAACACCTCGTCTTTGATTTTGCCGTCCAGGGCGTACAACTCCCGGGTCAGCGGACTTGGCAGATAGTCGTCCATCAAGCGGTTGCCGACGGTAAAGCCATCGTCAAGCGGGGCGCGACGTGAGTGGCAACGGGCGCAGGTTTCGATTTCGACGGTGGCGTTCTTGTCCTTGAGGTCGACGGCAAAACCGACATGGATAAGGTCGGTTTTTTTCGCGGTCCATTCCAGGTGATTCGACGCCGGGCCATGGCAGGCCTGGCATCCGACGCCAAGGCTGTTCCATTGGCTGTCGAAAGTGTTTTTCGCCGCGTCGAAATTGCGCTTGTAGCCCGTTGTATGGCACTCCACGCACATGAAGTTGGCGTTCTGGCTCGGTTTGCTCCAGTGCAGCGGGTTCTTGAAGTTCACACCCTGGCCCGGATAGAGATGAAACCAGCGGTGCTTCTCGGTATCCCAGGCCACGCCCAGTGCTTGCAAACGGCCTTCACCGACCTCGATCAGGTACTGCTGCAAAGGGGCAATGCCGAAGGTATAGGCGACTTTGAAGTCGGCATTCTTGCCATCGATGCCCGGTGTGTTGACCCAGAATTCATCGCCTTTGCGCGAGAACACCGTGGTCTCCTTTTCCGCCTTGAATGTGACGTTCTTGAAGTCGCCGAGCATGGTTTCGGCGCTCGCCGGCTGCATTGCCAGTTGGTGGTGCGAGCCTTGCCAGTCCTTTACCTGCTCACTGTGGCAGCCCTGGCATTGTTGCTCGTCGACCATTTTCGCCGGTGCACTGGCGACCGGTTGCGGTTTGGCCGGTTGAGCCACAGGCGTACTCACCGGGACCGGGCGCACAGGCGTTGGCTGGCTGCTCAACAGAAACCAGCCGATGCCTGCGACGGCCAGCAGCAAGATACCGATGGTGACGGGAAACAGGTAGCGGTTAATCAGGTTGGATTGCGAATCAGGGTTTGGGTTTGCAGCGTTATTTTTATGTTTCGGCATTGCGACTTCCGTAGTCCAGATGCGTTTGCCTTGCGGCGCGCGTTGACGCTTGATGCAGCTTTGCCGGATGGTCGGCGTGTGTCAAATGGCGATTGCTGGGGAGCAGATGGCCTCATCGCGAGCAAGCTTGCTCCTACAGGCCCGATGTCGATCGCAGTCTATGGACACGACACGAACCTGTAGGAGCAAGCTTGCTCGCGATGGTGGTCTATCAGTCGTCCATTACTCCCCGACAAACCACCGGTAATACGGATTCCCCGCATCCCCGCGCATCACTTCGCGAATGTCCCTGGCCCAGGCATCCCGGTCGCCGTCATAGGCATGCAAACTCGCACGATAGAACTGCATCAGGCGTTGCTGATGGATGTTCATGCGTTCGATGAAGCCGTCGTCGGCGTTGATCAAAGGCGGTGGCTGGTGCAAGTCGAGCAGGACAGGCAGCACACGGCTGATTTCCTTTGAGCGGACCCACGGCGCGTATTCGATGTGCGGCTGATCGTCGGTCACCGCTGGAGCGTCGGCGGCAAAGCGTTCAAGCCCGGCGCGGTCGGTCACCCAGGTGGCGAGCAGGGCGGCAGCGGAACCAATGCCGACGTCCTGCAAGGTGCTGCGCACGCTGTCCTGCTGAAAACGCTGATTGATCTTCGCGACATCCAGCTCGATCGGTTCCATCGAACCCACCAGCAGCATTTCGTGAAACTCGCTGGTCCACAGGTTGGCGTAGGGGAATACGTCGAGGAAGCTGCGCACCAGCGAGCGAGAGTCGTCGATGTTCTGGGTCGGTAGAGGCAGCCATTGCGCGACCACACCCTGCGGTTGCAAACGGCTGGCGGCCAACTGGTAGAAATCGCGGGAATACAGGTTCACTACACCGGCGGCTGAGGGCGGTGGTGGTTCGAGAGTGATCAGGTCGTAGCGTTGCGGGTTGCGCAGCAGTTCCTGGCGACCGTCGCGCAAACGCACGTCCACGCCGGGATCGGCAGCGGCATTGAAGTTGCCCTTGAACAATGGAGCGGCTTTGACCACCGACGGCAGCAACTCGGCTACGACGCGATGCTCCAGGCCCGGATAGCGGGTCAGAGCGCCGGCCGTGATGCCGGTGCCGAAACCGATCACCAGCGCCGAGCGCGGTTCACCGTTGTGGATCATCAGCGGCAACAACGCCTGAATTCGCATGTAGCGCAGGGACGGCATGGCGTCGCCGGTATTGGACACACCCTGAATGTACAAACGCTGGAACGCCCGCTGGCCCTTGCCTTGGGTCACCACGGCGACGGTCCCGCCGCGTCCTTCTTCGTAAAAGGTCAGCGTGCCATTGCGTGCGCCCGGCAACAGGTTGGCGAGTTTGTTGACCGGGGTGAAAACGGCGAACGCCACCGACAGCAAGCCGATGGCGACCACCGCCTGGCGTCGTCCCTTTTTCACCCCGTGCCCTTTACGCACGGCCAGATAGGCGATGCCGGCAGCGACAATCGCCAGCAGGCCCAACGTGCGCACCAGCCCCAACAACGGGATCAGGACGAAGCCGCACAGCATCACGCCAACAATCCCGCCCAGAGTGTTGTAGGCCACCACCTCACCGACATTGCGTCCGACCTGTTCGCGGCCGACACTCAAGCGCAGGGCCAGCGGAAACGCGGCTCCCAGCAATAGAGTCGGTACAAACACGATGCTCAGGGCGGCGACTGCAAACCGCACGCTCATGCCCACCAGTTCACTGGCACCCAGCGACAGCACCCAGGATTCGGACACGGTCTGGGCAACGACCAGCCAGCGCCCAAGCAAGGTGATTTCCAGCAATGCAATCAACCCGGCACCAGCGATCAGCAAACCGAACACGCCCCAGGGATCGCGCAGACGATCAACCCGACGGGCCAGTAATACGCTGCCCAAAAACAACCCGGTGAGGTACGTGGCCAGTACCACCGCGAAGGCATAAGTGCGGGTGCTCATGAACTGCACGATGGATTGCGACCAGACCACTTCGTAACCCAGCGCGACGCCCCCGGCGATGGAATACAGCCACAGGGCAAGGCGATCGGGCGTGTGCTCGGCGTGATGTTTGACCGGTGCGTCAACGGGAACCTGACGCTGGCGCTGGAACCACAGGGCACCTGCCGCGGCGAGCAGGTTGAGCATGGCGGCGGCCAGTGCGCTGCCGCGCACGCCCAGTGTGGCAATCAACACAAACGCGGCGAGCAAGGTGCCTGCGATGGCCCCGGCGGTGTTCGCGGCATAGAGTTGACCGCCGGACTTGCCCAGGTGTTGCGGGTCGCTGGTCAGCGAGCGAACCAACACCGGCAAGGTGCCGCCCATCAGCAGCGCGGGAATGCCCACCAGCGCAAACGGCAGCAACCAGGCCAGCAACCCGATCTGTTGTTCCAGCCAGGCAAACGGACTGGCCGCCAGGCTCATGGCAAAGGTCGCACCTACACCCAGTACGGCCACCAGCACTTCCAGTCCCGCGTACAACAGCACCGGATGCTGCATCCGGTCAGCCCAACGTCCGAACAGCAAACCGCCCAACGCCAACCCGGCGAAAAACGCACTGATGCCGGTGGTGATGGCGTACACCTCGACGCCCACCACCAACGACAGCTGCTTGATCCACAGCACCTGGTACACCAGCGCTGCAGCGCCGGAGACGAACAGCAGAAGGGCGGGAATCAGCAGCGCAGGGGAGGCGACATCAGGGGCAGGTATGGCCGACGACTTGCTGGCGACACGTGAGGACATGGATTTGTTGCCTTTTGCCATTTTCGACGTAAACACAAACCTTGTAGGCGCTGGCTTGCCAGCGAAAGCGGTGGTTCAGTCAGTATCTATATCGACTGTAAAGACGACTTCGCTGGCAAGCCAGCGCCTACAGGGGTTGTGTTCGCATTTCATAAATAAGTCCGCCCGCCGGTGAGGGCGGGCGGCGGTCCGGCGGTCTTACTGTGCAGCTTTCATTTTTTCAGCGATTTTTGCATCTACCGCAGCACGCACCTGATCGATGCTGAAGCTGGCCGGTTTCTGGCTAGGTGGATACTCGATGAACGTTTCGAGGAACGCCGCCGATTTGCCGACGGCTACCCCAGCCAGGTAGACGTTCTTGGTTTGCCAATCGTAGTACTGATCGGAAACCACGTCGGCGCGCTCATACGGGTCCATCCGCAGGTTGAAGATCTTCGGTACGCGCAGGCATACGAACGGTTCGCTCCAGACCTTGAAACCACCCGGTGCACGTTGTTCACAGAACACCGCTTTCCAGTTGTCGAAACGCATGGACACCAGCATGCCGTCGTCGTTGAAGTAGTAGAACTCCTTGCGCTCGCCTTTAGGCTGCTGGCCCGTCAGATACGGCAACTGGTTGTAGCCATCGAGGTGCACCTTGAAGTTGTTCCCGCCGGAGGTCGGTGCCCAGCCCTTGAGCAGCTTGTTCTTCACGTCGGCATCGCCAGCGGCCGCCAGCAAGGTCGGGAACCAGTCCATGCCCGAGAACATCTCGTTGGACACTTCGCCGGCCTTGATCTTGCCTGGCCAGCGCACAATCGCCGGTACGCGGTAAGCACCTTCCCAGTTCGAGTTCTTC
Organism: Pseudomonas sp. P8_241; assembly: GCF_034008315.1. Taxonomy (NCBI): domain Bacteria; kingdom Pseudomonadati; phylum Pseudomonadota; class Gammaproteobacteria; order Pseudomonadales; family Pseudomonadaceae; genus Pseudomonas; species Pseudomonas sp. P8_241. The sequence goes on along the minus strand of NZ_CP125377.1, from coordinate 3,811,361 downwards.
TCGTTACGGAACGGCGTGGTCGCCGCGTCCGGCCAGGAGAACTGGTTCGGGCCGTTGTCGGTGGTGTAGACGACGATGGTGTTGTCGGTGATTTTCAGGTCGTCGAGGGTTTTCAGCAGTTTGCCGACGTCCCCGTCGTGCTCGATCATGCCGTCCGCATAATCGTTGCCGGGCATGCCGCTTTGGCCCTTCATCGATTCGCGCACGTGGGTGAACAAGTGCATGCGCGTGGTGTTCATCCAGACGAAAAACGGTTTGTCCGCCTTGGCCTGTTTCTCGATGAAGGCTTGCGCAGCGGCGGTGGTTTCGTCGTCGATGGTTTCCATGCGCTTGCTGGTCAGCGCGCCGGTGTCTTCGATCTTGCCGTCGGCGAAGCTGTGAATCACGCCACGCGGGGTGTTGGCCTTGACGAAAGCAGCGTCGTCCTTGGGCCAGTACGGACGTTCGGGTTCTTCTTCAGCGTTGAGGTGGTACAGGTTGCCGAAGAACTCATCGAAACCGTGGTTGGTCGGCAGGTATTCATCCTTGTCGCCCAAGTGGTTCTTGCCGAACTGACCGGTCGCATAGCCCTGGGACTTGAGGGCTTGAGCGATGGTGATGTCACGCTTTTGCAAACCTACCGGAGCCCCCGGAATGCCGACTTTCGACAAACCGGTACGCAGTGGCGTCTGCCCCGTGATGAACGACGAGCGTCCGGCGGTGCAGCTGTTCTCCGCATAATAGTCGGTGAACATCATGCCTTCTTTGGCGATTCGGTCGATGTTCGGCGTCTTGTAGCCGACCACACCCATCGAATAGGCACTGATGTTGGTCTGGCCGATATCGTCGCCGAAGATCACGAGAATGTTGGGTTTTTCGGCGGCTCCGGCGGTTGCCGAAATCGCCATGACCGATGCTGCCACCAAGGCAAGTTTCGGTATCCACGTACGTATGCGAGTCATCTGACTGGCTCCTTATGCTTACTGGTGTCGCGTGCTGCGACAAACGTTTATTGCGGTCCAGCGTTACGTCTTTTTATTGCGCTTGCTCAGGTGTGGCGGCATCGAACGGATAAATCCGACGCCATTCGGACGCCATGTCAACGACGGTCCAGCCACGGTTTTTGGCTTCGTCCAGGGCCTTGTCCAGACGACCGATCTGCGACTGTCGGTCATAAGCCCATTCGCGTTTGGCGTCGGTGTGGTGCACCAGGCCCATGAAGCGTTTGCCCGGCCCGGCGGCGGTCCACTGCAGCATTTGCAGGTCGCCATCGGAGTTGCCGAAGGCCAGGATCGGACGACGGCCGATGACGGCATCGATGCTCACCGGTTTGCCCGGGCCATCATCGTTATGTGCCAGCTTCGGCGTACGCAGGATCGAGGCCTTGCCATCCTTGTAGTCAAAGGTTGTGACGAATGTGGTGCCGATGACCTGCTCGGGTGGAATGCCATAGACCTTCTCCGCGAAGGCGCGCATGAAGCCGGTGTCGCCACCGGAAACGATGTAAGTCTTGAAGTTCTGGCCGCGCAGGTAATCAAGCATTTCCAGCATCGGCTGGAAGATCATTTCGGTGTATGGCTTGCCGGTTTTCGGGTGACGGGCCTGGGTCAGCCAGGTCTTGGCGTAGTCATCGAAGGCTTCGGTGGTCATTCCGGTGTGGGTGGCGCCGAAAATCTTCATCATGCCTTCAAGGCCACTGGCGGCCAGGGCTTTGTGGTCGTTTTCGAGCACGGCCTGGAAGGGCTGGGTGGTTTTCCATTCCGGGTGCTGCGCCGCGGTGCGCTTGACTTCTTCCAGTGCGAACAGCAACTCGAAGTACATCGGTTGCTCGCTCCACAGGGTGCCGTCGTTGTCGAACACGGCAATGCGGTCCTCGGGTTTGACGAAGTCCTTGCTGCTCTGATCCGTCACGGTCTGCACGAATTCGATGATGCTTTTTTTCGACGGGCCGTCATTCCAGGACGGCAGTGGCTCGGCCGCCTGGACCAGCAACGGCAAGCTGAGGGCCAGCGTCAGCAAAAATTTAAACCCGTGATAATGGCGGGGTGATATCGGGCTCATCATCGGAACTCCTTCTCGTGAACAGGGTTGAGTGGTCGCAATGCGGGTGCGACTGATTCAGTATTGTGTTCAGCCAGACTATGCAGCGTAGACAAGGATCGCTTGAGTTGGCGCAACGCTTGATCACTGGTTGGCTCGCGGCCGTAACAGGCACGCAGGAATGTTTGCAGGCGCGGACCGAGTTGAGTCAGCTTTAGTCCGCGGCCAATGCGGCGGGTCCAGAGGTACAGGGCACTCATTTGTGGTGGCTGGCCATCGATCTGGGGTGGGATCTGCCGCCAGGCGTAATCGGCCGATTCCAGCCAGGCAGTGTGTCGGGCATCGCGTCGCGCTTGCCACGCCAGCCAGACGCGATGCACTAACGGGCGGATAAACCACGCCACGGCCAGTACCGCCAAGAGTACTGCCAGCCACCCGAGCCAAGGCGCAGAAAGGTGCAGGCGGTTTTGCTGGCCGAGATTTTTCAGGTCTTCGGTGATCGAGAACACCGGTTTGTAGGCGCTGTTGGCCGTTGCGTCGAACGTCACCGCCGGCACTTGCGCGGTGCGGGTCTGGCGGCTATTGGCGTCCCACCATTTCACTTCGATGGCCGGCAAAGTGAAGTGGCCATCGGTGTCGATTCGATAGATCACGGTGTCGATGCGCTGACCGCCGTTGAAGTTGCCGCGCCCGTCATCGAGATTGCCGATTTGCGGGCTTTGCGGATAACGGCTCAGACCGTTGACGTCACCCAGTGCGGGCGTGGGCAATGCCATCGCCAGCGCACCGTCGGCCTGCAAGGTGAGTTCCCGGGTGAGGCTGTCGCCGACTTTCAGCGGTGTGGCCGAATTGATTGTCTTCTGGGTGAACCGCAGCCCCTGCGCGACCAGCACCGGTTCCCCGGCCTGGAACCCCGCAGGTTGAGCCGCAGTGAAGTGCAACGGCTGGCTCTGGGCACTCAGCTCGCTGGTGGCCTGACCCGGCATTGCTTGCACGGTCAGCGCCGGAATGTCGAAACCCTGGGCCAGGTTCGGTGTGATCAGGTAGCTGTAGCGCATGCCGTTGAAGGATTTGCCGTCGAGCGTCTGGTTGATGTGTTCGGCATGGCCATCCGGTGGCATGACCAATGCGCCGGGCAACGTCAGGCCGGGAAGGGTGGGTGCGCTGGTGAACCAGGTGTCGGTGAGGACGTCGAGTTGCAGTTCCACGAGGCTGCCGACCATGATCGAGTCCGCGGGTTGCAGGCGGGACTGGATTCGCAGTTCGGGATCGGCGGCCAGGGCGTCGAGGCTGATCAGGGTGATGAGCAAGGCGCCGAGTTTAGTGGTGATGGATCTGGCCCCATCGCGGGCAAGCCCGCTCCCACAGTGGATCTGTGTGAACCGCAACCCCCCTGTAGGAGCAAGCTTGCTCGCGATGGCCTCAACGCGGTCTCTCAGGCAAATCATGGTTTTCCCCCCGCCTGATCCTGCAAACTGAACTTGTGCTTGAGAAACTTCGCTGGCGACGTCGTCAAATTCTGCAACCACTGCTCATCCGAAGCGGCCTGTTCGGTCTCGACCGATTTGCTCTGGCCCTTGCCGGGTGCCTTGTCCATTTTGATTTCGTCGGGCTTTACCTCCGGCGCATTCTTTTCAGCGTCTTCGGTGTCTTTCTTCAAAGCGATGGCCAGTGCAAGGTTCGCGGTGGCTTCGGGAAACTGCGGCTGTAGTTTCAAGGCCTGGGTGTAGGCGGCGATGGCTTGGTCGAACTTGAAGCGACGCACGTAGATGTTGCCCAGGTAGAAGTAAGCCTGAGGGGTATTCAGGCGGGCGAAGCTGGCCAGTGCCAGGTCGAAATCAGCCGCGTTGTAAGCCGCCACGCCTTTCCAGTATGGATCGACAAACAACGCCGCCGCCTGGGGGAAATGCTGATGCTCGAAGGCCCAGCGACCTTGTTGGTCCCGGGTGAAGAACGCATCGGTGAACGCATTGGCTTGGGCCGGTGTCGGTTGCAATCCAAGGCCCGCCGCCAGCAGCAGACCGGCCATCCAGTTCAGGCTCCAGCCTTTGCGCACGCTGAAGAAAGCGATCAACAGCAATGGCCAGCACAACCAGTAACCGGCGTCTTTCCAATGCAGCTCGCGCTGTTCGTCGCTGGCCGACTGGAAGTGTTGTTGTGCGTGCAGTTCGATCCAGTCGAGGTCGTCATTGTCGAGGGTCAGGCTGCCCAGCGGCGCGTCGAGTGTCGAGGCCAGCTGCTTGATTGCCGACTGATCGAAACTGCCAAGTTGCGGGCGACCGTTGCTATCGATGCGCGGCTGACCGCTGGCGTCGTGGATGATGCCGCCGTCGCTGCTGCCGACGGCGAGGATCAACACTTGCAACTCGCTGCCCTGCAGCTTCTTGTCCAGCCCGGCCAGTGCCGAAGTATCCGCGCCGTCGGTGATCAACAGCAGGGTGCCGGGGGTCTTTTCTGCCGCAAGCAGGCGTTTGGCCTGGTCGATGACGGCCCCGACGTTTTTCCCCGGCTTGCCAATCAGGTCGGTACTCAGGGCCTGGATGAATGTGTCGAGCAGGGCCGGATCGTCGGTGGCCGGCAATACCAGATGCGCGCTGCCCGCGTAGGCGATCAGGGCGTTACGCGCTCCGGCGCGGCGTTGGATCAGATCGTGAAGCTTGTGCTTGGTGGCCTCCAGGCGACTCGGCGAAATGTCGCTGGCGTCCATCGACGGTGACAGGTCAACGGCGATGATCAGCGGCGCGCGGTTTTCCAGAAAGTCCGGGCGATCCTGCTCCCAGGTCGGGCCGGCCGCGGCGATGGCACCCAATACCAGCAGCGCACAGACCAGATGCACCGGGCGCAAGCGCTGCTGGTCTTGTGGGGTAATCAGCAAGTGCGGCAACAGGTGCTCGGCGATATTGCCGCGCAGGCGTCGTTGCAGGTCCCGGCTGCGTCGCCACAGTACCGGCAGTAACGCGCCAAACACCGCGAGCAAGAGCCAGAGCGGTCGCAAGAAATGGAAATCGCTGAGATTGATGTCCATTTCAGTCCTCTTGCCGTTGACGTGCTTGCACAAGGCGGGGGCGGAGCAGGGCACCCAGGTGATAAAGCGCCAGCAGCGCAATTGCCGCGCCCAGCGGCCACCAGAACAGATCGCGTTTGGGCTGATGACTGAGGGTTTTCACCTGATGCGGGGTGAGTTTGTCGAGGGTGCTGTAGACCTGATCCAGCGCATGGCGGTCTTCGGCGCGGAAGAATTGCCCGCCGGTGGCTTTGGCAATGTCTTGCAGGCCCTTGAGGTTGACCTTGGCTTCGCCTTCGGCATTCGGATCACCAATGCCGATGGTGTGAATCACCACGCCCTTGGCGGCGGCCATCTGGGCGGCGTGGTCCGGGGTGATTGCGCTGCTGGTGTCGTTGCCGTCGGTGAGCAGGATCAGCACTTTCTCCTGTTCGTGGGCTTGGTCGAGCAGCTTCAGGCTCAGGCCGATGGCGTCGCCGATGGCGGTGTTGGGGCCGGCCATGCCGATGCCGGTGTCATCCAGCAACAGTGACAGGCTGGCGTGATCGAGGGTCAGCGGCGCCTGCGGATACGCGCCGCTGCCGAACACGATCAGGCCGAGGCGATCTTCCTTGCGCTTGTCGATGAAGCCATGCACCACTTCCTTGACGGCGGCGAGGCGATTGATTTTCTGCCCGTTGGCGTCGGTGAAGTCGGTGGTTTCCATGGACTGGGAAATGTCGATGGCGAGCATCAGGTCGCGCACCGGTTGTTGGCGTTCGATAGGTTGCTCGACGAACACCGGGCGACTCGCTGCGATCAGCAACAACGCCCAAACCAACAGGTTCAGCAACAACTGCCAGTGATTGCTGCGGGTGCCGGCCTGGCTCGGTGCATGGCCGACCGCACGGCTCATGGCCGCGAAAAACGGCACGCGCACGGCGCTGCGGGCTTCGCGGTAGTCAGGCAGGTAGCGGTAGCCGAGCCATGGCAAGGGCAGCAGGATCAACAGCCAAGGGTAATCAAGCTGCCACATGATGATGCTCCACCCAGGTTTTGCAGGTGACGAACAGCTGCTGGCGCTGGTCGTTGGGCAAGGCCCGCAATGCGGCGTCAGGCGCATAGGCCAAGAGTGCCAGTTGCTGGCTGAAATCAGCGGGTAGCGGCTGCTTACAGTGCCGCTGCAAAAATGCCTGCCATTGCTCTTTCCCCAGCGCCGCAGGATTCCCCTGTAGGAGCGAGCTTGCTCGCGATGGCGGTGTGTCAGTCGATATTGAGTTCGAACGTGAGGCCCTCATCGCGAGCAAGCTCGCTCCTACAGTGGGTGTGGCAGGCATCGAGATCGCGACCCGCTTGAGCAATTCGGGAAGTTCGCGCAACGCACTCAAGTCATTGCTTCGTTGCTGTAACTCCGCCAGACGCGCCAGCGCCTCGCGCCGATAGCGATCCCGTCGCCATTGCCAGTAGCGCCGCGCACTCACCAGCACAACAACGGTCATCAACAGCCCAAGCAACGCCCACCAACCCCAGGTCTGCGGCGCGTAACTGACCGGCACCGGCAGTGCCAACTCCTTGAGTTGCTCAATGCTCGGAACATTCGGGTTCATCGCCGTCCTCCGGCAAGCTTGCCCAATTCAGCCCGCAGTTGTTCCTGGGCGTCGGTGGCGGTGCTGAACATCATCAGCGGCACTTGGCTGCGCCGCAGCAGCGTGGCGACGTCCTTGAGCCGACCACTGAGAAAGTCCCCCAACGGCTGATGGACCTGACGCCGATCCACCGCCAGTTCCACCTGCAATTGCCCTTGGGTAATCAGCACGCGGCCATTGTTCGGCAGGTTCAGTGCCAAGGGGTCGTAGACCTGCATGGCAATCACATCGTTATGCGCCGCCAGTTGCCGCATCAGTTGCAAGGTGCGTTCACCGGCCCCGGCAAAGTCGCTGACGATGCAGATCAGATGATCGTGACCGGCCACCGCGAGGCAATGCTGCAAGACCTTGTCGAGTTGATCCTCGCCTTCGGCATCCGGGTTGGCGGCGTTCAATGCCTGGTTCTGCTGAACGATGCGGTTGCACAGCGCTTCGATCCGCTTGCGGCTGCGCAGCGGAGCGATGCTGTCGATGCGTTGATCGTTGAACACCAGCCCGCCAACCCGATCCCCGGCGTTGAACACCATCCACGCCGCCAGAGCGCCGAGTTCGGCGGCGACCGCCGATTTGAAGCTGCGTTGCGAGCCAAAAAACATCGACATGCGCTGATCCACGAGGATCAACGCCGGACGGTCACGCTCCTCAGTGAAGGTGCGCACCACCGGTTTTCCAGTGCGCAGCGAGGCGCGCCAGTCCAGGTGACGCAAATCATCACCGGGCTGATAGCGACGCAGCTCGTCGAAATTCAAACCTCGGCCACGCAAGCGTGACGCGTGATTGCCGGCCAGGATGCTCCCCTGGGGCTGACGCGCCAGAAAACTCAGGTCGCGGGCCTTGAACTCCAGGGCCATCAACTGCGCCAGAGAGACATAGACCAGGCCGTCCGCGTTCACGCCGGTATCGCCACTTTATCGAGCAAGCGATCGAGCACCTGATCGGCCGTCACGCCGTCGGCGACGGCGTCGTAGCTCAGTTGCAAGCGATGGCGCAACACTGGGTGGACGACGGCGCGCACGTTGTCCGGCGACACAAAATCCTGGCCCTGCAGCCAGGCATCGGCCCGCGCGCAACGGTCCAGGCCAATACCACCGCGAGGGCTGGCGCCAATGTTGATCCAGCGCCCGAGATCGGTGTCGTAGTCGGCCGGGTGGCGCGTGGCATTGATCAGGTCGATCAGGTAACGGTCGATGGCAGGGGAGACGTGCACCGCGCTGACTTCTCGGCGTGCGGCGAAAATCACCTCCTGGGACAGAGCGAAGCCTTGCACCGCCGCGGTCCTGGCGCCAAGTGCCTGTTCCTCTTCGCGCAACAAACGAAGCACCTGGCTCTCGTTTTCCGCGCTCGGATAATCCAGCAGTACTTTCATCAGGAAGCGGTCCATCTGCGCTTCCGGGAGCGGGTAGGTGCCTTCCTGTTCGATCGGGTTCTGGGTCGCCACCACGATGAACAGGTCCGGCAGCGCATGACTGTTCCCGGCCACGGTGATCTGCCGTTCTTCCATGGCTTCGAGCAACGCGGCCTGGACCTTGGCCGGGGCGCGGTTGATTTCGTCGGCGAGAATCAGGTTGCCGAACAAGGGGCCGGGCTGAAAACGGATCTCGTTTTTACCCTCGACCTGATGCAGCACTTCGGCGCCGGTGATGTCCGATGGCAGCAAGTCCGGTGTGAACTGGATGCGGCTCATTTTGGCGTCAAGGTGCTTGGCCAGTGCCTTGACCGTGCGGGTCTTGGCCAGGCCGGGAAGGCTTTCGAGCAGCAAATGTCCGTTGGCCAAAAGACCGACGAGAATTTGCCGAATTACCTGGTCCTGGCCGAGTACGGCTTCGGCGATGCTGGCTTGCAGGGCATTGAGATCGTTGAGTGCGGTCATGCTGTCTCCTAGAAAAACGCCAGGGTCAGGTTGACACTGAAGCCGTTGCCTTCAGGGCGGTTCTTGGTGTCGAATTCCGGTACCCAGCGAGCGCTGATGTTGGCCTCGGCGTCGGCGAACTTGCCGGTCCAGCCCACCACCGGCCCGGCACCGACGGAGCGTCCACGAAAGCCGCTGCTGGCGGAGCCGGAGTCATCGTTGATTTGCTGGATGTAGCCGGCCGCCATGCCCGCAGCCCATCCATTGCCGAAACCGTGTGTCCAGAGCGCGTCGAGGGTGAACAAGTCACCGTTCTGATAATCGGTGACGTCGTTTTCGGTGTAGAACTCCAGGCCGCTCTCCAGGGTGAGCTCGCCACCCTTGCCATCCAGATGGGTGAACGCCACCGTTGGCATGAACGTGTAGGTGTTCTGCCCCGGGTTGGCCAGCCGATTGTCGTTGTAGGCGCCTGTCGGCACGTAGATCGGCAGCGAGAACGCTATGTGGTTGAGTTCGTCGAAGTGGTAGCCGGCCGCTATTGGCGTCACCAGCATGTCGGCGAATTGTGTGCCTGAATCCGAAGTGCCCAGTGTTCTGCCGCGCGGGCCCGTGACGCTGGCGGTGATGTCGGTGTACTGCACCGGTACGCCGATGGCCGAGGCGTAGTTCCATCGACCCTTGCCGGTGTCCCAGACATGAGTGAAGTTGGCCATGGTGTACGACACTTGCATGTCCAGCCCGGTACTCAGGGCGCCGACAATAGGCACTTCACTGTTGCCCTTCAAATCACCGTCATACCAGATGCTGGTCAGGGACATCACCCAACCCGGTTCCGGTGGAACGATGCCGGCATTGGAAAACACCTGTTGCCCGGTGATCGGGCGGCCAACGCCACCCTCAACCGCCAGCGCCAAGGGACTAACACTGACCATGCACAGCGCCAACAGCTGGCGCACTACGTAAGGCCTGATCATGACTGACTCCGCTTATTGTTTTGAGTTGACGGGCGTCAGCAACGGCATTTTCCATTGGCCGCTGGTGACTTCCGGTTTTGGCAGGTAAAGACGCAGGATGCCGTAGAACGGACCGTTCGGCGCCGGTAGCCAATTGCTTTGCAACGCCTCGGCCGGCGCCTTTTGCTGCACATAAAGGGTCAGGCCGCCGTCCGCATCGAGCTTGAGATCGGGCAGCATGCGCGAGTTGATCAGGTAGCGATTGAGCGGGTTGGCCACCAGCAGTTTGGTCCTGGCGTCGTACATCGTCAGTGACCAGAACGCATCGGCCGGGGGCAGAGCGCCTTTGTCGAAGTGCAAGGTGTAGTCGTTTTTCGAGGCGTCGACCGGCTTGTTGTCCTTGTCGACGAAATAACCAATGTAGTTCGCCTCTTCGGCAGAGTTGCCGAAAATACCCATATTGGCCCCGGCATAGCGATACAGGTAATTACCTTTGAGGTGATCGCGGGTGCCGAAAAAATCACCGCTGGTGATTTCATGGGTGTCGACTTTGCCTTTCTTGAACGCGGCAAACTGCGCCTTGGCGTCGCTGATTCCGTCTTCCAGCGCCTTGCGTTGATCGGCGCTGAGCCTGGTCAGGTTGTAGGGCTTGCCGGCTTCGATACCGATGGTCTTGAAGCGTGCGAGCAGATCCTTTTCCACGTCCTGGGCCGGGGCGAATGACAGCATGAAGTTCAAGTAGCGGAACAGGTCCGGGGTGTCGCTCATGGTCGGCGTGGGTTTGGGCCAGTCGATTTTCGTGGCGGCAGGCGGCGCCTTGTGTTTGTCGTAATGGCTCAGGGTTTCAACCTTGTAGCCCTTCTGGATCTGCTTGACGTTGGCCAGGTCTTTTTCGTCGAACAGCTGCGTGCGGTACAGCGCATAGGCAATATTGCTTTCGCTGCGCAGCAGACGGTCGATGTTCTGCGGTTGCTGACCTTTCCAGTCGGGCCCGGCAATCATGAAGTGGCCGCCGTTGTTGCCGGTGCTGCGCGTGCCCAGGTACGCAAAGTTTTGCGTATAGGCATCAATCAACTGCACCGAGTAATAACGGTGCTCTTCAATGGCCGGGAGCGTCAGCACGACCGGTTCGGCGCGCAAATCCATCCACACGAAAGAGTAAGGCGTGTCGGCGTTGGGCGTGACAAACGCCGTGTCCTTGGCGGTGAAGGCCTTGGCGGTGTTGCCGATCTGATTGAACGGCGCCTTGAAGTTCGAGCTCTTCTTGTCGACGGCCTGGGTGTATAGCGTCTTGTACATCTCCACCACCGGAAAACCGTACAGATAAGCTTCCTTGGCAATGGCTCGGGCTTCTTCGGCAGTGGCCGTGAAATCAGCCCTGGCGTTCTGTGCGCCGACACCGCAACTGACAAACATCGTCATCAGGCTGAAACCGGCTACGCGAAGTGCCCCATGCATAAAAAACCCCTATTACTCGAAGGTGATGTTGATACCGGCGTACAGCGTGAATTTCGGCAGGCCCTCACCTTTGTGGTCAACGGTCCACTGCGGTTCAATAAAGGCATTGATGATATTGGACCCCGATTTCCAGGCTTTACCGCCACCCAAACCGAGGGGGATGTAATGGGTGTCGTTTTTCAGGTCGAACGTCCAGGTGCCGGTCGAGCGCAGGTACCAACCCTTCTCCAGGTTATGGATGATGAACGGCTGGAAGGTGGCGGACTCTACGTGGGCGCGGTCCTCATCACCGGCAAACGAACTCTGGTATTGAACCAGGGCGCCAAGCAGCCCGCGAGGCGAGGAATCGATGGCGATGGCGGAGAGGCCGGCCTGCCACTTGCCCGTCCCGAGTTCATCTTGTTCGGCGGTCGGCGCAGTGATCTGCGGGCCGATGCCCAACTGCACGCCTTCGGTCTTGAGCAAGAAAATGTCGAACACGTTCAGGTCCCCGATGCCGGTGCTGTAACCGTTATGCGGATCGGGACGGGTGCTGACAGGCAGCGTGACACGCAGCAGTTGCGGGACACCGATGAAGTCGTTGGGCGCCATCGGCAACGCGCCGCGCAACAGCGCGTCATTGGTGTGGACGTTGGTGTCGTAGAGCTTGGGCGTGTAGTAGTCCTGAAGGTTGACGCCAGGCGCCAGATTCAGCGGATTGTTGCTTTTGTTGGCAGTCTCGGCGTTATCCGCCCGGACTGAAACGACAGGCGCGAGTGAAGTCGCCAATGCAAAGGCGCACATCCCCATCTTTTTGAACATGATTCCCCCGGTTCCCTGGTGGCTCACTGAATACCCGGCCTTATTTTTTTGGCCGTTATCGTGTAATCCTTTTCTGAGCGAGCCGTAGGACGGCGTCAGTTGAAGTTAGCATCTAACCATGAGTTGGCCAGTCGAAGGGATTAATTCTTTGGTTTTGTGTTCAAGTTGGCATGCAATATGTGTACTACAAAGTTAGTTTCGGCGGGCGTCGTACAACATTCATTGATTTAATCCACACAGAGGAAGTACAGATTCCGGAAAAACACGTCAGGCGTATGCATATGTACCGCACCTGACCATCGCACCCCCGACATCCTGTGCCCTACAGATAAGGAGAACTGTATGGCACAACGTATATTCAACGATGGATCGTCAGGAGACGTAGTCATCAGGTCCGGACCGCCCGCCTCCGGCGGGGGCTCGGGTGGCGGATTGGGTGGCGCAGGCAATCGGGTCGGCGCCTCAGGCAATTTTGGTGGCGTTAGCAACCGGAGAAAAAAAGCCAGGAAAAGGGCAGATACCGGGCTCACCGACCAGGCACCTGCTGTTCGCGCCAGAGGCCATGCCTCAGGCTACGACACCCCTTCAGGCACCATTGACGGTGACCGAGCCGCAGATCCAGGACATCCCGGCCGGCGTCGATTTGCGCATCCAGGACTGCATTGTCTGCGTGCCGGGTTTATCGCCAACGTACGTTTCTTTCAGCGTGCCGCCCCTGGGTACGGGCACCGTCAGCGGGACGGGGCAACCGGCGACGGTCGGTTGGTGGAAAGCGGCCACCCAGGCCAATGGCGTGGCCATCCCGACCCAGGTCGGTGATCAGTTGCGCGGACGCGAATTCAAGTCGTTCGCCGCCTTCGATGAAGCGCTGTGGCGAACCCTGGGAGAACACCCACCGCTCACCACCCGATTCGATGAGGTGAACAAAGCACGTATCGAACAAGGCTTCGCCCCCTACGCGCCGAAAAACACATGGGTGGGTGAAAACCGTGAGTTCGAACTGCGTTACGAAGAACGAGCGGATTTCTGGTCCGATCCTTTCAACCTCGATCAGATCAGCATCAAGACACCGAACAGTGCCGGGGGGTGGCTGGGGATCGAACCCGCAGTGGTGTCCTGGCCGCTCCCGCCTGCCGCCACATGGAAACCCTTGGTGCCACCGGGTAGCGAACACCTTGGGTCGACGACGCTACCCGGCACACCAACGTCCCCGACGGTATATCCCGGCAACCCGGCGATCCCGGTCCTACCGCATAACGAGACGTTTCCGGCTGTTGACGAGGGGGAGATTGGTGCGAGTATTCCGGGGTTTCCGGGAGATGGGGATCTACCTTCGCCCGGACTGGTTTTCGTTGGTCCGCCGGTTGAGCCATTGGAGGTAGGGCCGTATAACGAGCTTAGTGGGCGGAGCAGGGGGGATGGGTTGGATATTGATCATATTCCTTCTAGAAAGGCGCTGGAGGCACATTTGGAATTGAATTTTCCAGATTTAACGAAGCAGGAAATTGGCAAAATTCTGAATCGTGCACCGAGCGTCGCAATTCCTCAGAAAGTCCACCAAAAATTCAGTGAGACTTATGGAGGGCGAAACTCTAAGCAGAAGCGCGTTGAAGACTCCTCTGATATTTTTAGTGCAATTGAAAGTAATGTTTTAGCGCTAAAAGAGGGGTTGTTAGCGGAAAGTATTTCAGCAGCTGAAATTGAAAGAGTCCTTGAGCAATTACATTCGCTAAGCAAAGAGCAGGGGTGGTACTGATGAGCGCAGTGAAGATCGAGGAATGGATCGCAGGGCTTGGTAAGTCTTACGATGCGTTAGTTTCTGAGGGAGTCGTTCCACGTCAGGCTCTGCAGGAACTTTACGAAGGTAGAGATTGGCTTGACATTGAACCGTTTCCAGGGGTGGAACTTAGCTTTTGGGCTGGAACGAATCGGCTGAAAAAGGTTTTTGTCACCCTAATGGAGACAATGCCTGGAATCATTGTGTATGGAGGTGATTTGCCAATGCCGTACATGTCGATGAAGACCCAGTCCGATGTGCATGCGCTCTTCGGCAAACCAATGGAATCCAGAGGTCCAATCAAGATGCCTCAGCCGATGGGCCAGACGGGCGGGTGGGAGTCCTACCCACTGGATCCTGCTGTTTACCCGGGCAAGAAGGTTGTCTTTCAATACACCGCGGCAATGGAAGTTAAAACGCTGGTCTTTACATTGATTGATAAGGGACACGACTGAACGTTTGTATAAGGTAAGGGAGGCATTTTGGAGGGCGATCGCTATGGGGCCGACATTGCGCCGACCGTTTTGCGAACACAATCTAAGAAGTTTGCGTGAAGGACTCGCTCCATATCCGAGACTTGCGGATCAAACGGCGGGCGGAAAACTCTCGAGCTTCATCATAATGTCGAAGTTTCGATGGGGGGTGGCGTGTATGGGGTCGATAATATCTCGGTAATGACGCCGCAACGTCATATACAGGTCCATAAGGAAAGAAAAATCAGATCTTTAAAGATGGATATGAAGACTATACAGAGGCAGAGTTTTTGTCTTTTTTACGTAGGTTTCGTAATTGTCCAGCGGGGTTGCATGGTAAAGAGTTGGAAATATATCTGGATGGTCTTCTCGTCCACTTTGAAAAAATCACCGAGCACCCAGAGCGCTCCGATGTCATCTTCTACCCAAAGGACGGTCAGGAAGACAGTCCCGAGGGCATTCTGAAAAAAGTCAAGGAATGGCGGGCGGCCAACAATAAGCCCGGATTCAAGCCCGAATAGATGTCACTGGCTAACAGGCAGCTGTCCCAACTCGATGAGCGGCTGCCATTGCTTTCAGCTGTATGTCCAATAAACACAAGGAAGAACCCAAGATGGAACTTAAAGCCACACTAAAGGATTACACCCAGTCGGAATTCCAGGCACTGGTCAACAGAATCTGGGCCGTTGATTTACCCAGGCAGGACCATGACCGGTTGATTGAACATTTCGACCGAATCTGCGGACATCCCAAAGGTGCAGACTTGTTGTTTTATCCTGACGACAAGGTCAATAGCCATTCCGCGGAGTCAGTCGTGTATTACGTGAGGAACTGGCATCACGAGAAAGGTGAGGTGAAAGCCCGTGCGCAACAGTCCTGCGGTTCGAGTTTTCCAGTCGCGCCGACAGTCAGGTCTACGCGCTCAGTGTTCCTCTGGTCGAATTCATGCCACTTGAAGGACAGGATTGGCTGTCGATGGCAACGTGTCAGGGGCAGATCGAACTGCCTTTCAGAATGGGCACGACGGTAGTGCCCGCCAAACCGGGAACGATGTTCCAGGGAGCGCGCGAGATCAAATCACTGTCTCAGGTGTACATCGCTCAGGCCGTCGGCAATAGCGTCAGAGTGCGGTCGGTGCGACACGACCCACAATCGAACGGGTTCAGTTTTACCACCGATGGAGTCGCACCCATCACCCTGTGCTGGTCTGCCCCGGCCACTCTCGAAACGCTTGTTCCAGCAGCCCAGGCCTCGCCGCGTCGCCTGGGCTTTGTACAGTCTTTACCGGTGCCATTAATTGAATCCATGGCCGGCGACGCTCAAGCCGCCGAGTACGACGATTACATCCTGGTCTTCCCCGCAGATTCAGGACTTGATCCGCTGTACGTGACACTCAGCACTTCTTCGCTTGCCCGAACACTCGCTCTTCCTGCTCACGCAATTGGGGCGTGAGCTCTGCACCGAAATCCTCCAGCTCGAACACCTGGCGAATCTCGATCTCGGCTTCGGTGCCGGGCATCGGGTTGGGGCAGCGCTTGACCCATTCGATGGCTTCTTCTTTTGACGTTACCTGCCAAATCCAGAACCCGGCGATCAGTTCCTTGGTCTCGATGAAGGGGCCGTCGATGACAGTGCGCTTGTCGCCCGAGAATCGCACGCGAGCGCCTTTGCTGCTCGGCTGCAGGCCGTCGCCGGAAAGGAGAATGCCGGCTTTGGCCAGTTCTTCGTTGTAATTGCCCATGGCAGTCAGCAATTCTTCGCTGGGCATGACACCCGCTTCGGAGTCGGGGCTGGCTTTGATGATGATCATGAATCGCATGGTGAGGTCTCCGCTGGATTTGTGATGATTCACTGGATAGTCGAACGGCTCATGCTTGAATCGACAATGCTGTCTGCGAAATTTTTGTTCACCCGCGATGGTGGTGGGTCAGTCAATATAGATGTTGGACTGGATGTCGTCATCGCAGGCAAGGCAGCGCCTACAGGAGTATTGTGGTGTTCAAAAGGAGGAGGGGTAACGAGTTGTATCCAATTTTGTGCGCTGACACATGACAATTTGGTTTTGACCATAGGTCGTCGGACAATTTCGTGGTTAACTTCGGCCTCGTCAAAATTCTCCACCACCACGTCAGAAGGACTCCGTTCATGGCTCAAGTCACTCTTAAAGGCAACCCGGTTCAAGTTAACGGCCAACTGCCACAAGCCGGTTCCAAGGCGCCAGCCTTTTCCCTGGTTGCCGGCAATCTGTCCGACGTCACCCTGCAGGACTTTGCCGGCAAGCGCAAAGTGCTGAACATCTTCCCAAGCGTCGACACCCCGACCTGCGCGACTTCCGTGCGCCAGTTCAACGCCAAGGCCAGCGATGTCGCCAACACGGTCGTGCTGTGCATCTCCGCTGACCTGCCGTTCGCCCAAGCCCGTTTCTGCGGTGCCGAAGGCCTGGAAAACGTACAGAACCTGTCGACCCTGCGCGGCGCCGAGTTCATCGAAAACTACGGCGTTGCCATTGCTGACGGCCCGCTCAAAGGCCTGACCGCCCGTGCCGTCGTGGTACTGGACGAAAACGACAACGTGCTGCACAGCGAGCTGGTTGGCGAAATCGCTGACGAGCCAAACTACGACGCGGCCCTTGCTGTACTGAAATAAGCTTACCTTTACAATGTTTAACGGCCTGGCCCTGTCCAGGCCGTTTTCATTTGTGCTTCAGTGTCTTACACAAAACTCCTGTTACGTAAGCCGAAGGTAAATTGCCGGTAAAGGCGCTTTGCTTAAGAGCCGCCAGTGCTTATCGTTCAGCCTCATGTAAAACAAGCCCACGCGCCCAATGGTTGATCACTCAATGCAATCCTCCGCTTCCCGTAGTCCCCGTCGCTGGCTGTTTGGCCTGCTCGTCCTGTTGGTCATCGCCGCCCTGTGCTGGAAATTCTGGCCCGGCAGCGCTGCACCGAAAGAAGGCGCGGGGCAAAAAGCCGTGGCCGGGCACACTGGCCGGTCGGGTGGCATGCGGCCGGGGTTCGGTGGAGCGTCCGGGCCGGTGCCGGTACGCGTAGCCCCGGCGGTCAAGGGTGATTTTCCGCTGTACTACAAGGCGCTGGGCACCGTTACGGCGTTGAACACCATCAATGTGCGCAGCCGTGTTGGCGGTGAACTGATGAAGATCAATTTCGAAGAGGGGCAAATGGTCAAGGCTGGTGACCTGCTCGCCGAGATCGACCCGCGCCCATACCAGAACGCCCTGCTTCAGGCCGAAGGCACCTTGCTGCAGAATCAGGCACAACTGAAAAACGCCCAGGTCGATGTCGAGCGCTATCGCGGCCTGTACCGTGAAGACAGCATCGCCAAGCAAACCCTGGACACCGCCGAAGCGCTGGTCGGTCAATACATGGGCACGGTCAAGACCAATCAGGCGGCGGTCAATGACGCCAAACTCAATCTCGAATTCACCAGAATCCGCGCCCCCATTGCCGGACGCGTCGGCCTGCGCCAACTGGACGTAGGCAATCTGGTTGCGGCGAACGACACCACGGCACTGGCGATCATCACCCAGACCCAACCGATCAGCGTGGCGTTCACGCTGCCGGAAAACAGCCTCGAAACCGTGCTCGCCCGTTATCGCAGTGGTGCCAAATTGCCCGCCGAAGCCTGGGATCGCGGCGACACCAAGCTGCAGGCCACCGGCGTATTGCAAAGTCTGGACAACCAGATCGACGTCACCACTGGCACCCTGAAATTCAAGGCGCGTTACGAGAACCGCGATCAGTCGCTGTTCCCCAATCAATTCGTCAATGTCCGCCTGCTGGCCGACACGCTCAAAGGCGTAATATTGGCGCCTTCCGCCGCGATTCAGTTCGGCACCAACGGCACGTTCGTCTATGCCCTGGACGGTGACAAGAAGGTCAAGATCCGTGAGTTGAAAATCGGTGCCAGCGACGGTCAGAACACCGTGGTCACCGAAGGACTGACAGCGGGTGATCGGGTGGTACTGGAGGGTACCGATCGTCTGAAGGACGGCAGTGACGTGGAAGTGGTCAACGACAGCCAGGACGTGCCCGCCACTCCCACCGAACACCTGCAAGGCAAGTCGGCCGCCAATGCGCCTGAACCTGCGACCACCGACAAGGCGAAAAAGGGCGGCGCATGAATCTCTCGCGGCTGTTCATCCTTCGCCCGGTAGCTACCACGCTGAGCATGCTGGCCATTATCCTGGCCGGCGTCATTGCCTACCGGCTGCTGCCAGTGTCGGCATTGCCCCAGGTCGATTACCCGACCATTCGCGTCATGACGCTCTATCCCGGCGCCAGCCCGGATGTCATGACCAGCGCCGTGACCGCGCCGCTGGAGCGGCAATTCGGGCAGATGCCCGGCCTGACGCAAATGGCCTCCACCAGTTCCGGCGGCGCGTCGGTGCTGACCCTGCGTTTCAGCCTCGACATCAACATGGACGTGGCCGAGCAGCAAGTGCAGGCGGCGATCAACGCTGCCACCAACCTGTTGCCCAAAGACCTGCCGGCGCCACCGGTGTACAACAAGGTCAATCCGGCCGATACGCCGGTGCTGACCCTGGCGATCACCTCAAAGACCATGCTGTTGCCCAAGCTCAATGATCTGGTCGATACGCGCATGGCGCAAAAAATCGCCCAGATCAGCGGCGTAGGCATGGTCAGCATTGCCGGCGGTCAACGTCAGGCGGTGCGGATCAAGGTCAACCCTGAGGCGTTGGCCGCCAATGGCTTGAACCTG
This sequence comes from Pseudomonas sp. P8_241, assembly GCF_034008315.1. Classification (NCBI taxonomy): domain Bacteria; kingdom Pseudomonadati; phylum Pseudomonadota; class Gammaproteobacteria; order Pseudomonadales; family Pseudomonadaceae; genus Pseudomonas; species Pseudomonas sp. P8_241. The sequence goes on along the minus strand of NZ_CP125377.1, from coordinate 3,792,662 downwards.
TCGGACGTGCGCACCCTGATCGGCGCGTCCAACGTCAACCAGCCCAAAGGCAACTTCGACGGCCCGACCCGGGTGTCGATGCTCGATGCGAACGACCAACTGACGTCGCCCAAGGACTACGCCAACCTGATCCTGGCTTACGCCAACGGTGCGCCATTGCGCCTCAAGGACGTGGCGGAAATCGTCGACGGCGCCGAAAACGAGCGGCTGGCCGCGTGGGCCAATGAAAACCAGGCCGTGTTGCTGAACATCCAGCGCCAGCCGGGCGCCAACGTTATCGAAGTGGTCGACCGGATCAAGGCACTGCTGCCGAGCATCACCGACAACCTGCCGGCCGGTCTCGACGTGGTGGTACTGACCGACCGCACCCAGACTATCCGCGCATCGGTCAAGGACGTGCAGCATGAGTTGTTGATCGCAATCGCCCTGGTGGTCATGGTCACCTTCCTGTTCCTGCGTCGGGCCAGCGCCACGATCATTCCGTCGGTAGCCGTGCCGCTGTCGTTGATCGGCACGTTCGGCGTGATGTACCTGGCGGGGTTTTCGGTCAATAACCTGACCCTGATGGCGCTGACCATCGCCACCGGTTTTGTGGTGGACGACGCAATCGTCATGCTGGAGAACATATCCCGGTACATCGAAGAAGGCGACAGCCCGCTGAATGCTGCGCTCAAGGGCGCCAAACAGATCGGCTTCACCCTGATCTCTTTGACGCTATCGCTAATCGCCGTACTGATCCCGCTGCTGTTCATGGCCGATGTGGTAGGGCGGTTGTTCCGTGAGTTTGCGATCACCCTGGCGGTGGCAATCCTGATTTCCCTGGTCGTTTCCCTGACCCTGACCCCGATGATGTGCGCGCGCTTGCTCAAGCGCGAGCCCAAGGAAGAAGAGCAGGGCCGTTTCTACCGCGCCAGCGGTGCGTTCATCGACTGGATGATCGCTGCCTACGGGCGCAAGTTGCAGTGGGTGCTCAAGCATCAGCCGCTGACCTTGCTGGTGGCTATCGGCACGCTGGCACTGACGGTGGTCCTGTACATGGTCGTGCCCAAGGGCTTCTTTCCGGTGCAGGACACCGGGGTGATCCAGGGCATTTCCGAGGCGCCGCAATCGATTTCCTTCGCGGCGATGAGCGAGCGTCAACAGGAGTTGGCCAAGGTGATTCTGGCGGATCCGGCCGTCGAGAGTCTGTCGTCCTATATCGGCGTGGATGGCGACAATTCGACGCTCAACAGCGGACGTTTGCTGATCAACCTCAAGTCGCACAGCAACCGCGATCTGACTGCGCCAGAAGTGATTGCCCGCCTGCAACCGGAAGTGGACAAACTGGTGGGCATTCGCCTGTTCATGCAGCCGGTGCAGGACCTGACCATCGAGGACCGCGTCAGCCGTACGCAGTACCAGTTCAGTATGTCCTCGCCCGATTCAGAGCTGTTGAGCCTGTGGAGCGGGCGGCTGGTCGAGGCGCTGGCGGATCGTCCGGAGCTGACCGACGTTGCCAGCGACTTGCAGGACAAAGGCTTGCAGGTCTATCTGGTGATCGATCGCGATGCGGCGTCGCGGGTCGGGGTGTCGGTGTCGAACATTACCGATGCGTTGTACGACGCCTTCGGTCAGCGCCAGATTTCCACGATCTACACCCAGGCCAGCCAGTATCGCGTGGTGCTGCAATCGCAGTCCGGCGAAAAAATCGGCCCGGATGCGCTAAACCAGATTCACGTGAAAACCACCGATGGCGGGCAGGTGCGGCTGTCCAGCCTGGCGCGCATTGAAGAGCGGCAGGCGCAACTGGCGATCACCCACATCGGCCAGTTCCCGGCGGTGATGATGTCCTTCAACCTCGCGCCCGGCGTGGCGCTGGGGCATGCGGTGGAGATTATCGAGCAAGTGCAGAAGGACATTGGCATGCCAATTGGCGTGCAGACCCAGTTCCAGGGCGCCGCGGAGGCGTTCCAGGCGTCGCTGTCGAGCACCTTGCTGCTGATTCTGGCGGCGGTGGTGACCATGTACATCGTGCTCGGCGTGCTGTACGAGAGCTACATCCACCCGATCACCATTCTCTCGACCCTGCCGTCGGCGGCGGTCGGAGCACTGCTGGCGTTGATCCTCAGCGGCAATGACCTGGGCATGATTGCGATCATCGGCATCATTTTGCTGATCGGCATCGTGAAGAAGAACGCGATCATGATGATCGACTTCGCTCTGGACGCCGAGCGCAATCAGGGCATGGACCCGCAAACGGCGATCTATCAGGCAGCGTTGTTGCGTTTTCGGCCGATTCTGATGACCACTCTGGCGGCGTTGTTTGGGGCTGTACCGTTGATGCTGGCTACCGGTTCCGGGGCAGAACTGCGCCAGCCATTGGGTCTGGTGATGGTGGGTGGCCTGTTGCTGAGCCAGATTCTGACGTTGTTTACGACGCCTGTGATCTATCTGTATTTCGACCGGCTCGGTCGCCGTTGGGGTCGCAAACCTGAGTCCGTGGAAGTGGTTGAGCAGCCATGAACCTGTCCGGACCTTTCATCAAACGCCCGGTTGCGACCCTGTTGTTGAGCCTGGCAATCATGCTGCTGGGCGGGGTGAGCTTCGGCCTGTTGCCGGTGTCGCCGCTGCCGCAAATGGACTTCCCGGTGATCGTGGTGCAGGCCAGTCTGCCCGGCGCCAGCCCCGAGGTCATGGCGTCGACCGTGGCCACGCCGCTGGAACGCTCCTTCGGCACTATTGCCGGGGTCAACACCATGAGCAGTCGTTCCAGCCAGGGGTCGACCCGGGTGATCCTGCAATTTGACCTGGACCGCGACATCAATGGCGCTGCGCGGGAAGTGCAGGCGGCGATCAATGCCTCGCGCAACCTGCTGCCCAGCGGGATGCGCAGCATGCCGACCTACAAGAAGGTCAACCCGTCCCAGGCGCCGATCATGGTGCTGTCACTGACGTCGGACGTGCTGGAGAAAGGCCAGCTCTACGATTTGGCCTCGACCATCCTGTCCCAGAGTCTGTCGCAAGTGCAGGGCGTGGGTGAAGTGCAGATCGGCGGCAGCTCCTTGCCGGCGGTGCGCATCGAGCTCGAACCCCAGGCGCTGAACCAATACGGCGTGGCGCTGGACGACGTGCGCAACACCATCGCCAATGCCAACGTGCGCCGGCCCAAGGGCTCGGTGGAGGACGGCCAGCGTTTATGGCAGGTGCAGGCCAACGATCAGCTGGAAAAGGCCAAGGACTACGAGTCGCTGATCATCCATTACGCCGACGGCGCGGCCCTGCGCCTGAAGGACGTGGCCAAGGTCAGCGACGGTGTCGAGGACCGCTACAACAGCGGTTTCTTCAACGATGACGCAGCGGTTCTGCTGGTGATCAACCGTCAGGCCGGTGCCAACATCATCGAGACGGTCAACGAGATCAAGGCGCAGTTACCGGCGTTGCAGGCCGTGCTGCCAGCCAGCGTCAAACTCAATCTGGCGATGGACCGTTCGCCGGTGATCAAGGCCACGTTGCATGAAGCGGAAATGACACTGCTGATCGCCGTGGCTCTGGTGATCCTGGTGGTGTTCCTGTTTCTCGGTAATTTGCGTGCCTCGCTGATCCCGACGCTGGCGGTGCCGGTGTCGCTGGTCGGCACCTTTGCCGTGATGTACCTCTACGGTTTCTCGCTGAACAACCTGTCGCTGATGGCGCTGATCCTCGCCACCGGCCTGGTGGTGGACGATGCCATTGTGGTGCTGGAGAACATTTCCCGGCACATCGACGAAGGCGTGCGACCGATGAAAGCGGCGTACCTTGGTGCCCAGGAAGTCGGTTTCACGTTGCTGTCGATGAACGTCTCCCTGGTGGCGGTGTTCCTCTCGATCCTGTTCATGGGCGGGATCATTGAAAGCCTGTTCCGCGAGTTTTCCATCACCTTGGCGGCGTCGATCGTGGTGTCGCTGATCGTTTCGCTGACTTTGACGCCGATGCTCTGTGCTCGCTGGCTAAAGCCGCACACACCGGGGCAGGAAAACCGCCTGCAACGCTGGAGCCAGCGGGCCAACGAGTGGATGGTTGGCAAATATGCCACCAGCCTGGACTGGGTGTTGCGTCATCGACGCCTCACCTTGCTCAGCCTATTTGTGACAATTGGCGTTAACATTGCGCTGTATATCGTTGTTCCTAAAACATTTCTTCCGCAGCAGGACACGGGCCAGTTGATCGGTTTCGTGCGTGGCGACGACGGTCTGTCGTTCAGCGTGATGCAGCCGAAAATGGAAACCTTCCGCCGCGCGGTGTTGAAGGATGAAGCGGTCGAAAGCGTTGCCGGTTTCATTGGCGGCAGCAACGGCACCAATAACGCCTTCATGCTGGTGCGCCTGAAACCGATCAAGGAACGCAGCATCTCCGCGCAAAAGGTCATTGAGCGCCTGCGCAAGGAAATGCCCAAGGTCCCGGGGGCGCAGTTGATGATGATGGCTGACCAGGACCTGCAATTTGGTGGCGGTCGTGAGCAGACTTCATCTCAGTATTCCTACATCTTGCAAAGCGGTGACCTTGGAGCGCTGCGCGAGTGGTATCCAAAGGTCGTCACGGCACTCAAGGCCTTGCCGGAGCTGACGGCGATTGATGCCCGAGAAGGTCGCGGGGCCCAGCAAGTGACGCTGATTGTCGATCGCGATCAGGCCAAGCGTCTGGGCGTCGACATGGACATGGTTACCTCGGTACTGAACAACGCCTACAGCCAGCGGCAGATTTCCACTATTTACGACAGCCTCAACCAGTACCAGGTGGTGATGGAGGTCAATCCGAAGTACGCCCAGGACCCGATCACCCTCAAGCAGGTTCAGGTGATCACCGCCGACGGTGCGCGGATCCCGTTATCGACCATCGCCCATTACGAAAACAGCCTGGAAGATGACCGGGTCAGCCACGAAGGCCAGTTCGCCTCGGAAAGCATTGCGTTCGACATGGCCGAAGGCGTGACCGTGGAGCAGGGCAGTGCCGCCATCGAGCGAGCCATTGCCAAGGTCGGTCTGCCGGAAGACGTGATCGCGAAGATGGCCGGCACCGCCGACGCTTTCGCCGCGACCCAGAAGAGCCAGCCGTGGATGATTCTCGGCGCGCTGGTGGCGGTCTATCTGGTGCTGGGCGTGCTGTACGAAAGCTACATCCACCCGCTGACCATCCTTTCGACCTTGCCTTCGGCCGGGGTCGGCGCGTTGCTGTCGATCTATGTGCTGGGAGGGGAGTTCAGCCTGATTTCCCTGCTCGGGCTGTTCCTGCTGATTGGCGTGGTGAAGAAAAACGCGATTCTGATGATCGACCTGGCGCTGCAACTTGAACGACATCAGGGGCTTGCGCCGCTGGAGTCGATTCGCAGCGCTTGCCTGCAACGGTTGCGGCCTATCCTCATGACCACGCTGGCGGCGATCCTTGGCGCCTTGCCGTTGCTGTTGAGCCGCGCCGAAGGAGCCGAAATGCGTCAGCCGCTGGGTCTGACCATCATCGGCGGGCTGATTTTCAGTCAGGTGCTGACCCTTTACACCACCCCGGTGGTTTACCTCTATCTCGACAAACTGCGCCATCGCTTCAACCACTGGCGTGGGGTGCGAACCGATGCCGCTCTGGAAACTCCGCTATGACTGACCGTTCGCTTATCAACCTGGCCACTGTTCGGGGCTCGCGCCTGTTGAGCCTGTCACTGTGCATGGTCCTGCTCAGTGCCTGCGCCATCGGCCCGGATTACCAGCGTCCGCAAGCCGCCGACCCGGTTCAGTACAAAGCCGCCGAGGGCTGGACTCAGGCCAATCCGAGTGACGCGCTCATTCGCGGCGCATGGTGGGAGTTGTATGGAGATCGCCAGCTCAACGAGCTGGTTGAGAGGCTCAACAGCGCCAACCAGACCGTGGCCCAGTCCGAGGCCCAGTTCCGCCAGGCCCAGGCGCTGGTGCGCAGTGCCCGCGGGGCTTTTTTTCCGACGGTCGACCTGTCGCTCGGGAAGAACCGCTCCAGCCAGGGCACCGGCAGCAGCAGTTCCAGCCTGACCAGTTCTTCCAGCGGTATTCGTGACACCTACACCGCACAGGCTGGTGTGAGTTGGGAGGCGGATGTCTGGGGTAAATTGCGTCGTGGCCTGGAAGCCGACACCGCCAATGCCGAGGCGAGTTTCGCTGACCTGGCAGCCATGCGTCTGAGCCAGCAGTCGGAACTGGTGCAGAACTATCTGCAATTGCGTGTGATCGACGAGCAGAAACGCCTGCTCGAAGCCACCGTCGAGGCTTATCAGCGCTCGCTGAAAATGACCGGAAACCAGTATCGCGCCGGGGTTTCCGGCAAGGACGCGGTGGCTCAGGCGCAAACACAGCTCAAGGGCACCGAGGCCGATCTGGTCGACCTGATCTGGCAGCGCGCCCAGTTTGAAAACGCCATTGCGGTACTGATCGGCTTGCCGCCCGCCGAGTTTTCCCTGGCAGAAACCCAAGGTATTCCCCAATTGCCGCAAGTGCCGCTGAATCTGCCTTCGCAGCTGCTGGAACGGCGCCCGGATATCGCTTCGGCCGAACGTTCAGTCATCGCCGCCAATGCCAACATCGGTGTGGCGAAGGCCGCTTACTATCCGGACTTTACGTTGAGCATGAACGGCGGCTATAGCAGCAGCACCTCCAAGGACTTGTTCAGTCTGCCCAACCGTTTCTGGTCGGTCGGCCCGCAACTGGCAATGACCTTGTTCGACGGCGGCCAGCGCTCGGCGGAAGTCGACCGCAGTGAAGCGGCCTATGACGAGACCGTGGCCAAGTATCGCCAGACCGTGCTCGACGGTTTCCGTGAAGTGGAAAACTACCTGGTGCAACTCAAGGTGCTGCAGGACGAAGCTGTCGTACGTCAGCAGGCGCTGGATGCGGCCCGTGAATCGCTACGTTTGACCCAGAACCAGTACAAGGCCGGTTTGATTGCCTACCTTGATGTCGTGGTGACTCAGGCGTCGGCGTTGAGCAATGAGCGCAGCACCCTCGATCTGCAGCAAAGCCGCCTGATCGCCAGTGTGCAGTTGATTGCGGCGCTGGGTGGCGGCTGGGACGGGCAGCTTGATGTAAGCGACACCAAGTAACAAAACTGGGTGAGGCTGCTTGGCTGTGGCGAGGGGGCTTGCCCCCGTTGGGTCGCGCAGCGGCCCTGAATCCAGCTCTGCAATCACCTGATTTGCGACCGCTTCGCGCTCGAACGGGGGCAAGCCCCCTCGCCACAAAGGTGTCTGGCTCGGTAACTCCAGCAGTAAAACAAGCGTTTCATCGGACTAATGGCCTTTTGCTAACTTTGTGAGTGCGTTCCCTTTTGGAATCAGTACAATCGCGCTATTTCACCCCCGAGAAAGGATGCAATACGGCGGTGATTTCGAGAAGTCTCCATGCTCATCGGTAGCTATTCCCCTACGCTGGTCATCATTTCGCTCTGCGTAGCGATTCTCGCATCCTATACCGCACTGGACCTCACCGGCCGTATTGCAACCGCCAAGGGGCGGGCTGTGCATTTATGGACGGCCGGGGGCGCCATTGCCATGGGTGTCGGCGTATGGTCGATGCACTTTATCGGGATGCTCGCATTCAAGTTGCCGATTGATCTGGGCTACGACATCGCGCTCACGTCACTGTCTTTACTGATTGGTGTGCTCTCCAGCGGATTCGCCCTGTGGCTGGTCAGTCAGCCGAAATTGCCGGCGTGGCAATTGGGTTTCGGCGCGCTGGTCATGGGCGCCGGCATCAGTGCGATGCACTACACCGGCATGGCGGCCATGCGCATGCAGCCCGGGATCGATTACGACCCGACACTGTTCAGCGCCTCGTTGCTGATTGCCGTCGGCGCCTCGGGGGCCGCGTTGTGGATAGCGTTCCACCTGCGTCAGCACACGCCTCATGTGCGATTGATCCGTGGCGGTGCTGCCGTGATCATGGGCATCGCCATTGTCGGCATGCACTACACCGGCATGGCCGCCGCGCGTTTTGCCGATGGCAGTTTTTGCGGTGCGGCCGCCTCTGGTTTGAATGGCAATGGCCTGGATAACCTCGTGCTGATCACCACGCTGGCGGTGCTGAGCATTGCCTTGCTGACGTCGATCCTCGATGCACGCCTGGAGGCCCGTACCGCCAGCCTGGCCCTGTCGCTGACCGAAGCCAATCGTGAACTGACGCAACTGGCTCTGCATGACACGCTGACCGGGTTGCCGAACCGGATGCTGCTCGCCGACCGTATTGACCAGGCCATGTCGAGGGTGCAGGAAGAGGGCGGGTGCTTTGCCCTGATGTTCATTGATCTGGACGGGTTCAAACCGGTCAACGATGCCTTCGGACACCACATGGGCGATTTGCTGTTGCGTGAGGTGGCGGCGCGCCTGCGAGAAGACTTGCGCAATCAGGACACCCTGGCACGGATCGGTGGTGATGAGTTCGTGCTGCTGGTGCAGTTGAACGAGCAGAATGACGCCTTGAGTCTCGCTTCCCGTCAGGTCGGGCTGATCGCGCGCTCCTTCCGTGTCACCGAGCATGATCTGCAAATCTCCGCCAGTGTTGGCATCGCGCTCTTTCCGGGCAACGGCCAAACCGCCCAAGAGTTGCTGATGAACGCCGATGCGGCGATGTATCACGCCAAAGGAGCGGGTAAAAACGGCTACAGCTTCTTCGATGCTTCGATGAACAGTAACGCCCGCAAACAACTGCAATTGCTGCAAGACCTGCGCAATGCCCTGGAACATCAGGAGTTCAGCCTGTATTACCAGCCCAAGTTCGATGCCGCCAACGGCCGGCCAATCGGTGCCGAAGCGTTGCTGCGCTGGCAACACCCGACACAGGGGATGCTGTTGCCGGACAAGTTCATCGAACTGGCGGAAAAAACCGGACTGATCATTCCCATTGGCGAGTGGGTACTCAATGAGGCCTGCCGGCAGATGCGAGAGTGGTACGTGTTGGGGTACACCGACTGGCGCATCGCGGTGAATCTTTCGGCCATCCAGTTTTGTCATGCGGGCCTGGTGAGGAGCGTGGCCAAAGCGCTGGCCACCCATCGTTTGCCGGCCAACAGCCTGACCCTGGAAATCACCGAAACCACCGCGATGAGCGACGCCGATGCCAGTATGACCGTGCTGCAGGAACTGTCGGACATGGGGGTAGACCTGTCCATCGATGATTTCGGCACCGGTTACTCCAGCTTGATGTACCTCAAACGCCTGCCGGCCAATGAACTGAAGATTGACCGCGGTTTTGTTCGCGATCTGGAACGCGACAGCGATGACGCCGCCATCGTTTCGGCGATCGTCGCCCTCGGTCAGGCCCTGGGGTTACGCATCGTCGCCGAAGGCGTTGAAACCGGTGTGCAGCAAGACTTCCTCACGCGACTGGGGTGTGACTCGCTGCAGGGCTATTTGCTCGGTCACCCGCTGCCGGCCGAGCGCTTCATGATCGAAATCCAGCGTGGGGAGCAGGTTGTAGCGAGTTGAGTGTTGATGTGAGTCCATGCAAAACCCGTGAATCACGGTTATTCTTGCCCTCGACTGCTTACGCTTGGATTGGGGGGAAAGCTCGCATGGATAAAGTCATCGTCATCACCGGCGGCAGCCGCGGCATCGGTGCTGCCACCGCTCTTTTGGCTGCCGCGCAGGGCTATCGGGTCTGCATCAACTATCTGGCCGACGAGCAGGCTGCTCAAGGCGTGCTCGAGCAGGTCCGCGCCCTCGGCGCGCAAGCCATCGCGGTGCGCGCAGATGTCAGCATTGAAGACGAAGTCATCGCGTTGTTTAACCGGGTGGACGCCGAACTGGGGCGGGTCACCGCACTGGTGAACAACGCCGGCACTGTAGGGCAAAAGTCCCGGGTCGATGAAATGTCTGAGTTCCGCATCCTCAAGATCCTCAAGACCAACGTCCTGGCGCCTGTGCTGTGCGCCAAGCACGCGATCTTGCGCATGTCGCCCAAGCACGGCGGGCAGGGCGGCAGCATCGTCAACGTGTCATCGGTGGCGGCGCGCCTGGGGGCACCCAACGAGTACGTTGACTACGCCGCCTCAAAAGGCGCGCTGGATACGTTCACCGTCGGCCTTTCCAAAGAAGTGGCCGGCGAAGGCATCCGTGTCAACGCGGTTCGCCCAGGCTACATCTACACCGATTTCCATGCCCTGAGCGGTGATCCGGATCGGGTCAGCAAGCTTGAATCCGCCATCCCCATGGCGCGGGGCGGACGACCGGATGAAGTGGCGGAAGCGATTGTCTGGCTGCTGTCGGACAAGGCTTCCTATGCGACGGGGACGTTTGTTGATTTGGGGGGTGGGCGCTAAGCCCCGGGATTGGTGTTGTCAGTGCCGGCCTCATCGCGAGCATGCTCGCTCCTACAGTGGATTTGTGGTGTTCACAGATACCCCTGCAGGAGCGAACTTGTTTTTATCAGAACGACCGCACAATCCGCCCCAACGTCTCCATCGCCTTCTCCGAATCCTCAGTCCACGGACTGCCGTAATTCAGCCGAATACAGTTTCTGAAGCGCTGCGTCGGTGAAAAGATCGGCCCCGGTGCAATGCTGATGCCTTGCGCCAGCGCCATCTGAAACAACTTCAACGAATCCATTTGCTCCGGCAACTCCAGCCACAGAAAGTAGCCGCCAGCCGGCTGACTGACCCGAGTCTGTGCCGGGAAATACCGGGCGATGGCGGCGAGCATCGCGCTTTGCTGGTCCTCCAGCGCGTGACGCAGTTTGCGCAGATGGCGGTCATACCCGCCGTGTTGCAGGTAATCGGCAATGGCCGCCTGGGCCGGCATCGACGCACACAGCGAGGTCATGAGTTTCAACCGTTCGATTTTCTGCGCATAGCGCCCGGCGGCGACCCATCCGATGCGGTATCCGGGGGCGAGGCTTTTGGCGAATGAGCCGCAGTGCATCACCAGGCCTTCGGTATCAAAGGCCTTGGCCGGTTTCGGTGCTTGCTGGCCGTAATACAACTCGGCGTAGACATCGTCTTCGATCAGCGGCACTTCATGACGGCGCAGCAATTCGACCAGTTCCTGCTTCTTCGCCTCGGGCATGGTCGCGCCCATGGGATTCTGAAAGCTGGTCATGCACCAGCAGACCTTGATCGGGTGTCGCTCCAGGGTTTGCGCGAGCACACCGAGGTCGATACCGTCGCGCGGGTGCACGGGGATTTCCACAGCCTTGAGTTTCAGGCGTTCGAGTACTTGCAGACAGGCGTAGAACGCTGGGGCTTCGATGGCTACCAGATCGCCCGGCTCTGTGACTGCTTGCAGGCACAGGTTCAATGCCTCAAGGGCGCCGTTGGTGATCAGCAGTTCTTCCATCGGCAACATCAGACCGCCAACCATGTAGCGCAGGGCGATTTGTCGGCGCAATTGTGGATTGCCCGGCGACATGTCAGTGACGACCATGCGCGGGTCCATCTCACGGGTGGCGCTGGCCAGGGAGCGGGACAAGCGTTGCAGGGGGAACAGGGTCGGACTGGGGAACGCAGAGCCGAACGGCACGGTGTTCGGGTCCTTGATCGAGTCGAGTACCGAGAACACCAGTTCACTGACATCGACCTCGGTGGATTCGTTTACCTCGCTGCTGATTACCGGTTCGCAGAACTGACTCGGGGTATGGGTGTTGACGAAGTAGCCAGAGCGCGGGCGGGCGCGAATCAAACCGCGACGCTCCAGCAGATAATAGGCCTGGAACACCGTGGATGGGCTGACGCCGTAGGTCTGACTGGCATAACGCACCGACGGTACGCGGTGGCCGGGTCCCAGAACGCCGGAGCGGATCAGTTCAGCAATGTCGTCGGCGAATTTTTCGTAGCGTTTCATCGAAAGTCCGATAAGTGTGTTTCAGAAAAACCGGAAGTGACTTCATCGCGAGCAGGCTCGCTCCCACAAAGATTGCGCTGTTCTTGAGGGAGTGAGCCTGCTCGCACGTGGCAGCACCGCAGTTTAACGGCTCAACGATTCATCGGCGCAACAAACCGGCTCTTCGCCACGCTATAGATGCCTGGTTCATCGCTGTCTTGGACTTTGAACGCGATGTTCTGCGAACCGCTGGCCGCTCGTTCCGTAGTCATCGCCACCGACACGGGTACGTCGACAATCTCGCCAGGTGTCAGGCTCAGATCGGTCTTGCCCTGCAACTGGAAGCCGTCGCCATCCACCAGAGTCAGCCGGTAATCCTGGCGTTGCTGGGTCTTGTTGATCACCTTCAGGCTGTAGATGTTTTCGATCTGCCCCTGGCTGTTCTCGCGGAACAGGCCACGGTCTTTGCTGACGTCCAGCGACACCATCGGCCGCTCCACCAGCGCAACCACCAGCGCGGCGATCATCACCAGCAGCACCGCGGTGTAGCCGATCAGCCGTGGGCGCAGCAGGTGCGTCTTGCCACCCTGCAACTGATGCTCGGAGGTGTAGCTGATCAAGCCTTTGGCGTAACCCATTTTGTCCATGATCGAATCACAGGCGTCGATGCACGCAGCGCATCCGATGCACTCCATCTGCAAACCGTCGCGGATGTCGATGCCGGTCGGGCAGACCTGGACGCAGAGCTGACAGTCGATGCAATCACCCAGGCCGACTTCGGCGGGTTTGACCTCGCGTTTGCGCGGGCCTCGGTTTTCGCCCCGGGCCACGTCGTAGGAAATGGTCAGGGTGTCCTTGTCGAACATCACGCTCTGGAAGCGCGCATATGGGCACATGTGCATGCACACCGCTTCGCGCAGCCAGCCTGCATTGATGTAGGTCGCGCCGGTAAAAAACAGCACCCAGAACAGACTGACGCCGCTCATTTGCAACGTGAGCAGTTCCTCGGTCAGCGGCCGGATCGGCGTGAAGTAGCCGACAAAGGTCAGGCCGGTCAGCAGGCTGATCGCCAGCCACAATGTGTGCTTGGCCGAGCGGCGCATCAATTTGTTGAGGCCCCAGGGTGCCGCTTGCAGTTTGATCCGCTGGTTGCGCTCACCCTCGGTGATTTTCTCGCACCACATGAAAATCCAGGTCCAGGAACTCTGCGGGCAGGTGTAGCCACACCAGACACGACCTGCAAACACAGTGATAGCAAACAGACCGAACGCCGCGATGATCAACAGGGCCGATAACAGAATGAAATCCTGCGGCCAGAACGTGGCACCAAAAATGTGGAATTTGCTCTCGGACAGGTCCCAGAGTACGGCCTGGCGTCCACCCCAATTGAGCCATACAGTGCCGAAAAACAGTAAAAACAGAAGCCCCGTGCCGCTCAGGCGCAGGGTTCGGAACAGTCCGGTAAAGCTGCGGGTATGAATCAGAATGTCGCTGGATTTGGCCTTTATCTTCCTGCCGGGTAAAGGCTCGAATGTTTCAACGGTTCGGACGGGGATTCTTTCGCTCATGGTCTTTCGCTCATCAGCCTCCATCAGGCATGAGCACTATGAGCGGCAATCTGTTTGCATAACAGACTCAGGTAATTCAATAAAAAGCGGATCAGATCGTGTGTGAGCGCCTGCCTGCGGCAAGTTGAAGCACCTGCCGCACGCGCCTATGCAACTTGTTTGCGCCGGTATTGAGCCAGATCAGTCAAATCACCGAATCACTGTCCGTCGCTTTCAGGTGCCGACGACCGTCCACTGCGCCCGCTACGGTCAAGGCGTCCGCTTCCGCTTCGGTGATGTAGATGTGCTGACCATTGATGTCCACGGCCGACATGGCTTTTTCCGAGTCGGTGATGATGGTGACATCGGGACATAGTCGGATTTCTTCGCCATTTTCAGTGGTGAAAAAGCAGGTCTGGTTTTCAATGCGCACGGTCATGGTGGAGTCCTTTTTTCGGCGGAACCTATAGTCTCTGGCCGCAACCGCTGGTTATCGTTCTATGCAACCGATTAATGGTCGGTGCGGTCCACCATCCATGGCTCCTCACAAGGACATCACCATGAACGCCTGGTGGCATGAAGTCTGGGTAACGCTGCAAGCCGAGTTCGCCGATATCGGCGACGCGTCACAGTTGACACGGGTGACGGTGCGGTTGCTGATGGCCGCTTTATTGGGCGGGATTCTCGGTTTTGAACGCGAACACAAGGGCAAGGCTGCCGGTGTGCGCACCCACATGCTGGTGGCGATGGGGGCGGCACTGTTTGTGCTGGTGCCGCAGATGTCCGGTTCCCAGGCCGACGCCATGAGCCGGGTGGTGCAGGGGGTGATTGCCGGTATCGGTTTTCTCGGCGCCGGCACCATCCTGAAAAACCACGAGGGCGACGAAGGTCACGTCAAAGGCCTGACAACTGCGGCGGGCTTGTGGATGACCGCCGCCATCGGCGTCGCGGCCGGATTAGGGCGCGAAGCCACGGCGGTGCTCAGTACGTTGTTGGCATTGGGGGTGTTCAGCGTGATGCCGCGAATTGTGAAGCTGCTGGAGAAAGACCACACCCTGTAGGCGCTGCCGAAGGCTGCGATGTTTTGACTCTGACTGTTTAACTGTCTTGATATCAGGGGAAGCCCAGATCAACGGATCGCAGTCTTCGGTGCCTACAGTGTCAGGGTTTGACAATGACAGGTGGCATCGTTGTTGGCGGTTCTTCCCGTGGCGGGGTGGTGTCGGGTGGGTCTTGTTCGGGCACCGGTTGCGGCTCGCCTTCAGGGATGACCGGGCTGTCGATGTTCGGATCGGGGGTTTCTGCCGGGAATGGGTTGTTCATTGATCAAGCCTCCAGTGGCACATGGCGTGAGTCGTGCTTAAGTTGGTTGACCACGACGTGGCAGATTTGATTCCCCCCGATTGCGCTGAACTTTTCCCGGCGCCTGTCGCTCGGAACCTAAGTGAGTTCATTCCGGGGCAGGCGTTCCGGCGGGGATGTTGAACAAACACAAGCGCGTCCATGGGGCGTAAGGAGAGAGGCTCGATGACGGCTGAAAAACCGACTGAACTGAGCTACAACCCGAACATGCCGCTGTCGCAGGCACTGTTGCTGCCGCGAATTGTCATTGAAAGCGCCATGCCGACCCTTGAAGGTGGGCAGTTCGCCGTGAAGGCGGTGGAGGGGCAGGATGTTGTGGTAACGGCCAAGGTGTTCGCCGACGGACATGACAAGCTGGCGGTGCGGGTGCGCTGGTGTTGTGATGGTCAGGACCTGTGGCAGAGCGCGGTCATGGACGATCTGGGCAACAACGGTTGGCAGGGCCAGTTCCGCGTCGAAAGCCAGGGCCGCTACCGATTCTGTATCGAGGCCTGGATCGATCAGTTCGCCAGTTTCCGTTACGAGCTGGAAAAAAAGCATGCGGCTGCCGTGCCGGTCAGCCTGGAGTTGCAGGAAGGGCGCAATCAGGTCCAGCAAGCCGCTGAACGTAGCGAAGGCCAACTCAGCGAACAACTGGCGGCGTTGCATCACGAACTGTCGGGACTGCTCGAAACCGAGCAGGTTGCGCTGTTTCTGCACCAGCGTAGCGCCGACCTGATGGCCCAGGCCGATCATCGCGCCTATTTGAGCCTGAGCCCCGAATACCCGGTGGATGTCGAACGTGAATTGGCACAGTTCGCCAGTTGGTACGAATTGTTCCCGCGTTCGATCACCGATGATCCGTCTCGCCACGGCACCTTCAACGACGTGCATTCGCGGCTGGCGATGATTCAGGACATGGGTTTCGACGTGCTTTATTTTCCGCCGATCCATCCGATCGGCCGCAGCTATCGCAAAGGCCCAAACAATTCCCTTACCGCAGGTCCTGATGACCCGGGCAGTCCCTATGCCATTGGCAGCGAGGAGGGTGGTCACGAAGCGATTCACTCGCAGTTGGGCACTCGTGAGGATTTCCGCCGACTGGTGGCCGCGGCGGCGAGCCATGGCCTGGAAATCGCCCTCGACTTCGCCATCCAGTGTTCCCAGGATCACCCGTGGCTCAAGCAGCATCCCGGTTGGTTCAACTGGCGGCCCGACGGCACGATCAAATACGCGGAAAATCCGCCGAAGAAGTACCAGGACATTGTCAACGTCGACTTCTACGCCGCCGAAGCGATCCCGAGCCTGTGGATCGAGTTGCGCGACATTGTGGTGGGTTGGGTGGAGGAGGGGGTGAAGATCTTCCGCGTCGACAATCCGCACACCAAACCGTTGCCATTCTGGCAATGGCTGATCGCCGATGTGCGGGCGTTGTACCCCGAAGTGATCTTCCTCGCTGAGGCCTTCACCACCCCGGCAATGATGGCGCGGCTGGGCAAGGTCGGTTATTCCCAGAGCTACACCTATTTCACCTGGCGCAACACCAAGTCGGAGCTGGCGACCTACTTCACCGAACTTAATCAATCGCCCTGGCGGGAATGCTACCGGCCTAATTTTTTCGTCAACACGCCGGACATCAACCCGGCCTTCCTCCACGAGTCCGGCCGCTCCGGTTTTCTCATTCGTGCGGCGCTGGCGACCATGGGCTCGGGCCTGTGGGGCATGTATTGCGGTTTCGAACTGTGCGAATCAGCCCCGGTGCCGGGCAAAGAGGAATACCTGGACTCGGAAAAGTACGAAATCCGCCCCCGGGACTTCAACGCCCCGGGCAACATCATCGCCGAAATCGCCCAGCTCAACCGCATCCGCCGACAGAACCCGGCATTGCATACGCATTTGGGCCTGAAAATCTATAACGCCTGGAACGACAACATTCTGTACTTCGGCAAACGCAGCGCCGACGGCAGCAACTTCATTCTGGTCGCGGTCAGTCTTGACCCGCATAACGCTCAGGAAGCGAATTTCGAGTTGCCATTGTGGGAAATGGGCTTGCCGGATGACGCCAGCACCCAAGGCGAAGACTTGATGAACGGCCATCGCTGGACGTGGCACGGCAAATACCAATTCATGCGAATCGACCCGGCGTATCAGCCGTTCGGGATTTGGCGGATTACCGCGTAGGCGCTGCCGCAGGCTGCGATCTTTTGATCCTGGCATTCAATGGAAAGGCAAAAGATCGCAGCCTGCGGCAGCTCCTACAGAGACCTGGCACGTTTGCCAGGCGTGTAGAGAATTCAACAGGAGTTTCAAATGGCGAAGAAACCCAAAGCAGCCACCTTCATCAAGGACCCGCTCTGGTACAAGGATGCGGTGATCTACCAGGTACACGTAAAATCCTATTTCGACTCAAATAACGACGGGATCGGCGACTTTCCTGGCCTGATCGCCAAGCTCGACTACATTGCCGATCTGGGTGTCAATACCATCTGGCTGTTGCCGTTCTATCCATCGCCTCGCCGCGACGACGGGTATGACATCGCCGAGTATCGAGGTGTGCACAGCGACTACGGCACCATGGCCGACGCCAAGCGCTTCATCGCCGAGGCGCACAAACGTGGCCTGCGGGTGATTACCGAACTGGTCATCAACCACACCTCCGACCAGCACCCGTGGTTCCAGCGAGCGCGCAAGGCTAAAAAGGGCTCGGCGGCGCGAGACTTCTACGTCTGGTCCGATGACGATCAAAAGTACGACGGCACCCGCATCATCTTCCTCGACACCGAGAAGTCCAACTGGACCTGGGACCCGGTTGCCGGCCAGTACTTCTGGCACCGTTTCTACTCCCACCAACCTGACCTGAATTTTGACAACCCGCAGGTGATGAAAGCGGTACTGTCGGTTATGCGTTACTGGCTCGACATGGGCATTGACGGACTGCGCCTGGACGCCATTCCCTATCTGATCGAGCGCGATGGCACCAACAATGAAAACCTGCCGGAAACCCACGATGTCCTGAAAAAGATCCGTGCCGAAATCGACGCCAATTACCCCGACCGCATGTTGCTGGCCGAGGCCAATCAATGGCCCGAAGACACGCAGCTGTATTTCGGCGACACCGACAAGAAGGGTTTGAACGGCGACGAATGCCACATGGCTTTTCACTTCCCGCTGATGCCGCGCATGTACATGGCGCTGGCCCAGGAAGACCGCTTTCCGATCACCGACATCCTGCGCCAGACGCCGGATATTCCGGCCAACTGTCAGTGGGCGATTTTTTTGCGCAATCACGATGAGCTGACCCTGGAAATGGTCACCGACAAGGAGCGCGATTACCTGTGGAATTACTACGCGGCTGACCGTCGTGCGCGAATCAACCTGGGGATTCGCCGCCGTCTCGCGCCGTTGATGGAGCGCGATCGCCGCCGTGTGGAGCTACTCAACAGTCTGCTGCTGTCGATGCCCGGCACGCCGACCCTGTATTACGGCGACGAAATCGGCATGGGCGACAACATCTACCTCGGTGACCGCGACGGCGTGCGTACGCCGATGCAGTGGTCCATTGACCGAAACGGCGGTTTCTCCCGTGCCGACCCGGCGAGCCTGGTGTTGCCACCGATCATGGATCCGCAATACGGCTACCTGTCGGTCAACGTCGAAACCCAGGCCGGTGACCCGCATTCGCTGCTGAACTGGACCCGGCGCATGCTCGCCGTGCGCAAGCAATCCAAGGCGTTCGGGCGCGGGACATTGAAGATGCTGTCGCCGAGCAACCGGCGAATTCTGGCGTACACCCGCGAGTACACCGGACCGGACGGCAAATACGAAATCATTCTGTGCGTGGCCAACGTGTCGCGCAGTGCCCAGGCGGCAGAACTGGACCTGTCGGCCTACGTCGGCATGGTGCCGGTGGAGATGCTGGGCGGTAACGCATTCCCGCCCATCGGGCAGTTGAATTTCCTGCTGACGCTGGCGCCGTATGGGTTTTACTGGTTCGGCCTGGCGGCAGAAAACCAGATGCCGAGCTGGCATGTGGAACCTGCTCAAAGCCTGCCGGACTTCACTACGCTGGTGTTGAAAAAGCGCATGGAGGAACTGCTCGAAGCCCCGTCGCGCAATACGCTCGAACAGCAGATTCTGCCGAGCTGGCTGCAGAACCGTCGCTGGTTCGCCGGTAAGGACGCAGTCATCGAGCAGGTGAAACTCGCCTACGGCGTGCGTTTCGGCGATCCGCAACATCCGGTGTTGTTCAGTGAGATCGAAGTCACCAGCGGCGGCCAGACCAGTCGATATCAATTGCCGTTCGGCTACATTCCGGAGGAACAGGTCGGTGCAGCGCTGCCCCAGCAACTGGCCTTGTCGAGGGTTCGACGCGTGCGCCAGGTCGGCCTGATCACCGATGCCTTCAGCCTGGAAACCTTCGTCCACGCCGTGCTGCAAGGCATTCAGGCCGGTAAGGTGTTGCAGACGAGCGAGGGCGATATTCGCTTCGAGGCTACCGCCGAGCTGGAAAAACTCGGCCTGAACGCCGAGTCACCGGTGCGTTACCTGTCAGCCGAACAATCCAACAGTTCGGTGGTGATCGGCAGCAGCCTGGTATTGAAACTGATCCGCAAAGTCGCCTCCGGTGTGCATCCGGAGCTGGAGATGAGTGCTTATCTGACGGAGGCAGGCTTCCGGCATATTTCGCCACTGCTAGGCGCCGTGGTGCGTCGCGATGCCGCCGGTGAAGACAATCTGCTGATGATCGCCCAAGGTTATTTGAGCAATCAGGGTGACGCCTGGGAATGGACGCAGAACAACCTCGAACGGGCGTTGCGTGATGAACTGGCCGGCGCCATGTCCGAGCAGGAACAACATTACAACGCGCTCGGCGAACTGAAAGATTTCGCTGGCATGCTCGGTCAGCGATTGGGCGAAATGCACCAGGTGCTCGCCGCGCCGAGTACCCACGCCGATTTTGCACCGCAGGTCACCACAGCAAAAGACGCATTGGCTTCAACCAGGGATGTTGTGGCACAGATCGAGCATGCGTTGAAGTTGCTCAAGCAGCATCAACACGAATTGAACCCGGCGGATAGAACCCTGGTCAGCCGGTTACTTGATAATAAAAAGGCGATCCTCGGCCATGTTCAGGAGCTGGGTAAAAAGACCGCGGGTGGCTTGCGGATTCGGGTGCATGGCGACTTGCACCTGGGGCAGGTACTGGTGATCAAGGGCGACGCGTACCTGATCGATTTTGAAGGCGAACCGGCACGACCGCTGCATGAACGGCGGGGCAAACACAGCCCGTACAAAGATGTCAGCGGCGTTTTGCGCTCCTTCGACTACGCTGCCGCGATGGCGATCAATGTGCACAACGTCGACAACACCGCCGTGGCCGATGCGGCACGCGTGCGGGTAGCTGATCGCTATTTGAAAGAGGCACGGCAGTCATTTGTCGACGCTTATCGGCTGGCGGCTGCCGGTCTTGGCCATGCATGGCAAGATCCGGAAGGCGAAGATGCTGCGCTGGCGTTGTTCGGTCTGGAGAAGGCCGCGTATGAAGTGGCCTATGAGGCGGAAAATCGCCCCACGTGGTTGTCCGTGCCGTTGCACGGTTTATATGGATTATTGAGTGGGCTTAAACCCTTTTCCGATCTTGGTGGAGAGTAGTCATGAGTGTCTCGAACAAGGAACAGGGTGATCACAAAGAAGCGCTGCTACCCAGGGCGCGGGACATCGACGCGTTGGTACGCGCTGAACACATCGACCCTTTTTCCATTCTCGGTCCCCACGGCGATGGCGCTGGCGGGCAGTTTATCCGGGCTTATCTGCCGGGCGCGCTGAGCGTTCAGGTGGTAGCCAGCGATTCTGGCGAAGAGCTCGGCAACCTCGAAGACACACAGACACCAGGGCTGTTTGTCGGGCATTTCGAACGGGCACAACCTTATCTGCTGCGGACTCGCTGGGCCGGTGGCGAACAACTGGCCGAAGACCCTTACAGCTTCGGCCCGCTGCTGGGCGAAATGGATTTGTACCTGTTTGCCGAGGGCAATCACCGTGACTTGAGCGCCTGCCTCGGCGCACAACTGAAGACAGTGGACGGCGTCGAGGGCGTGCGTTTCGCAGTGTGGGCGCCGAATGCCAGAAGGGTGTCGGTGGTCGGCGATTTCAACGTGTGGGACGGGCGTCGCCATCCGATGCGCCTGCGCCATCCTACCGGGGTCTGGGAGTTGTTCATCCCGCGCCTGCAGGCGGGGGAGGTGTACAAGTACGAAATTCTCGGCGCCCATGGGATTCTCCCGCTGAAGGCCGACCCCATGGCACTGGCAACCACCTTGCCACCGGACACCGCGTCGAAAGTCGCGTCGCCGCTCAAGGTCGACTGGCAGGACCAGGACTGGATGTTGTCCCGAGGCGAGCGCCATCTCCCGACCGCCCCTTTGTCGATCTATGAACTGCACGCCGGCTCGTGGCAATGCGAGCTGGACGATCTTGGCGAAGTGGCTCGCCAGTACACTTGGCCAGAGCTGGCGGAGCGCTTGATTCCGTATGTCAAGGAACTGGGATTCACTCACATTGAACTGATGCCGATCATGGAGCACCCGTTCGGTGGCTCATGGGGCTATCAGTTGTTGGCGCAGTTCGCTCCGAGCGCACGTTATGGCACGCCTGATGAGTTCGCGGCGTTCGTCAACGCCTGCCACGTCGCCGATATTGGCGTGATCCTCGATTGGGTGCCGGCGCATTTCCCTACCGATACCCATGGTTTGGCACAGTTCGATGGCACCGCACTCTATGAATACGGTAACCCTCTGGAAGGCTTTCATCAGGACTGGGACACGCTGATCTACAACCTGGGCCGCACCGAAGTGCACGGCTACATGCTGGCGTCAGCGCTGCACTGGCTCAAGCATTTCCACGTTGACGGCCTACGGGTCGATGCCGTGGCTTCGATGCTCTATCGCGACTACTCGCGCAAAGCCGGCGAGTGGGTGCCGAACCGCCATGGTGGCCGGGAAAACCTGGAAGCCATCGACTTCCTGCGCCATCTCAACGATGTCGTGGCACTGGAAGCGCCCGGCGCACTGGTAATCGCCGAGGAGTCCACCGCGTGGCCAGGCGTCAGCCAAGGCACACAACAGGGTGGCCTGGGCTTCGCCTACAAATGGAACATGGGCTGGATGCATGACTCGCTGCATTACATCCAGCAGGACCCGGTGTACCGCGCGCATCACCACAACGAACTGAGTTTCGGCCTCGTATACGCGTGGTCCGAGCGCTTTATCCTGCCGATCTCCCATGACGAAGTGGTGCACGGTAAACATTCGCTGATCGACAAGATGCCCGGCGACCGCTGGCAGAAATTTGCCAACCTGCGGGCCTACCTGAGTTTCATGTGGACGCATCCGGGCAAGAAGCTGCTGTTCATGGGCTGCGAGTTCGGCCAGTGGCGTGAGTGGAATCACGATCAGCAACTGGACTGGTATCTGTTGCAGTACTCCGAGCACAAGGGCGTGCAGAAACTGGTCGCCGACCTCAACCGCCTGTACCGGGAAGTGCCTGCCCTGCATGAGCAGGATGATGTGCCGCAGGGCTTCCAGTGGCTGATTGGTGATGATGCGATCAACAGTGTCTATGCGTGGTTGCGCTGGAGCAAGGAGGGTGATCCGGTGTTGGTGGTGGCCAACTTCACGCCGGTGCCACGTGAAGCCTATCGCGTGGGCGTGCCGTTTGCGGGCCGCTGGAAGGAGTTGATGAACAGCGATTCGGCAACTTATGCCGGGTCCAACTACGGCAATGAAGGCGGGGTGCTCGCCGAAGAGGCGCCAAGTCATGGTCAGGCATTATCGCTGGTCCTCAATTTGCCGCCGTTGGCGGTGTTGATTCTGCGGCCCGAAGACTGACCGGATCATCGCGAGCATGCTCGCTCCCGCAGGTACCACCTCAAGACCTGTAGGAGCGAGCATGCTCGCGATGGCGTCAGCCCGGTCAAAACACCTCTAGTGTCTACTCCTCACCACCGCATCCGCACACCCAGGCTGCCGATCAACCCGTTCAGATCATTGTCATCTACATCACTGCTGTAATCGGCACTGACGTACAAGCTCACCGCTGGTGTCACCCTCGCGACCAGACCCAGGCCCAGTTCGACGGTTGAAGACTTGCGACTGCTGCTGATCTTGTCGACCTCATCGAGCGTCACCGTGTTGCCGGTGTACACCGTGTGCCACAAGTTGGTCCGCACGTAGGGTTCGACGGGCAGGCCACTGATGTCGTAACTGCCTTTCAAGCGCGCTCCGACCCGGCCGCTCCAGGACGTCAAGTCAGTGGAGGACGCATTGCCCGAACCTGCATACGGGGCGTCCAGCGTGATGCGCTGATTGATCAACTGCGCTTGCGGCTCGATCACCCAGTTCTCACCCAGGCCTATGGGGAAGCCACCTTCGACCGACAGCGTCATCGCGCTGCCTTCGGTGGCTTGCCGCGCACCTTGCTCATTGCGGCTGATACCGTTGACGCGGCCTCCGCTGGCCGTCAAGTCGACGTGCCAGCCCTGTGGCCCGGTCAGGCTCCAATAGGCGCCCAGGCTCTGGCCTTGAAGATTGAGTATGTCGCTGTTGGGGTCGGAGTGCGCCACCGGGCTTCGCACGCCATTGCTGTTGAACTGAATCTGCTGGTTGCCACCCACAAGACCGACACGCTGGGTATGACCGCTGGCGCTTTGCAGGGTCAGGATCGCTGGGCTCTTGAAGTCGCTGGTTCCGGGAACGCTGGAGTCGAGGGAAAGGAAGTCGGTTTGTGCTTGCCGTGAAGCCTGGCCATAGAGTTGGTCCCAGGCAGAGGGTGCGGCGTCTTCTGTGGACAGTCGGGAACTTCGTAGATCGGGGTGGGCGCTGAATTGGCCGGGATACGTCGTTGCAAGGGCAGACAAGCTGAGCGTAGGGGGTTCCTGCTGGTACCAGGGTAAGGTGTCTTCCTCGGCAGGGCCGGCCTGCACTTCCATGGAGGAACACAGCAGGAGTGAACTTGAGACAGTGCAAAAAGTAACTTTGATCTCTTGTGAGGTGAGAGTGGTTTTCATGGAGGTCTACCTTGCAATCGCATGCGGGATCTCGCTTCTGGCGTCTCTCCTACCCCGAGTGAGGGGCGACCGAATGGAGTAGGACACACCACGGGCTGCCCGTTTTTACGGGCGCCGGCGGCTTGTCCTGATGGTACTTCCGGGGTAGTAACGTGAAGTCAAGAAGACCCGACCCCATGCGTCAAGAAAATGGCCGATAAGTGGTATGGGTATTTAAGGTCATTTAAGTGACTGATTTACGGCGCCCTCTAAGTGCTTGTTTGTTGGAAGATACGTCAAAAAAACTGCGAGCTAGAGCCTTTTTTCAGGGTTACCAACTGACCCTGACACCCATGTTGCCGAACGTTCCTCGTTGCTGGTTGCTGTCGATATTGCCGGTGTAATCAAAGGCGACGTACAGGCTGACCGAGGGATTCAGACTTAACACCACACCGACCCCGATGTCGGCTGAGGAGGACTCCTGTCGGCTTTCGATTTTATCGGCGTTATCAAAGGTCACCGTATCGGTACCGGAAAAGGTGTGCCACAGGTTTGCGCGCAGGTAGGGTTCCAAAGGTTGCCCGTTGAGTTGGTAACGGCCCTTGAGCCGCGCACCGAGGCGACCGGTCCATGCGCTGTCGGAGTCGAAAGAGACGCGGGAAATGCCATCGTTCTGGCTTTTGAGGGAGATTTTCTGGTTGATCAGTTGCGCTTGGGGTTCGACTACCCAATTGTGGGTCAGCGCGATGGGATAACCGCCTTCCACCGAAAACGTCAGGGCATGACCCTTATTGTCGATCTTCAGGCCACGCTCGGATTTACTGTCACCGTCCAGCCAGGTGTACATCGCTACGCTATCGAAGTACCAGCCTTGTTGATCGGTCAGGGTCCAATAAGCGCCAAGGCTGTCTCCATTAATCTCAACCTTGCCGGCGCGCATGTCTTCGAATCCCTGAGTGAATCCGTTGACGTTACCTTGCAAACGACTGTGGCCGACAAAGAAACCCGTCCGCTGGGTTTGTCCGCCCGCCAGTTGTGATGCGAAAAGATCGTTGCCCACCTGAAAGGCCTTCAGCGAACCATTGAGACGCGGCGCCACGGTGCCGGCCCACGTCTGGTCGAAGTCCTTGCCGTAGACCCGACCCCAGCCTGCACTCAAGGCGCCGGTTTCAGCGAGCAGGCGCTGATCGCCCTGACGATCATGGAAGGTACCGAGGGCACTCAGAACCAGTTGTGTAGCGGCTGGCGGCAGCACCGACCAGACCGGCACTTCTTGCCGGAAAAGCGCAATCGGCGCGGCGCCCGGTACGGCGGCAGGCAACACCAGGGTTTCCAGGAGTGGAACTGTTGGAATTGTTGGATTCGTTGGATCCGTTGGAACTGTTGGAACTGTTGGCACTTCAGGACTTGGCGGAACTCCGGCCTGCGCCACAATTGGCGCAGCGACGGGAACCGCGACCAGCGGCACCAGAATAGGCGGTGAATCCGGTGTTGCTCCAGCGACCTCCACCAGCGGCGGCGCCACGACGGAGGAACGCAGGTAGAAACTGTTTTCGCTGCCTCTGGTCACGCCACCCTTAAACAAACGGTAATCGTACGCCCCCGCCGATACGGTACCTTTGAGGGCAAACGCGGTGCTTTCGCTGACTGCCGTGCCTTGAGCCTTTACCACCTCAATGCCGTTCTGTTGAGTCAGGGCACCCACACCGCCGATGTTGGTGACGGTGATCAGGGTGGTGCCGGTCAATTTTCCGTTACTGACCACCAGCTTGTCGCTGGGCGAGCTGTCGTCGCCCAGGCGGGTTTGCACTAACAACTGGCCACCCTTGCCGACGTAATTGCCGTTGAGGGTCATGGTGTCGTCGGTGCGGGAGTTGCTGCGGGTGAGGTCAATGGTGCCAGCGTTGTTCAACGTGGCGAGTCGTTCTGCGTTGAGGGGGGCGATACCGCCCTGAACCGAAGTCAGCGTACTCTTGGCGTCGATGTTGAATTCACCGGTACCGATGGTGCTGTCGCCCAACACAAAAGTGCCATCCAGATCGAAGCGCGAGTCGTTGTTCAGATTGACCGTTTCCCAATTCTTATAACGGCCAGCACCCGCCGAATCGCTGTGATCAAAGGTCAACAGGTCGGTGCCGTTTTCACCGTTGATGCTCGGGGTCAGGGCCAAGGTGGTTTCAGTCAGGTTGCTCAGGGTTGCGCGGTCGTTGCCTTCGCCCATCAGGATGGCTGAGCGGATCGTCCCGCCATCGCTCCACTTCAGCGTGTCATTCCCGGCACTGGCGCGGATCTCACCGACAATCTCGCCACCGGTCACGGTGATTCTGTCGTTGCCGCCGCTGACACTGAGGTTACCGCCGATACGGCCCCCCGAGAGGATGATGGTGTCGGTGCCGAACCCGGTGACCAGATTGCCCTTGATCTCCCCGCCAGACATGTCGAACAGGTTGTCGTCGAGCTTCATGTCTACCCGGCCGATGGAGCCCGCAGTCATTCGCGCTTCGTCGCCATCCTCGAAGGCGCCCGTTATGGTGCCGCCGGTCATCAAAAACCTGTCAGGACTGTCTCCCTGAGCGAGGGAACCGATGATGCCCCCACTCATGAGAAAGTTATCGACGCCATCACCCTGGAGGACTGCCCCGGTGACCTGACCCGCACCGATGGTGAAAGTGTCGTCACCATCACCCTGCAAGACCGTGCCGACAATCACACCGGAAATCATATCGACTTTGTCGTTACCAGCACCGAAGGTCACATTGCCCGTGACTGTGCCGCTGCCGCCTGCGGGAAAGGCCAGGCTGTTGTTGCCCGACAAGTCAGTCAGTGCGCCACTGGAGCCACTGTCACACACGTAACTATCGTTGCCGACGGTGGGCGTCAGCGTACAGGCACCCAGGGCAGGTTGCGGCCATCCGGCACACAACCAGAGTGAAAAAACACAGGCGCCATAACGGTATTTGGTCAGATCTGTCGAAAATTCCATGTTCGTCTCCACGAATGGACCGATGCCCGGGCCGCCACCGCTTTAACGTGGCAAGGCATCGGGCACGCTCGGCAGCGCGAGTTGCGAGACGACATCGAGAAATCAACTTTCCCGCACAGATCCTTCGGCAACCTTGGCTACAGTGAGTCGCAAGCCCCTTCAACTATCGAAATGGGCGAGGTCACCGTAGCAAAGAATTTTTGTGCGTGGCTACTGTCAGAAATAACAGGTAGGTGTGCGCATCAGAGATGTACTTCCACCGCCAACGGCAAATGATCGGACAGATGCGTCCAGGGTTTACTCCCCAGAATGCGCGGTTGATGGCTGTTGGCGTTGCGCAGGTAAACGCGGTCCAGACGTAGCAATGGAAAGCGTGCAGGGTAGGTCTTGGCGGGTCGACCGTGGTGGCGTTCGAAGGCTTCGTGCAGATAATGGCGGCGGGCGAGGGCGGCGTTGCCTTGCAGTTGCCAGTCGTTGAAATCCCCGGCGATGATGACCGGTGCATCGTCGGGCAGGGATTCAAGCAACTGACAGAGCAACTGCAATTGCAATTGGCGATGGCTCTCCAACAGGCTCAAGTGAACGCAGATGGCATGCACCTCGGTATGGCCCGGCACGTCCAGTACGCAATGCAACAGACCACGGCGTTCGGGCCCGGTGATGGACACGTCGAGGTTGCGGTATTCGCGGATCGGGTATTTCGACAGCAGGGCATTGCCGTGGTGCCCGTTGGGGTACACGGCATTGCGGCCATAGGCGAAGTCGCTCCACATGCTGTCGGCGAGGAATTCGTATTGCGAGGTTTGCGGCCAATCGTTAAAGCGCGAGGAGTGACGATCGTGCTCGCCGACGACTTCCTGCAGAAACACCAGGTCCGCCGAGGTACTGCGGACCGCTTCACGCAGCTCCGGCAGAATGAAGCGTCGATTGAGCGCGGTAAACCCCTTGTGCGTATTGACCGTCAGCACCCGCAACCGATGAATGGCCGCTGGGGGATCCACCGGCACCGATTCGGCTGCCTGCTGCTTGGAATGACTGGCCACGTTTGCTCCTTTGTCTGCGGTCTGCTTATGCATGCGACTGATACGGTGGCGCGCAGTTCAGTTTCACAGGCGACAACGTTGCGGTCGCAAAGGTGCTTTTATTCTTCCTCCTCATGCTGAAGCTCGAACAGCAGCAACGACCGTCCGGTGACCGAGTATTCGTGGCCGAACTCAAAGCGCTCCTGGCCGCGAATCGACGGTTGGTTGGTGTCGATCATGCAGGTCCAGAATCCGCCGTCAGGCACTTGCGGCAGCATGAAGTTGACGATGTCGTGATGGGCGTTAACCACCAGCATCAGCGTAGCATCCGCGCCTTTGCGGCGAATGCCGGTTTCCTGAGCGCGACCGTCGAGCAGCATGCCCAGGCAGCGGTTGTGCGCATCGTGCCAGTGCTCGGTGGTCATTTCAGTGCCGTCCGGCGCCAGCCAGGTCACGTCCTTGACGCCGATGTCCTCGTTGTAATTTCCCACCAGAAAACGCCCACGGCGCAGGATCGGGTAAGTCAGGCGCAGCTTGATCAGACGTTTGACGAACTTGAGCAACGCTTTGCCGTCCTCGCTCAAGTCCCAGTTGACCCAACCGATCTCACTGTCCTGGCAATAGGCATTGTTGTTGCCGTCCTGGGTTCGGGCGAATTCATCACCGGCCACCAGCATCGGCGTGCCCTGGGCGATTAACAGGGTGGCAAAGAAGTTGCGCATCTGCCGATGACGCAGGGCATTGATCTCGGGGTCGTCGGTCGGCCCTTCGACACCGTGGTTCCACGACAGATTGTTGTTGCTGCCGTCCTGATTGTCTTCGTCGTTGGCTTCGTTGTGCTTGTCGTTGTACGACACCAGGTCGTTGAGGGTGAAACCGTCGTGGGCGGTGAT
This sequence comes from Pseudomonas sp. P8_241, assembly GCF_034008315.1. Lineage (NCBI taxonomy): Bacteria > Pseudomonadati > Pseudomonadota > Gammaproteobacteria > Pseudomonadales > Pseudomonadaceae > Pseudomonas > Pseudomonas sp. P8_241. The sequence continues at coordinate 3,764,054 of NZ_CP125377.1, read as the reverse complement.
GAAATTCACGGAAGAATAGGGACGCCGTCCACGCTGATTGAACATCTCGCCCGAGGCAGTCATGCGGCTGGCGAAGTCCGCCAGTTGCCCGTCATCACCTTTCCAGAATGCGCGGACGGTGTCGCGGAACTTGTCGTTCCATTCGACCCAGCCCGGTGGAAAACCGCCTACCTGATAGCCGCCGGGGCCGCAATCCCAGGGTTCGGCAATCAATTTGACCTGGCGCAGCACCGGGTCCTGCCGGCAGGCGACGAGGAAGCTGTGGCGTTCGTCGAAGCCGTCGTGATAGCGCCCGAGGATGGTTGCCAAATCGAAGCGGAAGCCATCCACGTGCATTTCGGTGGCCCAGTAACGCAAGGAGTCGGTCACCATTTGCAGGACGCAGGGATGGCTCAGGTCCAGGGTGTTGCCGGTGCCGGAATCGTTGATGTAGAAACGCTTGTCGTCGGGCATCAAGCGATAGTAGGACGCGTTGTCGATGCCGCGCATGGACAGGGTCGGGCCTTGTTCGTTGCCCTCGGCGGTGTGGTTGTAGACCACGTCGAGGATCACTTCCAGATTGGCTTCGTGCAGGTGCGCGACCATTTCCTTGAACTCGGCAATCTTGCCGCTGGCCAGGTAGCGCGGGTCGGGGGCGAAGAACGCGATGCTGTTGTAGCCCCAATAGTTGGTCATGCCCTTGTGCAGCAGGTGCTGGTCATTGACGAAGGCATGAATCGGGAGCAATTCAACGGTCGACACTCCGAGCTTGCGAATGTGTTCCACCACGTCATCGACCATCAACCCGGCAAACGTACCGCGCACGTTCTCGGGGACGGCAGGGTGGCGCATGGTGAAACCGCGGACATGGGTTTCATAGATGATGGTTTTGTCCCAGGGCACACTGACGCGATGGTCGTGGCCCCAGGTGTGGGCCGGGTCGATCACTTTGCATTTGGGCACGAAGGGCGCGCTGTCGCGCTCATCGAAACTGAGGTCGGCGTCGGGGTGGCCGATGGTGTAGCCGAACAGCGCTTCAGACCATTTCAGTTTGCCGACCAGTTGCTTGGCGTAAGGATCGATCAGCAATTTATTGTGATTGAAGCGATGGCCGTTCGCCGGGTCGTAAGGACCGTAGACGCGATAGCCGTAGATCAGGCCCGGATGGGCGTCGGGCAGATAGCCGTGGTAGATCTCGTCGGTGTATTCGGGCAGTTCGATGCGTTCGAGCTCGACTTCGCCGGTATCGTCGAACAGGCACAGCTCAACCTTGGTGGCATGGGCGGAAAACAGGGCGAAGTTGACCCCCAGGCCATCCCAGGTCGCACCCAGCGGGAAGGGCAAACCCTCGCGAATTCGCGTGGCTTCGGCACGGGGGGCTGGTGTGGCGAGTTTCTTGGGGCTGGTCATAAATTCTCCGGCAAACGTTTAACCTGTAGGAGCGAGCCTGCTCGCGAGGGTGTGTCAGCCTGCACAGGTGCTGAATGTTGAACCGCTATCGCGAGCGAGTTCGCTCCTACAGGTTTTTTTCGGTCGAGCGTAGCCTCAGTGGCAAGCGGGCTCGCCACGACGTCATTTAGAAACAAGGTTGGGTAAATCAAACCGCAGGCGGTTTTCGCGCAGCCCGGGGTTTTTTCTCGGCGGCTTTTTCCCCCGGCGGAATCACTTTCGATGCCGCCGCAGGCTTGCTCCTGACTTTGGGCACGGCAAGCTTGCCGTCCAGCGCTTTGCCATTGCTGAGCTTGCCGTCGCCGGTTTTTTTAACGCCAGATTTGCTGGCGGCAGCTTTGGGCGACTTGCTCGGCGCCAGCGCTTCGGCCTCTGCCAGTTTGCGCGCCATCTCCCAGTGGCGGGCTTCCTGACCTTCGGGTTTTCCTTCTGACTCCCAGATCTGATAAGCGAATTCTCGGATGCGTTTATCGTCGGTACTCATCGCAATGCTCCTGAACTGAACTCAAGTGTGGGTCGTTTGAATAATGAGATTGACCGGGAATTCCCCCAGCGCGGCGCTGATCATCAGCTCCCTGTGTTTTGTGACTGCGACGCTCGAAAAAAGTCCCTTCAGATTTTCCTCAGGCTCAGTGAACGGCAAGTTGACTCGGGTATCGCCCCACAGCGGCGCGTCGATCTGTGGTTCGGCACTGTTTTCCAGCAGTTGCGCGCATCGAATCGGCACAATCACGATGGCGCGTTTTCCTTCGTGCTCCCGGGCAAAAGCCAACACTCGTTGAGCCTGGCTGCCCAGCACTTCCAATGCCTGATACGTGCCTCGGTGAAACAGCGTCGCTTGTTCGGCACGCAGACCCAATGTGCGCGCAATCAAGGCCTGCTTGATGCGCCCATCGCGCCAGTTCATCAGCAGATCCGGCACATCAACCACCTGCTGCAGCGTTTGTTGGCGTCTGGCGTAATCCACCGGTTGCCGATTGTCCGGATCGACCAGGCTGAAGTCCCAATAGTCGTTGCCTTGATAGAGGTCCGGCACCCCTGGCACTGTCATGCGCAGCAAGGTTTGCGCCAAACCATTCAGGGCGCCGGGCGTGGCGATTGAGCGGGCCGCTTTTTCAAGGGCGGCGCGCAGCAGTTCGCCTTCCGGGCGCAGCAGCAGGCGCTGGAGAAAATCCTCGGTCGCCTGCTCGTACGCATCGTTGGGCGCGCTCCAGCTGCTTTGCAGTTTGGCTTCACGCAGCGCTTTGCGTTGCCATTGCCAGAGGCGCTTGGCGTAGTCCTCCAACGCCACCGGCTCATCCGCCCGCAACGTCAGTGGCCAGCTGCCGAGAATGGCTTGATACAGAATCAATTCATCACCCGTCGACGGCGTTTGATCGTCGGCGCGCAAGGGCCGGGCGAGGGCGCGCCACAAACCGATCTGATCGGCATACCAGGCGCTGCGCTCACTCAATACGGCCAGGCGCGCGCGGGTGTCTTCGCCGCGTTTGTGGTCGTGAGTGGCGGTGGCGAGCAGGTTGTCCGGGAAGGCGTCGAGGCGCTCGATGCAGGCCTGATGGAACGCTTCGACCGGGGCACTGAACTGCTCGGTACTGAAACCGACGTCATTGCGCGAAAGCAATACCGCCGAGCGATAGAAAGCCGTGTCTTCCACCGCTTTCGCTGCGGCGGGCGAGGTCAGTTGCTGAAAGCGTACGCAGGCATGCTTGAGGCGTTTGCGTTCGCGGCCTGCGGGACGCCGGCGCCAGGGTTCACCGCCGAGCCACCCGGCGAGGCAATCGAGTACCGGCCAGTCGGCTTCGCCCAGCGCTCGACGGGCACCTTCGATGGCCTGCTGGAAAAACACGTCATCCTGATCTGATCGGCCGAGGGGGTTGATGTACGTGCGGTACACCGGGAAATACACGATCAACGCCTGCAAGGCCCGGCGAATCGCACCGAGGGTCAGGTCGCGAGTCATGAGGTTGTCCCGGGCCACTTGCAGCAAGGCCTGGGCGACACTTTCAAAATCCCCGGCCAGGGAGCCGTTGAGAATCTGCTGGCGCGCCAACTGAGCTTCCTGAGCAAAATCGGCGGGACGTTCACTGTGGCGGTGCCAGAGTTCGGCGAGTGTCTGTGTGCCCAGCGGATCGTGCTGCAGTAGTGACAGCTGATTCATGAACTCGTAACCGGTGGTGCCGTCCACCGACCAGTCGCGGTGCAGGGTTTCGCCTTCGCCGAGAATCTTTTCGACGTAGATGGGCAGGTGCCGCCCCACGGATAACCGATCGATCCGTCGACGCAGTTTTCGGCAGTAGCCCCGAGGGTCGGCGAGGCCGTCGATGTGGTCGATGCGCAGCCCGTCGATCAGCCCTTGCGCCACCAGCTGGAAGATCTTCGCATGGGTCGCTTCGAAGACTGCCGGACGTTCGACGCGCAGGCCACCCAATTCATTGATGTCGAAAAAGCGCCGCCAATTGATGTCGTCGGCGGCGGTGCGCCAACTGGCCAGGCGATAGCTCTGGCGCTCCAATAAATTGTGCAGGCGCTGGAAACCTTCAGGAGTCTGGGAATCGAAGCGTTTGAGATTTTGCTCGATGGCTGCGGCGAACTGCGGATCGTTCGCCAGGTCGCGCAGCTCGGCTTTGAGCGGGATCGCCAGGCTATGTGCATCGGTCTGGTAGCTCAGTGCGCCGAACCGATCAGCCAGGTTTTTGAGTAGCTCGGCCTGAGTTGCGTCGGGCGCCACCTCGGTCTTGAGCAGTTCACCGTAATCGCCAGGGCAAATCGGGAAACGGTGATCGTAGTGTTCAACATGGAGCGTGCCGTGCCAGGCATCGAATCGCATCGCCAGGGTGCCGTCCTGCAAGGCGACGCCGTAGTCGCTGCCAAGGAACGGCAGGAGCAATTGGCCCTCCATCAGCGGATCGGGGGAATGCCACTGGATGTCGAAGAACTCGCCGTACGGACTCAGTCGTCCCCATTCCAGCAGGTCCAGCCACCACGGGTTATCGCCGCCGCCCACGGCCATGTGGTTGGAAACGATATCGAGGATCAGTCCCATGTCGTGTTCGCGAAGGGCATTGACCAGACGCCGCAGCGCCGCTTCACCGCCCAGTTCCGGGTTGACCCTGGTCGGGTCCACCACGTCATACCCATGCATCGACCCTGAGCGGGCGCGCAGCAAAGGCGAGGCGTAGACATGGCTGATGCCGAGGCGGGCGAAATACGGCACCAGCGGCACCGCATCGTCAAGCGTGAAACCTTTGTGAAATTGCAGTCGCAGGGTGGCCCGCAGCATTGGATCAAGCGTTTTTGTCATCGATCACGCTCGGCAGCTTGCAGGCGCGCGCAGGCGAGCAGTTCCAGGCGCCGGGCGGCGTCCGGACCATCGAGCAAAGCTTCGCTGTACCCGGGAAGCCTTCGCGACCAGTTGGGGTGTGCGTCGATGGTGCCCGGCAGATTCGCCTGCTGCTCAACGCCGAGAGCATCCTCCAGCGGCAGCAAAACCAGAGGCGCACGGGTATGGCCGAGGAAGCGAACACTGGCATCGAGGATCTGGTCGGTCTCGTGGGATTCTTCGCGGAAGTTCTGCGGATCCTGGCTCAAGACCCGGCGCAGACCTTCGCGCTCGCGCTCACGGTGCTGGCGCCATTCGATTTCACTGCTGGCGTCGACCATGCCGAGCCGGGCATTCCAGTCGATATCCCGGCCATGCCACCAGCCGTTGAGCGTCGGCAGGTCATGGGTGCTGGTGGTGGCCAGCGCATTGTCTGGCCAGTCGAGTATCGGTTTGAAGTGCGCGTTGTCCTGTTCAAACAGCAAGACGCGCATGCCCAGCATCGAACGGGCAATGAGTTTCTCCCGCAGACCCTCCGGCACCGTGCCCAGGTCCTCGCCCAGCACGATCGCCTGATGACGATGGGATTCCAGGGTGAGTAAACGCAGCAGATCGTCCACCGGGTAATAGAGGTACGCGCCGTCGGCGGGCGGCGAGCCGTTGGGTATGACCCACAGGCGTTGCAGGCCCATGACATGATCGATGCGCAAGCCGCCGGAGTGGGCGAAGTTGGCCCGGAGCATTTCGATGAAGGCGCGGTAGCCGTTACGCACCAGGCCTTCTGGCGAGAATGCGGAAATCCCCCAGCCCTGGCCGCTGCGATTGAGGATGTCCGGTGGCGCGCCGACGGTGAGGGCGGCGAGCAGTTCGTCCTGCCGGCTCCAGGCCTGGCTGCCAGCACCATCGGCGCCGACTGCCAGATCGGCGATCAGGCCTATGTTCATGCCGCTGCTGCGGGCAGCGGCCTGGGCCCGTTCCAGGCAGCGGGTGATCAGCCACTGGCAGAACGCGAAAAAACCGATGCGCCCGGCGTTTTCTTCGGCGAATTCGGCCAGCGCGGTGCTACGTGGATTGCGCCATTGCTCGGGCCACTCTCGCCAGTCGAGGTTTTCACTCCGGGCGGCGCGAGCTTCCTGAATAGCCTCGAAGCGGCAATGGTTTTCCAGGGCTTCGCCACCGGCGTGGCGAAAGCTGCTGAAGTCGGCGTGCAAGGGGTGTTCGCCCTGGACGAAGCCTTCGTACAGCGCCTGCAATATCCGGTGCTTGGCTTCGGCGGCGGCCGGCCAGTCGATCAGCGGGCGCGCTTCCAGATCCTTCAGCTGGTCAGCCAGCCCGGTTGCATCAATCGCGGTGCGCAAGGCGCGTTCACCCAGAATCGCACCAGGCGCGCAGTAGAGGCTATTGAGAAATAAACGGCTGGACGGTGAATAAGGGCTGTAGCGCTGGGTGTCACTGGAGAACATCGCGTGCAGTGGGCTGATCGCCAGCGCGTCTGCACCGCGCTCGCCCGCAACCCGGGCGAGGTCTTCCAGCGCCTGGGTATCGCCGAAGCCGCCATCGCCCGGGCGACGCAAGCCATACAGCTGCACACTCAAGCCCCAGCCACGCGGGATCGGGCTGTCTGCCGCATCGCCTACGCTGTAGCAACGGGCCGGCGCCACGGCGAGGGTGAAGGTTTGTCCATCAATGCTGGCGTGCTGGTAGCCGACCGGGATCAAGCCGGGGAGCACCGCCTGGGCATCCAGTTTCAGGTTGAGCCGCGAGCCGTCTTCGAGATGGATTTCGCACAGGGTTTGAGGGGCAAAAAAACGTGCCAGATCGAGGCCGACACCGACGTCGGCGGTGATCAAGGGTGGCAGGTGCTGGGTGTGTTGCGCCGCTTGCAACTCCAGCAGACTGGCGTCGATTTCCTGGGCGCTGCCGGCCGGATGGCCGAGTCCGGTCAGCACATTACGCAGGACCGAGGGCGCGACTTTTTGCGCGCGGCCATTGGCGTCGATCCAGTCGACCGCGAGGCCGGCACGGCTGGCCAGAATTTCCAGTTGCGCATCACTCATGGACGCTCTCCGTCAGGGGTAGCAAAGGGGCTGCAGCGATGATGCTGACGAGCGCGCAATAGGGAGCAAGGGTGCCTTGATCCAGCAGGGCGGCGGACTTTGGCGGTTGTTCGAACAACACCTGCGCGCCGGTCTGTGGGGTGTGGACCACGGGCTTGTCGCCCAGGTTCAGGTCAATGCGCCACAGACTGCCATCGCCCAGACGCCATGACGCACTGACTGCGCCATCGCCCAATACATTAGCGCCCAGTGGCTGGGTGCCAGGCAGGCGCGGGATGAGGTGTCGATGGCGGATCTGCAACAATTGTCGATACAGGTCGTGCGTCGCGCTGTCAGCACACGTTGGCATCATTGGGCGCGATGCTTCAAAGGTCTGCGGCGCATTCGGATCGGGAATGCGCGCGCGTTGGTGCGGATCGGTGAACGCGCTGAACGCCGCGAATTCATTTCGACGCCCATCGCGCACCAGTTTCGCCAGTTCACCGTGGTGGCTGGTGAAAAACAGGAACGGTTGTTCGACGGCGAATTCATCGCCCATGAAAAACAGCGGGATCATCGGCGATAACAGTAACAACGCCGTCGCTGCCCGCAATGCTTGCGGATGGGCCAGTTGATGCAGGCGCTCACCAAAGGCACGGTTGCCGATCTGGTCGTGATTCTGCAGAAACAGGATAAATGCACTGGGTGGCAGGTGCTCGCTGGGCTCACCACGTGCCACACCGTGACGGTTGATGTGGCCCTGAAACACGAAACCCTGGTTCAGGCAGCGCGCCAGTTGTGCGGTCGGATTGTGTGCATAGTCAGCGTAGTAGGCGTCGGTCTCACCGGTCAGTAGAACGTGCAAGGCATTGTGGCCGTCGTCGTTCCACTGCGCGTCGTAACCTTGCTCCAGCAGGCTGGCCTCGTTGTGTTCGTTTTCCAGCATCAGCCAGACATGACGCGCAGGATCGATTTGTTGTCGTACCCGTCGCGCCAGTTCCTGAAGGAAGTCCGGGTCTTCGATGGCGTGCACGGCGTCGAGGCGCAAGCCGTCGAAGCGGTACTCCTGCACCCACATCAAGGCATTTTCGATAAAGAAGTCCCGCACTTCACGCCGACGGAAGTCGATGGCCGCGCCCCAGGGCGTGTGCTTGTCTTCGCGGAAGAAGTCCTTGGCGTAACGATGCAGATAATTGCCGTCCGGTCCGAAGTGGTTGTAGACCACGTCGAGAATCACCGCCATGCCATGGCCATGGGCGGTGTCGATCAAATGCTTGAGCTGATCGGGTGAGCCATACGACGCCTGGGGCGCAAAGGGCAGAACACCGTCGTAGCCCCAATTACGCTCGCCGGGGAATTGCGCCACAGGCATCAATTCGATGGCGGTGACCCCCAGTTCAACCAGCCGCGACAAATGTTGCTCGACGGCCTCGAAGCCGCCGAGCGCACCGACGTGCAATTCGTAGATCACCGCCTCGCTCCACGGCCGTCCCAACCACTCAACGTGTCGCCACTGGTAAACCAACGGATCGACCACCATGCTGTGGCGATCGATATCGCCCGCCTGTGCGCGAGAGGCGGGGTCGGGCACTTCCAGTTCGCCATCAATGCAGTAGCGGTAACGCGTCCCCGCCGGGCATCGAGTATTGATCACGAACCAGCCGTCGGCCTGAGGCAGCAACGGCAAGGACTGTCCATTTTCCAGTTCGACACTGACGTAAAACGCATCTGGCGCCCACAACGCAAATTGCGTGTGCTGTGCGTCCAGCATGATTGCGCCGTGGGGCCAGGTCTCAAGGGTCCGTAACGGCATCTTCATCCCTCTTACTGTTTGTTCGATTTCCCCAACGCTTTAGCCACAAGCTGTTCGTAGAGTTCGGCGTAGGGTTCGACCGCCTTGCACCAGTTGAAAGGTGCCGCCATGGCCCGGCAGCGCATGGCGTGCAGCAGGTCAGGGAAGGCAAACACCTTGAACGCCCGGCTCAGAGCTTGCTGATAGCTCTCGACGGTGGATTCGTCGAACAGGAAACCGGTCACGCCGTTTTCGATGGTGTCGGCCAGGCCGCCGGTGTTGCGTGCCACCGGCAAGGAGCCGAAGCGCTGGGCGTACATCTGGCTCAGGCCGCACGGTTCGTAACGGGACGGCATCAGCAGGAAATCGCTGCCGGCGAACATGCGCCGGGCATCGGTTTCGTTGAAGCCGATGCGCACGCCGATCTGCCCGGGGAAACGCAGGGCCAGTTCGCGCATCGCCTGTTCTTCTTCCGGTTCGCCGCGACCGATGATCGCAATCTGGCCGCCGTTTTTGACGATGAACTCGGACACCGCTTCGGTCAGGTCCAGGCCTTTCTGGTAGACCAGTCGCGACACCACGGCGAACAGCGGACCCTCTGAGTCCTGCAGGCCAAACAACTGGCGTACGTGGGCGGCATTCACGGCTTTGCCTTCCCAATCGCCAATGCCAAACGGACAGAACAGGTGCGGATCGGTGGCCGCATCCCAGCTCTCGTCTATGCCGTTGGGAATACCGCTGAGCAAACCTTGCTGGGTCTTGGCGGCGAGGAAACCGTCGAGACCGCAGCCGAAATCCGGGGTGGTGATTTCCTGGGCGTAGGTCGCACTGACCGTGGTGATGTGGCTCGAATAGGCCATGCCGGCCTTGAGGAACGACATCTTGCCGTAGAACTCCATGCCTTCCTGTTGCAGTGCGTGATGGGGGATGCCCAACTCGGGGCAGGAACCCAGGCTGGTCACGCCCTGATACGCCAGGTTATGGATGGTGAACAACGTCGGGGTGCGCTGTCCGCGCCAGTGCATGTAAGCCGGCGCCAGGCCGGCCGGCCAGTCGTGGGCGTGCACCAGGTCCGGGCACCAGTGAATTTGTGCGAGGTTGGCGGCGATATCGGCAGCCGCCAGACCCAGGCGAGCGAAGCGAATGTGGTTGTCCGGCCAGTCACGGCCGTTGTTCGCGCCATAGGGTGAGCCTTCGCGCTCGTAGAGTTCGGGGCAGATCAACACGTAAATGACCAGACCATCAGGCATGTCCATGCGCCCGACCTTGCAGGGTGGCAGCGCCGCATGGCCGCCCAGTTCACCGATGATATGAATCGGGTTTTCGCTGTTGAGCACTTGCGGGTAACCGGGGATCAACACCCGCACATCATGCAGATGGGCCATGGCGCGAGGCAGCGCGGCAGAGACGTCGCCGAGTCCACCGGTCTTCACCAGGTCGGCAATTTCCGAGGTGACGAACAGGACTTTCTTGCGGTTGGGGTTGTGGCTGACCACCGGTGCCAGCGTCTTGGTCACCGGGACGTTGATCGGTTGCGTATTTGCGGCACTTACGGCGCTCGATTCGCCGACCTGATGAGCACGCTCTCCCTGTATTTCCAAAGCCGTACTGATCATATGAATCTCCCGTGTTGTTGATCTAATTCTTAGGTCTGGCAAACGGTATTTCAGGCCAGATTCCCTTGGCCGGGCGCAAAAGCGCTACGCATCAGTGAGCAAGCGCTGCCCAATGCGTTGAAGCAAAAGGGGTGAATGAGCCTTTGCAAAGATTGCACCAGTCGCAACGCACCTTCTTTTGAGAGGACCGACGGAGAAAGGTAAAAGTTTCCACTTTTTTTCCGTTTTGTGACCGACCGGTCTCGCCTCGAGAAAATGAGTCTAGGCCAGAACTTAGAGCGGTAAAGCGCAGATGGCAAAATTGTTCGACAATCGGTTTGAAGCGGAACGAGCGTGCCTGATCAAGGGGCGAACGCTCCGACGAAGGGCGTGTTTTTTTGCGCATTGGCCTCAAAAAGTCACGGGCCGGTCACATAACCGTGCAACAGGATTTTGCGCTCATGCACTGTTACGGTGCGTGACGGGTGAGTCCCGCATTTGGCCGAACCACTGCCTTACTGACGGTGATGGGGGGTTGGTATAGTTCTGGCCTCATTTTTTGCCCGCAAAAGGATCACTGGCATGGCTCAGTACACCGCGTTCAACGTCGAACTGGTCAATAAAATCGCTCATGTGCAAATCAACCGCCCCGAGAAGATCAACTCGATGAACGCTGCGTTCTGGAGTGAAATCGTCGAGATTTTCCAATGGATCGACGACAGCGACGATGTGCGCGTGGTGGTCCTCAGTGGGGCAGGCAAGCATTTCTCGTCGGGTATCGACCTGATGATGCTGGCCAGTGTGGCCAACGAACTCGGCAAGGACGTGGGTCGCAACGCACGCCTGCTGCGACGCAAGATCCTCAACCTGCAAGCCTCGTTCAACGCCGTCGATAATTGCCGCAAACCGGTGCTCGCGGCGATTCAGGGTTACTGCCTGGGCGGGGCAATCGATCTGATTGCCGCTTGCGACATGCGTTACGCCGCTGAAGATGCACAGTTCTCGATCAAGGAAATCGACATCGGCATGGCCGCCGACGTCGGCACGCTGCAACGCTTGCCGCGAATCATCGGGGACGGCATGCTGCGTGAACTGGCTTACACTGGTCGCACGTTTGGTGCCGACGAGGCGCGGAGCATGGGCCTGGTCAATCGCGTTTACAGCGACAGCGCCAGCCTGCTCGACGGCGTCATGGGCATTGCCGGCGAAATCGCCGCAAAGTCGCCGATTGCCGTCACCGGCACCAAGGAGATGATCAGCTACATGCGCGACCATCGCATCGATGACGGCCTCGAATACATCGCTACCTGGAACGCCGCCATGTTGCAATCCACTGATCTTCGCGTGGCCATGGCTGCCCATATGAGCAAACAGAAACCCGAATTCCTGGATTGATTGACCATGATTTCTCGCTGGACCACCGCAGTACTGGACACAGACCAACCCGGCGGCTGGGCTGTCGCACGCAGCCCTGAAGGCTTTTTGTTCGACGACAACGGCGCGCTGTTCCCAAGGGAATGGCTCAAGCGCCAGGACTTGTCGATTCTGGCTGAACACGGCATCGGTCATCTCGATGGAGAGCCGGTTTATCTGCTGGAACTGCGCAGCCACAGCGACGTGCCGGGTTGCAACTGGAAAGGTCTGCGGGCATTCATGCTGGACGGTGATCACACGGTCTATAAAGTGCTGGGTTACGCCGCGCAGATCGGCACCTGGGCACGCGAGCATCGCTTTTGCGGCAATTGCGGGCAGGCCATGACGCAAGTGCCGCGAGAGCGGGCAATGTATTGCCAGCCATGCGAGATGCGCAGTTATCCGCGCATCTCGCCGAGCATGATCGTGTTGGTCACCCGGGGCGATGAAATCCTGCTGGCGCGTTCACCGCGCTTCGTCACGGGGGTCTACAGCACACTGGCCGGTTTTGCCGAGCCGGGTGAGTCGGCCGAAGATTGTCTGATCCGCGAGGTACGCGAGGAAGTGCGCATCGAGGTCAGGAACATCCAGTACCTGGGCAGCCAGTGCTGGCCGTTCCCGCACTCGATGATGCTCGGCTTCCATGCCGAATACGCCGGTGGTGAGATCGTGTGTCAGGAAGACGAGATCGAAGACGCCCAGTGGTTCAACGTGCACGCGTTGCCGCCGTTGCCGGCGTCGCGCTCGATTGCCCGTTACCTGATCGACGTGTATGTGGCGCGGCGTTTAGGCCACGCTGAACCAGTGTTGCCAGGCTAAACGCACGGTCAGACCCAACACCACGGTGATGAACACCGGACGAATGAACTTCGCACCCCCGCTGATGGCGGTGCGGGCGCCGAAGAAGGCGCCGACCATCAATGACGAGCCCATGCACAGGCCGATGATCCAGTCCACCTGACCGGAAAAGATGAACACCGACAGCGCCGCCGCGTTGCTGACGAAGTTCATGCTGCGCGCCACACCGCTGGCCTTCACCAGATCGATAGGGTAGAGCAGCAGGCTGCTGACGGTCCAGAACGCGCCCGTGCCCGGACCGGCCACGCCGTCATAGAAGCCGAGGCTGAAGCCCTGTGTCGATTGCCACTTCTTCTTGATCGGCGCGTCGCTGTCCAGCGGCGCTTTCGGCGTACCACCAAACAACAGATAAACGCCACAGGCGAAAACGATTACCGGCAGCATCTTGTTCAGCCATTCCGCTGGCAGGTAATGCGCGACGATGGCACCGATCAGTGCGCCCAACAACGTGCCGACGATGGCGTGAACCCACTGTGCGGGATGGAACAGCTTGCGGCGATAGAAGGTAAAGCTGGCGATGGCCGAGCCGAAGGTCGAGCTGAGTTTGTTGGTGCCCAGGACCAGGTGCGGAGGCAGGCCGGCGGTCAGCAGGGCTGGTGTGGTCAACAGACCGCCGCCGCCGGCGATGGCATCGATGAAACCGGCAACAAAAGCGACAAGGGCGAGAATGGCCAGGGTGGAGAGGTCAACACTGAGTTCGAAGGGCATGGGATCGGCTTATTCGGCGGGTGCAGAAAGGGGCTGCGGGGAAGGGGCGACATCTTACTCATCTGTACAACACAAAACCAATGCAGGAGCGGATCGCAGATCCTGTAGGAGCCGGCTTGCTGGCAAGCCAGCTCCTACAGGTCCGGCGCGAGGGCTGATGCTGTAGGCGCCGGCTTGCTGGCGAACCAGACGACGCGGTGTGTCAGGCCGGCCGCCTCGCTGGCAAGCCAGCTCCTGCATAAAGTGCGTGTTTACAGGCCTAGATCTGACAGCCCTGGATGATCATCCGGTCGCCGCCCCAGCGGCCAGTGGTACTTGCGCTCGCTTTCCTTGATCGGCATGTCGTTGATGCTGGCAAACCGTCGCGCCATCAAACCATCCTCGTTGAACTCCCAGTTTTCGTTGCCATAGGAACGAAACCAGTTGCCCGAGTCGTCGTGCCATTCATAGGCAAAACGCACTGCGATGCGGTTGTCGGTAAAGGCCCAGAGCTCCTTGATCAGGCGATAGTCGAGTTCCCTGGCCCATTTGCGCGTCAGGAAGGCTTTGGCTTCTTCGCGGTTATGGGCGAACTCGGCGCGGTTTCGCCATTGGGTGTCCAGGGTGTAGGCCAGGGACACGCGCTCCGGCTCGCGGGAGTTCCAGCCGTCTTCGGCCAAACGGACTTTCTCAATGGCCGATTCACGGGTGAAGGGCGGCAATGGCGGGCGAACGTTGGCATCAGACATTTCAAGGCTCCGTATCAAGTTGAAATTCAAACAAGGGTCGAGCAGATTTTGATCTTCAGAGTGAAGGTCCTCTTTTTGCAATACCAATGCGTTGATGCCTGATAAATGGCTTTCGCGAGCACGCTCGCTCTCACAAGAGAATGCCGTTGAATGGGGGCGTGAGCCTGTTCGCGAAGAGGCCATTACAGACCGTAACAAGACCCAACCCCATCGATGGTGTAAGCTCTTGGGTTCTTCGGATTCGACCCATTGCGAGCCCTATGCCGTCGCTTTTCAAACGCTCCCTGCTGCCAAAACTACGCAGTTTTGCGCTGACCGCCGATGCCGTCAGCATCCTTTCCGGCGCTGCCGAATTTCGTCGTTGCCTGCTGGAAAAAATCGCCAGCGCGACCCAGCGCATCTATATCGTCGCGTTGTACCTGCAACAGGACGAAGCCGGCCAGGAAATTCTCGATGCCCTGCACGCAGCGAAAGCCGCACGTCCTGAGCTGGACGTGGTGGTCGTTGTCGACTGGTTGCGCGCCCAGCGCGGTCTGATCGGTGCCGGCAAACAGCCGGGCAACTCGGCGTGGTATCAGGAAATGACTCGCACCCACGCAAGTGTAGTGCCGGTGTATGGCGTCCCGGTGCAGACCCGCGAACTGTTCGGCGTGTTGCACCTCAAGGGCTTCGTCATTGATGATTGCGTGATCTACAGCGGCGCGAGTCTGAACAACGTTTATCTGCACAAGTTCGACAAGTACCGCTACGACCGTTATCACCTGATCCAGAACCGCGAACTGGCCGATTCGATGCATCACCTGGTGCAACACGGCCTGGTCGCATCCAAAGCGGTGCATCGCCTCGACTTGCCGAACCTGCCGACCACCCGCAGCCTGCGCAACGATATCGGTGACTTGCGCAGCCGTCTCAAGCACGCGGCGTACGACACCACGGCGGGCACCACGCTCAAGAACGGTTTGACCGTCAGCCCGTTGCTCGGCGTTGGCAAGAACAACCCGTTGAGCCGGGTGATTTGCGAACTCATCGCCAGTGCCCAGCATCAACTGACCATTTGTACGCCGTACTTCAACCTGCCATTGGCCGTGACCCGGGAAATCAACCGGGCACTGGCGCGGGGGGTGAAGATCGACATCGTGGTCGGCGACAAGACCGCCAACGACTTCTACATTCCGCCGAGCGAACCGTTCAAGGTGATCGCGGCGCTGCCATACCTGTACGAGATCAGCCTGCGCCGGTTTGCCAAGCGCCATCAGCGCAACATCGACAGCGGTCAGTTGAACCTGCACCTGTGGCACGATGGCGACAACACCTATCACCTCAAAGGCATGTGGATTGATCAGCGCTACACCTTGCTGACCGGCAACAACCTCAACCCGCGCGCATTCCGCCTCGACCTGGAAAACGCCTTGCTGATCGATGATCCGCACAGCCAGTTGCTGGAACCGCGCCGCAAGGAGCTGGCCGAAATCTTCCAGCACACCCGGCGCATCGAGCGCTATCAGGATCTGGAAACCCTCGCCGAATACCCGGCGGGCGTGGCCAAGTTCCTCAAGCGGGTCAGTCGCGTGCGTATTGAGCGGTTGCTTTACCGTATTCTTTGAGCGGTAACGTCGCCTTCAATGCAATCGCGAGCAGGCTCGCTCCCACAACCCTGTGGGAGCGAGCCTGCTCGCGAAGAGGCCCTTAAAGCGCTACAACACTCAGTTCAACCCCAGCTTCCCACGCATCGTCGACAAATCTTCAGCCAGCGTATTAACCGGCCCGACCAGCGCCTTGCGGTCCTTTTCCTTCACTTTGTCGTAGGTCTCGAAACCACCGTCGCTGGTCTTGTACCTGGCCAGGATCTTGTCCACGGTCGCAAAATTCTTGTCGACCTTGGCCACGAACCCGGCGTCCTGTTTCTGGATCTGTGGACGGAACAGGTCGACGATTTTCTTCGCACCGTCGATATTGCCCTGCAAGTCATACAGGTCGGTGTGGCTGTAGCGATCTTCCTCACCGGAGATCTTGGTCGCAGCGACTTCTTCCAGCAGTGCGGCAGCACCACCGACCACTTTTTCAGGCGGGAAGGTCAGGCCGGCCACGCGGGCCTGCAGGTCTTTGATGTCTTTGTTCAAGCCGTCGGCCAGTTCGCCCAGGCCTTCGGTACTTTTTTCCGAGAACAGCGAGTATTCAAGGCGGTGGAACCCGGTGAAGTCTTCGGCCATCACACCTTTCTCGTGATCGTCGACGCGGGAGTCGATGGACGCATCCAGGTCACTGAACAGCTCGGCAATCGGCTCGATCGACTCGTAATACACGCGAGTCGGCGCGTAGAGTTTTTTCGCGGTGGCCAGGTCACCTTTTTTTATGGCGTCGGTGAATTGCCGGGTGTGGCTGGCCAGCTCATCCAGTTGTTCAGTGACGTATATCTTATAGTCCGAGACCGGCCCCACCAGGTCCAGCGGCGCGGTGGCCGCGAACGCCGAAAACGGGGTGTTGAGCAAGCCAAGGGTCAGCAGTAACACGAGGGGCGACTTTTTCATGGGGCGGTTCCGTGAGGATCGTTGTGGCGGTTAGGCAGTGGTTTTGTTGTGTGTAGCGTTCAGCAGCGAACGACCGATGAAATCCTGGTCGCCGATGACACCGGGCAACGTGAAGAAATACCCGCCGCCGACGGGCTTGAGATATTCCTCCAACGGTTCGCCGTTGAGGCGGTTTTGCACGGTGATGAAGCCTTTTTCCAGGTCGCTCTGGTAGCAGATGAACAGCAGACCCATGTCGAGCTGACCGTTCTTGTTCACACCGTTGGAATAGTTGAATGGCCGACGCAGGATCAGGTTGGCCTGGCTCGCCGTGGTGCGCGGGTTGGCCAGGCGGATATGTGCGTCGAGCTTGGTCAGCTTGCCTGCCGGATCGTTGGTGTAATCCGGGATTTCGCTTTCGTGGCTGCCGCCCATGGGTGCGCCGGTGCTTTTGACCCGACCGAGAATGCTTTCCTGTTCCTGCAATGGCGTACGGTCCCAGCGCTCGACGAAGTTGCGGATGATCCGCACGGCCTGATAGCTGCCGTTGGCCGCCCACGCCGGTTCATCGCTGCCCGGTTGCACCCAGACAACGGAGTCCATCGCTTTGGCATCGTTGGAATCTGGGTTGGCTGAGCCGTCGCGAAAACCCAGAAAATTGCGCGCGCTCTGTGCCGGTACGCTGGGTTTCGCCGGGGCCTGGGGCGGCACGCTGCCTTCCTGTTTCCAGCGCACCAGTAATAAGTCCGGCAGGTTTTTCACGATGTCGCGCAGGGCGTGGATGTTGGTGTCGGTGGTGTTGGCGCACAATTGCAGGCTCAAATCGCCGTGGCAGCAGTCGGCCTCCAGCGCATCATTGGGAAAACCGACCATGCGGGTCAGCCGCTTGGGCTTTACATCGGCGAGGCCGAAGCGTTCGTCGAACAGCGACTCGCCCACCGACACGGTGATGGTCAGGTTGTCCGGTGTGACAACGGGGCCGAGGATGCCCGAGTCCACGGGGGGCAGCTTCGGATCGATCTGGGACACCGGGCCGCCCTTCATCAAAAAGGCGATGCGTTCGTTCAGGGTACGGAACAGGCGCTCAAGGTCTTCGCGGTCGCTGGCCAGAACATCAAACGACACCAGCATGCCCGACGCCGGGCGCGGCGTGACGATGCCGCTTTGGTGTTTGCCGTGGAACGCGTGACGATCTTCGGTACGGTCGCTGCTCGGCGCCGCGGTGACTTGCGCGGGGTTTGCCGCCATGACCGGGCAGCTCAGCGCCGAGCCGGCGAGGGCGACACCGGCGGCGCCCATGCCCATCAAGACTCGACGTCGCTGGAAGTTGCATGGTTCTGAATCGTTCATCGTTTGGAGCCTTCTGCTGTCAGGCCACCAAGGCCAAGGGCGGGGTCGATGGCATCCAGTGCGCTGGCCAGTGCCGTGGCTTTGTCGGCGATCTGTTGACGTTGCGCGGTGTTGACGCTGTCATAGCTGGCGTAGCCGTCGTTGACCTTGAAACGGTTCAGTTCGGCGTCGAACGCATTGAGGGCGTCATCGATTGTCGGCAGTAACCCGGGTGCAGACGTGGTCAGCAGCGGGCGCAACAGGTCGACAACTTTGCGGGCCGCATCGAGATTGCCGGCGAAACCGTTCAGGTCGCTGTGGCTGTAGCGTTCCTCTTCACCGTTGAGGGCGCGGACTTCGGCGATGCTGTTGAGGTTGCGCACGATGATGCTCACCAATTGCTCCGGTGGCAGCGACTGGGCCAGCAGCTGTTGTTTGAGGGTGGTGACGTCCGTCAGCAGACGCAGGGCATTCGGTGTCAGTCCGTCGAGATTGCGTTGTTGGAACAGCGCGAATTCGAGGCGGTGGAAACCGGCGAAGGCCGGGTCTTGCTCGCGCTTTTCAAAATAGTCGGCGCGGGCATTGATGCTGTTGTCCAGTTCAGCCAGGCGCTGCGCGGCCGGGGCCATGCGCTGATAGGCGACGCGGGCCGGCACGTACAGCGCCTGTGCCTGAGCCAGATCACCGGAGGCGATTGCTTGTTCCAGTACCGTGACCGCTTTGATCAGCACCGAGCCTTGAGTGCTCAGGTACACGCGAAATTCCGACAATGGTCCGACAAATTTCAGCATCGACGGCTTTGCCTTGGCGGCGGCATCGGACGCCGCGGTCGGCGTGACGTGCAAGGTGCCCCGCGGGTTGCTCAACAGGCCACACGTGATGGCGTAGTCGCCGGGCAACAGGTTCGCGTTAATCACCTGACTGAGGCCGGGTGCGATGTTCTCGCGCTCTTCGATCACCAGCACACCGTCGAGGATTTCCCATTCAACCGCACGATCGGAACGATTAACGATGCGCAAGCTGGCGCGCCCGGCGGGGACCGTCAGGGTATTAGGCTCACAGCTGTGCGGATGAATAGTCACCAGCACCTCGTCATGATTGGCCAGGCGCTTGGCCGCGGCCATGGTCGAGGCGTAGTAGAACAGGCCGCCGGCGGCGATCATCACGATCACCGAACCGACCACTGCCCAGCGCAAGGCATGGGGTGGGGACGCCTGGGGTGGGGCTTGGTTTGGCATGGTTGCCCTTACTGGCTGGAAACAGAAGACGGAGTTTTCGAAAGCGCCGGCGCCGGGAGAAAGAACATCACCAGCGCGATCAGCAGGTAAATCAGATAAGCGCCGAGGGTGCTGACGGTCGGCGCGTCCTGATAGCCGAACATGCCGGCCAGTACCGAGCCCAGCGGGCCGTCCATCGGCAGCGTGGCGCTGATATCGAAGAGCACGGTTTGCAGGTGATTCCACACCCCGGCTTCATGCAGCGCCTGCACGGAGTTGGCGAGAATGCCCGCGGCAACCACGAGAATAAATAACCCGGTCCAGCGGAAAAATGCAGCCAGGTTCAGGCGCAGGCTACCGCCGTAAATCATGAAACCGATGACGATGGCCAGGACAAGGCCGAACAGGGCACCCACCGGAGCGGCCGGACCTTCGCTTTGCTGGAACACCGCCAGCAGGAAAAACACCGTTTCCAGGCCTTCGCGGGCCACGGCGAAAAACACCATGGCGATCAGCGCGATCACCTGATGTGTTGAACCGGCCAGGGCATGGTCGAGGGAGACGTGCAGTGAATGCTTGATCGAGCGCGCGACCTTGCGCATCCAGAACACCATGGAACTGAGAATGCCGACGGCCACCAGCCCGACAATGCCTTCGAACAGTTCCTGTTGTTTCTGCGGGAATTCAGCGCTGACCAGTTCCAGGCCACCGCCGACCAACAGGGCGAGGGCGGCGGCGAGGAAGACACCGATCCACACGGCCGGCATCCACTGCCCGCGGCCGGTCTGTTTGAGGTAGCTGGCGATGATGCCGACGATCAGCGCGGCCTCGATGCCTTCGCGCAGCATGATCAGAAAAGGAACGAGCATTCAGCAACGTCTCGGATTTAGATAGGGTGCTAAGTTGTAACATAATGACACTCATTCACATATGCCACTGATTGACATTTACCTGAACCTGACCTGAACGATCCCAAGAACACCAAAATCCCTGTGGGAGCGGGCTTGCCCGCGATGGCGTCATAACATTCAACATTGATGTTGAATGATCGATTGCAATCGCGGGCAAGCCCGCTCCCACAGGATCTCCATTGCGCGAACGGGCTGCGCTAATATGCTCACCACTCAAAACAACAACAGGCTCGCCTCGGTCAATGTCGGAAAAAGACACCATTTCCATTCAACTGGTGCGTGAAGCGCTGCTGCAAAGCTGCGCGCCGGGCATCGCCACTGAAGATGTGCTGAACAAGGTCGGCATTGATCCGCAGCTACTGGCAAGCGCCGATGGCCGCGTGCCGGCTACCGCTTACGCGCGTCTGTGGCGGTTGTTGGCACGGCGCGGGGACGATGAGTTTTTTGGCATGGACCCGCGCAAGCTCAAATCCGGCAGCCTGGCGTTTCTCTGCCGTTGCGCCATGGTCCAGCCGAGCCTGGCAACGGGCCTCATCAGCGGTTTGGGTTTCCTGTCCCTGATGCTTGAAAACATGCCCGCCGAGTTGGTGCGTCAACAAAGCCTGGCGGAAATCGTGCTGCTCGAAGACGGCAAAGACCCGCGCCGGGCCTTCACTTATTTCACCTATTGGATGATCGTCCACGGGGTCGCGTGCTGGCTGGCGGGACGGCGAATTCCGATCCTGGCCATCGAATTGCGCTGCCCCCAGCCGGACTTCTGCGATGACTACCAGGTGATGTTTTCCGAGAACCTGCGTTTTGACCGCCCGCGCACGCGGATGATTTTCTCCGCCGATTGCCTGGACGCGCCGATCAAGCGCAGCCCCGAAGAGCTCAAGCGTTTCCTGGCCCATGCACCGGCCAATATCCTGGTCAAATACCGGGATCCGGAGAGCCTCTCCAGCCGGATCAAACAAGATCTACGGCAACTTCCCGCCGAACGCTGGCCAGAAACCGAGGCCCTGGCGCAACGCCTGTGCATGTCAGCCTCGACCTTGCGCCGTCGACTGGCCGAAGAGGGCCAGACCTACCAAGGCCTCAAGGACAGCGTGCGCAAGGAGTTGGCGATTGTCTGGCTGGCGGAACCGGCCATCAGCTTCGCCGAAATCGCCACGCGTCTCGGGTTTGCCGATGCCAGTTCGTTCTACAAGGCGTTTCGCAAGTGGTCAGGGTCAAATCCCGGGCATTACCGCAGCCTGATTCTTAATGAGGCAGAGTGAATTCAGCGCTGTTGCAGCCATTCTTCGCGAGTGATTTCCCAGGTTTCTTTCGTAAATATCCCGCCGACGAATCGACCTTCGTCGGTATGGATCAAGCGCATCCCCGTGCGTTCGGAGAGCCTGCGCGAGCCGGTGTTCGGCGCGGCTTTCGGCACACGCAGCACTGAGCGGCCAAGGGTTTCGAACCAAAAATCGGTGACAGCCTCACTGGCCTCGCTAATGAAGCCCTGACCTTGCCACTTCGGACCGAGCCAGAAGCCGCGGTTGTTGTCCTGTTCGTTCATCAAACTGATGTTGCCGATCAGTTGTTCCGGCGCTGACTTGAGTCGGATCGACCAGTGCCATTCAGAGCCCCGGGCCATCGCCGGTAACGCATTGTCACGCAGATATGTCAGTGCACCGTCTGCCGGATAAGGCCATGGAACAAACTCGTTGAGGTAACGCACCACTTCCCAGTGGGGGAATTGTTGCTGGATCGCTTCGGCATCGGCCAGCTCCAGCGGCCGCAGGATCAGGCGCTCGGTATGAAGCGTAGGGGTAGCTTCCATTGGGGGTGTCGCTCCTTGAGTCAGGCTTCACCTGGCACCGGTCGTCGATGCCGGCAGGTTGAGTGTGCCACTATCGATGAAGCGCTTGGTGTTGAAAACCCCTCCCGAGAGTTTGCCGCGCAATACGTAGGGCATGTTGTTAAGGGTTTTCAGCTGGCTGATGCCGTAGGTCTGGCGGATCACCGAAAACGCCGAGACGCTTACCGGCACGCTCACGATCACGTCGGAAAAACGTCCGATCTTGCCGCGCTCGTCGCTGACGCCGGAGGCGAAGGGTTGGCCGTTGATGTCCAGGTCCAGTGCGACACCGCTGTAGGTGAGGTTGTAGTCGTTGGGATTCTGCACGCGGATCTTCACGGCAAAACGCACTTCCATGCCCTGACCTTGCAGTGGCTCGATGCCGACTACGTTGATTTTCAGCGGGTCACGGTTGGGCAGGGACGAACAGGCGCTCAGGCAGAGCAGGAGGGAAATCAGGACTGCGTGGACGCTGCGCATGGGGGTGCTCTCGAAAAAAAGGGCTGGACCGTCAGCGGCTCAGCCCTTGAGCTCGTCCAGCGGTTCTACTGTGCGACCACCGCAGGTGTTGCGGGTTCATCCTTGGCGGTCACATCCGGGTTTTGCATCACCTGAAGCACCGAGGCTTCCGGGTCGAATTCGTCTTCTTCCAGTTCGAGGAACTCTTCGGGCAGGAAGATATTTAGAACGATAGCGCACAGCGCGCCGACCGTGATGGGCGACTCGAAAATGTTATGCAGCGCCATCGGCAGTTCGCGCAACACCTCGGGAACGGCGGCCACGCCCAGGCCCATGCCGAGGGAGATCGCGACAATCAGCATGTTGCGCCGATGCAGGCCGGCTTCGGCGAGGATCTTGATCCCGGCCACGGCGACGGTGCCGAACATCACCAGCTCGGCGCCACCCAGTACCGGTTTGGGCATCAGTTGCAGTACCGCGCCAATCATCGGGAACAATCCCAGTACCACCAACAGGCCGGCGATAAAAAACGCCACGTAACGACTGGCCACGCCGGTGAGCTGGATCACGCCGTTGTTCTGGGCAAAGGTCACCATCGGCATGCTGTTGAAGACCGCGGCCATGGCCGAATTGAGTCCGTCGGCGAGCAGGCCGGATTTGATCCGGCGGATGTACAGCGGGCCTTTGACCGGTTGGCGGGAGATCATCGAGTTGGCGGTCAGGTCGCCGGCAGCTTCCAGCGGCGACACCAGGAAAATCACCGCCACGGGCACAAACGCCACCCAGTCGAAAGAAAATCCGTATTTGAACGGTACCGGCAAGCTCATCAGCGGCACGTCGGGCAGGCTGGAGAAATTCACCTGGCCCATCAGCCAGGCGACGAAATAACCCAGGGTCAAACCGATCACAATCGCCCCGAGGCGCAAAAACGGCACATCCACCCGGTTCAACACCACGATGGTGCCCAGCACCAGTGCCGCCAACGCCAGGTGACTGGCAGCGCCCAGATCAGGCGCACCGAAGCCGCCGGCGATGTCGGTCATGGCCACTTTGATCAGCGACAAACCCATGAGGGTGATGATGGTGCCGGTGACGACCGGGGTGATCAGCATGCGCAATTTGCCAATGAATTGGCTCAACACCACTTCAATGAAAGCGGCGAAGAAGCACACACCGAAGATCGTCGAAAGGATCTCGTCGGTGCCACCACCCCGAGCCTTGACCATGAACCCGGCGCTGAGTATCACGCTGATGAACGAGAAACTGGTGCCTTGCAGGCACAACAGGCCAGAACCGACGGGGCCGAAGCGCCGCGCCTGAACAAAGGTACCCAGGCCGGAGACGAACAGCGCCATGCTGATCAGGTACGGCACTTCGCTTTGCAGACCCAGGGCGCTACCCATGATCAGTGTCGGCGTGATGATGCCGACGAAACTGGCCAGCACGTGTTGCAGGGCAGCGAACACCGTGGCGGTCAGGTGCGGGCGGTCGTCGAGTCCGTAGATCAAATCATTGTGGCGTGGAACGGGGGCTTTTTCGGAGGCGGTCATGGTGATTTGCGTGCCTGAAGGCGGGCCGGGTCAGAAAATGGACGCGCAGGATGCCAGAAGCCTCTTGTCACAGCAAAACAAGCTGTCCGCCAGCCAGATCAGAGCCGTGGCGCCAGCACCTCGCCGACGCTGCGGCGGCGGGCGTGCAACTCACTGGCGTGGATCAGTTGCTCAAGGTCTTCAGGGGTCACGTCAAAGAACGCTTCCATCTCGGCCAGCGCCTTTTTCAGGTCCTGGGCAGTAATGGCCTGGCTGTCGATTGGCGGATGGTCCGCCGCAATCACGGCCGCTGGTTCACTGGCGCGTTTGGGGTAACGAACGCGTGTCAGGTTGTTGTAGGCCAGTGCGCTGAGCAGCATCGTCGCCGCGCTGAGCATCACCGGTGCGAGGGCTTTCCAGTCCATGGCAATGGTCGCCGGATCGGCCAGCACCAGAATCAGCGCCAACGCGCCGGCCGGTGGATGCAGGCAACGCAGGCAGCACATCAGAATCAGTGCCATGCCTGCCGCCAGACACGCCGTGGCCAGTGTGCGACCCAAAAGGTGCGCTACCAGCAAAGCCAGCACGGCGGCGCACAGATAGCCACCCAGAATCGACCAGGGCTGCGCCAGTGCGCCGGAGGATACCGCGAACAACAGCACCGCCGAAGCGCCCAGTGGACCGATCAGATGTTGTGCCACCTGGATGCCGAACACCTGAGCGCAAAGCCAGACGCTCAGCAGCGTCCCCAGCGCCATGCCGATAGCGGCACGGCTCCATTCAGTGGGTCGGGTGTTGATAGCGGCAGGCAACCAGCGGGCAAACATTTCGAAAACGCTCCGTGAGCAAAAAAATTCAATCAAAAAAAAGGCTTAGCTGGGAAACCCAGAAAGCCCTTTAAGTTGTTCCAACTATTGGGGGAGGAACGGGCACAGTGTGCCGTTCAATCCATTTACTTACAAATTCATATTAATGAGCTTTCAGTGCATTAATTTTGCTGTATGGCCTCGGCCACTGATGAAACACAACAGCCCACCCACAGCGGCAAGAACGCTCATGGCGTAAAACATGGTCGGCGCTGGTGTATGCATCAGCAGGAACCCGCAAATCACCGGGCTCACTGCACCACCCAGTGCTGCCAGGTTCTGCGCGCCGTAGTAGCTGCCACGCAAGTCTTCTGGAGCGAGGGTGTCGACGAAGAGAAATTCTGCCGGATAGATGATGATTTCGCCCAGGGTGAAAATGAACATCGCCACGCACCAGCTCACCAGGCTTTCTGCGAGGCTGAAGCCGATCAGGCCAAGAATGAACAGGCCGGTGCCCGCGACGATCCATTGGCGCAAGTGCTCGCGCTTGAGCAAACGCCCGATCTGGTATTGCAGCAGGATGACGCTGATGGCGTTGCAGGCGAGCAGGGCAGCCATGATTTGCATGGTGTGTCGCGAGTCGCTGGTCACCAGCAGGTATTGCGACAGGTAAAAGGTAAACCGGCCGTGGACCACCGTGCTAAGCAGGCAACCACCGGTGAACATGATCAGGGTGCGGTCGTTTTTCAGGGTGATCAGGGTTTTGAGGAAGCTTTGGACCTGACCCGAAGCAGGCGCACGGGCAGGGTCTTTCGGGATCCCGATCATCAGGAAAATGCTTGAAAAGGCAATGGCCGCTGCGATAAGGAACGGCGCACTGGTGAAGCGGCTGGCGATCAATACACCGAACATCGGTCCCACGGCGTAACCGATGTTGGTCAGCGTATAGCTCAGGGAAAATGCCTTGGCACGCTGGCCCATGGGCAAATTGTCGCTGAGGATCGCTTTGGAACCGATCAGGAACAGCGCTGACGCGGTTTCGGTGACGATCAGGGTGACCGTGGTCAGGTAGAGGTTCTCGGCAAAGGTCAGCAGGACCAGGCCAACGGCGCTGGAGAGCATCGCGAGGATCAACAGCCGGCGCTTTTCGAAGCGATCAATGATGTAGCCGCCGTAAAGCGATAGCAGGGTGGCGACAAATACGGCGATGCCGAGCAGCAGACCAACGTCCTGTTGGTTGAGGCCGAGTTTGTCGCTGACGAACAGCGTGAGCAGCGGGCTGGTGATGGCGCGGCTGACGACGATGGTCAGCGAGCAGACCAGCAAGCGGCGGATCAGGGGGGAGTAACTGGTCACGGGGAACGTCCTTATTCGATTGAGCCGGTTTCAGCCCAATCCCGGAGGCTACTGTAAACGCAACGTTGAACCTGTGGCGAGGAAGCTTGCTTGCGTTGGGCTGTGCTGCGGCCCTGAGAGCGGACTATTGCGGGCTCCAGCCGGAGCAAGCGCCCTCGTCACAGGCTTTTGTGTATGCGCCACCCCCCGGTTTGGTCGGCATGGCGTTGACTTTCCCGGCCATGACCGGCAGCGTAACGGCCATTGCTGGACCCACACCATTTTTCGTTTATAGATGCACCTCTCTATTTCAAGGCCGTTTCGTTTGATTGACTTACCCGATGCTGATTCGCGCACTCCCTCCACCAACCCGCTAACCGTGTATCTGGCCCGTCTCGCACCGTCCAGTCAGCTGACCATGCGCTATGTGTTGCAGGACGCTGCCGACCGCTTGGGTTTTGAAGACGTCGATATCGAAGAGATCCCCTGGTACAACCTGCAGCCAGAAGACGTGATCGCGCTGGTGGCGGCCTTGCGCGAGGATGGTTATGCACCGAACACCTCTTCGCTGTACGTCAACGCGGTACGCGGCGTGATGAACGAAGCGTGGCGCATGAGCCTGATTTCTCAGGAACACCTGTTGAAAATGCGTTCGGTAAAGGGCATTACCGGGACGCGGCTGTCCCAGGGGCGCAATCTCAGGCGAACACTGATCAAGGAATTGATGGCGGTCTGCGCCGCCGATCCGAGGCCACAAGGCCTGCGGGATGCAGCGATCATCGCGATTCTGTACGGTTCCGGCATGCGTAAATCGGAATCGGTGAACCTGGAACTGAACCAGGTCGACTTCACCGAGCGCAGCCTGCGCGTCACCGCCAAGGGCAACAAACAATTGATCAAGTACGCACCCGCCTGGGCTTTCGCCAAACTCGAAGCCTGGCTGGAACTGCGTCGATCCCTGTTGAAGGAGGGCGAGGAGGACGATCCGTTCCTGTTCAACCGTATTCGTCGTGGCAGCCACATCACCCGCGAGCGCATCACCAAACATGCGATCTATTACATTGCCCGGCAACGGGGCACGCAAGTCGGGGTGAAAATCATGCCCCACGATTTCCGGCGTTCATTCATTACCCGGGTGATCGAAGAACACGATTTGTCGATTGCACAGAAACTGGCCCACCACAGCAACATCCAGACCACGGCCAATTACGATGTGCGTGATGACAATGAGCGACGCCGGGCGGTTGATCGCTTCGACCTTTGAGGCGAGGCCTTCAAACCTCGCTCAGGACGTGGGCGTGGCCGATGGTCGAGACCTGAACCGCGCTGCCGGCCGGTGGCGCGTACATGCCCGAGCTGCGTACCAGCAGTGATCGGCCGGGTTGTTCGCTATTGACCAAAGGTTGCAGCTCCACAGTCAACGTGCAGGTATTGCCGCTGAAATCCCGGTCGATCACGACTGCGCGACAACCGGCAACGTCTGCATCGCTCGGCAGGATACTGACCAATTGCAGCTGTTCAGGCCGCAGCATGATCTGCGCCGCGCTGTTGTTGCGGTGATTGTTGACCGGAATCCGCCCCAGATCACAATGGGCCCAGCCGGCCTCGATGCGCGCCGGCAAGACCACGGCATCGCCGAGAAACAGCGCGGTCTGTTCGTCTTCGGGATAACGGTAAAGATCCAGCGGATGCCCCGACTGCACCAATTGGCCATGTCGCATCACCGCCAGTTGATCGGCGAATGACAAGGCTTCGCTCTGGTCATGGGTCACCAGAATGGTGGTGACGCCCGTCTCTTCAAGCAGGCGGGCGACCATTTTGCGCATGGCCGCCCGCAAACCGGTGTCGAGTGCCGAGAACGGCTCATCCAGCAACATCAGGCGCGGTTGCTGTGCCAAGGCACGGGCCAGCGCCACACGTTGCTGCTGGCCTCCGGACAATTCGTGAGGCCAGCGCTCGGCCATATTCGAATCCAGCGCCACGCTGTCCATCAATTCATCGATGCGATGTTGTCGGACAGCGCCCTTGGTCGACAGGCCGAAGCCGATGTTGGCCGCTACGGTCATATGCGGAAACAGCGCGCCGTCCTGGGGCACATAACCGATCAGGCGCTGGTGTGCCGGCACTTCGTGGGTGCTGTCGACCAGCGTCTGGCCGTTCAGCGACAGGCGCCCGGTATCGGGGAATTCGAAGCCGGCGATCATCCGCAGCAAGGTGGTTTTGCCAGAGCCCGAGGGGCCGACAATCACTGTGCGGCTGCCGCTGGGCACTGACAGACTGACGTCGTCCAGGGCACGATGGGTGCCGTAGGTTTTACTCAGCGAATGCAGTTCGAGCGTGTTCATCGGCCCGCCGTTTTTTTCGATTGATGATAAAGGAGCCCGGTCAAGGGCAGCGACAACAGGATCATCAGCAGCGCATAGGGAGCCGCGGCGGCGTAATCGATTTCGCTGGTCATCGCCCAGAACCCGGTGGCCAGGGTGCGCGTGCCGTTCGGGGCGAGCAGCAGGGTGGCAGTCAATTCATTGGTGATCGCCAGAAATACCAGTGCCGCGCCCGCGGCCGCGCCCGGTGCAGCCAGACGCAGGGTAATCAGCCACAGCGCCCTGGCGGGTGAGCGGCCAAGGCTGCGGGCGATGTTTTCCAGCTCCACCGGGGCTTGGGCGATGCCGGCACGTAAACTCACCAGCGCCCGGGGCAAAAACATCAGCAGGTACGCCAGCAGCACGGTAATCGTGGTCTGGTAGATCGGCCGCGCGAAATGAATGGTGACCGTCACCAGCGCCAGTGCCACGACAATGCCGGGCAAGGAGCTGGTGATGTAGTTGCAGCTTTCCAGCACCCGCTGCATTCGGCCGGGATAACGAATCGACAACCACGCAATCGGGATAGCTGCGCAGGTGGTCAGCGCCGCGCCCGCTACGCCGAACAACAGGGTTTGTTGCAAGGCGGGTAATAGTTCCGGCAGGTTCCAGACTTGAGCGCCCCCGGCGACCAGCCACCTGCCGAGCGTCAGCAACGGAACACCCAGGGCGAGCAGGCAGGTCACGACCATCAGGATCATGGACAAAAGAGTCGACGGTGTTTTAAGGATCACGACCCGTTGATCCCGGGCACTGCCGGAACCGACGCGGGCGTAACGCGCCGATCCCCGTGCGGCCGATTCCACGGTCAACATGGCCAGACAGCACAACGCGAGCACACTGGCCAACATGTGCGCGGCGGGGCCGTTGAAGGTGGACTTGAACTGATCGAAGATCGCCGTGGTGAAGGTGTCGAAGCGGATCATCGCGTACAGGCCGTATTCGGCGAGCAGATGCAGCCCGACCAGCAACGCGCCACCACAAACGGCCAGGCGCAACTGCGGCAGCACCACGCGATAAAATACCGCCCAGGGCTTGAGGCCCAGGGATTCGGCGACGTCTTCAATGGCCGGATCAAGCCGACGCAACGTCGCCGCCACCGGCAAGTACAGAAACGGGAAATAGGCGATCACCGACACCAGCACACCCGCAAACAACCCGTGAATCGGCGGCACCAGGCTGACCCACGCATAGCTGTGAACGAACGCGGGGACCGCCAGCGGCGCGGTTGCCAGCAACGACCACCAGCGCCGTCCCGGCAGATTCGTGCGCTCCGTCAGCCACGCCAGCGTCACGCCCAATGCGATGCACAACGGAATCGTCAGCAGCACCAACAACACGGTGTTGACCAGCAGTTCACCGACTCGAGGGCGCAACACCAATGTCACAACGCTCGCCCAACCGGTCTGCAAGGACACGCCAATGACGTAGGCAATCGGCAGCAGTGCCAGCAACGAAACCAGCACCGACAAACCGATTACCCACGCGCCGCCACGCCCCGCGAACACCCCACGGGATCGTCGACGCAAATGTGCGGGTATCGGCTCGGCGATCCCCGCAGGCAGTATTTCCGGCATCAATTAAAGCAGTCCGGCCTGTGTCATCAGCTCCACGGCTTTTTTACTGTCGAGTTTCGAGGCATCGACGGTCGGCGCATCGAGTTGTTGCAGAGGCACCAGTTTAGGGTTGGATTCAGCGCCCTTGCCCACGGCGTATTCAAACGACTTGCCAGTCTTCAGCACAGCCTGGCCATCCTTGCCGGTGATGTACTTGAGAAACGCCTGGGCTTGTTCCTTGTGTTTGCTGGAGGCCAGCACGCCACCACCGGAAATGCTGACAAACGCACCCGGATCCTTGTGCTTGAAGTAGTGCAGGGCGGTGTTCTTGCTGTTTTCGCCAGTCTTGGCCTGATCGACGTAAGCGTAATAGTGATAGATCACGCCGCTGTCGATCTGCCCGGCGTTCACTGCCTTGAGTACCGAACTGTTGCCGCGGTACGCGGTGAAGTTGGTTTTCATCGCCTTGAGCCAGTCGAGGGTCGCCGCTTCACCTTTTTGTTCGAGGATGGCGGCGACGATCGCCTGGAAGTCGGCACCGCCCGGTGAGGCGGCCCAGCGGCCTTTCCAGCCTGGCGCGGACAGGTCCATGATCGATTTGGGCAGGTCGGCTTCCGCCAGCTTGGCCGGGTTATAGACAAACACCGTAGAGCGTGCGGCAATGCCGACCCATTTGCCGTGGGCCGGGCGGTAGGCCGCGTCCACTTGCTCCAGCGTGGTGTTGTCGACCGGGGCAAACAGGCCGGCATTGTCGACCAGCACCATGGCCGGCGAGTTTTCGGTCAGGAACACATCGGCAGGGGAATCCGCACCTTCCTGCACGATCTGGTTGCCCATCTCGGTGTCATCGCCATTGCGCAACGTTACGGGGATACCGGTCTCCTGAGTAAACGCCGCAACCCAGGATTTGGTCAGGCTTTCATGCTGCGCGTTGTAGACCACCAGGCCGACGGAATCCGCGGCATACACGTGGCCGGCGCTCAACAGCGCAGTGGCTAGCAGGGCTTTTTTCAGAAAGGCGGGGAAATGCGGATTCATGCGGCGCCAGCTCCTGTTTTTAGAGTCTTGCAGGCTGAGTCGAGAGAATCGACAACGCAACGTCGTCAATTATTCTAGATCAATACGAATCATTTGCATGTTTGAGGGGCGGCTAATTTCAACCGCCCTTTAGAAAAAATCGTCAAATCATTGCGATGCAGGACAGCCTTTTTGTATGCCTGCCGATGCTTGGTTGATCAACTCAGCCAGGCGCTTGACGTTTTTCTGCTGTGCGAGTACCAGGTCATCAATGCTAGGCCCGGACGGCGTTTTCAGGGTGCTGCGGCAGATGATCCGTACGGCATCGGCTTCACCGCCGCTGCGCAGACGCCATTTGACGTCCATCAGCGCGTATTGCCCCGGCACGGAGTCAAAACGCTGTACGTGGATCCGTACCGATTGCCGGTTATGGGCATTGCTGTTGGTCAATTGATCGATCAACGCGCTGCGCAATTCGTCGACGAGGTTGGAACCCCACCACTGGGTTTCCAGAATCGCCAGTCCGCTGTCACCCTCGCGAATGACGATCTGCGGACGATCGACCTGTGGCGGCACGGTCAGGGTGTCAATCTGGATAATCCCGGCGCTTTTGGAGTGAACACCCGGTTGCGCCGGGGTCAGGGTGTGGAACTGAATCGGGTCACTGCGGCAAGCGGCAAGCAGTACCAACGCAGCGACCAATGTGAGCTTCAGCGGAAAAACCATGGTTGTTGCTCCTTTATTCAATTGCGCGGAGGCCCTTTAAGGTCCATCGGTGCGGCATTGTCGGGACGGCCGCGCAGCAGCGATTCCGGATGCCGGCCCAGGTAATCCGAAAGGTCGCGCAAGGATCTCGATGTGCGTCCCAGTTCATCCAGGGTCTCGCCCAGTTTTTCCCGCTGCGGAGAATCCTCGGCCAGGGTCGAGTTGGCCGATTGCAGGGTGGTATTGGCCGAATCCAGGGTTTTGCTCAGGTCAGCCAGAGTGGTTGACACGTTAGGCAGCGTCTTGGCGTTGAATTGCACCAGGCCTTTGCGCAGTTCCACGAGGTTGCCATCGAGATTGCCGGCAATGCGCTCCACGGGCAGCTTGTTGAGCTTGTCGACCATGGCTTCGAGTTTTTCCTGCAATTGCTCGAGGCTGCCCGGCACGGTCGGGACCATGATCGGGCGCGCATTGGCATCGAAAGCAACTTTCTCGGCTTTTGGATAGAAATCCATGGAGATGTAGAGCTGGCCGGTCAGGAAATTGCCGGTACGGGCCTGGGCACGCAGGCCGTTCTCGATAAATGAGCCGATCAAACGCACCGCACCGGCTTCGTCGCTCGGGTCATGATTGAGCGCCTTGAGCATTTTGACATGGGCCTGCCCCAGGCGTTGCGGGTAGATCACAATGCCGACATTGACCGGGAAGGTGCGTTTCTTGGCGTCGAAATCCAGGTTGATCGACACCACTTTGCCGATCTCGATGCCCAAGAATTCCACCGGCGCATCGACCTTGAGTCCGCGCAGGGCCTGTTCGAAGCGCATGGACATGTACTGCGGCTTGCCATTGGGCGGGGCGAGGGCAGTTTGTTGGTCGTCGAACAGTTCGTAGGCGTATTCGGCGGCAGCAGGTTTATCGTTGGGGCTGTAGTCCGGCGCACGGAACGCAATGCCGCCGACCAGTATGGCTGACAGCGATTCGGTCTTGACCGCGAAACCGTTGGCGCCGACGTTGACGTCAATCCCGCTGGCGTTCCAGAACCGGGTGTTTTCGGTGACGTACTTGTCGTGCGGCGAGTGGATGAACAACTCGATGTTCACGCCTTTACCGTCCGGGTCAAGGGCGTACGCCACGACCTGGCCGACCGGGATCTTGCGGAAATAAACCGGGGAGCCGATATCCAGCGACCCCAGATCCTGAGTGATCAAGGTGAAACGCTTGCCCGGTTCGCCATAGGTAATCGGCGGCGGGTTTTCCAGACCCTGAAAGTGCTTCGAGCGGCCATTGGCCTGGCCGATGTCGGCACCAATGTAATCGCCGGACAGCAACGTATCGATACCCGAGACGCCGCCAGCCCCGATGCGCGGCCGGACCACCCAGAACTGTGAGTCTTCGCGGGTGAAGCTCTCCGCCTGCTTGGACAACTTGATGGTGGCGTTTACGCTTTTCTGGTCGTTGCTCAGGTCCACGTCCGTGACATGGCCGATCACCACGTTGCGGTACTTGACCTCGGTCTTGTTGGCGGTCAGGCCGCTACCGGTCTTGAAGTTCACCACAATGGTGGGGCCTTCTTGCAGAATGCTGTGAACCACCAGCGAAATCCCCACCAGCACCGCGACAATCGGCACGATCCAGACCAGCGAAAAGCTGAACCGGCCGCCCGTCTTGATCGGGGCCTGCCCTGGAGCTTGTGGCTCGTTAGTGGTTTGCGACTGCATCCTTGACCTCCTCAGTTTGTGGGTCCTGCTGCTCTTTATCCCAAATCAGGCGCGGGTCGAAACTCATCGCCGACAGCATGGTGAACACCACCACCAGACCAAAGAACAAAATGCCCGGACGCGGCTCGATGTCGGCCAGGGCTTGAAACTTCACCAGCGAGGCCACCAGCGCGACCACGATCACATCGAGCATCGACCAGTAGCCGATGACTTCGACGAAACGGTACAGCGTCGAGCGCTCCCTGCGCGCCCATGCGCTTTCGCGTTGCACGCTCACCAGCAGCAACGTGAGGGCGACGAACTTGACGCCGGGCACCGCGATACTGGCGATAAAAATGATCAGGGCGATGTCCCAGGCGCCTGCTTCCCAGAACTCCAGGACGCCACTCATGATCGTGCTGTCGGCGCCGCTGCCGACCATTTTGGTGTTCATCACCGGCAACAGATTGGCCGGGATGTAAAACACCAGCGCCGCGATCATGTAGGCCCAGGTCCGGGTCAACGAATTGGTTTTGCGTCGGTGCAAGGGTGCGCCACAGCGTTCGCATTCGTGGGGCGCATGAGTGACGTCGCAGGCCAGGCCACAACTGTGGCACAGGCAAAGATTGAGTTCGTCGGCGACCGGAGGCCTGCTCATAAGATGTCCCACAGTTCACGAATATCGCGCCCGGCGATGCGGATCATCAACAGACTCAGAATCGCCAGGGCAATCAGGCCGATGCCGGGCAGCACGTCGAGCAACCCGGCGAGCTTGATCACCGCGACCATCGCGCCCAGCAGACAGACTTCGAGCATGCTCCACGGCCTCAAGCTTTCCAGCCAGCGCATGCAGAATTTGAAACCGGGTGCGCGCCGTTGGGTGAGGGCGAAACCCAGGACCCAGAGCAGCAGCATCAACTGAATGATCGGCGCGATGATCATCGCAATGGCGGCGACCATGGCAATGAAGGTAATGGGGCCCAGACTCAGGGCCAATACCGAGTCCCAAAGGGTCGCGCTGTTTTTCAGGCCCTTGAGGCTGATACTCATGATGGGATAGAAATTGGCGAAGACCCAGAGCATCAAAGCGGTGAACGTCAGCGCCAGACGCTGCTCCACGGTCAGGCCGTTATAGCGCTGAAGCACGCCGCCGCAGCGCGTGCACAGGGTTTTCTGATGTTTGGCGAGCGACACTTTTTCATACACGCAATCGCAGTGCTCGCAGATGATCAGCTGATCAGTAGTTGCCATGGGCAAAGCTCAACAGAAGGCAGGAAGTTCAGAGCACCTCCTCAATATAGAAGTGGTTCGCAATTGAGCAAATAGAAATAAGTGTAGGAGCCGGCTTGCTGGCGAACCGGGCGGTGCGGTATGTCAGGCAGACCGCCTTCGCCGACGAGCCAGCTCCTGCAGGGTAAAGGCTGTCAGCCCAACACTTCACGCACCCTGTACCACAACATTCCCAGTGCCAGCAGCGGCGAACGCAGGGCGCGGCCGCCGGGGAAGGTCATGTGTGGCACGGCGCTGAACACGTCGAAGCCTTTGCTGTGACCGGCATGGATCGCTTCGCCCAACAGTTTCGCGCACCAATGGGTCACGTTCAGGCCATGGCCGGAGTAACCCTGGGCGTAGAACACGTTAGGGTGCTGGCTCAGGCGACCGACCTGCGGGAAGCGATTGGCCGAGATGCCGATTTTGCCACCCCATTGAAAATCGATGCGGGTGTTGGCCAGTTGAGGGAACACCTTGAGCATCTGCGGGCGCATGTAGGCGGCGATGTCCGCCGGATCTCGCCCGGAATAGTGACAGGCGCCACCGAACAGCAATCGCCGGTCTGCCGAGAGCCGGTAGTAATCCAGGCCGACTTTCTGATCGCACAGCGCCAGGTTGTGCGGGATCAACTGCGCGGCGGCTTCTGCTGACAAAGGCTCGGTGGCAATAATGTAGCTGCCCGCCGGCAGTACCTTGCCGCTGAGTTTGGGTTCGAGTTCTTCCAGATGCGCGTTACACGCCAGCACCAAGGTGTTGGCGCGAACCGTTCCACCGGCGCATCGCACTAGCGCGGTGCTGCCATGGATCAACTCCAGCACCGGACTTTGCTCGAAGATCTGTACGCCAAGGGTTTCTGCGACCCTCGCTTCGCCCAAGGCCAGATTCAGCGGATGCAAATGCCCCGAGCCCATGTCCACCAGGCCACCGGCATACACGCCGGAATTCACCACGTGTTCACGGATCTGCCCGGGTGCGATCAAGCGGGTTTCATGGGCGTAGCCCGACTTGATCAGTTCGGCCTGTTCGGCCTTCATCGCCGTGAACTGCGCCGCCGTGTTGGCCAGCTCGCAAAAGCCCCAACGCAGGTCGCAATCGATGCCGTGTTCGCGAATACGATCGGCCACCACTTGCACCGACTCGATGCCGGCGTGCTCAAGGTATTGCACGCCGTCGGCACCAATGTGTTTGGCGAAACCGCTGACGTCATGCCCGATGCCGCGAATCAACTGACCGCCGTTGCGCCCGCTGGCGCCCCAGCCAATCCGTCGGGCTTCGAGCAGGATCACCGAGAGCCCGCGCTGGGCCAGTTCGATGGCCGTGTTGATGCCGGTGAAGCCGCCGCCAATCACGCAGACGTCGGCCACCAGATCCGTGTCCAGGGTCGGCCGCGGCTTCATGCCTCTGGCCGACGCGGCGTAATAGGAATGGGTGTGTTCGCGGGTGTACTGATTCATTTGTTGGACTTCACTTTGCTCCACGACCGGGTCATCAGACGCATGATCGATTGGGGCGGGGTCGTGGAGATATACAGCTTGTCGAGGACTTCCTGGGATGGGTAAACCTCGGGGTTGTTCACCAGTTCAGGTTCCATGAACTGTTTGGCGGCCGGGTTCGGGTTGGCATAGCCGACCGAGGCGCTGACCTTGGCGATCACCTGCGGGTCGAGCAGGTAATTGATGAAGGCGTGGGCTTCTTTGGGGTTGCTCGCGTCGGCGGGAATGGCCAGCAGGTCGAACCACAGGTTGGCGCCTTCCTTGGGAATGGCATAGGCGATATTGACGCCGTTGCCGGCTTCCTTGGCCCGGTTGGCGGCCTGGAACACATCACCCGAGTAACCGAAGGCGACGCAGATGTCGCCGTTGGCCAGGTCCGAGACGTACTTGGACGAGTGGAAATAGGTGATGTAAGGGCGAATGCTCAGCAGCTTGGCTTCGGCTTTTTTGAAGTCTTCAGGATTCTCGCTGCGTGGGTCCATGCCCATGTAGTTGAGCATCGCCGGGAACACTTCGTCGGCCGAATCCATCATCGACACGCCACAGGCGCTGAGCTTCTTGATGTTTTCCGGTTCGAACAGCACGGCCCAGGAATCGATCTTGTCGATGCCCAGCACAGCCTTGACCTTGTCGACGTTGTAGCCGATGCCGTTGGTGCCCCACAGGTAAGGCACCGAGTGCGAGTTGCCCGGATCGTTTTTCTCCAGCAACGCCAGTAATTTCGGGTCGAGGTTTTTGAAATTCGGCAGCTGCTCGCGGTCCAGTTTCAGAAAGGCACCGGCCTTGACCTGACGGGCGAGGAAGTGGTTGGACGGCACGACTACGTCATAGCCGGTGCGGCCGGCAAGGAGTTTGCCCTCCAGGGTTTCATTGGAATCGAAGACGTCGTAGATCACCTTGATCCCGGTCTTGGCCTGGAAGTCGGCGAGGGTGGTTTCGCCGATGTAATCGGTCCAGTTATAGACGCTGACCTGAGGCTGGGCCTGGGCGACGGCACTGAACAGGACCGCCATCGCGACGGGAACCACGGATTTCAAAAGACGCATATCGATACCTTCTTGGAATTATTGGGTTATCCCGATTTTTTTCTGTCCGAACTGTAGGAGCCGGCTTGCTGGCGAAAGGGGAATGCGGTGTATCAGGTACACCCCGCCACGTCTTTCGCCAGCAAGCCGGCTCCTACAGGGAGCGTGTGTGCTGTCGTCAGACGCTAAGCATCAGGAACTCACGCTCCCAGGAGCTGATCACCCGCTTGAAGTTCTCGTGCTCGGCGCGTTTGACCGCGACATAGCCACGCACGAACTTGTCGCCCAGGTAACGGCCAATGGTTTTGCACTCTTCCATTTGCGTCAGCGCGTCTTCGATAGTGATTGGCAGGCGCAGGTTGCGACGCTCATAGGCACGGCCCTGGACCGCAGCACTCGGTTCGATGCGCTCGACCATGCCGAGGTAACCGCACAACAGACTGGCGGCAATGGCCAGGTACGGGTTCGCGTCGGCGCCCGGCAGGCGGTTTTCCACGCGCATGGCGTCCGGGCTGGACGTCGGTACGCGCAGGCCGACGGTGCGGTTTTCTTCGCCCCACTCGACGTTTACCGGTGCCGAAGTGTCCGGCAGGAAGCGGCGGAACGAGTTGACGTTCGGCGCGAACATCGGCAGCACTTTCGGGATGTACTTCTGCAAACCGCCGATGTGATGCAGGAACAGTTCGCTCATGTTGCCAGCGGCATCGGCGAAGATCGGCTGGCCGGTGGCGATGTCCACCACGCTCTGGTGAATGTGCATGGCGCTGCCCGGCTCATCGCCGACCGGCTTGGCCATGAAGGTGGCCGCCACGTTGTGCTTGAGCGCCGCTTCACGCATGGTGCGTTTGAACACGGTGATCTGGTCGGCCAGGTCCAGGGCATTGCCATGACGGAAGTTGATTTCCATCTGTGCCGGGCCGTCTTCGTGGATCAGCGTGTCCAGGTCCAGGCCTTGCAGTTCGCACCAGTCGTAGACGTCTTCGAACAGCGGATCGAATTCGTTCGCGGCGTCGATGGAGAACGACTGACGACCGCTTTCGGCACGGCCCGAACGGCCCATGGGTGCCTTGAGCGGCAAGTCCGGGTCTTCGCAGCGCTGGGTCAGGTAGAACTCCATTTCCGGCGCAACAATCGGACGCCAGCCCTTGTCGGTGTACAACTGCAGGACTTTCTTGAGCACGTTGCGCGGCGACAGTTCGATCGGGTTGCCGAATTTGTCGAAGGTGTCGTGGAT
This sequence comes from Pseudomonas sp. P8_241, assembly GCF_034008315.1. Lineage (NCBI taxonomy): Bacteria > Pseudomonadati > Pseudomonadota > Gammaproteobacteria > Pseudomonadales > Pseudomonadaceae > Pseudomonas > Pseudomonas sp. P8_241. The sequence continues at coordinate 3,725,897 of NZ_CP125377.1, read as the reverse complement.
CACGATGGCGGTCGGCTCGATGGCCCATGGCACCACGTACACAGCGTCGGCGTCCGGCTTGCAGACCATGTCGATGTCGGCCGGGTCGAGCAGGTCGTAGTAGATGTCGTCGTCGACAAAGTCCCCGGTTACCGTTTGCAGAAGGACACTTTCCGGCAGGCGCATGCCTCGCTCATGCAGGAACTTGTTGGTCGGTGCAATTTTGCCGCGTGCAATGCCGGTCAGATCGCTGACGACGCACTCGACTTCGGTAATCTTGTGATCTTTCAGCCAAGTGAACAGCTGATCGAAAGGGACATTCATAAAGACCTCGTTATTGGTTTTATTAACGCCAGGAGAGACCGGTTTCATCCGCCGGACACTTCCCCTGTAGCGCGTTGACGACTATCTTGTGCGAGCCGTGCGGTTCCATCTATCCACTTTAAGCAGCACAAAGCGCACCAAAAGAGTGCGTAAGGTCGCCTCATGACAGGTTCAACTTCCCTCCAGGTCCAAGCGTTCAGCACCGCCGATGTTGCCGAGCAAATCCGCGCTACGCCCGGCTGGGTGCAGCAATACCAGCAGATGTCGCCGGGGCATTTCGCGGGCCTGGTGCGTTATCTGGATCTTCAGGGCGTGGAGATTTACGAGGAGTCGATGAACACCCGGGTCGAGCAGAATTTCAGCGCGCCCCAGGGTTCGCTGGCGTTCTGTTTCGATCGCAGCGACAACGCGCTGTACGTGTTGAATGGCGAAAGCCGCAACATCTGGATCACCCCGGAGAACTACCAGGAAATCGCCGTGGTGTTCGGCCCCGAGTTTGTCCAGCGCCACAGCCTGGATGTCGCCCGGCTCGAAGGTCTGTTCATGGCACCGCTCAATTCCCAGCAGAATGCGCTGTTCAGTCGCTGGCTCAGCGGCACGCTGACGCGCCTTTCGCAGACGTTCGATCCGCTGAGTCGCGAAGCCCTGACCCAGCAATTGCTGGACGATTGTCTGTTCATTCTCGACAACGCCTGCGTGTGTCTCGACCAGGGTGCCTTGCAACGCCGCGCCGGGGAGCGGGCGATCATGAAACGGGTAGGGGAATGGGCGGCGGACACGCCGGAAGAACACCTCAACCTGCTGGAGCTGTCACAGGTTGCCGGAGTTTCACTGCGTCAGCTGCAGCACGCCTTCAAGACCTACGCCGGCATGGCGCCGACCCAATGGTTGCGCTTGCGCCGGCTCAACAGTGCCCGCCGCGAACTGCTCAGCCGCACGCCGACGCAAACCACGGTGGCCGAAGTGGCCATGCATTGGTCGTTCTGGCATTTGGGCCGGTTTTCCAGCAGCTACCGCGCCTTGTTCAACGAGTTGCCGAGCGATACGCTCAAGCGTGCGAGTGCCACTGGGCCCAGCGGTCGTGGTCGGCGTTAAAAGGTTGGCGGCGTGATCACCCAGATCACCACCGCATCGACGTCGCCAGGGTTGCCGTAACGGTGCGGTTGCTGGCTGGAGAAGCTGAAGCTGTCGCCTTCATTGAGCTGGAAATACCGTTCGCCGACCCACAGCTCGAAACTCCCCGAGAGCAGGTAACCGGCTTCTTCACCGTCATGGCTGTAGCTTTGCTGGCTGTAGGTGCCCGGCGGAAATCGCGAGTGAAGCATTTCCAGTTGGCGGTTGGCTTGCGGGGTCAGCAACTGGTCGACGATGCCGTCTTCGTAATGCACGTTCAGGCGACTGTTCTTGCGCACCACGATGCCGTCGTCCTCGGGAGCGGTGACGGCTTCGCTGGCGAAAAACCATTGGATGGTCACGCCCAGGCTTCTGGCGATGTTGAACAGCGCGGGGATCGACGGATACGCCAGGTTGCGTTCCAGCTGGCTGATATAGCCAGCGGTGAGTTCGCTCTGCTGCGCCAGTTCGACCAGGGTCATGCCCCGGCGCTTGCGCAGGCCGCGAATGCGCGTGCCGAGGAAATGCGGTTCGGCGCTGCCGGTTGCGGGGGGTGTCTTGCTGTTGTTGCTCATGGAAAATTCCGAACCGGGAAGAGGATCGCATCCCCTGTAGGAGCGAGCCTGCTCGCGATGCGGTGGGTCAGCCAACATTGATGTTGAATGTACTGACGCTATCGCGAGCAGACTCGCTCCTACAGGGGCGGTGTTAGCCGTGAAAGCCCCGGAGTATAAACAGCCTTAAAGCGCCCAGGCGACTTTCAAACCTTCATAGATTGCTTCTTCAGCGGTGCGCGGTGCCAGGCAATCGCCGATGCGACGAAATTCCACCAACCCTTGCAACTCTTCGCCCAGGGTATCCACCGGTTGATGGCCCTGGCACAACACCAGCGTGTCGATGTTTTCCATCAGCATCGGTTCGCCGCTGGCGGTGTGTTGCAGGTAGACGGTGTTGTCATCGCAGCCATACAACCGCGCATAGGGCGTGATTGGCACACCCAGTTTATGCAGCTCGCCGGCCAGTTGATCGCGTACGTACAGCGGCAGGTTTTCCCCGCAATGGGTGCCGTTGACCGCCAGTTGCACCTGATGCCCGGCGCGGATCAGACGTTCGGCGATGCCGGGGCCGATCCAGTCGCAGCGCCAGTCGACGACGACCACTGAACGGCCGATCTGCACTTCATCGCGCAACACCTGCCAGGCATCCACCACCTGCAATTCGCCGCCCCGTTCGAACGCCGGCCAGTAGGGCTCGGCGCCAGTCGCGACAATCACCACGTCGGGTTTTTCTCTTTCTACCAACGCTCGATCAACACGGGTATTGCGGATGACACGCACGCCGGCCAATTCCATCTCCCTTTGCAGGTTGGTACTGGCGCCACCGAACTCGCTGCGTCGAGGCAGCAACTGTGCGAGCAACACCTGACCGCCGAGTTGTGAACTGGCTTCGTAGAGTGTCACTTCATGCCCTCGCTGGGCGGCGACGGCAGCGGCTTTCATACCCGCCGGGCCGCCGCCGGCGATCATGATGCGCTTGCGATGCGGCGTCGGTTTGCGTTCACTGAAAATCAGCTCACGCCCGGTTTCCGGGTGCTGGATGCAGGAAATCGGCAAGCCCTTGTGAAAGTGTCCGATGCACGCCTGATTGCAGGCAATGCATGCACGTACGTCTTCGGCACGACCGGTGTCGGTCTTGTTCGGCATTTGCGGGTCGCAAATCAAGGCTCGGGTCATGCCGCACACATCGGCCTGGCCCCGAGCCAGAATCAGTTCCGCTTCCTGGGGCTGGTTGATGCGCCCGGTGACGAACAGCGGGATGTCCAAACTGGCCTTGAACGTCCCGGCTTCCTTGGCCAGGTACGCCGCTTCAATCGCCATCGGCGGCACGATATGCACCGCGCCTCCGAGCGATGCCGACGTGCCGGCGACGATGTGCACGTAATCCAGCTGCGATTGCAGCCGTTTGACGGCGGCCAGAGATTCGTCTTCGGTCAGGCCCTCCGGGTCGCGCTCGTCGGCGCAAATGCGCAGGCCGATGATGAACTGCTCGTCGGTGGCTGCACGCACCGCAGCAATGATTTCTCGCAGAAAACGCAGGCGCTGTTCCAGCTCGCCGTTGTAGCCATCGGTGCGACGGTTGACCCGGGGATTGATGAATTGCGCCGGCAAATAACCATGGCTGGCCACGACTTCGACGCCGTCGATCCCGGCCTGATGCAAGCGCCGGGCAGCGGCGGCGTAACCGGCGACGATCTCATCGATCATCGTCTGGTCGAGTGCGCGGGGCATTACGCGGAACCGCTCGTTAGGCACCGTCGAAGCGGAGTAGGCCACCGCCAGCAAGCCGTCGCTGGACTCCATGATTTCCCGCCCCGGATGGAACACTTGTGACAACACCACGGTGCCGTGGGCGTGGCAGGTTTGTGCGAGTTTGCGGTAGCCCTCGATGCACGCATCGTCGGTCGCCATCAGCACGTGGGAGGTATAGCGCGCACTGTCGTGAACGCCGGCCACTTGCAACACGATCAGGCCGACACCGCCCTGCGCACGCGCCCGGTGATAGGCGATCAGTTGTTCATTGACCAGATTGTCGGTCGGCATCGAGGTGTCATGCCCGCTGGACATGATGCGGTTTTTCAGGCGCTTGCCACGAATCTCCAGGGGTTCGAACAGGTGCGCAAAGGCGGGTGTCGAGGTCGGCATGGGGCGGGTACTCCTGGCAGGCTGGCCTGTAGGAGCGAGCTTGCTCGCGATGGACGTTAACGAAAACGCGTGTCGTCTGGACGAACGCGTCGCCCTCCGGTCCATCGCGAGCAAGCTCGCTCCTACAGAGGAATCAGGTTTTCGGTGTTGTTATTATTGGCCTATAGAAATTTACCCTCAGTAAAAAATCAACTTGTTTTTTTACTATGGCTTGCAGTAGTTTCGTGTCGAGCCCGCTCGCCACCGTGGATCAAAGCAAGGTGATCCAGAGCGAATGTTGGTTTTTGGGTCGACCATGGTGAAGAGCTGGAAGAGCGCTTCACTGCCTGGGCTGTAGGAGCTGGCTTGCCAGCGAAGGCGGGCTCATGATCGATGCAAAACCCAAGGGCGATCTGTAACTGGACGCACAACCGCGTCCAGCCGTACTGTCTGCACCAGCCGATCAGCCTGGAGACCACAAGAATGAACACCATCGCCACCCACCTGGCCTCCCAGCGCAGCGCCACTGAACAGCGCCTGCGAGAAGAGCTGGCTGCGTGTTATCGCCTGATTGCGCATTACCGCATGACTGACCTGATCTTCACCCACATCTCGGTACGCATTCCGGGGCCGGAGCATCACTTTCTGATCAACCCTTACGGGCTGATGTTCGATGAGATCACCGCGTCCAACCTGGTGAAAATCGACCTTGATGGCCACGCTGTCGAGCCGTCGCCATACCCGGTCAACCCGGCCGGTTTTGTGATTCACAGCGCGATCCACGGTGCCCGTGAAGATGCGCAATGCGTGCTGCACACCCACACCAAATCCGGTTGCGCAGTCGCCGCGTTGAAGTGCGGATTGTTGCCGGTAAACCAGATTTCCATGGAGTTCTACGGCCGCGTGGCTTACCACGATTACGAAGGCGTGGCGCTGGACATGAGTGAGCAGCAGCGGCTGGTGGCGGACATCGGCGACAAGCCGGTGTTGATGCTGCGCAACCATGGATTGCTGGCCGTTGGCGAAACGGTGAGCCAGGCATTCTTGCGCATGTATTACCTGGAAAAGGCCTGTGAAATTCAGTTGGCGGCGATGGCGGCCGGTGAAGTTGTATTGCCATCGGATGAGGTCTGCGCGCATACCGAGCGGCAGTTCAACGATCCAGGACGGCCTTTGGAAGAAGGTGAGTTGACTGACCCGGATGCGATGCAATTGGCGTGGTCGGCGTTGTTGCGTTTGCTGGAGCGGGTGGCGCCGGGGTATCGGGACTGATCTGGAATCTGTGTTGCAGGTGCTGACGCTTTCGCTGGCAAGCCAGCTCCTACAGGGATTGTGTCGGGTGCAAAAGGTGCGGCACCCCGAGTTCCTGTAGGCGCTGGCTTGCCAGCGAAGCAGGCACCGCGGTCCCTAAGACTGGAAAGCGACTGGAGACATCCCGTGCTCTTGCTGTACAGTCGTTCAGCTCGCAGCAAAAACGCGGGTCCACCGATTGAGCCCAAGGAGTGTCGCCCATGAATCAGGAAGCCCGTTTTTCCCGCATGGAACCGGAGTTGCGCAAAGCCAACCTGATCGAGGCGACGCTGGTGTGTCTCAAGCGCCATGGCTTCCAGGGCGCGTCGATCCGCAAGATTTCCGCCGAGGCCGGGGTGTCGGTCGGGCTGATCAGCCATCACTACTCCGGTAAGGACGAACTGGTGGCCGAGGCTTACATGGCGATCACCGGGCGTGTGATGACCTTGTTGCGCGACGCCATGGAGCAAGCCGCGCCCAATGCCCGGGAGCGTTTGTCGGCGTTTTTTCGCGGTTCGTTTTCCGCCGAATTGCTCGATCCGCAGCTGATCGATGCCTGGCTTGCATTCTGGGGAGCGGTGAAAACCGCCGAAGCGATCAACCAGGCCCACGACCATTCCTACGGTGAGTACCGCGGCATCCTGCGCAAGGTGCTGACGGAACTGGCGCAGGAGGAGGGCTGGGAAAACTTCGACGCGGACCTCGCCGCCATCAGCCTCAGTGCCTTGCTTGACGGTTTATGGCTGGAGTCGGGGCTCAATCCCGGCACCTTTACCCCGGAGCAGGGCATCCAGATATGCGAAGCCTGGGTCGACGGTTTGCAGGCGGGTGGACGTCAGCGCTTTTGCGGGCAGACTAGTAGCTGTTGATCACTTGTTCAGCAGTGGCTACTCTTTGGCGCTGATGCAGCACCCCTCTAATAAGAAACAAGCAGGACACCGGCAATGACTCCTCGGGTATTGATCGTCGATGACGATCCGCTGATTCGCGATTTGCTGCACGCCTACCTGTCCCAGGAAGGCTACGACGTGCATTGCGCGGCCACCGCCGAGCTGGCAGAAACGTTCCTCGCCAGCCAGAGCGTCGACCTGGTGATGCTCGACATCCGCCTGCCGGGCAAAGACGGCCTGACCCTGACCCGCGAACTGCGGGTCCGCTCGGAAGTCGGGATCATTCTGATCACCGGGCGCAACGACGAAATCGACCGCATTGTCGGCCTCGAATGCGGCGCCGATGACTACGTGATCAAACCGCTCAATCCGCGTGAGCTGGTGTCCCGGGCGAAAAACCTGATTCGCCGGGTGCGCCATGCACAGGTACCACACGCAGTTGCCGCCGTCGTCAAACCGGTCAAACAGTTCGCCGACTGGGCGCTGGACACCGACCGCCGCCGGCTGATCGACCCCACCGGTAGCGAAACCCTGCTGACCCACGGCGAATTCCAGTTGCTCAGCGTCTTTCTGCGCAACAGCGGTCACACCCTCAGCCGCGACCAGTTGATGGATCAGATCCGCAACCGCGAATGGGTGCCGAACGACCGCTCCATCGATGTACTGGTCGGACGCTTGCGCCGCAAGTTGCATGACGATCCGTCGGAGCCACAATTGATCATCACCATCCACGGCGCCGGCTACCTGTTCACCGCTGGCGTGGCAGCCTGATCTTCATGAAGCGGTGGCTGTGGCTGCTGTCAGTGCTGGTGTCGGGCAATGCCCTGGCGAACGAAACGGTGCGCTATTGCGATTATCCGGTGTACCCGCCGATTTCCTGGAGTGACGGCAAACACGTTCGAGGCCTGGCGCCCAGCGTGGTGAAAAACCTCTTCGGCCGAATGGGATACGACGTTGAAGTCGTGGTGCTGGGTAACTGGAAACGCTGCCTGCTCGACGCCGCCGAAGGCCGGGTCGATGTGGTGCTGGCCTACAGCACCGCACAACGGGAGCAAAGCATGCTGTTCTCCACGGTGCCGGTACTGCGCGAAGAAGTGGCCTTGTTCATCAATCGCCGGCACCCCGTGACGTTCGAGGAACTGGACGACCTGGCGCACTATCGCGGCGGCCTGTTGTTCGGCGAGAGCTATGGTGTGGAATTCGATCGCATGGCGGCTCGACACAACAACATCGAATGGGTCTCCGACAGCCGTCAGAACTTTGGCAAGTTGATTCGCGGGCGCATCGACTTCATCACCCAGGAGCGCCGGACCGGGCAGCTGTATGTGGAAAACCTGCCCGGTGCCCAAGACATTGTCGCGTTGCCCAAAGCCTTGAGCGTTGACTACCTGCGGGTTGCCGTCTCGCGCAAATCTCCTCTGGCCATTCACATGCCGCAAATCAACGAGCAGTTGCAGCGCATGGTCGATGCCGGTGATATCGAGCGCTGGTTGAATGAAAGTGAGGTGACTTACCGCGACATGATCAACCTGCCGGCGCACGCGCAATGATTCGCGCCCGGCCCGGTGGACTGCTGCGACGCCTGTTGCTGTTCATCCTGTTGTTCAGCCTGTGCTTCACCGTGCTGGCCAGCAGCGTGCAGCTGTACATCGAGTATCGACGGGAAATGCGCGACATCGATTCGCGTATGGAGCTGATTCGTGCCGGGTATCTGGCCAGTCTGGAACGCAGTCTCTGGGACTTGAATCAGGAGCAACTGAACGTGCAGTTGCGCGGGTTGGTGGACTTTTCCGACGTGGCTCGGGTGCATCTGAGCAGCCCCGACTTCGATCTGGTGCAAGGTAACCTGGAGCCCGTCGGGCCGTTGCGCATCGAGCGGTTCGCCCTGGATTATCAGCCGCCCTCCGGTCCCTTGCGCAACCTCGGCGAACTGGAAGTCAGCACCGATCTGGGCGCGGTGTATCAGCGTCTGTTCGCCACCGGTTTGACCAGTCTGTTGTGGATGGCCGTATTCCTGTGCGGCCTCGCGGTGGCGTTGTCCGGGTTGTTTTATCGGCTGGTCACCCGCCACCTGAAAGTCATGGCCGAGTTTGCCCGAAGCATCGCCGCCGGCGACTGGCAAGAACCGTTGAATCTGGACAAGCGTCGCGGCAGTGATGAAATCGACACCGTGGCCCAGGCTCTTGACGACATGCGCCGCTCGATCCTGCGGGATATCGAGCGCCGGGAAACCGATCGCCTGGCCTTGCAGGACAACCGTGATCAATTGCTGAAGATGGTCGAGCGCCGCACCGCCAGCCTGATGCGCGCCAAGGACGAAGCTGAAGCGGCCAACCTCGCCAAATCGCGATTCCTGGCAACCATGAGCCATGAACTGCGCACGCCGCTCAACGGCATCCTCGGCATGGCCGAACTGTTGCGCGGTGCGCGTCTGGACGAGCAGGACGGCAAACGCCTCGATGCCTTGCACAAGGCTGGCGAAGGGTTGCTGACTATCCTCAATGAGGTGCTGTATTTCGCGAAGCTGGAGGAGGGTGTCAGCCATCCCGAACCGGTGGTTTTCTCCTTTCGACAGCTCCTGGATGAAGTACTGACGCTGCTCGAACCACGCGCTCTGAGCAACGACACCTTGCTGCTGCACCGAATAGACCCGCAGGTCGCCGAGCACCATCAGGGTGCCGAGCAGTTTTTGCGGCAAGTGTTGAGCAACCTGCTGGCCAACGCGATCAAGTTCACCGAAGGTGGCGAGGTCAGTGTCGAGGTGGCGCTGCTCAATCAAGCACCCGAGCAAAGATTGCGCATCAGTGTCACCGACAACGGCATCGGCATCGCGTCCTCCGTGCAGACGAAAATCTTCGAGCGATTCACCCAGGCCAGCGAAGAAGTGGCCCAGCGCTTTGGCGGCACCGGATTGGGCCTGGCGATCTGTAAACACCTGGTGGAACAGATGGGTGGCATTATCGGGGTCGACAGCGAGGTCGGTCGTGGTAGTTGTTTCTGGTTCGAGCTGACGTTGCAACCGGCCAGCCGTGTCGAAAAAGTGCTGCCGGTTCGCGCAGTCGGGCCGGCGCTGGACATTCTGGTGGTCGAAGACGTGGCGCTCAACCGCGAGGTGGTCAAGGGCCTTTTGCAACGGGATGGCCATCAGGTATGGCTGGCCGAAGACGCGGAACAGGCAGTGCTTGAATGCGCCGCCCGCAGATTCGATCTGCTGTTGCTCGACGTGCATTTGCCGGGGATCAGCGGCGTCGAGTTGTGCAAGCGGGTTCGCCACTGTGAAGGACCTAACCGTCATACCCGCATTTTCGCTCTGACGGCCAGCGTGCAACCGGCGGTGGTGCGTGGTTATCTGGAGGCGGGCATGGACGGCATCCTGGCCAAACCGCTGAAGCTGGAAAACCTGCGTCAGGTGTTGCAAGGGCAAGCGCCAGTCGCCACGCCTGTGCCGGACGGCGAGGTCATTGACTGGCCGCTGATACAAACCCATCGCACCTTGCTCGGTGAGCAAAAGGTCCAGGGACTGCTTGGGGTATTGCGTAGCTCGATTGTCCAGCATCGCGAAGCACTGGAGGACGCTATCGCGGCGGATGACTGTACTGAAGTCGCCCATCAGGCTCATCGACTGGCGGGCAGCAGTGACTCGCTGGGATTTCGTGCCTTGGCCTCGGCGCTGCGGGCACTGGAAGAAGCGGCGCTGGCCAACAATCAATCGTCCATCGAAGCGTTGGCACCGCGTGTCCACGAGCAGATGCAGCACGCGCTGAAGGCTCTGGAAGCCCTGTTGCAGCGCTGACGTACAAGTTTGTTACGACTTTCTACAACTTCGATCTTTACGGTCAACGCAAACTTACATCGCTTTCCAATAATCGACGCAACCGCCGCAGCGCGGTCTTCGAAGCTTATTGGAGATAATAATAATGAAATGCCGTAAAGCTGCTTCCTCCCTGCGCCGTGACCTCCTGTCACGCGCTGCGCACCTCACTGACTGCTGAGGTGCCGACATGAACGACAACACTGATCGCAAAGGCATCCAGCTCACCCGCGCCTTGAAAAGCCGGCACATATTCATGTTGTCCCTGGGTGGCGTGATTGGCACCGGCCTGTTCATGGGCTCGGGCGTGACCATCAACCAGGGCGGACCGGTGGGGGCGATTCTGGCTTACCTCGTGGCGGGTTTCCTGATGTATCTGGTGATGGTCTGTCTCGGCGAACTGTCGGTACAGATGCCAGTGTCGGGTTCCTTCCAGACGCACGCGACGAAATACATCGGCCCGGCCACCGGTTTCATGATCGGCTGGGTGTACTGGATGAGTTGGGCCACCACCGTCGGCCTGGAATTCACCGCCGCCGGCATGCTGATGACGCGCTGGTTCCCGACGATCCCGATCTGGTACTGGTCGGCGCTGTTCGTGGTGGTGTTGTTCGGCATCAATGCCATGGCCACCCGTGCGTTCGGTGAAGCGGAATACTGGTTCTCGGGGATCAAGGTGGCGGCGATTCTCGGGTTCATCGTAGTCGGCGTGCTGGTGATCTTCGGTGTGATGCCCCTGAGCAGTGGCGCACCGGCGCCGATGGCGACCAACCTGATTGGCGACTCGTTGTTCCCCAACGGCTTGTCCGCTGTGTTCGCCGTCATGATGACCGTGGTCTACGCGTTCCAGGGTTGCGAGATCATGGGTGTGGCCGCTGGCGAAACCGATCAGCCGGAGAAGAGCATTCCCCGCGCCGTGCGCAACGTGGTGTTTCGCGTGCTGATTTTCTATGTGCTGGCGATCATCGTGCTGTCGGCCATCGTCCCTTGGCAGCAGGCGGGGTTGATGGAAAGTCCGTTCGTGCAGGTGTTCGACATGGTCGGCATTCCTTACGCTGCGGACCTGATGAACTTCGTGATCCTCACGGCGATCTTGTCGGTGGGCAACTCCGGGCTGTATGCCTCGACGCGGATTCTGTGGGCGATGTCGAAAACCGGCATGGCGCCCAAAAGCCTGTCACCGCTGAGCAAGCGTGGCGTTCCACTGCGGGCCTTGAGCATCACCCTGTGCTTTGCGCTGGTGTCGTTGATGACCAGTTTCGTCGCCGCTGACACCTTGTTCATGGTGCTGATGGCGGTGAGCGGGATGTCCGGCACCGTGACCTGGATTGTCATCGCGCTGGCGCAGTACAAGTTCCGCAAGGCCTACCTGCGTGAGGGCGGCAAACTCAGCGACCTGAAATACCGCGCACCGTGGTTCCCGGTGTTGCCGCTGATGTGCATCACGCTGTGCTGCTCACTGTTCGTATTCCTGGCGCTGGATGAAACCCAGCGGCCGTCGTTGTATTGGGGCTTTGGGTTTATTGCGCTGTGTTATGGCGCGTACTTCCTGATTCATCGCAAACGCCAGGGTGTGTTGGCACCGAGCTTGCCGACGGCTTGATCCCTGTAAGAGCCGACTTGCTGGCGCATATGTTCCTGCAGGAGCCGGCTTGCTGGCGATAGCAGCGCACCAGTCAACCGCGATGTTGAATGTGAGGCTGTCATCGCCAGCAAGCCGGCTCCTACAGGTTTTGCGTTATCGGTGTTTCCCCGCAATACGTTGTTGCCAGTTGTTCGAAGTTGTAACAGCGGCACTGGCCTAACCCTGAAAATCAACAAATAAGCCAATAAAACCAATGTGTTAACGATTGTAGAAGATCGTTACAGGTCATCTCTTCACCAATTGCCGCCTTACTGAACACTCGTTTAGTATGGCCTCAAGTCGCGTCACCTCAGACCAATCACAATAATTCGAGGACTCCCATGACTACTCAATCGTCACTGCTCAGCCAGGTCGAAGCAGGCGTTGCCTTGATCACCCTTAATCGCACTGCCCAGCGCAATGCGCTCGACATCCCGACCCTGAAAAACCTGCATGCCCTGCTGGAAGAATTCAATGCCGATCCGGCCGTGCGTGTCGTCGTATTGACTGGCAGCGGCCGCAGCTTCTGCGCCGGTGCCGACCTTGATGAATGGGCCGATGCCGAAGCCCGGGGCGCGCTGGAAACCTACGGCTGGACCGAAACCGCCCACGCCCTGATGACCCGCCTGCACAGCCTGGAAAAACCCACCATCGCCGCCATCAACGGCACCGCTGTCGGCGCCGGGATGGACCTGACCCTGTGCTGCGACTTGCGCATCGCCGGTCAATCGGCTCGTTTCAAGGCCGGTTACACCAGCATGGCGTACTCACCGGACGCTGGAGCCAGCTGGCACCTGCCGCGACTGATCGGCAGCGAACAGGCCAAGCGCCTGTTGTTCCTCGACGAATTGTGGGGCGCCGACCGTGCCTTGAATACCGGACTGGTGAGCGAAGTCTGCGCCGACGAACAACTGCTGACCGTCGCCAGTGAACTCGCCGCACGCCTGGCCAGCGGCCCGACCTTCGCCTTCGCCCAGACCAAAAAACTCATGCGTGAAGGTGCCGAACGCAGTCTGCCTGAACAACTGCAAGCCGAGCTCGCTGCCGGCCTGCTGTGCGGTCGCAGCGAAGACGGCACTGAAGCCCTGCGCGCCGCCATGGAAAAACGCCCGCCAACTTTTATCGGTCGCTAATCCGCATGCACACCGATCTGTAGGCGCTGGCTTGCCAGCGAAGCCTTTTAGCATCTCCCCATTTCGCCGTTAATGAACAACAGGTAGCACCATGAATTTCCAACTGACCCAAGAACAAGAAATGTTGGTGGACTCGGTACGCAGCTTCGTCGAGAAAGAACTGCTGCCTTATGAAACCGAAGTAGACCGTGCCGACGAGGTTTCCCCGCAGCTGGCGGCACAGATTCGCGGCAAGGCGATTGCCGCCGGTTTCTATGCGTTCAACATGCCCGAAGAAGTGGGTGGTGGCGGTCTGGATTACCTGTCCCAGGCGCTGATCGAGCGTGAGCTGTCCAAGGTCTCCTGGGCACTGCACGTGTTCGTGGCTCGGCCATCGAAAATCCTCATGGCCTGTACCGGCGACCAAATCAACGACTACCTGTTGCCGTGCATCCAGGGTGAGAAAGTCGACTGTTTCGCCCTGACCGAACCGGGCGCCGGTTCTGACGCCAACGCGATCAAGACCCGCGCCGTGCGTGAGGGTGACGACTACATCCTCAACGGCAGTAAGCACTTCATCAGCCACGCTGGCCATGCCGACTTCGCCATCGTTTTCGCCGTGACCGACACCTACGAGCACAACGGCAAGAAGCGCAACGCGGTGACCTCATTCCTGGTCGACCGCAATACCCCGGGCATGACCATCCGCCGTGGGCCCAAGTGTGTGAGCAACCGTGGATACCACACCTTCGAAATGTTCTTCGACGACTGCCGCGTACCGGCCAGCAAAGTGCTGGGCGAAGTCGGCAAGGGTTGGGACGTGGCCAACGCCTGGCTGACCGCCGGGCGCGTGATGGTCGCGGCCAACTGCGTCGGTCAGGCCCAGCGGGCACTGGACGTGTCGCTGCAATGGGCGGCGGACCGCAAGCAATTCGGCCAGCCAATCGGCATCTATCAAGGCGTGTCGTTCAAATTGGCTGACATGGCCACGCAAATACGCGCCGCCGAACTGTTGACCCTGCACACCGCCTGGAAAATGGACCAGGGCAGCATGACCGATGGCGAGGCGGGCATGGCCAAGCTGTTTGCCAGTGAAGTGCTCGGGCGCGCCGCCGACGAAGCGGTGCAGATTTTCGGCGGCATGGGCCTGATGGACGAAGGCCCGGTGGAGCGCATCTGGCGCAACGCACGAATCGAAAGGATCTGGGAAGGTACGTCGGAAATCCAGCGCCACATCATTTCCCGCGAATTGCTGCGGCCACTGCTGCGCTGACCGGCCCGGAGAACTCCCATGTCGCAAACCATTCGTGACAACCTCAAACGCATGCTCGCGCCACAACACGTGGCGTTTGTCGGCGGCCGCAGCATGGCCCGTGCGCTCAAGCGCTGCGCCGAGGGTGGATACCAGGGACAGATGTGGCTGGTCAATCCGCAGCACGACAGCCTCGAAGGCGTGCCCTGCGTGCGCAGCATCGCCGAGCTGCCGAGCGGGCCGGATGCGGTGTTCATCGCCACCAACCGCGAGCTGACCCTGACCTGTGTGGCCGAACTGGCGGCCATCGGTGCAGGCGGTGCGATCTGCTACGCCTCGGGCTTCGCCGAAACCGGCTCTGAAGGTCAGGCCCTGCAACAACGATTGCTCGAAGCTGCTGGCGAGATGGCCTTGCTCGGCCCCAACTGCTACGGCCTGCTCGACTACCTGCACAGCTCTGCGCTGTGGCCGGTGGCCCACGGCGGCAAAGCGGTAGAGAAGGGCGTGGCGGTGCTGACCCAGAGCGGCAACTTCGCCTACAACCTGTCGATGAGCGACCGCTCGCTGCCGGTGGCCTACATGGCCTCGGTGGGCAATCAGGCGCAACTGGGTGTCGCTGAACTGATGGACGTGTTGCTCGACGAGCCGCGCGTCACCGCCATCGGCCTGCACCTTGAAGGCCTGAAGAACGTGCCGGGTTTCGCCCGCGCCGCGCACAAGGCATTGGAAAAGGGCATCCCGATTATCGCGCTGAAAACCGGCGTGTCGCAGATCGGTGCCGAACTGGCCCTGAGTCACACCAGCTCGCTGTCTGGCTCCGATGCGTTGTATGACGCGCTGTTCGACCGCCTCGGGGTGATTCGCGTCAGCGGTCCGGTGAGTTTTGTCGAAACCCTGAAAGCGGCGGCGTGCGGCAACCTGCCGGCGGGCAACAGCCTGATCGCGCTCGCCTGTTCCGGCGGCGATGCCGGGCTGATTGCCGACTACGCCGAACGCAACGACCTGAGCCTGCCGAAACTCGATCAAGGGCAGGTCGGTGAACTCGCGCAGGTGCTGCCGACCTACGCCAACCTGGTCAACCCGCTGGATTTCACCACGGCAATCTGGGGTGATGGCGAGGCGTTGAACCGCATGCTCGACAGCGCATTGCGCACCGAAGCCGATGCAGCGATGCTGGTGCTCGACTACCCATCCGAGTACACCGGTGAGCGCAAGGAATGCGACTTGCTGCTGGAACTGTACTGCGCGGCGCTACAGCGTCACGGCAAGAGCGGTTTTGTCACCTCGGCGTTTCCTGAGTTGCTGCCGGCCCATGCCCGTGAGCGTCTGCATGCGCAAGGTGTTGCGGCGTTGCAGGGCGTTGAGGACGGATTGGCCGCGTGGGGCCGCATCGCCGGTTATCAGCGTAATCGTCAGGCGTTGTTGGCACTGGGTGAGTCGGCGCTGGTGCCGTTGTGCCCGCAAGCGCTTGCAGGCGAGGGACGCTTGCTCAATGAATGGGATTCCAAACAGGCGTTAAGCGCCTTTGGCTTGCCAACGCCGAACGGTGTTTTGAGCACCCCGCAAAACGCGCTGACAGATGCCCAAACGCTGGGTTATCCGCTGGTGGTGAAAGCCGTCAGCGCGCAGTTGCCGCATAAAACCGAGGCCGGTGCCGTGGCACTGAACCTCAAGGACGGCGCGGCATTGAGCGCTGCACTTGAAAAAATGCATACCAGCATCGCGGCCTACGCGCCGGGTGTGCCGTTCGATCAACTATTGCTGGAACCGATGGCCAAACCGCCACTGGCAGAACTCATCGTCGGGATCAAACGCGAAAACGATTTTGGTCTGGCGCTGGTGATTGGCGCGGGCGGCATTCTGGTCGAGTTGCTCAAGGACAGTCGCAGCCTGTTGCTGCCGACCAACGACGGCGCCATCCGCAATGCCGTGCTGAGCCTGCGCAGTGCTCCGTTGCTGCAAGGTTTCCGGGGGCGCGAATCGGCCGATCTGGAGGCGTTGGTCGCTGCGATTTGCGCGGTCGCCGATTACGCCTGTGAGAACGCCGCGCAACTGCTGGAACTCGATGTGAACCCATTGTTGGTCGGTGCCCAGGGCACGACGGCGGTCGATGCGTTGATTCGCCTCGGCCAAGAGTGAGGACATTAATATGCAAAGCAAAACCTTGACCGGTGGCCAGGCGCTGGTGCGCCTGCTGGCCAATTACGGCGTCGACACCGTGTTCGGCATTCCCGGTGTGCACACCCTGGAGCTGTATCGCGGTTTGCCCGGCAGCGGCATTCGCCATGTGTTGACCCGCCATGAACAGGGTGCCAGTTTCATGGCCGACGGTTATGCGCGGGTCAGCGGCAAGCCCGGTGTGTGCTTTGTCATCACCGGCCCCGGCGTGACCAACGCCGCCACCGGTATCGGCCAGGCCTACGCCGACTCGATTCCGATGCTGGTGATTTCCAGCGTCAACCACAGCGCCAGTCTGGGCAAGGGTTGGGGCAGCCTTCACGAGTGTCAGGATCAGCGTGCGATGACTGCGCCGATCACAGCGTTCTCGGCGGTGGCACTGATCGCTGAAGACCTGCCGGAACTGATCGCCCGTGCCTACGCGGTGTTCGACAGCGAGCGTCCGCGCCCGGTGCACATTTCGGTGCCGCTGGACGTGTTGTCGGCGCCGATTGCCCGTGACTGGAGCAATGAAGTCGTGCGTCGCCCGGGTCGCGGTCCGGCTTGCGCCAGTGCACTGGATGAGGCCGTTGCCAAACTCAATGGCGCAAAACGTCCGATGATCATCGCCGGTGGTGGTGCGCTCAATGCCACTTCTGAGCTGCAACAAATCAGCACCCGGCTCGCCGCGCCCCTGTTCACCAGCGTCGCCGGCAAAGGCCTGTTGCCACCGGATGCACCGTTGAACGCCGGTTCATCCCTGTGCGTCGAGCCGGGCTGGAACCTGATCGCCGAGGCCGACGTGGTGCTGGCGGTCGGCACCGAAATGGCCGACACCGACTACTGGCGCGAGCGCCTGCCACTCAACGCCGAACTGCTGCGCGTCGACATCGACCCGCGCAAATTCAACGACTTTTATCTGTGCGCGGTTGCCTTGCATGGCGATGCACAACAAACCCTCAGTGGTTTGCTCGAGCGCCTGCCGTCCGGGGTGCGCGACGCCAGCGCCGCGATTGCCTCGGTCGCCGCCCTGCGCGAAGCGGTCAAGGCCAGCCATGGTCCTTTGCAGTCGATCCATCAGTCGATTCTCGACCGCATCGCCGCCGAGCTGCCGGACAACGCGTTCATCAGCACCGACATGACCCAGCTTGCGTATACGGGCAACTACGCCTTTGACAGCCTGGCCATCCGCAGCTGGTTGCACCCGACCGGCTACGGCACGTTGGGGTACGGCCTGCCGGCGGGCATCGGCGCCAAGTTCGGCGCACCGCAACGACCGGGTCTGGTGCTGGTGGGCGACGGCGGGTTCCTCTACACCGCCCAGGAACTGGCCACGGCGGTTGAAGAACTGGACAGCCCGCTGGTGGTGCTGCTGTGGAACAACGACGCCTTGGGGCAGATCCGCGACGACATGCTCGGCCTGGACATCGAACCCATTGGCGTATTGCCTCGCAACCCTGATTTTGCCGCCCTGGCGCGTGCCTTCGGTTGCACCGTGACCCAGCCGCAAAGCCTGGCCGAGTTGCAAACCGACTTGCGTCACGGCTTCAAGCGCAACGGCGTCACGCTGATCGAACTCAAGCATGCCTGTGCGCATTGATCTGCATTTAAAGGGGATGAAGCCATGCGCTTTTCCGATCTGACTCAACGCATCGCCGGTGACGGTGCTGCCGCGTGGGATATCCATTACCGCGCACTCGCACTGCGCGAACAGGGTGAAGACATTCTGCTGTTGTCCGTGGGCGATCCGGATTTCGATACGCCGCAACCGATCGTGCAGGGCGCCATCGACAGCCTGCTCAATGGAAACACCCACTATGCCGAAGTGCGCGGCAAGCGCGCCCTGCGTGAAGCCATCGCCAAACGTCACCACCACCGCAGCGGCCAGGCCGTTTCGGCTGATCAGGTCACGGTGCTGGCCGGGGCGCAATGTGCGCTGTTCAGCGTCGCTCAGTGCGTGTTGAATCCGGGCGACGAAGTGATTGTCGCCGAGCCGATGTACGTCACCTATGAAGCGGTGTTCGGTGCTTGCGGCGCGGTGGTGGTACCGGTGCCGGTGCGTTCTGAAAACGGTTTTCGCGTGTTGCCCGAAGACGTCGCGGCGCGCATCACTCCACGCACCCGGGCGTTGGCCTTGAACAGCCCGCACAATCCGTCCGGTGCGAGCCTGCCGCGCAGCACCTGGCAAGCCTTGGCCGAACTGTGCATCGGCCACGACCTGTGGCTGATTTCCGATGAGGTCTACAGCGAACTGCTGTTTGAAGGCGAACACGTGAGTCCGGCGAGCCTGCCGGGCATGGCCGAGCGCACCGCGACCCTCAACAGCCTGTCGAAATCCCACGCCATGACCGGCTGGCGCGTCGGCTGGGTGGTGGCGCCGCCGTCCCTCGCGGCTCACTTGGAAAACCTCGCGTTGTGCATGCTCTACGGTTCACCGGATTTCATTCAGGACGCTGCCGTCATTGCGCTGGAAAACAACCTGCCAGAACTGGAAACCATGCGTGAAGCCTATCGCCAGCGTCGCGATCTGGTGTGCGACAGCCTGGCCGATTGCCCAGGGATTCGGGCGTTGAAGCCCGATGGCGGAATGTTCGTGATGGTCGATATCCGCGAAACCGGGCTCAGTGCCCAAGCGTTTGCCGACCGGTTGCTGGATCGTCACGGCGTATCGGTATTGGCGGGCGAGGCCTTTGGTCCGAGTGCGGCGGGGCACATTCGCCTCGGCCTGGTGGTCAGCGCCGAACCGCTGCGCGATGCCTGCCAGCGCATTGCACGTTGTGCGGAAGAACTGATGGAGGCGTTGGTTGATGCTTAATCACAAGGCACTGTTTATCGATGGCCGCTGGCAAAAACCGTCGGGGCAGGGTGTCGCCGAGGTGATCAATCCGGCCACCGGGCAAGTTTGCGGCAGCGTCCCGCAGGGTAATGAACTCGACGTCGAAAACGCCGTGGCGGCTGCACGTCGAGCCTTCCCGTCCTGGTCGCGCACACCGTCCAGCGTGCGTGCCGGTTACATCCGTGCATTGGCCGAACAACTGCGCAATCGTGCCGATGAAATGGCCGCGGTCATCACCACCGAATTGGGCATGCCGGTGCAGTGGTGCCGTTCGGTGCAGGTCGATGGACCGATCACCGGCCTTGAGCAGTACGTCGAACTGGCTCATCTCATGGACGAAGTGCGCGAAATCGGCAATTCGCTGGTGATCCGCGAGGCGGTGGGCGTGTGCGCGTTCATCAATCCGTGGAATTACCCGCTGCATCAGTTGATTGGCAAACTGGCCCCGGCACTCGCCGCCGGTTGCACGGTGGTGGTCAAGCCGAGCCAGGAAACGCCGCTGCACGCGTTCCTGCTGGCTCAGATGATCGAAGACGTCGGTCTGCCTGCCGGTGTGTTCAACCTGGTCAGCGGGCCGGGTTCGAAAGTCGGCGAAGCCTTGGCCAAACATCCGGACGTGGACATGGTGTCGTTCACCGGCTCCACGGGCGCAGGCGTGCGGGTCGCGCAAGCGGCGGCGCCTTCGGTGAAACGCGTGTGCCTGGAACTGGGCGGCAAGTCACCGCTGCTGATCGCCGAGGATGGCGATCTGGCGGCGGCGGTGCGCTATGGCGTGCAGGACGTAATGATCAACTCCGGCCAGACCTGCACCGCGCTGACCCGCATGCTGTTGCCGGCCAGTCGTTATGCCGAAGCCGTGGAGCTGGCGTTCGAAGAAACCGTCAGCTTGCGCATGGGCGATCCCCTCGACCCACAGAGCTTCCTCGGCCCGATGTGTTCGGCAGGACAAAAACGCACCGTGCTTGATTACATCAAGGTCGGCCAACAGGAAGGGGCGCGGCTGTTGTGCGGTGGCGATGCTGCGCCAGCGTTTGAACGCGGCTTCTATGTCAGCCCGACGCTGTTCGCCGATGTCGACAACCGCATGCGCATCGCCCAGGAAGAAATCTTCGGCCCGGTGTTGTGCCTGATTCCCTACAACGATGAGGCGCAGGCGATCCAGATCGCCAACGACTCGCCGTTCGGTCTTTCCAGTGGCGTCTGGGCCGGCAGCCCGGAGCGTGCCTTGCAGTTGGGCCGCCAACTGCGTGCCGGCCAGTGCTTCCTCAATGGCGCGGCCTTCAATTATCACGCGCCGTTCGGCGGCTACAAACAGTCAGGCAATGGCCGTGAATGGGGTGAGGAGGGGCTGAACGAGTTCGTCGAAGTGAAGGCGATTCAGGTGTGACCGTTGGCCCATCAACTGATTTTCGCACCGGGCCCTGGCCCGATGTCTTGCGTGTTTTTGAACCGGTAATTCATTAGCTTTTTGATCAGGGGCAGTGCAATGAGCGATAACAAAAACAAGATTACTCAAGCGAACCATGAATTCAGTTTTCCGCGACGCGACTTTTTAAAGTACAGCGCAGCTGCCGCAACAATGGCGGGTGCGTTCTCCATGGGTTTGCCGTTTGGCGCTTTTGCCGAAGAGGCCACACCAAAGCCTGGCGGTGTCCTGCGTCTGGGACTGGCCGGAGGCAGCACCACTGACTCTAAAGATCCGGGTTCCTGGGCTGATACCTTCACCTTCGTCGGCTTCTCGGCGGTCTACAACACCCTGACCGAAATCGCTGTCGACGGCACGGCAATCCCCGAACTGGCCGAGAGCTGGACCTCTACCCCCGACGCTCGCATCTGGACCTTCAAGATTCGCCAAGGCGTCACGTTCCACAACGGCAAGGCGCTAGACGCGGCTGATGTGGCGGCGTCAATCCAGCATCACCTCGGCGAGAAGTCCACCTCGGCGGCCAAGACTGTACTCGGCGATGTCGCCAAGGTCAGCGCCAATGGCAGCGACAGCGTGGTGTTCGAGCTGCACTCGGGCAACGCTGATTTCTCGTATGTGGTCGCCGATTACCATCTGGCGATCATGCCGAGCAAAGATGGTGTTGCAGATTGGCAGACCGGCGCCGGCACCGGTGGTTATCGCCTCAAGGACTTCGAGCCCGGCGTGCGCATGACCCTGGAGCGCAACCCGGACTACTGGAAACCAGGTCGGGCGCACTTTGCCGGCGCCGAGCTGCTGGCCATCTCCGACGGCGCGGCACGGGTCAATGCGCTGGTCACCGGGCAAGTGGACGTGATCAACAAGGTCGACCTGAAAACCGTGGCGTTGCTCAAGCGCAACCCGAACCTGTTCATCGAAGAAACCAAAGGCGCCCAGCACTACACCTTCCCGATGCTCACCGACAGCCAGGTGTTCCAGAACAACGACGTGCGCCTGGCGATGAAGTACGCGATCAACCGCGCAACCCTGCTGGCGTCAGTGCTGTACGGCTATGGCCTGGTGGGCAACGACCATCCGATCCAGCCCGGCAGCCGCTTCATCAATACCGCGCTGGAGCAACGGACCTACGATCCGGACAAGTCGCGTTTCCACCTGAAAAAGGCCGGGCTGGATTCGCTCAAGGTCCGCCTGCAAGCCTCCGATGCGGCGTATACCGGCGCGGTGGATGCCTCGGTGTTGTTCAAGGAGCAGGCCCGTGCAGCGGGGATTGACATCGACGTGGTGCGCGAACCGGCCGATGGTTTCTTCTCCAACGTATGGATGAAGCAGCCGTTCACCACTTCGTTCTGGTACAGCAGCCTGACCGCCGATCGCATGTTCAGCATCGGTTACGCCAAAGGCGCGGCGTGGAACGAAACCCACTGGGACAACACGCGTTTCAACCAACTGCTCAACGCTGCCAGGGGCGAGATGAACGACCCGCTGCGTCGGGAGATGTACAACGAAATGCAGGCACTGTGCCGGGACGAAGGCGGGGCGATTGTGCCGTTGTTTGCAAGCTCCGTGGCGGCGCGCTCGAACAAGGTGGCTCACGGCGCACAGACCGCGCCCTATGGCGAACTGGATGGGCTGCGGGTGATCGAGCGGTGGTGGCAGGCGTAATGCCGGGAACGATGGAGATCCCCTGTAGGAGCTGGCTTGCCAGCGAAGAGGCCCTCGAGCCATGCGCCGCCCATGCGGGCGCCATCGCCAGCAAGCCGGCTCCTACAGTGGTGTTTGCCGTCTTTACAAGCGTGCCATTCAAGGAACTGCACAATGAGAAGTATTTTCAAGCTGTTAGGGCAGCGCCTCGCGTTAGGCCTGCTCTCGTTGTTCGCCGTCTCGGTGATTATCTTCCTGGCCGTCGGCCTGCTTCCGGGCGATATCGCCCAGGCCATGCTCGGCCAGTCCGCCACTCCGGAAACCGTGGCGGCCTACCGCGCGCAACTGGGTCTGGACTTGCCGCCACTGACGCGCTTCTGCCACTGGATCTGGCACTTGCTGCAAGGTGACCTTGGCGTGTCACTGGCCAACCAGCGTCCCATCGCCGATCTGGTCAGCACCCGTTTGGGCAATACCTTCAGCCTGGCGCTGCTGGCGGCCTTGGTTTCCGTGCCATTGGCCTTGCTGCTGGGCATGCTCGCGGCGTTGTACCGCAACAGCTGGTTCGACCGGTTGCTCAACACCTCGGCCCTGAGCGCGGTGTCGTTCCCCGAGTTCTTCGTCGCCTACATCCTGATCCTGGTGTTCGCGGTGAAGCTCAACTGGTTCCCGAGCATTTCCAACCTGGCGCCGGACGCGTCCCTCGGCACGATCCTGGAGCGCTCGGTGTTGCCGGTCGCGACCCTGAGCCTGGTGGTGATCGCGCAGATGATGCGCATGACCCGCGCATCCTTGATCAACCTGCTGGCCAGTCCCTACATCGAAATGGCCCGGCTCAAGGGCATCAGCCAATCGCGGATCATCTTGCGCCATGCCTTGCCCAATGCCCTGGCGCCGATCGTCAACGTGGTGGCGCTGAACCTTGCGTACCTGGTGGTCGGCGTGGTGGTGGTCGAAGTGGTCTTTGTTTATCCGGGGCTCGGCCAGTTGCTGGTGGACTCGGTGGCCAAGCGCGACATCCCGGTGGTGCAGGCCTGCAGCCTGATCTTCGCCGCGACCTACATCCTGCTCAACACCAGCGCCGACGTGCTGTCGATTGCCAGCAACCCACGCCTGATGCATCCGAAGGGGTAAACCATGAACCTGTTGAAACAAGTGTGGCGGGCGCCATTGAGCGCCCGGTTCGGGCTGCTGATGATCCTGCTTTATATTCTGGTGGCCGCGCCGGTATTGGCGCCGTTTGGCGAAACTCAGGTGGTGGGCGCAGGCTTTGAGCCGTGGGGCGGGCAGTTCCTGTTGGGCACCGATAACCTGGGACGCGACATGTTCAGCCGGCTGGTCTACGGCGCGCGCAACACCCTGGGCATTGCATTCCTGACCACGGTGCTGGCGTTTCTGCTCGGAGGCTTGAGCGGTCTGATCGCGGCGATCAAAGGCGGCTGGGTCGATCAGGGCTTGTCGCGGGTGGTGGATATCCTGATGGCGATTCCACAACTGATCTTCGCCTTGCTGATCCTCAGCGTGGTCGGCACCAACGCCACCTCGCTGGTGCTGGTGATTGCGCTGCTGGACGCGACCCGGGTGTTTCGCCTGTCCCGTGCCGTGGCGATGAACGTGGTCGTGCAGGACTTCGTCGAAGCCGCACGCCTGCGCGGTGAAGGCCTGTGGTGGCTGGTCACCCGCGAAGTGCTGCCCAACGCTGCCGCGCCGCTCATTGCCGAATTTGGGCTGCGCTTCTGTTTCGTGTTCCTGTTCATCAGTGCGCTGTCGTTCCTCGGCCTGGGCATTCAACCGCCTACCGCTGACTGGGGCAGCATGGTGCGCGACAACGCTGTGTTGATCACCTTCGGCGACATCAGCCCATTGCTGCCCGCCCTGGCCGTGGCGTTGATCACGGTCAGCGTCAACTTCGTCGTCGATTGGATGCTGCACAAATCCAGCGGCCTCAAGGAATGCTGAACATGACGATGACTAAACCTTTGCTGCAAATTCGCGACCTGCACATTGAAGGTCACTACGAAGACGCCTGGCATCCGCTGATAAAAGGCATCGATCTGACGCTGCAACGGGGCGAGGTGTTGGGGTTGATTGGCGAGTCCGGCGCGGGCAAGTCGACCCTCGGCCTGTCAGCCATGGGCTACACCCGCGACGGCTGCCGAATCACCGGTGGTTCGGTGCATTTCGACGGCATCGACCTGCTCAAGGCCAAGCCTGAAGCCCTGCGCAAACTGCGGGGTCTGCGTATTGCCTATGTGGCGCAAAGCGCGGCGGCCTCGTTCAATCCGGCCCATCGATTGATCGACCAACATGTCGAAACCGCCGTGAAAAACGGCGGCATGAGCCGCGAACAGGCCATGCGCGAAGCGGTGGAACTATATCGCGTACTGCGCCTGCCCAACCCCGAAACCATCGGCCATCGCTATCCGCATCAAGTGTCAGGCGGGCAGTTGCAGCGAGTAATGACGGCGATGGCCATGGCCTGCCATCCGGACCTGATCATCTTCGACGAACCGACCACTGCGCTGGACGTCACCACCCAGATCGAAGTGCTCGCCGCGATTCGCGATGCGGTGGCGACCTACGGCAGCGCGGCGATCTACATCAGCCACGACCTGGCGGTGGTGGCGCAAATGGCCGACCGCATCATGGTGCTGCGTCACGGCAAACTGGTGGAAGAGGCCGAGACCCGACAGATGCTTGGCGATCCGCAGGAGGACTACACCAAATCGCTGTGGGCGGTGCGCAGTTTCCGCACCGAACCCAAGGCCTGCCCGCAACAGGAACAACCGCTGCTGGAATTGCGCAACAGCTGCGCCAGTTACGGCCAGCAACCGGTTCTGCATGACGTCCGCCTGAAACTGTATCGCGGCCAGACTCTGGCGGTGATCGGCGAGTCGGGCAGCGGCAAAAGCTCCACGGCGCGGCTGATCACCGGTTTGTTGCCGTCGACCTACGGCGAGGTGTTGTACGATGGCCAGCCGCTGCCGGCGGATTTTCGTCAGCGCAGCAAGGAGCAATTGCGGCGCATCCAGATGATCTACCAGATCCCCGACACCGCGCTCAATCCGCGTCAGCGCATCGTCGACATCATCGGCCGTCCACTGACGTTTTATCTTGGCCTCAAGGGCAAGGCCATGCGCGCCAGGGTCGCCGAGTTACTGGAAATGATCGAACTCGACCCCGCTACCTTCATGGAGCGTCAGCCCCGTGAACTGTCCGGTGGGCAAAAACAACGCCTCTGCATCGCCCGAGCCCTGGCGGCCGATCCGCAACTGATCATCTGCGACGAAGTGACCTCGGCGCTCGATCAGCTGGTGGCCGAAGGCGTCCTGAAATTGCTCAACCGCCTTCAGCAAGAATTGGGGGTCGCGTACCTGTTCATCACCCACGATGTTGCCACTGTGCGGGCGATTGCCGATGAGGTATTGGTGATGCAACGGGGCAGGGTGGTGGACCACGGCTCGCGCAGCCAGATCTTCACCCCGCCGCATCAGGACTACACCGGTTTGCTGTTTTCTTCCGAACCGCAAATGGACCCCGACTGGCTCGACCGGCTGCTGGCCACACGCGCTTCTAACTCTTCAACCGATACGCTGGAAAAAGTCTAAGGAATCACCATGAAAGTACTGATCGTCCACGCTCACCCGGAGCCGCAATCCTTCACCGCCGCCCTGCGGGACCAGGCCGTCGCCACCCTTGAAGCCCAGGGCCACGAAGTGCAGGTCAGCGACCTGTACAAAATGAACTGGAACCCGGTGGCCAGCGACGCGGACTTCTCGTCGCGGGAAAACCCCGAGTACCTGGTCTACGCCCTGGAACAACGCCTGGGCGTGAAAAGCCAATCGCTGGCGGCGGACATCCAGGCTGAACTCGACAAACTGCTGTGGGCCGATCTGCTGATCCTCAACTTCCCGATCTTCTGGTTCTCCGCGCCGGCCATGCTCAAGGGCTGGATCGACCGGGTGCTGGTGTCCGGCATCTGCTATGGCGGCAAGCGTTTTTACGATCAGGGCGGTCTGGCCGGCAAGAAAGCGCTGGTCACCGTGACACTGGGCGGGCGCGAACACATGTTTGGCGAAGGCGCGATTCATGGGCCGTTGGAGGACATGTTGCGCCCGATCCTGCGCGGAACGCTGGCCTATGTCGGGTTCGACGTGCTGGAACCGTTCGTGGCCTGGCATGTGCCGTACATCAGTGAAGAAGCGCGCAAGGGCTTTCTGGAGGATTACAGCCTGCGCTTGCAGCACCTGAGCGACGATCAGCCGCTGGTGTTCCCGAAACTGTCGCAATTTGACGAGCAGTTGTACCCGAAGCCGGGCGTCGAAGCCTGATCGACGGGGCGGAGGGGGTGTAGCGGTGAACTACACTTTACTGGTGTTTCACCCGATCGACGGCGACGCGCATTGTCGCTCGCCGTCCGCCACTGAACCCAGGGCTTTGCACGTGTGGCAGGCCTGACGGAGGTCAACATGAAAAGGTTTTCGCCGGTTAGCCTGTGCATCGCATTGTCACTTTTGAGTGCCCCTGGATGGGCCCAGACGGTGGTTCCGATGAAGGGGCAGAGTTCGCAGCAAACGCAGACGGATATGACCGAATGCCAGAACATCGCCAACAGTCAGAGTACATCGACGTCTTCGTCTTCATCAGGCGGACGGGCCAAGGGGGCGGCGGCGGGGGCGGCAGCCGGTGCCGTGGCGTCGGGCGTGCGCAGCAATCAGCACGAAGAGTTTGATGACCGTGTCGACAGCGATGTGAAACAGGACATACGCCAGGACCGTTCCAAGGAGGCTGCTGCGGCCGGCATGGTTGTCGGTGGCTCACGCCAGCGTCAGGACCGCCGCGAAGAGGAAAAGACCACAGCGGCGAATACCACGACGGCCTACAACAGCTGTTTGCAGGGCAAGGGGTATCAGATCAATCCTTGAAGCGGTACAGGTTGCACCCCTGTTCCCCGTGGGAGCGGGCTTGCCCGCGATGACGTCCTGTCAGGCGACTTCAATTGCGCCTGACACACCGCCATCGCGGGCAAGCCCGCTCCCACAGTTTTTTGTGTTTGGGATATCTTCTTCAATCTGGGCTATAGGTGTGTTTAAGGGTTGTAGGACGTTACTTCTCGCAAGCTACAACACCTCGCGTCATTGCCTACAGCTACGCCGGAATCCGCCGGCTTGTGCGCCTTGAAGCCAGGCTCTATCGTTTGCCGGTCGTTGAGAAACAGCAGCGATCGGGTTTGGTAGCCCGGGTTTTACAAGGTTCAGCACGTCACTGCTTGCAGCGTTTTTCTGCTCTGCTACATGGTGGCCATGCACAGGGCGTCCTTGGGCGCGCCGGTTTCCTTGTCCCGGTCTACCAACCTGCGTATGGCCACCGCCCTACGTTTCGACCCAGGCTCGATGTTTGAGCGTGACGACCCCGTGCAGGGCCGTCACTGCGAAGGTGCCTAGTTGCCAGCGGGCAATGACAGGTTGATGCCGTCTTTTTTCAGAGCGTCACGCAGGTACTGGAATTTCTGGTACTGCGACAACTCGATTGGCCCGTCGTAACCCATGCTTTGCAGTTTGCGTGGCGGATAATCGACATAGGTTTTCATCAGTTTGATGATCGCGGCAGAGATCGGCACCATCGTCCAGGTGCGCTCGGTGAAGTTGTTCATGAACAGGTCATAGCGCTCTTGCGGGTCTTGCCACAAGTCAAAGACCTGAGGCACCACCGCCACATATTTTTCTGCGCCTTTCCATCCCAGATTAGTGTCCACAGCGAGGCCACCGGTCTGCGCGCCATTATCACCGCGCAAGTTGAACACGGCCTTGTAGTTTCCGACACGGGCCGCACCCGGAGACAGTTCGTTCTCTGTGAAGTAGAACCACTCCTTGCGTGGAGACGGGCCACTGCCGGTGAGCACCGGTGTCATGTCGTAACTGTCGAAGATGATTGGCTGACCTTCGCGATCTTTTTCCGGCAGTTTCACCCCGGCAACGGCAGCGAACGTCGCCATCAGGTCCAGGCCACCGAGGATCTCGTGGTTTTTCGTGTCCGGTTTGATCTTGTCGGGCCAGACGGCGATGGCCGGAACCCGGTTGCCGCCTTCACGCACGGTGCCCTTGGTGCCGCGGAACGGGGTGTAGCCGGCATCCGGATAAACGTCCTGCCAGGCGCCGTTGTCCGTGGTGTAAACCACTAACGTGTTCTTATCCAGACCCAGTGCTTTGAGCTTGTCCATGATGCGCCCAATGTGGGTGTCGAGTTCGACGACAGAGTCGGCGTATTTGGACTTGGACATGGACTTGTGAATGAACTCCGGTGCCGGCATGTTCGGTTGGTGCACTTTCATGAAGTTGACGTTGATGAAGAACGGTTTGTCGGATTTGGCGGCCGTGTCGAGAAACTCCAGGGTGGCTTTTTCAACGTAGTTATCAAAGAACGGAATGCCAACCACGCCTGGCTTGCCATCCACGACAGGCGTGTCGACGTACTGACCGTTGACCTTGAATTCTTCGACGGGTTTTTCACCCGCCTTGCCGGACAATGCGCCTTTGGTCACCTTTTGAAACATCTCACGGGTTTCCGGATCCATGTCCGGGAACCAGGTCGGGTCGGCGTAGGTGTAAGCGTTGAGGTGATAAAGGCCGACGTATTTCATCACGTCATAGCCTTGTGCGTTGGGCAGTGCGTAATCGGCTTCGCCCAAATGCCATTTACCGGTGAAGTAGGTGTCGTAGCCAGCGGTTTTCAACACCGAAGCCAACGTCCATTCGGCGGCCGGCAAGCCGCCGCCCTGACCCTGAAAGGCCACGGTGGTCATTCCGCTGCGGTTGGGGATGCGCCCGGTCTGCATGGCAGCCCGGCCTGGCGTGCAACTGGGCTGGGCGTAAAAGGAATGGAAGGTGACGCCTTGGGCGGCCAGTTGATCAATGCTGGGGGTCGGCATGCCGCGCCCGACACCGCCACCGTAAGGCCCCAGGTCACCGTAGCCGGTGTCATCGGAAACAATGAACAGGATATTGGTTTTTTCGGTTTGTGCCGCTTGGGTCATACCGTTGAGTGCCAACAGGAGTGAACAGGCAACGTAAAGCCTGGAGCGATGCGGGAGTCGTTGCATGACGGCCTTCCTTTATCGGTGTCGATCCCGGGTGTTGCCTCTCTCAATCGAGTCTGCAACGACCAGGATCCTGGTGAGTTACCCCCCAAACCTGTGCCCGGAGAGCGCAAGGAGAACAACTAACCCGACAACAGAACTCCCGTTCGCTCATCAAGAGGCCCGTTCTAGCCTAGTTTGCTTATTCACCTTGCGCGGGGCCAGGGCGCAGATTTCAATGTCGCTCGTCGCTTTGTGGTGCAGTGAAGGGTTATCGTCAGGTTTTCAGCGTGATTTACTTCGTTGCTTGTGCGACATCGCCGCAGGCATTGACAACTTCCAGCAGTGGATCAGTTGCCTGATGGCGCTATTGGCTAGCGCATTCATGCAGCCCTGCGAGACGAATCAAATAAAGCCACCGCTTGTAAACACAAGGAATGTGCAAAATGAATTCATTCAGGGTTCGCGAACTGGAACGGGCCGATGCCCAAGCGCTGTTGGCATTCGAAGTGCTTAATCGCCAATGGTTCGAATCACATATCGATGCGCGCGATCCCTCTTTCTACTCATTGCCGGGAGTTGCCGAACATATTGATGATTATTTGTCTGGTTTGGCGGTCGGTCGCTGGCACCCCTTTGTTCTCGAAGATGCCAATGAACGAATAGTGGGTCGCGCCAATTTGAAATGCATCGACCCCTTGCAGGGCAGTGCCGAAGTGGGCTATCGGATTGATCAAAGTGTTTGCGGCCAGGGTCTTGCGACACTGGCGCTTGAACATTTGATCCGGGAGGCAAGGGGGCGCTGGGAACTAACGCAGCTGGTGGCTTATGTCTATGCGCAAAACGCGGGCTCCAGAAAAGTACTCGATCGGTGCGGCTTCGTGCTTGAACAACCGTCTTGTAGCGACAAGACGGTGGGCGAATACCGATTCGTTCTTTCTCTCTAGATAGGTGTCCGCCTCAGCGAATGCCGGCACCCGCCATGGATTCCGGCACCCACTGCGCCGTCGATAGCGGCGCGATGTAGTGAATGCCGCCATGGGGGCCGACTACGCCGTTGATGTTGTAGGTGCCCTGGGAAAGGTCGTAGGTCATGAACGGGGTGGCATCCGGGACCTGCTCGTCATAGCTCTGGCTGAGAAAAGCGAAGGAGCCACGGTAAAGTTGTCCCTTGGTGTCGTATTGATCGGAGGCCACAGCGGCCCAGGTGTCTTCATCCAGGTAAAAGCGGCGTTTCTGGTAGATGTGTTTTGCACCGGGCTTGAGGTTGCCCTCCACCACGTAGACGCGGTGTTTTTCCCAGCGCACGAAGTCCGGGGAAAGGTAATTGGGGGTGGTCAGCGACTTGGCATCGCGGGCATAGGTCAGTTTGTAGGTGTTGTAGGGCACGATCATTTCCTGCTTGCCCACCAGGGTCCAGTCATACAGTTCGAGTGCACGGGCAGTTCCCGGGTTCGGCGTGTCGTAGGCCAGGATCGAAATCTGTTTGACCCGGCGCTGGGCCGGCATGTACTGCCAGGCGCGACCAGGACGTTGCAGCGGGTTGGTGGCGTTCTTGAGCATGACCGACTCGCCGGCTCGCCGCGCAGGTCCGGTATAGGACAGCTTCAACTGGTAATAGATGTCGGAGTTGTTGATCGGCTTCGACATGTTCTCGTAGATCGGGAACGAGACAAATGCTTCGCCGGTAACCGCCAGGCTCGCCACACCCGCCGAGTCGACACTCCACGAATCGTATTTGGAGCGGATGTTGACGCCTTGATAACGCAGCAGGAAATTCCACATCGCCTCGGCGCCCGATTGCGGGATCGGGAACGGCACGCCGGGCAAGACATTATCGAAAGCTATCCCGCCACTGAGGGATTTGGCGCCGGTGGCATTCTTGCGGCTGTTTTCCAGTACCGCCTCCGGCAGCGATGCTGTGCGATGGGTCGGGTAAACGTCGATGCGGTAGCCGGGGAAACGCTTGGCCAATGCAACGGTGGTGGCCGTCAGCATGCCAGCGTACTGATCAACGTTCTTGCCATTGATTACCAGCAGGGGTTTCTCCGCTGCGTAAGGATCCGGGCGCATGCTGTCACCGGTCTTGAAACCGGCCGGGGCAGTGGTCAGGCCACCGCTGTAAGGCGGGATTGAACCGTCGGCGTTACCGGCCTTTTCAGCGCCAACCAGCGTCAGGCTGGCGCCCAGTTCGGCGGCTTCCCGACTCGAGACCAGGGCCTGTGCATCAAGGGCCAGGGTCGAGAGCAGTGACGCAGCCAAAAGACTTTTCACGAATTTCATATTGTTATTCTCCTGCTTGGCGTACCAAACAACGCGTGACTCAGGCGGAGTTTTTTTAGTACTGCCATTAAAACGCCCGCTGGTGGGAGGCGCTTTACATTTGACGACAGACGCTTGGCTATCAATGACAGACCCAAATTTTTGCGAGGGGCATTCGGCTGCCTGACTCAGACAGCCGAATGCGCGGGGAGGGAGGGTGAAGCGTTAGGCTATCGGCTGAAACGCTCGGCCAGGCCGTGCAGGTAATCGGCCATTGCTTCAAGTTCCTTGCTGATCGCGGCGCCTTGCTGGGCCTGACCGGCGCTGTGATCGCACAACTGGGCGATACGGGTGATCTGTTGGTTGATGTCTTCAGTCACGTGGCTTTGCTCTTCTGATGCCGACGCCATTTGCTGGCTCATATCGGTAATGCGGCTGACGGCTTGACTGATGCCGACCAGGGCTGTCTGTACCGCCTCGACACGCTGCATGCTTTCGCGGGAAATCTGCTCACCCTTGCTGGCTGAGGAAACGGCGCGATCAACACCGACATGCAGTGAACTGATGATGCCGTGGATCTGCTCGGTCGACGTGCGAGTGCGTTGCGCCAGGGAGCGCACCTCGTCGGCAACCACGGCGAAACCTCGGCCTTGCTCACCCGCCCGGGCCGCCTCGATCGCCGCATTGAGCGCCAGCAGGTTGGTCTGTTCGGCAATGGATGTGATGACGTCGACGACGGTGCCGATTGACTGCGTCTCGCTGGCCAATGTGTTGACTGCCTGACCGATGTCATTGACGGCTTCGTTCATGGCTTCCATCGCGTGCAGGCTTTGCTGGGCCAACTGGCTGCCATCTTTCGTCAACTGGTCGGCTTCGGAGGCGGCATGCGCGGTACTGATGACGTTTTGAGTCACCTGTTGAACGGTTGCCGCCATTTGCGAGATGGCCGCAGCGGACTGATCCGTTTCATTGCGCTGGCGATCCAGCGATTGCGCTTGTGAACCGGAGAGTTCGGAGGACTGTGCTGCCTGGGACTTCACATTGACCACCGCGTCGACGAGACGGGTCAAGGCGGTCTGCAAGCGCGCTTCCTCACTCAGCATGGCCATGTCCAGTCGACCCTGGGGGCCGTGGTTGTCGCTGTAGGTCAGCGCGACCAAGGGATCGGAAAAGGCTTTCGGGTGTTCGGCCAGGGTGCGCTCGATGGCGCTGCGGTGTCGGGATTCGATCAGGTACCAGGCAACACTGAGGCTCGCCACCAGAATCCCCTGAGCCGCGGTGCCTGGGAGCCAGTGCCCCGCCAACAGCGAAACCCCGCCTGCCATCAGTAATGGCCAGGCGTTTTTCAGTGGCCGCAAAATCCGTGCACTCCGGGCAACGATCGGCTTGCCGGCCCGCATCCTCGCATAGAGTGCCGAGGCGCGACGTACCTGGTCGCGACTGGGCACGGAGCGCACCGACTCGTAACCACTCATGCGGCCGTTTTCATAGATAGGGGTGACGTAGGCACTGACCCAATAGAAATCGCCATTCTTCGAGCGATTTTTCACAATCCCCATCCAGGGTTTGCCTTGCTTGATGGTGTGCCACATATGCAGGAATACCCCGGGTGGCATATCGGGGTGTCGAACCAGGTTGTGGGTCTGACCGACCAGCTCGTCGTAAGTGAAACCGCTGATATCGACAAATGAGTCGTTGCAA
The DNA here is from genome assembly GCF_034008315.1 of Pseudomonas sp. P8_241. Lineage (NCBI taxonomy): Bacteria > Pseudomonadati > Pseudomonadota > Gammaproteobacteria > Pseudomonadales > Pseudomonadaceae > Pseudomonas > Pseudomonas sp. P8_241. Next base: position 3,692,723 of record NZ_CP125377.1, on the reverse strand, counting down.
TAAGTGATTCGGCTATCGAGATCGGTCGTGGAGATCAAGCGTTGGTCGGCGGGGAAGCTTCTTTCATGCTCGGTTACAGGCAAATTCACACGCATAGAGTGCGATTCCTTTTCGGATTATTAGTATCAGTCAGAGCATGTAAATCAGAACCGGTAGAGCGGCTGAATCGACTACGAATAACCCCGCCGTGGGTACTCGCAGCCGATGGATTCCTGCAGTGCTGGCTAACGCCGATCAGCCCGGTCCCGATACTGCTGGCGACTTCGTTCTACGCGGATTTCGGCAATGTCAACGATGCTTTCGACGACAATTGCTTTTCATTTCATGACATTGTGTCAGCGGTTATTACACAGGATGGAGAAGTTCAGCGCGGCGGCTACGCACAGCCACACAAGGTAAGGAAACAGAATCAAACCGGTGATCACGTCAATCTTCAAAGCCATCACCACCATGGCCGCGACCACAAGCCACAGCATCGAGAGGATTAGCATGCCTGCGAAAATTCGCTGTGCGCCGAAGAACACCGGGGTCCACAGCGTATTCAGCGCAATCTGCGCCGCCCATAACGCCAGCACCGCCTGACTTCCCGGTAGCAGGGTCAACCGGTAACCGGCCCAGGCGAGCAACAGATAGATAATCGACCAGGCGACCGGAAACGCCCACTTGGGGGGGGTGAAACCAGGTTTGACGAGAGATTCGTACCACGGGCCCGGTTTGAAAATCAGACCTGTGCTTGCCGCGGCAGCGCAGGCCAGTAGAAAAATCATAAACGTCATCGCTTGTCCTTCGCTGTAATCAGCGCTTGGTGGTCTCAAAGAGAGGACGCTTGTTGAAGCGAAAAGTTTGGATGGAGGGATGAGATACCTCACGTCAGCGAGTCGCCAGTGCCTGGGGGTGATGGTGGCCCGCAATAAGCATGGCAAAAGGACTTCAACTGCTCTGCGTACATTGGCGTGAATGCAATGACGCTGAGGAAACAGTAAGCGAACTGGTTGGTGGGCACTAGACGGGAGAATCGGCAAGGGTTCATGAGGTTTGTTCATTAGTCGGTCCTCGCCCTCCTTCCTGTCCGGAAAGCGACCCCCATGAACCTTCCTTCGAACAGCACTAATTATACGGCGGCACTGCGGACGATGAGCTGGGCGACATTAGGTGCACTGACCTATCCACTTTATTTGTTGCATCAAATGACTGGCTTCATGATTTTCAATGTTGCCTATCCGGCGGTGAGTCCACATGTACTGCTTTGGGGCACCATCGCCTTGATGGTGAGTGCGTCTTATCTGGTCCATAAAAACATAGAGCTTCCCGTTGCCAGGCGGATAAAAAACTGCCTTCGCTTTCCTTCAGCCGTGTCAGGGCTCAATAGCCGGGGTGAAGCGCTTGCATTGCTCCACCGCCCCGGCTTGTTTGCGTTTCAGGCCTCAGCCTTCATGCCCACGCCTTTCTCCTGCGTCGGAATATCATGCAGCGAAATCCTTGAAGTCTCCGGCAAGGCCAGTCCACCCGCCAGCGCGAGCAATGCAACCGCAATCAGATAGAACGCTGGCGACAAGTTGCTGCCGGTGGTGCTGATCAGCCACGTCGCCACCAGCGGTGCGGTACCGCCGAAAAGGGTGTACGCCATGTTGTAGGTGATCGCCGACGCGGTGTACCGGGTGCGGGTGGGGAAGGTTTCAGAGAGCAACGCGGCCGTGACCACGCCACACAGTACCGCGCCGACCGCCAGGAGCATCACGCCGATGATGGACGCTGCGAACGAGCCGGAACTGGCCATCAAAAACGATGGATACACGACCAGGATCAACAGCACACACGCCGTCATGACCGTGATTCGACGCCCGATCCGGTCTGAGTACAGCCCGGCCAGCGGGCAAATGGCGGCAGCGAACAGCAAGGCAATCAATGACACCAGCAGCGCCGTCGCACGACTCAGGCCACCCGCGACTTGCAGGTAGGTCGCGAAGTAGGTGGTGAACATATAAAACGAAAGCGCCGTGAGTGACACAAAGGCGCCCAGGCAACAGATCGCCGCACCATGGTTGCGCAAGGTTTCCTTGAGCGGCGAGTGGGCGACTGCATGTTCCTGTTTCACCGCCTGGAAGGCCGGTGTTTCATCCAGCTTCCAGCGCAGGTAAAGCCCCACCAGACCCAGCGGGGCAGCAATCAGGAATGGCAGGCGCCAGCCCCAGCTGCCCATCGCTTCGGCCGATAATGAAGCCTCCAGTGCGTAGGCCACCACGGCTGCCGCAGCGAACGCGGAAAAGGTCGACACCGGGATGAAACTGCCATACCAGGCACGTTTATCACTGGGTGCATGCTCCATCAAATACGCACAGGCCCCCGCGTATTCGCCCCCGGCGGAAAAACCCTGGGCGCAACGGATCAGCGACAGAAGAATCGGCGCCATGACCCCGATCGCAGCATAAGTGGGCAGCAAACCGATCAGGGTCGTTGCACCCGCCATCAGCAAAATTGTCATCGCCAGGGTTCGCTTGCGGCCGATCCGGTCGCCCAGCATGCCGAAGAAAATCCCGCCTAGAGGCCGAAACGCAAACGCCACGGCGAACACTGCAAAGGTCTTCAGCAGTGCGGCACTGGCATCGCCGCTGGGGAAAAATTGCTGGGCAATGGTCGTGGCCAGGAAACCATAGACGGCGAAATCGAACCATTCGACGAAGTTGCCGATGCCGGCCGCTACAATCACTCTTCTCAACGTACTCGGGCTGACTTGTTCTGTCGTTGCATTCGTCATGCTGATCCTCGACTGTTCGTCCATAAGTCTTCGATTATCGGGGCAGGGGCCAGGACGGTTCACTTCAGAAGTGTCATCCACATAGCCAGTACCGACTTCATGTCGATGAAACAGGCATGATTCGCGCCAAAACCGTGAGACGAGTGCCGCTGTACCGGTCACGGAAGAGACACCAAAGTGAATAAAATTATTGAAAAAAACCGCTATACGCTTTAAACGGGAAGCTCGCCGGCTCATTGCTAGCAACTATTGAAGAAAGCATCGCCGGTTTTGGCTCAGGGAGCGCTGATGAGTTTTAGTACGTTGACCGACTTCCCGCGGCAATCAAACGACTGCGACGGTGTCGGTACGATCTGCGCAGGCAACGACGATACGATCGAACAATTGCTCGATTCAGCGCGCAACTGGGCCCACACCACCGCCTGGGCGTTTTATCGTGCCGGTGAACAGATGCATTGCGTCGGCCAGGGCGACCCTCTTGTCCAGTGGCCCGCAAACATTGCAAATGAGCAGTTCGCAACCTTTTGTTCGACCCGTCGCTTGCACGGCTGGCCGACCGGTAAGGGCGAAAGTGTGTTGGGCTGGCTGCTCGCGCCAGTCCATGATGCCGACGAGCCGGCGCTCGCCGACTTCGCCCGACGCCTGGGCATGCAGATACAGACCAATACCCTTGCCCGTGCGCAGATCACCCAGCGGGTGCTGTATGAAATCACTTACCTGGCCAGTTCGACTCGCGACCGCTCAGTGTTTCTGGTGGGGGTTCACCGGCTTCTGGCCAGCCTGATCGACGCCGAGAACTTCTATCTCGCGCTGTATGACCCGCACAGTGGCAAGATCGACTACCCGTACTACGTCGACATCATTGACGTCGATGCCCTGGAGTCGGAGAACTACGAATACCTTGTCCCTTCACGCCTGTCGTTGACGGGCCAGGTGTTGACCACTGGCCAGCCATTGCTGATCGACGCCGCCGGGATTCTCGCGGCGCAGGCCGAGGGGCGTTTCTACTGCGTGGGGGATCGCCCCGAGTTCTGGATGGGCGCGCCGTTGAAAAACGCCTCGGACGAGGTGTTTGGCATGCTGGCGATGCAGGTCTACGACGTTTCCCGTACCTACAGCGCCGAGGACCGCGCGCTGTTTCTGGTGGTGGCCCGGCACGTGGCCATGGCGCTGGACCGGATTCTGCACCGCGAGGACCTGGAAGCCACAGTGATGCGTCGCACCCTGGAGCTGTCGGCGCTCAATGATGCATTGCGCCAGGAAGTCGCCGAACGCGAGCGTGCCGAGCATTTGCAAAGCGCGCTGTTCCAGATTGCCGAACTGTCGAGCCAGCCCGGCGACATGGCCGAGCTGTTTCACACCTTGCATGGCATCGTCGGCGATCTGCTGTTCGCGCAGAACTTCTACATTGCACTGTTCGACGACGCGACCGGCGAAGTGACCTTTCCGTATTATGTCGATGAGCGGCAGACGATCTGTCCTGCGGCACGACGTGGACGACGGGGTTTGACCGAGTACGTTATCCGTCAGCGCCGACCCTGCCTGATAGACGCAAGTGAAGCTGAACGATTGTCTGCGCAGGGTGAAATCGAACTGGCCCATGAGTCGGTCCGATCCCATTCCTGGCTGGGCATTCCCTTGTTCGATGGCGATGTCGTGCGTGGCGTGCTGGCAGTGCAAAGCTATACCGCGCAGGTGTGCTACACCCAGCGTGACCAGGAACTGCTGACGTTCGTGTCGCGGCACATCGACACCGCCTTGTCGCGGCGCACGGCCGCCGAAGCGATTCATGTCGCCAATCTCAAACTCGAAGCCCGGGTGCAGAGCCGAACCCGCGAGCTCGATCACGCCAATGCCAAGTTGCAACACGAAAACTCCCACGATGCGTTGACCGGGCTACCGAATCGCACCTATCTGCAACAGCGCCTTAATCTGGCCTGGTCGCGGTTCGGTAGCGAAGGCGGGCACCTGGCCGTAATGTTCATCGATCTCGACCGCTTCAAAATGGTCAATGACAGCCTTGGCCATCATTTTGGCGACCTGCTGTTGATGGAGGCTGCCCAGCGTTTGCGCGGGTGTCTGCGTGACACCGACATGTTGGCGCGCCTGGGGGGGGATGAGTTTTCGGTGCTGGCTCCCGAGGCGCCGCTGGAGGTGATGATCGAAATCGCCGAACGGATTCTGGTCGCGTTTGATCTGCCGTTTTTCATCAATGGCTATGAAGTTTTTTCGTCCTGCAGCATCGGTATTGTCAGTGCCGACAGTCAGTTTCATCACGAGCCCGCTGACCTGTTGCGCGATGCCGATGCCGCGATGTACCGGGTCAAGAGTGCCGGGCGCGACAGCTATGCGGTGTTCAATCAGGAAGTGCGCCGTGAAGTCTCGGACCAGGTGGAGCGTGAGGGCGCCTTGCGTAATGCGCTCAAACGGACGGATGAACTGCTGCCGTATTTTCAGCCCATTGTCAGCGTCGAAACCGGTGAACTCATGGCCCTGGAAGCGCTGATTCGCTGGCATCAGCCGGGTGGCCGGGTGATCGAACCTGGCGAGTTTCTGCCGGATGTAGAGGGCTTGCGCCTGATCGGTCGGCTGGACCTGTACATGCTCACCAGCATTGCCGTGATCCTCGCACAACCGGAACACGCCGATTGGCCTGCCGTGCACATCAATTGCTCCAGTTACAGCATGACGCGCCCGGATTTCGCCAGTGAGGTGCTGGCGCTGTTGGACCGGCACGGGGTCGCGCCGTCGCGGATCTGCCTGGAATTGACCGAAGGTGCGTTGGTGGCAGAGCCCGCCATCGCCCGATTGACCATGCAGCAATTGGCCGACAACGGCATGTCGGTGGTGCTCGATGATTTTGGGGCCGGGTTTTCATCCCTCAGCTATGTGCATCAATACCGCTTCAGCGGCTTGAAGATCGACAAGTCGTTCATCCTCGAATTGACCACCAGTGCTCGCAGCCGCGCAATCGTCCGGGCGATTGTGCGGATGGCCGAATCGCTGGACCTGAGCGTGGTCGCCGAAGGCGTCGAGGATCAAGCGACGCTGGACCTGCTGCGTGAAATGGGTGCCGGGCAGGCCCAGGGTTTTTACTTTTCCAGGCCGATGGGGCTTGAGACGTTGTTGGCCAGTGCGCTGTTGAATCCCCAGGGTTGAATGTTTCGCGACCGGCGGGAAGCGACTTTCTTGTGGGACCGCTCAGGTCGACCTATCGTTAAATCCCTGAAGTCATACAGTTGCAGGCGCGAGCTCGCTCCTGCAAAAAACAATCAGCATTGTCCACGGGGCATGAGGTGATTGATTGCTCCGCACGGAGGTAAATCATGATTCGCAAGTTATATCTGACAGCCCTGGCCGCACTGGCCATTGCAGCGGGCGGCAGCGGGTTGTCGACGCTGGCCTACGCGACCGATCAGGCTGACCAGCGACAAGAGTCGCGCGATACCAAGCAGGAAGGGCGCGACGCGGCCCGAGAGGTCAAGGAAGAGTGCAAGGAGGGCGATGAAAAGAGTCGCAACGACTGCCGTCAGGACAAGCGCGACACCAAACAGGACAATCGTGACACCGCGCGAGACATCAAGTATTAACGTTCTGTATCCAGCCCCCCGCACCTCGCGGGGGGCTGAGAACTTGTGCCCCGTTATCGGAATGATCCGGTACGCACTTCGCCGCTGCGCACGTAATGGGTAATCAGCACTCCACCGGGCGTGACAGTTGAATGCGCCAGGGTGAAGGCCGATGCCAGGGCGTTGTCGTCGAACAATCGCTTGCCTCGTCCCAGCACAATGGGGTGAATCAACAGTCTAAGTTCGTCCACTAGCCCGGCTTCAAACAACTGGCGCACCAGGTCGCCGCTGCCCTGGGTCAACAGGGGCGCGCCGTCCTGTTGTTTAAGCGCGTGAATGGCGTCGGCAAGGTTTCCCTCCAGCGCGTGACTGTTGTGCCAGGCAAGGTTGTCCCTGCGATGGGTGGCCACATGCTTGGGCACGCTGTTGAACAGGCTGGGGATGCTGCGGCTGTTTGAATCGTCCTGCCGGTGCGGCCAATACCCGGCGAATATGTCGTAGGTGCGACGCCCCAACAGCAACTCGAAGGGTTTTGCGAACAGCTCTTCAATGGCCTGACCGAACGTGGCATCGGTGTAGGGCACAATCCAGCCACCGAAACGGAACCCGCCGCTGGTGTCCTCATCAGGGCCACCGGGCGCTTGAATAACGCCGTCCAGGCTGATGAAGGCGGCAACAATGAGTTTGCGCATGGTCTTCTCCTGATGGCTTCTCTTGAACGATCATCGTTTGTCGAACGAGTCGCTGCCAAATCGACAATGCGTTGGAACCGCGCCAACCCATGGGGCGTCAGTTCTTCACGTCCTCGACCGAACTGCTCGACGACGCCGCATCTTTTTCCGTTTCATGCGACTCGGCGCCCGAGTTTGAACCTGACGACTCTTCGCCCTTTTTGTCGGCCTTCTCCTCATTCGATTCAGGCCCCTGAGCCTTGTTGACGCCAGGAACAGCGTCCGGAGGAAGGGTATGCTCATGAACGTTCTTCTCGGTCGCAAGCGCCAATACGGAGCCCGTCGACAACAAGCTTGCCAGTGTCAGCGCGGCTATTTTTCTGTTCATGGAGGGGGCCATCCATTCGAGGGGTATAGAGCGTTGGAAGCGCAGGCGAGGCAAAAGGTGCGCACGCGCTGACGAGCGGCAGGAAGTGGCTGCGCTGACTACACTCGATTAGCCGTTGAAGCCCACGAGCATGTTGGATAGCACATGCGAACTCTTTGCGTCAGAAGAGAACGACTCGATCATGGACAGCCCTTCCAGACCCAAGAGCACCCTCAATCCCCCCGTCTTTTATACCAGCGCCGTACTGATCCTGGTGCTGGTGCTCTACGCCGTGATCTTCCAGGTCGAAGCCCAGACCCGGTTCGACTTTATCCAGCAATGGATCAACACCAATGTCAGCTGGTTCTACATCCTGGCGGTCGCACTGATCCTGATCAGCACAGTGTTCCTGGCCGTGAGTCGATATGGGGACATCAAGCTGGGCCCGGATCACAGCGAGCCGGATTATCGCAACAGCAGCTGGTTTGCCATGCTGTTCTCCGCCGGCATGGGCATCGGGCTGATGTTCTTCGGGGTGGCCGAGCCAGTCATGCACTTCACCAGCCCGCCGGTGGGCGAAGGCGGTACGGTGGCGGCGGCGCGCGAGGCAATGAAAATCACCTTTTTTCACTGGGGCCTGCATGCCTGGGCGATCTACGCCATGGTCGCGCTGATCCTGGCGTATTTCAGCTTTCGCAACGACTTGCCGCTGACCTTGCGCTCGGCGTTGTATCCACTCATAGGCGATCGTATCTACGGGCCAATCGGCCATGCCGTCGACGTCTTTGCCATTCTCGGCACGGTGTTTGGCGTCGCCACGTCTCTAGGCTATGGCGTGCTGCAGATCAACAGCGGTTTTCACCACTTGTTCGGCTTGCCGGTGAACGCCACGGTCCAGGTCATTCTGATTGCATCGACGTGCGCGCTGGCGACGTTGTCGGTCGCCAGTGGCCTGGACAAGGGCATACGCATCCTGTCCGAGCTGAATCTCGGACTGGCTGTAGTGCTGATGATTTTTGTCCTGCTGTTGGGACCGACTGTTTTTCTTTTACAGGCCTACGTACAAAACACCGGCGCCTACTTGTCCGACATCGTCAACAAGACCTTCAACCTGTACGCCTATGAACCCACCGACTGGATCGGCGGCTGGACCCTGCTGTACTGGGGATGGTGGCTGTCCTGGTCGCCCTTTGTGGGGCTGTTTATTGCGCGTATTTCACGGGGGCGAACCATTCGCGAATTTGTCTGCGGTGTGCTGTTCGTTCCAGCTGGTTTCACCTTGTTGTGGATGACGATATTCGGCGACACGGCGATCCACATGATTCTCAACGAGGGCGTGACCGAGCTGGCGAAGGTGATTGACCAGGACAGCTCGCTGGCGTTGTTCGCCTTCCTGGAACACTTCCCGTTTTCCGGTCTGGTGTCGATGATCGCTGTGCTGATGGTGGTGGTGTTTTTTGTCACCTCGGCCGATTCCGGTGCACTGGTGGTGGACATGCTGGCGTCATCCGGGCATGACCACTCACCGCTCTGGCAACGGATTTTCTGGTCGGTGACCATCGGCGTTGTGGCGATTGCGCTGCTCCTGGCCAATGGCTTGAAAGCCTTGCAGACCGCGACGATCGCCAGTGCGTTGCCGTTCTCGATCATTCTGCTGGCATCGATCTGGGGGCTGTTCAAGGCACTGAACCTGGACGCCACTCGCCGTGGTTTGCGCAACCAGGCATTGCCGGGCCCGCATCATTCACGCCATCCCCACGGCGGCTGGCAACGGCGGCTGCGCAACATTGCGATGCTGCCCAGGCGCTCCCATGTCAATCGGTTCATTGCAGAGGTGGTGAAGCCCGCGTGCGAGGAGGTGGCCGGCGAATTGCGCAAGCAAGGCTACGAGGTCATGGTGAGTGAGTCCGATGGCAACGTGGCGCTGGAACTGGTGCATGCAGGCGAGGGGCGCTTTCTTTATGAGGTGCGCCCCCGTGCGTTCACCGCGCCGAGCTTCGTCATCCGCGACAGCGAGGACGGCAGCGATGCCCGCAAATATTTCCGCGCCGAGGTGTACTTGCGTGAAGGCGGGCAGGACTATGACATCATGGGCTGGAGCCGCGAGGACGTCATCGGCGATATCCTTGATCAGTACGAGCGTCACTTGCATTTTTTACATGTGGTGCGTTGAAGTGATCGGCTTCAATCGGGAACCAACACATGAAGGCTGAGCGCCTCTCGGCCTTCATTCATTGCAATGGAACATCATTGATGCAGCGCATTTCTACCCGACAACACTGGATCGATACCCCAAGCGGACAGCTATACGCCCAGAGCTGGAACCCGGACGAGGAACAGGGCACGCCCATCGTGCTGTTGCATGACTCGCTGGGGTGCGTGGCCTTGTGGCGTGATTTCCCCGAGCGACTGGCGCAGGCCAGCGGGCGCCGGGTGATCGCCTATGACCGCTTGGGTTTCGGGCAATCGGCAGCCCATCCCGGCACCCTGGCGCTGGACTTTATCGAGGAGGAAGCCACGGGAGGCTTTCAGGCTGTGCGTCAGCATCTGGATTTAAGTCGGTTCGAAGTGTTCGGCCACAGCGTGGGGGGCGGCATGGCTGTGAACTGTGCCGCCGTTTACCCCCAGGCTTGCCGGGGATTGATCACCGAGTCTGCACAGGCGTTTGTGGACAGCGGCATTTGCCAGGGTATTCGCGCAGCCGAGCGCGAGTTCGCCGGGCCTGGGCAATTAAAGCGGTTGCACAAGTACCATGGTGACAAGGCCGATTGGGTATTGCGCGCATGGGTCGACACCTGGTTGTCGCCGGCATTCAGTCAGTGGACCCTGGACGGGGCGCTGCAACAGGTTCGCTGCCCGGTGCTGAGCCTGCATGGTGAGCACGACGAGTTCGGTTCCCATCTCCATCCAGAGCGCATCACCTCGCTGGCTTCGGGCCCGACGACCCTGCGGCTCCTGGAAAACTGCGGCCATGTGCCCCATCGGGAACATCCCGATGAGGTACTGGCAATTGTCTGTGAGTTTTTGCGAGCGGTTTGAAGTTCGTCTCGATCAGTTGGTTTTCAGCACCGGCGGCGGGGTCCAGTCACCGTCGAGGGCATCGGCTTGCGGCCAGTAGGCGCGGATGTACAACGAGAAGTCGGCGTCTTTGGGCGCTGGCAACCAGTTGCTTTCCTTGTCTGCGCCCGGCGACTCACTCTGCACATACAGGGTCAGCGAACCGTCGGGATTGGTTTGCAGCGATTTGTTCTTGGTCCCGATGGAGTAGCGCTTCAGTGCATTGGGCGCGAAGAAATGCTGTTCGTTGTACAGCGTCAGCGACCAGAAGCCCTTGACCGGAGGCAGCTTGTTCTTGGCGAAGGTCACGCTGTAGCCGTTGCGACCATTGAGGCGCAAGCCGTTCTGATCGAGGTCCTGGTAGAAGTATTTGGTCTCTTTCTGCTGGTTCACGAAAATGTTCGAGCGTGCGACGGCGGTGCGGCTGAAGTAGTCGGTGCCGAAGGCTGCACCATTGCTCACGGTGCTCCAGTAATCCGGTAATTGCAGGCCATAATTGCGGAACTGCAACAACGGGTCGATCACTTCGCGGTCGGCTTTTTTCGCTTCGTCGATCATCGCGGCGCGCAGTGCTGGATCAGCCTTGGCGATGGCGGCAAGGGCAGCCATTTGCGCGTAACGGGCTTCTTCGCCCGGCAATGGTTTGGCATCTTTGAGCAGGGCCGGCAGTTCGTCGAAGAATTTCTCCGGGATCACCCACTTGGTTTCGGCGGTGCCTTCGGCGGCCTGGGCGGGGAATTTCGGCTGCAGCCTCCAGTCGCGGCGTTTGAGTTTGCCGTCGTATTTGGACAGCGGATACATGTCGATCCCGGCCAATGCCGGCTGTACGGCCTGGCGATCCTCGGCGGTGTCGTCCTGGAATACTCGCGGAATCACGAAACCGGTGTTGGTGCGCGCGCGGTAAACCCGGGTGATGCCGGGTGGAACCTTGCCGTTCCAGTCCGGGCCCACCAGCAGGTAAAACCCCGGTTGGGTGTTATACATCTTGCCCAGTTCGGCAAAACTGTCGGAACGCAGGTCCACCACCTGGTAGACCCAGAAGCGTTTGCCGAAGTCCGGCACCTGCAGCACCACCGGTTCAATATCCAGCGCGATGCTGCCAGCGCCGTAAACGACGTCCTGGTTAGGGCAGGCGACCAGGCGCTCGGCCGGGTCGATGTAGTCGCTGAGCATCGACAGTTGGTTGATCGGTGCCACGGGTACGATCCCGCCCATCAAGCCTGGCTCGGGCAGATCCTTGAATGTCTGGCGGCGGTTGTAGATGTTTGCCATCGGCCAACCCCAGAAATACGCCTCCCGCGCCATCATGCGCACAAACGGTTCGGTCACTTTCGTGCCAGCGACGGGGCCGGCGACCGACCCGGCGACGTTGGCCTGGGTAGCGGGACTCTGGGCGGCCAGCACCGAGGTGGCGACAAACGTACTGACGAAGGTCAGGGCGAAGAGGGCATGGCGCCCGGTAAATGGCTTCATGAAGCATCCTTACTTGATGGCAATGACTTGATGCAGGTGCACTGCCTGAGAAAGATAGCTCATCTTCGGTGCGAGGATGACAGGTGTGTCAAATGTCGCTGCATCGTGTTTAAACGTTTATTGTATTCGCTGCGCCGACGCCCGCTTCGCGTCGAATTGTCTGGAGCGCGGATTGTACCCCTCCAGAGGCGTGCTCCAATCAAATCCGGTTATCGAGAAAAACTGTGCTCAGAAACGTGACGGACATGGACTTGCGCTTGTTGCGCATCTTTTCCATTGTCGTGAAATGCGGTGGATTCACGGCGGCCCAGGCCGAGCTGAACATGAGTCAATCGAACATCAGCACGCATATTTCAAGCCTGGAAAAACGCCTGGGGTATCGGATCTGTGAGCGGGGCAAGGGCGGGTTTCGCCTGACCGAAAAAGGCCAGCGGATTCTCAAGGCTTCCTCGGCGTTGTTCGGGGCGGTGGATGCGTTTCGTGATGAAGCACAGGATCTTGCCGGGCGCCTGGTCGGCGATCTTTACCTGGGCCTGGCCGACAATATCGCGACCTTGCCGGCGGCGCGTATCGATGCCGCCATTGCGCGTTTTTATCAGCGCGAGCACGACATGCACCTGCACATTTTCGTCAACTCCCCTACGGAACTGGAACGGGCAGTGATTGACGGCCAACTGGACATGGCCATTTCCTACTTCAGCCGACCATTGCCGACACTGGCTTATCAACCACTGTATTCGGAAGAAATCGGCATCTTCTGCGGCCTCAAGCACCCGCTGTTCAGCGTGGATTCGCCGAGCCTCGAGCAATTGCGCGCCTGTGACTGGATCACCCACGGCTTCCTGCCGGCCGATCAAGTGCTGCCCGTTGCAGCGCAACGTGCTTCCGCCACGGCGCACCACATGGAAGCGGTGGCCCATGGCGTACTGGCCGGCACCCACCTGGGTTATCTGCCGGCACACTACGCCCGGCCCTGGTTGCAGAGTGGTCAGATGCGCGCGCTGCACCCCGAAACGCTACATTATGAGGTGCAACACAGCATGATCACCCACGTCGGTCACCCGCAAAGCGAAGCGGTGCGAGCGTTCGTTTCAGACCTGTTGGCTGAGCATGGCCTGTAGGCGAAATCAGCCCAGGCAACGCGTCACATGTTTGACCGACTGATAGGCTGACAGGCCCCATGGGCCGAGTTCGCGGCCAATGCCGCTGCCCTTGATGCCGCCCCAGGACGTTTCAACGAACACCGCCTGAATCGAATTGATCCACACGTGGCCGACTTCCAGGGCATTGGCGACGCGTTCGGCGCGCTGCAGATCGGCGCTGATCACCGTCGCCACCAGACCAAAACGGCTGTCGTTGGCCAGTGCCAATGCCTCTTGCTCCGAATCGAAACGGTGGACGCAGAGCACCGGGCCGAAGATCTCTTCGGTCCATAGCCGGCTGGTCAGCGGCACATCCGCGTACAGGGTCGGGCAGACGAACCAGCCCGCGTCACGCAGCACGTCGCCACCGGTCAGGCAATGCAGGCCTTCGGCGCGGGCGATGGCGAAGTAGTCGGCCACTTTATTCCACTGTGCCTGACTGGTCAGCGGCCCCATGTCGACTTCTCCGGTCACCGGATTGCCCACCCGTTGCTTCTCGAAGGCAGCCTTCAAACGCTCCATCAGTGCATCGGCAATATGATCCTGCACCAACAAGCGAGACGTGGCGGAGCACATCTGCCCGGCGTTCCAGCAGATCCCGGCAACGATCCATTCGACTGCTTGATCGAGGTCGCAATCGTCGAATACCACGATGGCTGATTTACCGCCCAGCTCCAGCGTCACTGGCCGACAATGGGCCGCCGCGCTGTTCATCACCTGACTGCCAACGCCGTTGCTGCCGGTGAACGACAACTTATCGAGACCTGGATGGTTGCTCAGCGCCGCACCGGTTTGTGCCTTGCCACCGATAATGTTCAGGACACCCGCGGGCAAGCCCAGCGCATCGGCAATCTGGCCGTAGGTCTGCTCGATCAACGGCGTGATTTCCGAGGGTTTGAGCACCACCGTACACCCGGCGGCCAGGGCCGGTGCCAGCTTCCAGGCACTGGTGACCAGCGGGAAATTCCACGGCACGATCAAACCGACCACACCCACCGGCTCCAGACGAGTGCGTGACGAAAAACCGCGGACGGCCAGCGGTACATCGCGGTGCTGATGGTCCGCCAGACCTTCGGCCAGGTCCGCGTAGTAGGTAAAGGTAGCCACGGCATCATCGACATCGACGACGGCTTCGTGTCGAGGCTTGCCGTTGTTCTGCATCTGCAACGCGATCAACGTTTCACGGCGCAGTTCGATCTGTTCGGCAAAGCCTCTCAAGTAGACCGCCCGTTCTGACGCACGGGTATTGCGCCAGTCCGGGAGCGCCTGACGGGCGGCTGCGACGGCCTGGTCCACTTGCGCGGCGCTGGCCACTTGCAGTTCGGCGAAGGGCTCGCCCAATGAGGGATCGAACACGGTGATCAGATCAGCGCCATCGCCCGTGACCCAGTCGCCGTTGATGTAATGGCAGGCGCTCATGGTGTTACTCCTGGCAGAACACCGTGGACGGCGTTGCGAAAAATCTGGCTGTAATCGGCGGCACTGAGAACGCAGGCGTTGGTGTCCGAAGAGGAAATGTCCGCGAGCGCTTGTTCTCCAACCCAGCTCGCTGCCTCATCATCGATGCCGATTAGCTGGAGCGAATGAGGAATCCCGAGACGTTGGCGCAGGTCCAGCACCCAATCGAGAAACCCGTTGAAGTCCGGCTGTTGCAACTCCAGGTAGCGGGCCAGACGCGCAATGTCGAAACTGATCGCAGCTTGGTTGGCGATCAGGACATACGGCAGCAGGATCGCATTGAGCAATCCGTGGTGCTTGTGATAGCGCGCACCGAGTGGGTGGGCGAGGGCATGCACACCGCCCAGGCCCTTCTGAAACGCCACGGCGGCCATGGCCGAGGCGACCAGCATGCCTTCGCGGGCGGCCATGTTCTGGCCGTCGCTGACCGCATCCATCAGGTGCTGTTGAATCAGGCGCACGCCTTCCACCGCCACGCCGGATGACATCGGGTGATACAGCGGCGAGCAAAAGGCTTCGATGTGATGGGTCAACGCATCCATGCCGGTGGCAGCGGTCAGCGTTGGTGGCAGGCCACGGGTCAGCACCGGGTCGAGGATCACGCACGCCGGGAGCAGTTCCGGGTGGCTGATCACACGTTTTACGTTCAGTTCGCTTTGGGTCAGCACGGCTTCACGTCCCAACTCGGAGCCTGTGCCGGCGGTGGTTGGCAGGGCAACCAGACGGGGCAGGCCCAGGCGCGGGAAGTCCGCCAGTGTCGGGTAGTGCGCAATGACCTGCGACCACTCGAAGCGTTCCAGACCCTCGGCATCGATGGCCGCCAGGCTGATGCCTTTGGCGGCGTCCATGGCGCTACCGCCGCCCAGGGCAATCAGCGAGTCATGATTGCCCGCCTTGAACGCGGCTACGCCCCGGCGCACATCATCCATGCTCGGGTTGCTGGCGATGTCGCTGAACAACCCGAACGGCAGGCCCGTATCGGACAGATGAGCCTTCAACAGTGCCAGGGGTTCCAGCGCCAACATGCCGGGGTCAGTGACCAGCAAGGGATTGCGCATGCCCAACAAACTGCAGCGTTCGGCCAATGCGTCGAGCGCACCGGGCCCACAGAAAATCTCCGTGGGGTAATTCCAGTAGTGAAGCGAAGACATTTGCAACTCCGGATCAGCGAGGTCCTGGGTTCGTGGACCTCGCGCAACAAGACAGGGGATTATTCGGTACGCAACCGAGGCGTGAGGGTGCGCAGGTAAGGCTTGGCCCAACACATGTAGATCAAGCCCAGAACTGCCAGGATCGAGAACACCAGGATCACCGCCCAGACCTGGAACCACGGCGCACCGGCTGGTGCGAGCGACTCACGAGGCCAGGCCACGTTGATGCTTTCGAACACCAGCCAGAAGAATGCCGCGAGGTTGATCGCCACGCCCCAGCGACCGAGACTGAAAGTGCCGGGTTCGGCTTTCCAGGTACCGCGCAGACGGGCGAGCAGGGCACAGGTCACGACGATCAGAAACACCACAAAGAACCCGCCGCTGCCGAACGCGATCAGGGTGCCGACGGCGGTCGCGTTGAGGCCCAACGCCAGGCCGAAACTGGCGAACAGGGTGCTGAACACCATCGCGGCAAACGGCACCTTGCGCTTGTCCACCCGACGCAGCAGCGCCGAAGCCGGCAGGATCGAATCACGGGCCATGCCAAACACGGCGCGTCCGATGTAGGTCTGGACAGAGACTACGCAGGCGATGAACGCCACCAGCACGATGCCCACGAAAGGACGTTCCGCCCAGGCACCAAAGGCGTCGACGACGGCCGGCGTCACCGGGTCAATGACCTGGCCGGAGACCATGGCAGCGGTGTCGGTATAGGACAGCGTGACCGCGAACGCGGTGAGCATCACGGTCAGGCCGACCAGGATCATCGAACGCAGGATGGCGCGCGGGGTAGAGGTACGGGCATCGGCGGTTTCTTCGGAAACTTGTGAGCACGCATCAAACCCCAGGAACGCCCAGCCCCCCACGGCCATGGCCGTCAGAAAACCCGAGAAGTAAGCACCGTCACTGCCCTGGGTGGAGGTCAAGCCGTCCAGCAGCAAGGAGAACGAGTGATTGCGAAAAAACAGCAGCAACAATACGCCGATGCCAATCGAAGCGATCGCTTCGGCAATGATGCCGGCGTTGACGAAGTATTTGAGCGGGTTGATCCCGAACAGATTCACCCCAAGACCCAGCAGCAACAACATTGCACCACTGAACACCTGGGCATTCGCCGACGGCGCTTGACCGGTGAAAAACAGCCAGAGCCAGAACCCGCCCAGATAAGCCACGGTGGTCAGCGAAGCCAGGGCCGAGGCCAGGTACATGAACCCGGTGAACCAGGCCCAACGATCGCCGGCCAGACGCTTGACCCATTGGTAACAGCCTCCGGCAAGCGGGTACTGGGAAGCCAGTTCGGCATAGACCAGCGCCACCAGCATTTGCAACGCCAGGCAGAGCGGGACGATCCAGACCCAGGACGGCCCGGCGTTCATCGCGCCCAGCGACATCACGGAATAGATCCCGACCACCGGCGACACGGTGGCAAATCCAACGGAAAACGAAGACCAGAGCGATAACCCGCGGTGCAACTCCTGTGCGTAGCCCTGGCTTTGCAACAGGTGTTCATCGGCGTTTTGCCGGGAAAGCGGGGCGGTCATTGCCCACCTCCAGCGATTGCATGGAAGGGGGCGCAACGACCGGCACGCTGGCGTGCGAACTTGGCTGACATAGGAATTCCTTGGGTCGGCAGACACATTATTTTTAGGATCGCCTTTTTCAGGCGTACCGACAAAACGTGCTCCTTCGAGAGAGGAGTGCCGAAAGCTTAAAATGCTCAAACATTTAAATGAATCCATATATGCGTAGGCTGGCATCTGGATTTATTGATGTTTGAAAAGCTCGGTGCGAATTCCCCTTCTTGCCTCCCGCTCCCCACGATTTCTACCCCTTTGAGGGGCCGAAACAAGCCCTGCGACTCATAGCATCGCGTCGCGGTAACGGTAAAAAAACACCAGAAACCACCGAGCAGTTGCGCCCCGAGAACCTTTGAGTGCCCCCGGCGCTTCAGGCTTTAGTGCCCAGGCAAAATCTGTTCGTTTTTGAAGAGCAGGACGTCAGGTTGGGTTTCACCAAGTTAATGTTTTAACAAGCCTGAATTGATGGCCCCAAAAATCATTACAACCAGAAGTGATGTAAGTGGAACAAACAGAAATCTAATGGCAGTGTCCGGGTCGTCTTTTCTGTTTTTGTAGATGGATACCAGCGAAGCGATGATCGCGATGACGTATATCAGCAGGATGAAGTAGGTGATGCTGTCTCCTTCAAACAGTCCAGGGTATATATAAACGCCTATGAAACAAAGGTAGACGAGGGAGTTTGATATTGGCTTGCTTTTGAAGTCTCTCCAGAGCTCGCGTGTGCCGACTGCCCTGAAATAGCTTCCCGCATAAAGACTTATCAAGAAAAGTACATTGATGTCTGTGCGGCTGTAGTGCAGTCCGATCAAGTTCAGAGTCTGTGTGACAGGGTCGGCAATATAGTCGTGATAAAACGATAAGCCTTCAAGAATGAAAGACTTCTATTTGAAAATCGTCTCTGACAGTGAAGCAATCGAGCCAATATTAACGAACAACGACACAGTGATGATCAGTTTCATCAAGAGGGAGCTGTTCGACCACATTTTTTTTGCTTCATCCCAATCGCCTTTTAACCCCATCTGTACTGCCCCCCCTGGCGTAGATACAAGAATACGATATCAGTGACGTAACAATTTCCGTCCCTTGTGTCTGATAACGTTCCTTGCTGATGCGTAACGCTCTGTTGTGTTTCAGTTTCGTATCGAACACAACACGAGTCGGGCAGCAAAGGCGACGTGGCAATTGGCTACTTCAAGGAGTGTAGCAGCGTACCTGTAGTCCGTTTCTGTCTGAATCGGGCCGTGAACGAGACAGTCTTGCAGCGATCGCCAGCCAAGTAAGGTTCGTCCCTTTCAACGATGGATGAACGCCCAGAGATCGGTGTTCAGTTTTTCGATTGCGTCTTTAAAGTCTTTGGTGGTGATTCGCTGACTCTCGTTCTCCAGCTGGCTGCCGAACACCTTACGCACCATTCTGGCCATGGTCTGATGGGTTCTCGCGTCAATGAACTCGGCTTCGATAAACAGATTGGTGTCCTGGTCCCGGTGACCGGTGGCGGCCTGTGTCGCGCCGACAACCGCCGCGATCGGCATCACTTCATACCACTTCATGCCTTCGTTCGAGGCGCTGACACCGGTAATGGCCGCACGCAGGATCAGGGGGTGGGACCCGGCCGGCGCAGCGGCCGCGTTAGACACCCTCTGGTACTTCTGGCCCAGTATGAGTTTGGCCTTTCTGGACATGAAGTCCTGCAAGTCGGCCAGCGTCTGCTGATTGACCTGCTCGTTGGGTTTGGGCGCGGGATAGAACTCCAGCGTTCGGAACGCAATGGTGTCATAGGCATTGGGGTTCCACGACGGGCTGACCCAGCGCATTGCCTTCTCACCCGTGGTGGTGGTCACTTCTTGCAGGTTGTCGTAGTTGGACAGGAAACCCGAGTACTGCTCGCGTTCAGGGACCTGGGAGGTGCAACCGCCGAGTAGCAGGCCGGTCAATGCGACGCCAATAAACAGTTTAGGTACCCAAGTCATAGGGAGACGCTCCAATTACTTCACCGACGAGTCAGAAGTCGTACTTCACTCCAAGCATGCCTTCATAGCTGTGGCTATCGCCATCAAAGGATTGCTGATAGCCCGCAGAGATATAGAAGGTAACTTTCTTGTCGGCTTGATAGTCGACGCCCAGGTTGGCCTCCCACCAGCTCCCGCTGATATCCGATTCAAAGGGCACGAAGCCGTCGGCCGAGGAGAACTCGGTTTTTGGCTGCCCCTTGAATTCATGCCAGACGCTGGGGCGCAGCCAGCCATTGGTCCGCAGTGTGTCTCCCTTGTCGTTTTCGCGAAACCAGTCTTTGGTCAGGCGCACGCCCAGACGGCCGATCAGCGAGTCAACATCCTTGAAACGCACATCGGCTGCGATGTCGCTGCTGTCATCCAGGTCGATGCGCGAATAGATCAGTTGGGCCTGGGGTTCGAGGTAAAGGTTTTCGAACTTGTCCTCGCCTTCGCCTTCATCGATCAGGAACGGATAGCCGGTTTCCACTGAGGCGGTGTAACCCCAGCCCTTGGTGTCCAGTTCATCAATGTCGCCCGGCTTGGCCTCGATGTCGAAGTGGTGGAGTTGCAGCACGCCATCGACGTAGGCACCTTCGGGACTGAAGTGCGTCCAGTAACCGCCAACGCTGTAGGCGCGCAGAACGTTATTGCCGGCACCGAATCCAGTGTAATGCTCCACACCGCCGTCAATCTTGCCGATGGCCAGGGACAGTCCCGCCTGATCGTGACTGCCATCGGTGTCTTCGCCGCGATACAGATCCAGACCAACCTGGAACGCCTGCAGGTCATAGTTGTACGCCGGGGAGTCGCCGAACGGGCCGTCATGGCTGCTGTCCCGTTCGCCGCTGCGAAAAATCATCCGGCCCCAGCCGATCGATGGGCCGTAGGTTTCTTCATGCTCCTTGGGCAGCGGATCAGTGGGCATACGCCGTTCTTCGGCGACCCGCTCGTGCAAGGTGTCGATCACGCCACGGCTGTAGACCAGCGCGAGCGCCGGGATGGCGCCGTACAGCGAAGTTTCCGGGCGGAAATTGGGCACGGGTGGCGTAGGTGGGGCAGGGGGCGGCGGGTTTGGTGGAACCGGGGTTGGAGGCGCCGGCGTGGGTGGGTCGTCCGGGGGAACCGGCGGCGTTGGGGGCGTTGGCGGCGCTGGCGGCGCTGGCGGCTCCGGTTCGGCACTGGAACGCAGGTACCAGGCCTCACCATTGCTGGCGTCCACACTAGAGCGATGCAACGTGTACTCGTACGGACCGGCAATCGCGCGGTTGCCCATGCGAAAGGCGTTGGCGTCGGTGATGCCGCCATTCGACGTGTCCACCACCAGAATGCCGTTGCCGGTGGTCAAGGCACCTCGTCCCAACACGCCGCTGGCATCCCTGGCATTACGGATGAGCAAAGCAGTGTTGCCGGTGGCCAGTGCAGTAGCCGTCCCTCCATCGATGACCAGTCTGTCCGAGGGCGAACCGTCACCCTCGAGGACGGTATGCAGCGCGATTGCGCCGTCACCGCTGTAGGTGTTGACGGTGAGGGTCTTGAACACGCCGCCCACCGGGGCTGAGAACTCGATGAGGCTGGGGTCGTTGACCAGGTTGGTCAGGTTGGAGTCACCGGTCATGCGCCAGACGCTATTGTTGCTCAGGGTCAGGTTGGAAACGCTGCCCGGCGCGGTAAAGGCAGAACCGACGACCGTCGATCCGGAGAGGCTGACATTGGCAAGGCCAGGGGTAGTGGGCGGTGCGGGTGCTGTGACGGGGGGCGACTGCAGCGGCGGCAGGTCGCCGGTGATCTCATCCGGAAAATCGCCAGGGCCGGTGAGGGGCGGTGGCGAGGCGGAAAGCGCGACAAAGTCGTTGATGGTTCCCACACGCAACCATTCACTGGCGCCCGTTGCAGTAGAGTCGGCAAGGGTCACATTGGCATCGCCGGCGATGCCAATAATCGGGCCGCTACTGTTGGTCAGGGCGCTGCGGGTGAAGTCTGCCTTGGAGACGGCCCCCGGTATTCCCACCGCATAAAGGGTCATCGAATCGGCGCCACTGGCTGACACCTTGGCGTCGGTGCCGCTGATACGCCCGCCAATCAACGCGACGGCGCCATGGGCATTCGCGCCGGTGGTCTGGATCGAGCTCTGGTTGACGGTCACCGAGGTGGGATTGTCACGCGATAGCGCGCCATAGGCACCCGTGCCCTGAGTGAGCACGGTGCTGCGGTTCGCGATCACATTGGCTTCGCCGCGACCAGAGGGCGTTGAACCGTAGTTTTCCAGTACCGCCCGCAATCCATCAGCACCGGTGCCGCGAGTGGTGATCGAGGAGTCGTTCACCGTCACCGTGGCGACATCGACCGGCTGATCGTTGCGCGATTGTGCCTGGGCCCCAAAGGCATTGAGACCGGTGGTTACAACGGTGGTGCGATGGGTCGTGGTATTGGCAGTGAACCGGCCCGCGCCGACCTGTTCGGCGACGGCGTACACGCCCACTCCCAATTCACCGGCGGTGGTGATCCTGACGTCATTCAAGGTGGAATTGCCGCCATCGTCCGACCAGGCGCCCATGGCGGAGAGCCCCGAGGTATTAACCACCGTGCCGTTGGCAACCAACGTGCCGTTAGGGTTACGTGCGCCAAGCCCATGGGCGAAAGATGACGGCCGGACTTGATTGCCGGTGGTGGTGACGGTGCCGCCGTTGAGCGTGACGCTGCCGCCAAGGTCGGCAATGGCGCCCATGGCATTGTCGTCGCCACTGGTATTGATCGTCACGTTATTCGCCGTGACGGAGCCTGGCGTACTCGTTGCACTGCTGGCACTCAATGCTGCGGAGTTGGCGCCTGTGGTGGTGATCGATGAATCGCTGATAAGAATGCTCGCGCCGTCCCGGGCCGTTACACCCACGGCGACGGTGGGGGTCGTGGTGTTGACACTGCTGTTGCTCAGCGTCAGGTTCGAGCCGGCGCCTTCGGCCTGCACCGCCGATGCAAACGGCCCGGTGACGCCATTGAGCGCAATGCTGCTGTTACTGACCTGCGCCACACCGCCAGCTTTGATGGAAATCCCGAATGTTCGGCTACCCCCGACCTGGATCGCCGTGTCTGCCACCTGGGCCTGCGAATCGGCGCCTTCGACGGAAAGACCAAAGCCGCGCAGGCCGGTGGTGGTGATCGCGCTCCCGGCTCCGCTCATCACAATCCTGCCCCCGGTGTTCGCCCGTACCCCGGCATTGGGAAAACTATCGTTATTGCTGCTTCCCGAGTTGGTAAAGGTACTATTGGTCAACACCAGGGTGCCCCCGGCCTCGGCCAGCGCTGCCGATGCGTTGGTGCCGGAAGTGCTGGCGCTGATGCCGGTGGCGTTGATCTGGCTGCCGGTGCCGGTCGCGTACAACCCATGACTGCCCGCTTGAGTGGCCGTATTGATCGCTCCGGCGGAGGTAATCTGTGCGGCGTTGGACAGGTTGACCACGCCACCGCTCTCGGCCAGCACCCCGAAGGCTGCGCGGGAACTGGTGCTGACCGAACCACCGGAGAAGTTGATCTGGCTGTTGGCTCCGGTCGATACCAGGCCGTAGTTGCCCGTGCCGTTGGCCCCACCTGTTACCAGCACAGTGGTGTCGCTCAGCGTCACTACACCGCTGTCGTCAGCAACCGCACCGCGCATGTTCAGGGAGGTGCCTGAAGCAGGGGTCAGATCGATGACGGCACTGGCCGCCGAGACATTGCTGCCGGCGCCGGATGCGCGCACGCCGGTCTGTCCGGTCGCGGCGGCGCCAACGGAGGTCGTCGTGACGATACCGAAATTGAAACTGATGGTGGCGTCTTGCAGTGCCAGCGCCCCCAACGTGGTGGCCGCGGCGAGATTGAGGGTAACGGCATCAGCGGTTATCAGCCCCGCCGCTCCATTGGCGTTCAGCCCGATGGCACCGGCCGGAGTGACATTCACGGTGGTGCCGGGTGCAACCGTACAATCAGTGTTATTGGCCACCGCGGGTGCAGGGCAAACCCCCGCGGACCAGGCAGGTACCCCCACACCACTCAACAGCGCCACCGTGGCCGCAATCTGCAGCCGCAATCGCCATTCGGGGGATGAACCAGGATCTGTAATCCCAATGAAAGGAAGGCTGGTATAGGCCGTCGGCTCAGACTGCTCAGGCATTGGACGGGGGAATCTGCTGAACGAACCGGACGAATTCACGTGTCGAGTCATGGCGATCAAATCCCTCTGCGAATCTTCGAAGCAACCTGTCGAGATTCCCTTCAAAAGCGTCCATTCGACCGAGGGGACTGCGCAATTCGGATCGCGCACGGGGTCATACGCCAGAGACTACTTTGGGATGTGCCTGGGGTTGTGCTCAGGCTCACTTGGATGTTCGTGGTGTGGCCTTCGTGTATGGATCCAAGATACAGCGTAGTCGGTTTTTTCGGCTCGTCCTGCAGGTGTTGTGTGCGGCGACAATGGGTCGGATTGTCGCCGCCGGTACGTTTTCAAACGGGATGAAGATCCCGCGCCGTCAAACCTGCCCAGAACCCTTCGCTTCCCGCCGCAATCGCCGCCTGACCCAGCACTTCGGCCCACTGTGCATCGCTGCCAAACTCGTCACGCCATGACCACAACCGACGGGTTGCGAAGTGCAGGGTGTGCTCATGGGTAAAGCCGATGGCACCGTGCACCTGATGCGCCACCGAGGTCGCCAGTGTGGCGGCTTCGCCGGCGCAGACTTTGGCCACGGCCACGTCGAACAGCAAACTGCTGCGACTGCCCGGTTGGGCAGCCATGGCCTGACAGGCACTGTGAAGGGCCACTTGCGTAGCCGTTCGGGCCAGGCCGATCGCGCCGGCCATCTGCGCAAGCTGTTGCTGAATCGCCTGAAATTTTCCGATGGCCTTGCCGAACTGCGCACGCTCGTTCGCATAGGCCACCGCCTGATCAAGGCTTGACTCCAAAGCCCCGACCAACATGCAGGCGCGCATCAGAGCACCGAACAACCACACAGGCTCTGCAATGTCGGCCACTTGAAGCGCCACCATTGCTTTGGCAGGCGTGGCGTCGAAATGCAGGGTGTCGCGTTGTTCGCCCGCAAAGTTGCTGCCGGGCTCCACGCGAACCAGAGGATGCTTGAGATCGACCAGTGCAATGCGCCCGCGCGGATCGGCAACGACCGCCCATTGGCAACTGCGTGCCCAAGGCACACTGGTAGCGCTGCCACTCAGATTGCCGTCTTCGCCCAGCTCAAGATCACCGCAATGTCCGGTCTGAATGACTGTCATTGGGCCTTCTGGCACGTCGAGTCCGACGCGGCCCAGTAACATCGCAGCCAGCATGGTCTCGCTCAGGGCAAGCGGGGCTTTCCAGTAGCCGATGGCGCGCATTACGGGGCTGACCTCAAGCCAGTTCGCACCGCTGCCACCCGCGTCCTCCGTCACCAGTGCACCGGGCAGACCGTTGTCCACCACGAGTTGCCACAATTCGCTCGCGGCCTGTCCGGCATCGAAGCGGGCCAGCACCTCGGGGGTGATCTGATCGGCGAACAGGCGTTCGACGCTGTCGGCAATCATCGATTGCAGTTCCGATGGCGCGTTGGCGTCCACCGCTTGATCATTGAGTGCCTGGTTCATCGCAGTCCTAATCCTCTCGCAATAATGCCGCGAAGAATTTCGCGGGTGCCGCCACGCAACGAAAACGAAGGGGCGGTCTGAGTCAGATACCGCATCACCTGATCGAGCCTGGAACCCGGTTGCCGGGTGCCGCCGAACAGATCGTGGGCCAGGTCGGGCAGCGATTGTTCCAGCAGCGCGCCTTGATCCTTGACCAGCGCGGCCGGTGTCGCCGGGTTTTCACCGCGGGCGAGCATGCCGGCCACACCCAGTGACATTTGGCGCAATGCGCCATATCGCGCGGCGACTCGCCCCAGGCTTACGGCATGGCGCGAGTTCTGCGGATCGGCGGCATCGAGCATTTCCAGATACAGCTGCGTGCAGCTGAGGTAGCGCTCCGGCCCGCTGCGCTCAAGCGCCAGCTCCGCACCGACTTGCTTCCAGCCATCACCCGGTTGGCCGATGACAAAATCATCGGGGACGAATACGTTGTCCAGGAACACTTCGTTGAAATCGTGCTCGCCCAGCATGTTGTAGATCGGGCGCACCGTGACACCGGGGGCTTGCAGGTCGATCAGCAATTGCGAGAGACCGGCGTGACGATTGTTTTCCTCTTTCGGGCCGGTGCGCAGCAGGGTCACCATGTAATGGCTGCGATGGGCGCCGGTGGTCCACACCTTGCTGCCGTGGACGTGCCAGCCGCCGTCGGTCTTGACCGCACGGGTGCGCACCGAGGCAAGGTCGGAGCCGACATCCGGCTCGCTCATGCCGATGCAAAACAGCAATTCACCCCGGGCTATGGCGGGTAGAAACCGAGGGGCGAGGACGTCAGGCGAAAACTTCATCAGCAACGGGCCGGATTGACGTTCGGCGATCCAGTGGGCATTCACCGGGGCGCCCGCGGCCAGCAACTCTTCAAGGACCACATAGCGCTCAAGGGCGCTGCGCTCATGGCCGCCGTAGCGTTTTGGCCAGGTCATGCCCAACCAGCCCCGGGCGCCGAGCTTGCGGCTGAACTGCGGGTCGGCGCCGTTCCAGTTTTTGGCGCGCTCCTGGGCCGGGAAGTCTTTCAACGTCTCGGCGAGGAATTCGCGCACCTCGGCGCGCAGGGTTTGCGTGCTGGCGTCCAGATGACAGGGACGGATGTCGAGTGCCTGCATGGCTTTTTGCTCTTGTAATTAAAAGGGGAGACGACGCTTTAAGCAACTTGCTGAACGGACAACAAGTAAATAAGCTATCAGCAACCCCGATGGCGTTCAAGTGGCCGCCCGTCCCTGTGTTTCATTTCAATCCTGGAGTGTTTATGTCTGTTCACACCGCGTTTATCCCTGGCCACGGCCTCACGCTGGACCTACAAGGGCATGTCGCAACGCTGGGTTTCAACCGGCCGCCGCTGAATTTCTTCGATGCCCAGTTGATCAAGGACCTGGCCGACACACTGGACTATCTCGACGATTTACCGGAGTGCCGCGTGGTCATCCTGCAAGCCGAGGGCAAAGTGTTTTGTGCCGGTGCGGACTTTTCCGGCGCCGATCAACGCGATGCGCAATACCCGCGTCGCGTCTACAAATCGGCGGTGCGTTTGTTTCGCAACCGCAAACCGCTGATTTGTGTGGTGGAGGGTGCCGCCATTGGTGGGGGACTGGGTTTGGCGCTGGTCGCCGACTTCCGGGTCACCAGTGAGAAAGCCCGGTTTTCTGCCAACTTCAACCGCTTGGGCATTCATCAGGGGTTCGGGATTTCGGTTACCATGCCGCGATTGGTCGGCCCGCAAATGGCCTCGCTGCTGATCGCCACGGGGCGCCGCATCGATGGCCGCGAAGCCGTGCGCATCGGGCTGGCCGACGTGCTGGCAGAGCCGGGGCTGGAGCGACAGGCCGCCCGGGATCTGGCCGAAGAAATTGCCGCTTCGGCGCCCATGGCCGTCATGTCCAGCCGTGAAACCCTGCGCAGCGGGTTGGCCGATGCGGTCGACCGGATCATCGATCGGGAAGCCAGCGAGCAGGAATGGCAGATTGTCAGTGCCGATTTCGCCGAAGGCATCCAGGCGATGGCCGAACGACGCCCACCCGTATTTACAGGTCAGTAAGGAACTACCGATGGAACCCGTTGAAAAAACCACTCAGGCGTCCACCCGTCGCACCCAGGTCGAACGTCGCGCCGAGGCTGAACAACGGTTACTGATCGCGGCACGGCAAATTGTTGCGCGCAAAGGCTGGGTCGGCATGACCCTGTCCGAGGTGGGTGAGGAGGCCGGGTTCAGCCGCGGCCTGGCGACCCACCATTTCGGTAACAAGGCCGGTTTGTTGCGCGCCCTGGCGGGTTTCGTCAATTCGAGCTTCATGCACCTGGTGGAGGCCGAGTCCTCGCGGTGGCGTCCCGGCATCGACGCGCTCAAGGGCTTTGTCAGCATTTATCTGGGACGCAACGATGGCGACTGGATCAACACCCGCGCCTTGCTGGCACTGATGGCCGAAGCGGTAACCCAGGATTCGGACATCGCGCAAATTCTCGCCGAATACAACCGCTCGGTGCAGCAGCATCTGGCGCACTACATCAGCGAAGGCATCGCCAGCGGCGAGATCCGCGCGCAGGTCGACCCGATGGCCGGTGCGATGCTGATTCTGGGCGCCTTGCGCGGGACCATGCTGCAGTTTTTGCTGGACCCGTCCGATATTCCGCTCAAGCAATTACACGATCAATTGCTGGCGTTCGTTGAACATGCGATGGCCGTGGGTGCGTAAGGACGCTTCAGAGGTTGGATGTTGGCAAGACTGTCCAGCGAATCGATGGATCACTTCCAATGCTTGCAACGAGCTCCCCCCCGGCCTGGGTAGGACGCTTCGCACCTGTGCCTGCCGTAACCTCGAGCCGCTCAAGTGAGCGCTGCGACAACACAATAAAAACATCGAGGTTACTTCATGACTGTACTGAACACTTTCGTTGAATTATCCATTGAAGAGGGCCTGGCGACGCTGACTCTCAAACGTCCCGAGCGCAAGAATGCAATCACCCTGCAAATGGCCGATGAGTTACGCCAGGCGCTGGAGAGTCTTCGTGCGAATCCGGCGGTCAAGGCGCTGTTGTTGACGGGCGCCGGGTGCGATTTTTGTTCCGGGGCCGACGTCAGCAAAATGGGTGACGCAATCGCAGCGATCGATGTGCTCCAGCGAATAGACCCTTTCAACCGTGTGCTCGTTGCACTGGCGACCTTCGACCGGCCCGTGATCGCCGCCGTGGATGGCGTTGCGTTCGGCGCCGGCTTCAGTCTGGCTCTGGCCGCTGACTTTCTGATCGCCTCGGACCGGGCACGCTTCTGCATGGCGTTTGCCCGTATAGGCCTTGTTCCGGACATGGGTGCATCTCACACCTTGCCGCGCATCGTCGGGTTGCCCAAAGCCAGGGAGATTATCTATTCCGCCCGCGAAGTCTCTGCGCAAGAAGCCCTGGCGCTGGGCATCGCGCTTGAAGTGCATCCCGCCGACCGGTTTCGAGCGCGTGCGCAAGAACTGGCGCGCAGCCTGAGCAATGTGTCGACGGTCGCTTTCGGCCTGAGCAAACGCCTGTTGGCGCGCACCTTCGACGTCGATCTGGCCACGCAACTCGATGGCGAAGCCGCCGCCCAGGCGGTAGCGATGACTTCGCCCTATGTCCAGGCAGCCGCCGCGCGGTTCATGCGCAAAGAACCGGCGCTTTACCAATGGCCCGTTGTGAAGTGACGTTCAGTCCAGCAACCCTTGGGCCCGCGCGATCGACACCGCCTCGGTGCGTCCCCCGGCACCGAGTTTGGTGTTGATCTTGCGCAGGTGCGATTTCACCGTCAGCTCGGAAAGAAACATCTTTTCCGCGATTTCGCGGTTGCGATAACCCAACGCCAGCATGCGCACCACTTGCAGTTCACGGTTGGACAGATTGGTCGTTGTCGCGTCTTCGCTGTTGCCCTCGACTTTCTGGCTGCTGCTCTCGCCCTTCAACAACAGGGCGATAAAGCCTGCACGGATGCCCAGTGCCTGTTCCTGGCCATGAAAGGTCACCGACCAGCGTTCCAGTACGGCCGCCAAGGGTGCGCCTTCGTCGAGAAAGGTGCGGATGAAACCCACGTGGCTGGCGAAGCGCAAGGCCAGCGTCAGTTGTTCCAGGGCCTCCTTGTGCTGTTTTGTGCCATCCAGTGCCATGGCCAGCAACAGACGCAGTTTCAGGGCGCGGCGATGCTGGTGGCGTTGCAGTGCCTGATCGATAGCCTGGCGCAACGGCTCGGCGCAATCGCCGTCACCTTGAGCGATGCGCAGGCGCTGGCGAGCGATAAAAGGTATATCGACATCGTTGGCGCTCAGTGTCACCCCCGTCTGTTCCCAGTCACTTAACTGTTCGGCCGCGCGCATGGCGTGATCGGCGGTATCCAGGCGATTTTCCAGAGTGGCGACACGTGCGCGCTCCAGCCAGGTCGAGCAGAGAATGCGCGTGGAGCCCGCCACCTGGCCCAACTGGTCGAGATCGGCCAGGTGACGCATCCAGTTCGGGCGATCTGCGTTCAGGTAGGCAATGCGTGCCAGCAATACATGGATGCTGATCAACGAGTCTGGCGCGGCGTGTTCCCTGGCATAAGGCAACAGTTCGCTGAGTCGCCGCTGGGCTTCATCCAGGGCAGCGGTTTCGTAAAGCACCACGCAATGGATGGTTTGCAGGATGGGAAACCCTACGGGCGGAGTTCCGGCAAACGACTCACGACTGCGGCGCATGGCGGCATCCACACGGGTCAGGGCACTGTCGAGTTGCCCTTGGGTCAGGTCGAGCATCGCCTCCAGGGCATCGGAGACATCGCGCAGGTAGGCCGACTCACGTTGTGCCTCGCGTAGCCCCGCACTGCCAAGCTTGTTGCGCGCTTCATCGAAGCGTCCGCTGTAGAACAGCGAGCAGGCCTGCACAAACGCCGTCAACCGATAGGACAACGTGTCCTGGGGGCCGAGTCGCTCCAGCAGTTCGGTACTGGCCAGCAACGCCTCGTGGACCCGGTCGCCGATCAGCAACAACAGCGGATAGACGTAGTGGTGTTCGTCGGCCAACGCCGGGTTTTCCAGGACCTGAAGCGCGTCTTTGTGGCGACGCGCATGGAGTAACGCCCACGCATAGGCAATGCCCAGTCGGGGATGCAGATCCCGTATCTCGACCGGAATGCGCGAGAGCCAGCGCATCAGCAGGCTCGCATGGCCGTTTTCCACCAGTTCATCGATGTGCAACACCAGTTGTTTGGCGGCCTCATCGACGGCGTGCGCGGCAAACAGATGCTCCAGGGCATCCACCGGCTGATCGTTGGTGAAGAACCAGTAAGCCGCCGCACGATGTTGCTGTTCGAATTTGTCCGAATGTTGTTTGAGCGATTGCAGGAGGAAGTCTGCGAACAGGCTGTGAAAACGAAACCATTGGCGCTGGTCGTCTGTTGCAACAACGAACAGGTTGTCCCGCTCCAGCGATTCGATCATGGCTTTGCTGTCGCTGTGGCCGGTGACGGCATCGCACAGGGCAGGGCAGAACCGCGACAGCACGCTGGTCTGCAACAGGAATTGCTGGCGCTGCGCGGTCTGCCTGGCCAGAACGTCTTCGGCAAAGTACTCGGCCAGCGCCGGGTTGGAACCATTGAACGAAGCAATAAATGCTGCCGGATCGCTGTGCCGTTGCAGAGACAGGGTCGCGAGGTAGATCCCGGTAATCCAGCCTTCGCAGCGCTGGTGCAGGTTGCCGATGTCGACGGCGTCCAGCGGCAGTTGACGCTTTTGCAGGATATAACCGGCCGTTTCCTCGATGCTCAGGCGTAATGCATCGGTGCCGATCTCCAGCAACTCGCCTCGGGCCCGTAACCGCCCCAGGTTGATGTCCGGCGTTGTGCGCGCAGCGATGGCCAATGTGCTGCCAACGGGCAATGCCTTGAGCAGGCGCTGGAAAAAATCCAGGGCCTGCGGATTGTCAATGGCCTGGAAATCATCCAGCAGGAGGGTGAAGGTTTCGCTACTGGCAGCGAGGTGCTCCAGCAACCATTGCTCGTAACGCGCCGGCTCGCCTTCGTCAGGCGTGTACTCCTCAAGCAGACCCAGTTCGCGCAAACCGATGGACAACACATGGAGCAGCCGGGCTGGCTCGTTGTCGGCCTGATCAAGGTTGCACCACAACACCCGTCGACCGGCGTTGATGCAGCGCTCGCGGTATTGCTGCAACAGCGTGGTCTTGCCGTACCCGGCACAGGCGCTGATCAGGATCAGGCGCACGCCTTCGTATTGTTCGAGTTGTGCAAGCAAAGTCGAACGTTCCAATTGGCCTGGCAGGCTGGCCGGCGCCAGGAATTTTCCAGCGCGAACGGGTGGCTTTGCTCCCTGTGCTGGTTCATTGGAACTACGTTCAAACCCTTCCATGCATCCTACCTTTGGTTGTCGTCGTGCCGGGGTGGCCCTTTCTAGTATCGCCTGTCATGAGCAACACCCGATTCATGCTTCGAGCCCGCCAGTGTAGCGGGACGACACCGGATTGGAAGCTCCCGAACCGCCCACCATTGCATGGAAGTCCGAACACCATGAGTGCCAACGAAAACCTGAACGCCGCTGATATTCGCGTGATCCTGGACAAGCAACGTGCCGCCTGCGTGGCCGATGAACCGTGGACGGCCGAACAGCGCTGCGAATTGATCGACCGGGCCATTGGCCTGCTGGTCGATTACCAGCACGACATCGTCGATGCCTTGTCGGCTGACTTCGGTCATCGCAGCCCTGATTTCTCGCGCATGCTGGATGTTTTGGGCCCCCTGGCATCCTTGAAGTATACCAAGGCCAAAATCGCCGAATGGATGCAGCCGGAACAGCGGGCCACCGACCGCGGGGAGGCATGGGTACAGTATCAGCCGCTGGGCGTGGTGGGCATTCTCACCGCCTGGAACTTCCCGGGGAACATGGTCTTCAACGGTTTGGCCGGGGCCCTGGCGGCAGGCAATCGCGTGATGATCAAGGTCTCCGAATACAATCCGAACACTTCGGCGTTGCTGGCGCGCATCTTGCGCGAAGTCTATGCCGAGGATGAAGTCGCGATCATCACCGGTGGTCCTGACATCGGCCATGCCTTCAGCCAGCAACCGTTTGACCATCTGTTGTTCACCGGTGCCAGTAGCATTGGCAAGCACGTCATGCGCGCCGCCGCCGAGAACCTGGTGCCGGTGACCCTGGAGCTGGGCGGCAAGTCACCGACCATCATTTCGCGCACCGCCGACATGAAAACCGCAGTGACCAAAATCCTCACCGGCAAACTGCACAACGCCGGGCAAATCTGTCTGGCACCGGACTATGTCTTTGTGCCCGAAGAGCAACAGGACGCGTTCGTTGCAATGGCCCGGGAAGTGGTTACAACGTTGTACCCGACCTTGCTCGACAACCCGGATTACACCTCGGTGATCAACGCCCGTCACTTCGAGCGCCTGCACAGTTACCTGAATGAGGCGCGCGAGGCGGGTGTCGAGCTGATCGAACTGAACCCGGCTGTCGAGCAATTGCGCGGCCAGCCGCACCACAAGATGGCGCCGACCCTGCTGCGTAATCCAGGGGACGAACTACAGATCATGCAGGACGAAATCTTCGGCCCGTTGTTGCCGTTCAAACCCTACAAATCCTTTGCCGACGTGGTCAGCTACATCAACTCGCACCCACGCCCACTGGGCCTGTACTACTTCGGTAACGATGCCGGCGAAGAGTCCTTCGTGCTCAACCGTACCACCTCTGGTGGCGTGACCCTCAATGACGTGCTGCGCCATGGCGGTGTCGAGACATTGCCCTTTGGCGGTGTCGGCCATAGCGGCATGGGCTGCTACCACGGCGTCGACGGTTTCCGCACGTTCAGCCATGGCAAATCGGTACTGCGCGCTGTCGATGGGCCGGACGCGATGCGACCTCCCTACAGCGAACAGGTACGCCAGTTCGTCGGGTCGATGATCAAGCGCTGAGACAACCACCGGCATGGCGGGTGCGCTCATAGCGCTCGCCGTCGCCATTCACTTCATGCTTTTAAAAGAGAATAAAAAATGAAAGCTGCCGTATTCCATGCTCCCGGTTTGCCAATGACCATCGAAGAAGTCGGCATCAGCAAACCCGGACCCCGGGAAGTGCTGGTGCGTACCGTTGCGGTGGGCGTCTGCCACTCCGACCTGCACTTCGTCGATGGCGCGTATCCGCATCCGAAACCGGTCGTCCTCGGCCACGAAGCGTCGGGCATCGTCGAGCAAGTGGGTTCCCTGGTGCGCACGGTGAAGCCGGGTGATCATGTGGTGACCTGCCTGTCGGCCTATTGCGGCCACTGCGAGCACTGCGTCACCGGGCACCTGTCGCTGTGCGTGTCTCCAGAGACCAAACGCGGTGCGGATGAAGAGTCACGCCTGACCTACATCAAAAAGCCGATGACGCAGTTCATCAACCTGTCGGCTTACGCTGAGCAAATGTTGGTGCATGAGAATGCGCTGGTCGCGATTCGCCGGGACATGCCGCTCGACCGAGCCGCCTTGCTGGGGTGCGCGGTCACCACCGGGACTGGCGCCGTGTTCAATACCGCCAAGGTTCGTCCGGGCGAAACCGTCGCGGTGATCGGCTGTGGCGGCATCGGCCTGGCCACCATCAACGGTGCGGCGCTGGCCGGTGCGGGACGGATTATTGCCGTCGACATGCTCGACTCGAAGCTGGAACTGGCCAGGCAGTTCGGCGCCACCGATGTGGTCAACGCCAAAGACGGCAGTGCGGTCGCACAGGTGCTGGAATTGACCCGTGGCGGCGTGCATCACGCGTTTGAATGCATCGGCCTCAAGCAAACCGCCGAACAGGCTTTTGGCATGCTGGCTCGCGGTGGTACCGCGACGGTGATCGGCATGATCAAGCCGGGTGTGAAGCTGGAGCTCGATCCACTGGCACTCCTGCATGAGCGTCGTATCCAGGGTTCGTTCATGGGTTCCAACCGCTTCCCGGTAGACCTGCCGCGCCTGACCGACTTCTACATGCAGGGCCGGCTCAAGCTCGATGAAATGATCTCGCAGCGGATCAAACTGGAGCAGATCAACGAAGCCTTCGACGAACTGCGTCGGGGTGAGCTGGCTCGCTCGGTCATCCTCTTCGATCAATAAATGCAGTGTGCCGTCGCAGTGCCAACGACTGCGGCGGCACGCAGCCCCTTTGCAGCACGTGCAAAACAAGACCGGCCACAGGCTGGCGACTCACTGTTGAGGTACCACATGGATATTCATTTCAGTCCCGAGGAAGTGACGTTCCGCGAGGAAGTTCGCGCATTTCTCAAGGCAAACCTGCCGCAAAACATCGCGGCCAGGATCAACCAGGGCAAGTCGGTATGCAAAGACGACCAGGTACTCTGGATGCGCACCCTTAATGACCAGGGCTGGCTGGCGGCAAGCTGGCCGGTGGAGCAGGGAGGCACGGGCTGGAGCGCCGTGCAGAAGCACATTTTCGACGAAGAATGTTCGGTTGCCGGTTCACCGCGGATTGTACCGTTTGGCATCAATATGGTCGGGCCGGTGATTATCAAATTCGGCACCGAAGAACAAAAGGCGCATTTCCTGCCGCGCATTCTCAACTGCGATGACTGGTGGTGCCAGGGCTACTCCGAGCCTGGCGCCGGGTCTGACCTGGCCAGCCTGCGCACCCGTGCGGTGCGCGACGGCGACCATTACGTGGTCAATGGCCAGAAGACCTGGACGTCAACCGGCCATATGGCCGACTGGATGTTCTGCCTGGTGCGTACCGATGCCGATGCGCAACAGCAAAGGGGTATTTCCTTCCTGCTGATCGACATGAAAACCCCGGGCATCACCGTGCGGCCGATCATTACCCTCGACGGCGGTCATTACGTCAACGAAGTGTTCCTCGACAACGTGCGTGTACCGGTACACAACCTGGTCGGCCGTGAGAACGAGGGCTGGACCTGTGCCAAGTATCTGCTGACGCATGAACGCACGACGATCGCCGGGATCGGCATCGCCAAGGCCATGCTCTCGCGTCTCAAGCAGGTTGCCCGACAAGAGTATCGCAACGGCAAGCCGTTGATCGAAGACCCGCACTTGCGTGCGCAGATCGCCGATGTGGAAATCCAGCTGATGGCCATTGCCATGAGCAACCTGCGCATTCTGGCCTCGGCCCAGGAGGGCGGCGTTCCGGGTTCAGAAAGTTCGATCCTGAAAATCAAGGGCACCGAGATCCGTCAGGCGATTACTTACCTTCTGACCAAAGTGGTGGGGGCCTATGCCAATCCGTTTCTTAAAGACGAGTTGAGCTATGACCATGAAGGCGAACTGCTGCACAGCGAGTTCAGCAACTCGTCGACCTGCCAGTACCTGGACATGCGCAAAGCCTCGGTCTACGGCGGGTCCACTGAAATCCAGAAGAACATCATCGCCAAGATGATTCTCGAACTCTAAGGGGCAGGCCATGGACTTTAAACTTTCACAAGAGCAGCAAATGCTGCAAGACACGGCTGCCCGACTGGTGCGTGACACCTACAGTTTCGAGCAGCGCGAACAGTTTCGCGACAGTGCCAAAGGCTTCAGCGACGAGTTCTGGCAGCAGATGGGAGAGCTGGGACTTGCCTCGGTACCGTTCGCCGAGGCATTCGGGGGGTTCGGTGGCAATGGCGTGGACGTCATGCTGGTGGCCCAGGAGCTCGGGCGCGGTCTGTGCCTGGAGCCGTGGCTGCATTCGGTGATCTATGCCGGCGGGCTGATCGATCAACTGGGCAATGCCGCGCAAAAGAACGAACTGCTGCCGCAAGTGGCCAGTGCCGAGCTGCAATTGGCCGTGGCCATCGATGAACCGCAAAGCCATTACCAGTTGCACGATGTCCAGACCCGTGCCGAAGCGGTCAATGGCGGCTGGTCGCTCAGCGGACGCAAATCGGTGGTGGTCGCCGGCCAGAGCGCCGGCTTGATTCTGGTCTCGGCGCGGGTATCCGGTGAAGTGCGTGACGAGGCGGGCATCGGCCTGTTCCTGGTCGATCCGGCAGCCCCGGGCGTGAGCATACGGGAATATCCGACCATGGACGGTCGCCGGGCTTGCGACCTGTTCCTGGACAACGTGGTTGTCAGCAATGCCGCCGTATTGGGTGAGCACGGCAAGGCACTCGATGCCTTGCGTTATCAGCAGGGACGCGCCATCGCCGCACAATGCGCGCAGGCGGTTGGCAGTCTGGAGGCAACTTGCGCGTTGACGCTTGATTATCTCAAGACCCGTAAGCAATTCGGCCAGGTCATCGGCAAATTCCAGGCCTTGCAGCACCGCATGGTGGACATGCACATCGAACTGGACCAGGCGACTTCGATGACCATGCTCGCCGCTTGCGTGGCCAACGAGCCGGACAGCCCTGAACGCAGCCGAACACTGGCTGCCGCTAAATACACCGTCTGCCGTGCCGCGCGTTATGTCGCCGATCAGGGCATTCAGTTGCACGGCGGTATCGGTTTGACCTGGGAATACGTGCTGTCGCATCACGCCAAACATCTGCTGATGATCGCTCGCCAGTTCGGCGACGACGACCATCACCTGCAGGCCTACAGCGACCTGATGCAAGACGAGTAGCCCGTCATCCCCAATCCCCAGCAGGAGCGAGCCCGCTCGCGATGGACGTCAACGATAACGCGTACACGCTGAATAACCGCGCCGTCCTGGAGTGCTTCGTCGGATCACCGGCCGGAGCAAGCTCGCTCCTACAAAAAAAGATCCATTCATTTTGGAGTTATCTGATGAAAGTCCTCGTAGCCGTCAAGCGCGTGGTCGACTTCAATGTCAAGGTTCGCGTCAAGGAAGACCAGTCCGGCATGGACCTGGCCAACGTCAAAATGGCCCTGAACCCCTTCTGCGAAATTGCCGTGGAAGAAGCGGTGCGCCTCAAAGAGCAGGGCGTCGCCAATGAAGTCGTCGTGGTCAGTGTCGGGCCTGCCGCCGCCCAGGAACAATTGCGCACCGCGCTGGCCTTGGGTGCAGACCGCGCCATCCTGATCGAGAGCGACGACGAACTGAGCTCGCTGGCCATCGCCAGGCTGCTCAAGGCCGTTGTCGATCAGGAGCAACCGCAGCTGGTGATCCTCGGCAAACAAGCGATCGACAGCGACAACAACCAGACCGGGCAGATGCTCGGCGCACTCACGGGCTTTGCACAGGGTACCTTCGCCTCGAAGGTCGAGATCGTCGGTGACAAGATCAACGTCTCCCGTGAAATCGACAGCGGCATGCAGACGGTTTCCCTGAAATTGCCCGCCATCGTCACCACCGATCTGCGTTTGAACGAACCGCGCTATGCGTCCCTGCCGAACATCATGAAGGCCAAGAAGAAGCCTCTTGAAGTGCTGACCCCGGATGCTTTGGGTGTTTGCACCGCCTCCACCAACACCGTCCTCAAAGTTCAAGCGCCCGCGACACGCAGCGCGGGCATCAAGGTCAAGTCGGTGGCGGAACTGGTCGAGAAACTGAAAAACGAAGCGAAGGTGATTTGAATGGCAATCCTGGTAATCGCTGAGCACGACAACAACACGCTGGCCACGGCCACGCTCAATACCGTGGCTGCCGCCGCTGAAATCGGTGGTGACATCCATGTGCTGGTTGCGGGGCAGGGTGTGGGGACCGTGGCTGAGTGCGCTGCAAACATCGCAGGGGTGGCCAAAGTGCTGTGGGTGGATCATCCGGTCTATGCCCATCAGCTTGCGGAAAACGTCGCACCTTTGGTCACCCGCCTGGTGGTCGAGCAGCACACCATTTTCACCCATGTTTTGGCGCCTGCCACGTCCTGCGGCAAGAACATCCTGCCGCGCGTTGCTGCGGCACTGGACGTTGACCAGATCTCCGAGATCATTTCGGTAGAAAGCCCTGACACCTTCAAGCGCCCGATCTACGCCGGTAACGCCATCGCTACCGTGCAGTCGAGCGCGGTGGTCAAAGTGATCACCGTGCGTGCCACCGGTTTCGACCCGGTCGCCGCCGAAGGAGGCTGCGCCACCATCGAGTCCATTGCCGATGCCCATGACGCAGGCATTTCCAGCTTTGTCAGCGAAGCGCTGGCCAAGTCTGATCGTCCTGAGCTGACCGCTGCGAAAATCGTGGTGTCCGGCGGACGCGGGATGCAAAACGGCGAGAACTTCCAATACCTGTACAGCCTGGCCGACAAGCTCGGCGCCGGTGTCGGAGCGTCACGCGCCGCGGTTGACGCAGGGTTTGTGCCCAACGACATGCAGGTCGGACAGACCGGCAAGATTGTCGCGCCGCAGTTGTACATCGCCGTCGGTATCAGCGGGGCGATCCAGCACTTGGCGGGGATGAAAGACTCGAAAATCATCGTCGCCATCAACAAAGACGAAGAGGCGCCGATTTTTCAGGTGGCCGACTACGGCCTGGTGGCCGACCTGTTCGAGGCGGTCCCGCAACTCGAACAAGCCCTCTGAAAACCACCACTCCCTGTAGGAGCAAGCCTGCTCGCGACGGGCTCAAACACGATGCGTTCTTGCTGACAGACCGCGTAATCGTTGACATCCATCGCGAGCAGGCTCGCTCCTGCAGGATCAGCATCATCCATGAAAGGAGAGCCGCATGAGTCATGCTGCTGAGCACTACCTGCCGGCGACGTCCGATTATTCCGTCGAGGAAACCCGGGGGGTCTATCGCAAGGTCATCCTGCGCTTGTTGCCTTACCTGGTCCTGGCCTATGCCATCAACACCATCGACCGGCTGAACGTGTCCTTCGCCAAGCTGCGCATGGCCGAGGACATCGGGCTGACGGATGCCGCCTACGGCCTTGGCGCAGGGATTTTTTACCTGGGCTACATCCTGTTCGAAGTACCGAGCAATATCTATCTGCAACGCACGGGTGCGCGGGCCACTCTGACACGCATCATGGTGCTGTGGGGCATGGTCACCGTGGCCACGGCGTTTGTCACCACGGCGGATCAGTTGATTGTCGCGCGCTTCCTGCTTGGCGTGGCCGAGGCCGGTTTCTTCCCCGGCGTGATCCTGTACTTGACGTACTGGTTTCCCCCCGCTCTGCGTGCGCGCATTACGGCGGTATTCCTGATGGCAGCCATGGTCGCCGGCATCATCAGCGGGCCGCTCGCCGGAACCATCATGAGCCATTTTCATGGTTGGCTGGGCCTGCGCGACTGGCAGGTACTGTTTGTGCTCGAAGGCGTCCCGGCAATGTTGCTGGGGCTGTTCGGCTGGTTCTGGCTGGTCGATAAACCGGATGATGCGCGCTGGCTCACGGTACAGGAAAAACACATGCTGGCGGCTTGCCTGGCCCACGGGCGGCCGGCAGACACGCCCAATGCCAGCCTGGTGCAAGTGCTGCGCAATCCCTAGGTGTACATTGCCGGGTTGGTGTTCTTTTGCATCTACAGCGGCTCGAACACGGTGTCTTACTGGATGCCGACATTGATTCGCGGGTTTGGCGTGCAGGATCTGAAAAGCATCGGCCTGTTGGCCAGCGTGCCGTACATGGGTGCCTTGATCGGCATGTACCTGCTGGCCCGCAGCTCAGATAAACGGCTGGAGCGGCGCTGGCACGTGAGCCTGACCCTGATGCTCAGCGCCACCTGTTTCTTTTTGCTGGGGCCGGTCCAGGATCATCTCGTGCTGTCGGTGGTGTTCATGAGCATCGGGGCTGCCGCCGCGCTGTCCGCGCTGTCGCTGTTCTGGAGCATACCGCCAGCCTTACTGTCGCCCTCTGCAGCGGCGGTGGGGATTGCGGTAATCAGTTGCATCGGTGGTCTGGCCGGGGTCATCAGCCAGATTGTGGTGGGAGCGATCAAAACCGCAACCGGAGACTTGTACCTTGCGTTCGATGTGATCGCGGGCGTGTTGGTGGTGGGTGCGGTGGTGCTGCTGGTGGCCATTCCGGCCAGTCAGCTTAAGGAACGTGTGAAAGCGTAGACAATCCTGATGGGCTCATCGCGGGCGACCCGCGATGAGCGTTTGCCTTTCAGGTGATCCAGCCCCGCGCGCGGGCGATGGCCAGGGTTTCGGTACGCCCTTTGGCCTCCAGTTTCGCGTAGATCTTCTGCAGATGGGATTTCACGGTGAATTCCGAGAGAAACACTTTCTCGGCGATTTCACGGTTACGATTCCCGGCAGCCAGCAGTTGCAGGATCTGGTACTCGCGCACGGTCAGCACTTCGTGCGCCCCGTTGTCGTTGCGTGCGTCTTCCATGCTTGCGTCACTGGTCCCCAACTGTTGCATCAGTTTTTCGACGAATCCGCATTCGATACCCAGCTCCTTGCAGCGAGCCTTGCCCGTGGTGGCCCAGCGTTGCAGCAACCCGGTCATGCGCTCGCCTTCCTCAATGAACGTGGCCAGGAAACCGTCATGACTGGCCAGGCGCAGCGCCTCATTGAGCGCCTGAAAAGCCTCCTGCGGGTGCTGGATACTGTCCAGCGCCAGGGCCAGAAGAATGTGCAGTTTCAGTTCGCGGCGGTGATGTTGCCAGTGCCGTGCCTGTTCGATGGCCGTGCGCAACGCCTTGACCGCCGCAGCGCCTTCACCCTGGAAAATGCGCAGGCGCTGACGGGCGATACTCGGCGTGTCCATATCGTTGGCGAACCGGATGAAATCGGGGCGGTCCCAATCGCCTGCCAGATCCGCCGAATGCAGGGCTTGCACCGCCGAATCGAGGCGCTGTTCCAGTATTGCCACGCGGGCTCGCTCCAGCCAGGCGGAACACTCGACGCGGCGCGAACCTACCTGACGGCCGATGTGCTCCAGTTCCATCAGGCAACGGGTCCACGTCGTGCGGTCGCCCTGACGGTAGGCGATGCGGGCAGTCAGTACGTGAGTGACGATCTGGTTATCAGGGGAGCTGACATGCTTGGCAAAAAACAGGCTGCGCGACAGGTACGTTTGCGCTTGAGCAAAATCGCCGTTCTCGTACAGCAAAAGGCCGTGGAGGATGTCCATCGACAACTTCGCTTCGTGGGGCTTGCGCTGGCCGTTGTTTTGCGGCCGGTCCGGTGTGCTCTGCATGCGCACGAGGGCATTGCTCAAGCGGCCCTGGATCAGATCGAGCGTGCTCTCGTTGACGCTCAAGGTGTGGCGCAGAAAGCTCGAATGAACCCGTGGATCGCGTTGCAATGTGCGGGACAACAGGTGGCGCGCCTCGTCATAGCGGCCGCTGGCGACCATGTTTATCGCCACCGAGCTTGCCAGCACCATGTACAGGTGCACTTCGTCGGCCGGCATTCGCTCAAGCAGTTCGATGCCCTTGCTGCAGCACGCCTCGGCCTGATCGGTGGCCCCCAGGTGCAGGCACTTCAGGACCTCGGCGACGTAGGCATAGGCGGGTCCCGATTCTTGTTCCAGGCGCTCGGCAACCTGCATCGCGTCTTTGAGGCGGGTCGTGGTCGCCAGCAGCCAGGCGTAGGCCTGACTGAGTTGCGGATAGCGGTCGCGAGTCGATTCCTCGATTCGGTCCAGCCAGCGCAGCAGCAGGCGCGTGCGGCCACTGTCGATCAGGGTATCGAGGTGAGTGTTCAAGGCTTGGGCGGCGGCGTCGAGGAGCCCGGCATTGAACAGGTGCTCGACACCGGGGATCGGTTGCCCTGCCTCGAAAAACCAGTGCGCGGCAGTTTTATGAAGGGTCTGGGCCATGCCTGGATACAGACGATCCAGGGCATGGCGCAAGAAACTGGCAAACAGATGGTGATAGCGAAACCATTGTTGCTGGCTGTCGACCGGGACCAGGAACAGGTTGGTGCGGTCGAGGTGGTCGATCATGGCGCGGCTGTCGCTGCGCCCGGTTACCGCCTCGCAGAGTGGCACGCAGAATTGCTCGAGGATGCTGGTCTGCATCAGGAACACGCGGCAGTCTTCGGTCTGGCGAGTCAAAATGTCTTCGGTGAGGTATTCGGCCAGTTCCAGGTTGGATCCGGAAAACGATGAAATGAATGCGCCGTGATCATCCCGATCCTTGAGCGACAAACTGGCCAGGTACAGCCCGGCGATCCAGCCTTCGGTACGCCGGTACAGCGTGGCCAGTTCGTCGTCGTGCAATGGAATCTGCCGCTTGTCGCGAATGAACGCCATGGCTTCTTCGGGGGTAAATCGCAGATCCCCGGGACGGATCTCCAGTAGCTGACCCCGGGCTCGAATCCGCCCAAGACCGATGCCCGGCGTGGAACGCGAAGCCATCACCAGGACGCTGCCGCCAGGCAGTTGCTCTACCAGTTGCTGGAGGAACTCAAGCACTTCGGGGTTCTGGATGACTTCGACCTCGTCGAGCAGGATCGCAAAGGGCAATGGACTGTTCACCAGTTGATCGAGTACGTCCTGGGCATTGGGCGGATCGTTGCCCAGCGTCTGCTCGCCAGACCGCGAAATCAAAGCGCCGAGGCCTTTGTCCAGCAGGTTGACGAAGCGTTGCAGGTCATTGTCGGCCGTTTCCAGGTTGATCCACAGCACCGGCTTGCCGCTGGTCATGCAGTGCTCGCGGTACTGCTGCATGAGGGTGGTTTTACCGAAACCGGCGGCGGCACGAATCAGGATCAGGCGCGCCGCGTCCGCGTTGGCCATTTGCTGCAGCAGGTGCGAGCGCGACAAATGGCTGTCGGCCGATTTCGGACTGGCGAACTTGATGGAACCACTTCTCGAGGCTGACGACTCAACCGGGGCGGGAGAAAGAGCAGGGCTCAGGGAATCGACCGCCGGGTTGTCCCGGTGAACTGGCATTGAAAGAACCTCCATGCAGGTCACTTGCCATGCAAACTGACGGCAATGCGACCCTTTTATTCTTGTTAGTCCCGACCATAGTGCCACGTCTGGCCAGTGCCCGAGACTTTGGTCTAACGCAACGTTGTGCCACAACCGGCGTGGTTTGCGCCGTTCAAAGCGCCGGGTCCGATTATTCGGCACGTACGGCCTCTTGCAAACCCACCCCCCCTGTGAGGGTGGCTCCCGATCCTCCGGTCTCATGCAACGATTACCTCGACACAAAGGAACGGGTTATTTCCCCGTTTCCCATGCAATCGGGATGAGCAAAGGTTACGGATGGACGTTCAACGCACTATCTACCGTGAAGACCATGAAATGTTCCGCACCGCCGTGCGGCGTTTTCTTGAGCGCGAATACCTGCCTCGACACGCCCGTTGCGAAAACCCCGGCGATGTCGAGCCTCGGGTCTGGCTGAAGGCCGGTCGCGAGGGATTGCTGTGTGTGACCCTGCCAGCGGAGTTCGGTGGCGGTGGCGATTTTGGTCATGCGGCGGTTCTGCGCGAGGAATTCGCCCGTGCCGGTGTCTGCGATCGGGCGTTCTCCCTGCACTCCGACGTCATTGCGGCGACCATCGCTCAATGGGCCAGTGAGCAACAGAAGCGCCGCTGGCTGCCGGGGGTTTGCAGCGGCGAAGTTCAGTTGGCCCTGGCGGTGAACGAGCCCGGTGGCAAGCTCAGGAACCTGCAAACGCGCGCTCTGCGCGATGGTGATGACTACCTGATCAGCGGCAGCAAAACCTGTGTCGGCAACGGCATGACCGGTGGCCTGATATTGCTCGCCTGTCGCACCGGGGAGGACGACGGCGAGGCGGGTATCAGCCTGATCATGGTCGAGACAGACCGCCCCGGTGTGCAGCGCAGCCGCAGTCCTCATCGCTGCGAGCAACCGAGTGCCGCCGAATTGCGCTTGAGCAACGTCCGAGTGCCGGCCAGCCATTTGCTGGGCGAGGCGGGCAGGGGCGTGGAGTACCTGAACCGGTCGGGGGATCAGGAGCACCTGTTGTCAGCGGTTTACGCCGCCAGTCGCCTGGAGCATTTGCTGGATCTGACCCTGATCCATCTGCGTCAACCCGATGGTGACGGGCATTGCCCATGGCAGTTGCAACACACCCGCAACAAGATGGCGGCCATCAAGGCCCGCGCCGTCGCCTTGCGGGTATTGGTTGATCACTACCTGGACCAGCGCATGCGCCAGTCGTTGAGCGCCGAGCACGCGGCGGTCGCCAATCTGTATGCCAGCGAAACCCTGCGCACCTGCGCCGACGAACTGTCGCG
Source organism: Pseudomonas sp. P8_241 (assembly GCF_034008315.1). NCBI lineage: Bacteria > Pseudomonadati > Pseudomonadota > Gammaproteobacteria > Pseudomonadales > Pseudomonadaceae > Pseudomonas > Pseudomonas sp. P8_241. Next base: position 3,648,883 of record NZ_CP125377.1, on the reverse strand, counting down.
CCTGCGCGCCGCTCAGGGCCGCCTGCGCACCCATTCGATTACCCGCGCCGTGGTCGACCACGGCGCTACCGGCAAGGCCCTGCACGAAACCATCGCGCTGGCGCTATGAAATCCCACAACGCACAACCCTACAGGACATCTCGATGAGTCATAACGCATTAGTAGCCGGGGTCGGCATGATCCCATTCAGCAAACCGGGTGCGAGCCCGAGCTACATCGATATGGGGGCCGAAGCGGTGCGCCTGGCGCTGGCCGATGCCGGCCTGAGCTATGACAAAGTACAAATGGCGTTCGCCGGTTACGTCTACGGTGATACCACCTGCGGTCAGGCCGTGCTGTATCGGGTCGGTCGTACGGCCATTCCGGTGTTCAACGTCAACAACGCCTGTGCCACCGGCTCCAGTGCCTTGTTCCTCGCCCGTGCCGCCGTTGAAAGCGGCCAGGTCGATTGCGCCCTGGCAGTCGGTTTCGAACAGATGCGACCGGGACCGACCCGCTCCAACTTCGATGACCGGCCGTTGCCCCGAGGTGATTATCTGCCGATTCAGGATGAGCTGTGCGGTGACGCCGGCGACATCCCTCGCAACCTGATTACCTTCGGCGGCGCGGGCCGCGAGCACATGCGCCGATACGGCACGCAGATGAGCACCTTCGCTGCGATCCGCGCCAAGGCCAGCCGCCACGCTGCCAACAACCCATTGGCTTTGTTCAAGAAGATCGTCACCACCGAAGAGGTGATGAACGACCAACTGATGTGGGACGGGGTGATGACCCGCATGATGGCGTGCCCACCGACCTGCGGCGCAGCTGCCGCGATCATCTGCTCGCCGGCGTTTGCGAAAAAGCATGGCCTGCGCAGCGACGTGGCGATCCTCGCTCAGTCGCTGGTGACCGATCCGGTGGAGTCTTTCGAACCGAAAACCATGATTGGTTTTGTCGGTGCACACATGGCCGAGCGGGCTGCGGGTGCGGTCTACGAAAAGGCCGGCGTCGGTCCCCAGGACATTCGCGTGGTCGAACTGCACGACTGCTTCGCCCACAACGAACTGCTGACCTATGAAGCACTGGGCCTGTGCCCGATCGGCGAGGCCGAGAAATTCGTCCTCGATGGCGATAACACCTATGGCGGCCGGGTCGTGACCAATCCTTCCGGTGGTCTGTTGTGCAAAGGCCATCCACTGGGCGCAACCGGCCTTGCGCAGTGCTACGAGCTGACCCATCAACTGCGCGGAACGGCGGGGGCGCGTCAAGTCGAGGGCTTGCGTCATGGCTTGCAACACAACCTCGGCCTGGGCGGCGCCTGCGTCGTCACCCTGTACGGAAAAAACTGAGCCATCCGTGCGTTGCGTTTTTTGCAAGAAGGATTCCATTGATGACCACCCAGCCTCTTGAATCGCCCGTTCGCACCCTGCTGCATACCCGCGAAATCACCTGCAAGGGCTATCAGCGCAGCGACGGTCTGTTCGACATCGAAGGACGCCTGCTGGACCTGACCAATGAGCCAACCGACCTGCCTTTTCACCGGGTGCCCAGTGGCGGTGCGATCCATGATATGCGCCTGGTGATGACCCTCGACACCGACATGGTGATCCAGAGCATCGCAGCCCTGACAGCCACCGGTGCCAGTCCGTTCTGCGGCGAAGCGGCGGCAGCCTATTCGCGCCTTGTGGGGTTGAAGATTGCCGCGGGTTTCAAGCAGAAAATGAAGGCCATTGTCGGTGGCGTGAGCGGTTGCACCCACATCACCGAACTGCTTGAACGCATGGCCTCCACCGCGATGCAGACGATGTTTTCCACCTTCCGCGCGGAGGCCAGCCGCCGCAGGGAGACAGGGGCGCAACAGGTCGTCGCGGTGCGCCCATGGGTGATCGGCACCTGTCACGCCTATCGCGAAGGCGGCGATGCGGTACGGTTGTTGTGGCCTGAAGGCTTGCCCAAGGCTTGAATTGTCATCCCGGACCAACGCGGCGCTCTCAGGTTCTTCGCGAGCATGGTCGCTCCTACAGGAGTGTGCGATCACCTGTAGGAGCGAGCGCGCTCGCGATGGCCGTCAACGATGACGCGGGCATGCTGAAAAAACGCGGCGCTCTCAGGTTCCGAGATCGCCCCCCCCACACGAGAGTACGCGGTCATCTGTAGGAGCCGAGCCCCGCATGGCCGTCAACGATAACGCGGGCATGCTGGAAAACGCGGCGCCTCAGGTTCTTCGCGAGCATGCTCGCTCCTACAGGAGTACGCGATCACCTGTAGGAGCGAGCGCGCTCGCGATGGCCGTCAACGATAACGCGGGCATGCTGGAAAAACGCGGCGCTTTCAGGTTCTTCGCGAGCATGCTCGCTCCTACAGGAGTGTGCGATCACCTGTAGGAGCGAGCGCGCTCGCGATGGCCGTCAACGATAACGCGGGCATGCTGGAAAAACGCGGCGCTTTCAGGTTCTTCGCGAGCATGCTCGCTCCTACAGGGCGAGCGCGCTCGCGATGGCCGATCACATGCTGGAAAACGCGGCGCTCTCAGGCTCGCGAGCATGCTCGCCCACAGATGGCGACCCGTCAACGATGACGCGGGCATGCTGGAAAAACGCGGCGCTCTCAGGTTTTCGCGAGCATGCTCGCTCCTACAGGAGTGTGCGATCACCTGTAGGAGCGAGCGCGCTCGCGATGGACGTCAACGATGACGCGGGCATGCTGGATAAACACCGAGTGTCTGGTTTCACTGCAAACTCGGTTGTACGAAAGCCGTATCGGCAAACGACGCGTTAAGGCCTACAATGTGCAGCGTAATTTCATGCTGCCGAGACACACTCTGTCCCACGTCGCTCGTCGCCTGACCCGCCATTCCGGAACCGTTTTCCCATGTCGCTACCCCCCATCAAAGACATTGACCTGCGTTGTTCGGTCGAAGCGGACCAGTCCATTGCCGATACCAAAGTTGTCCCTCCGCGCGGGGCACGTCGGCTGGTACCTCGGGAAAGCCTGATGCAGCGCCTGCTGGAGGTCCGTCGGCAGCGTTGCGTGGTGATTCAGGGACCTGCTGGCTGCGGTAAAACCAGCACGTTGCTGGCCTGGCGCCGGGAATTGCTGGCGATGAATTTCGAAGTTGCCTGGCTCTCACTGGCGGTGGAGGACGACGAGGTCGGGCGCTTCTGCCATTGCCTGCAGGCCAGTCTTGCTGAAGTGTTGCCGGAGCACGTGCGTGATGCGGGCGTTCTGCTCGGGCGCGACAATCAGGAAATGGCGTTTGAGCACTGGATCATCACGCTGGTCCAGGGCATCGCTCAGCATTCGCGCGAACTGGTGCTGATGCTTGATGACATGCAGCATTTGCAGAACCCGCGGATTGTCCAGACGCTGCAATGGTTGATCGACTATGCACCGCAAAACCTGCACCTGGTATTCGGTACACGCAGTGCGTTGCCATTCCCGTTGGCGCCCTTGCGCGCCCGGGATCAGGTCAGTGAATTCGATTTGCGCGACCTGCGCTTCAGTCGCAGCGAATCGGAGCTTTTCCTGCGAGAGCACCTGGGTGTCATCGACTCACGCGACGCGGCGACGCTGCACGAACTGACCGATGGCTGGATTGCCGGCCTGCAATTGTTTGCCGTCGATATCAAAGCCAAACAGATGACCCGCTTCGACCGGGTGCAGATTCGCGACGCCACTGGCTTCGCCGACTATTTCGAACGTGAAGTCCTGGTGCGCCTGGAGCCAGAAGACCTGCGCCTGCTCACCTATGCATCGATCTGTGAACGGTTCTGTGCCTCATTGTGCGCGACCTTGCTGGGCCAGCCCCACGCGATTGCCGGCATGATGACCCAGCTCGCACGGCTCGATGGGGACAATCTGTTCATCACCCAGGTCAAGAGTCATGACCGCGAAACCTGGTATCGCCTGCACCCGCTGCTGGGCAGCGTTTTGCAGGCGCGCCTGGCGGCGCGGCCGCAGCAGGAGCAACTGTTGCACGTCATCGCACGCGGCTGGTTCACCGAGCATGATCATCTTGATGAAGCGGTGCGTCATGCGCTACGCGCCGGCGATAACGAGGCGGCCGCCGATATCGTGGAAGCTTGCGCTTACGACCTGCTGGCCAAAGGCAACCTCAGTCAGATCTCCGGGCTGCTCAAGGGCTTGCCGGCAGAGGAGACCGCAGAGCGTTTCGGCCTGCAAGTGGTGCTGGCGCATTTGCAACTGTACTCGCGCAATTTCCAGGCACTGCACCTGACGCTGCAGCATCTGCAAACCCATTACGCAAAACTCGCCCCCCAGCAGCGCCACGCACTCACCGTCCTCAAGGGCAGTCAGGCAATCCATCAGGACGACACCGCAGCAATGCTGGCGATCCTGCCCGAACTGCTGGCGATCCCCGTCGATGCCGACGACTTTTCATGGTCTGGGCGCAGCAACACGCTCGCCTGGTTGTATATGTACCAGGGTGAATTCGAGAAAGCGCGGGAGCTTCTCGAAAACGGCGAACGACCACTTGGCTCGCCACGCCGCAGCCTGCTGGGGCGTTGCATGAGTGGCATGAGCCTGGCACTCGAAGGCCGCGCCACCCAGGCCGAGCATCTCTACCGAGAGGTGCTGGAGGAGTCCGAAAAGCACGGAGTGGCCTACCTTGTGGTCAGCACCATGGCCGCCGGATTGCTTGGCACTGCGTTGTACGAACAGGGGGAGTACGACGCGACCTGCCAGTTGCTCGAACGGCGGATGAAACTGCTGGAGCAGGTAGCGATTCCCGACACCGTGTTGCAGTGCACGCAGACACTGGCGATGGCGCACTGGCTGGCGGGCCGACGGACCGAAGCCTTGAGCTGGCTGGATCGCCTGGAACAGTATGCCAGTCGTTATGAGCTGGGGCGGTTACTGGTCTGTGCACTCCTGGTGCGTATGCGCTGGATGCAGCAAACAGGGGACGAGGCGGAGGCTGATTGTGTACTGCAGCGTATCAGCCAAGCGGCGCAACAGAACGGCTTGTCGGAGTCGGGTACACCACTGGAAGTGCGGATCATCGCCCGTCGGGCCACGGTTGAGCGGCACCTGCATACCGCGGATTTTGCGGCGGCGGCCGAGCGGTTGCCGGCGCTGATCGAGGCGTCACAGAGTAACCACCGTTGGCGTCGCGTCGTGTCGATGCGCGTGCAGATGGCCGTGATCGAACAAGGCAGGGGTGAGCTGAACGCGGCTCGCGAGCAATGGGTGGAGGCGTTGCGTCAGGGCCATCGCCTGGGTCTGGTTCGCAGCGTGCTGGACGCGTGGCCCGGCGTCCCTTCGATGCTCCAGGGGCTGATCGCCGACAATGTGCTTGATCCAGTGCTGACGTTTTACGCGCAACGCCTGCTCGACATCGCCCGCGCCACCGATGCGGGCAGCCAGCAGGCAGCGGACACCGACACGACCTGCGTGCTGAGCATTCGCGAGATGGACGTGCTCGGTCTGGTGGCTCAGGCGCTGCCCAACAAAAAAATCGCCCGGGTGCTGAACCTGTCGCCGGAAACGGTGAAATGGCACATGAAGAACATCTTTTACAAGTTGGGGGTTACCGGGCGGGACGAGGCTATCGCCAAGGTGCGCGACCTTCAGCTCAAACTGCCCAGCAATCCGCAGCTTTAATCAGCCTTTGCGATTCCTGCCGTGCAGGCTTGGGGTATTACCGATAAACGTCGCCTTGCCCCGTGCCACCAGACGCTCGCCATCGACCAGGTCGAGGCTGGCATGGGCCAGCGAGCGCCCGACCCGGTGAATCTGCACATGGGCTTCGATCCACGCACCCAGGCTGGCCGGGCTCAGGTAGTCCATGCTCAGGTTGATGGTCGCCGGCGGCAGCTCGGTGGCCGCCGCCAGTTTCAGTGCCCGTCCGAAGGCGGTGTCGGCCAGGGTTGCGAGAAAACCGCCGTGGGCGATGCCTAATGGGTTCAAGTGTTCAGGGCGGATGCGCGCGGCCAGTATGGAGCGTTCTTCATGGACATACAGGCCGGTGCAATGCACCACAAAACCGACGCGTCCCATCGGCACGAAACCGGCTGGAGGCCTGTCCTCGTGGGCGACAGCTTGAAAGGGCTCAGGGGGTGAATTCATTGGCGTGTGCTCGTTGTGTGCGTGCAGTGGTCAAAGCCGATCACTGAAGGCGCTATCGCGCCAATTCTGTAGGAGCGAGCGTGCTCGCGAAGATCGCAAGAACAACGCGTTTCGTCAGGATGCCTGCGTCATCGTTGACGATCTTCGCTGGCAAGCCAGTTCCTACAGGGTGCGGGCAATCAGCTCTTTCATGACTTCATTGGAGCCGCCATAGATACGCATCGGCCGGGTGTTGATATGCAGGCGGGCGATCGGGTATTCGAGCATGTAACCGTAGCCGCCATGTAGCTGCAGGCACTCGTCGATGATCTGACAGGCTTGCGTGGAGGCCCACCACTTGGCCATCGCGGCGGTGGTTGCGTCCAGTTCGTGCTTGATCATCTTGCCCAGGCAATCGTGGATGAAGGTGCGGGCGATGGTCACGGTGGTCTGCATTTCCGCCAGTTTGAAGCGGGTGTTCTGCATGTCCAGCAGCGGCTTGCCGAAGAGCTTGCGGTCGTTGGTGTACTTGATGGTTTCCTCGACCGCCCGCTCCATGGCACCCAACGCGTTCATCGCGATGAACATGCGCTCCTCGGGCAATTGCTGCATCAACTGGACGAAACCCTTGCCTTCCTCCGGGCCAAGCAGGTTGGCGACCGGCACGCGCATGTCATCGAAGAACAGCTCCGAGGTGTCCTGGCCTTTCTGACCGAGTTTGTCGAGGATGCGTCCGCGACGGAAGCCCGGCAGGTCATTGACCTCCAGCACGATGATCGACATGCCCTTGGCGCCCAGGGACGGGTCGGTCTTGCATACCAGCAGCACCAGGTCGGCCTGGGAGCCGTTGGTGATAAACGTTTTCGAACCGTTGATGACGTAATGGTCGCCATCGCGAATGGCCTTGGTCTTGACGTTTTGCAAGTCGGTGCCGGCGCCGGGTTCGGTCATGGCGATGGCGGCGACCATTTCGCCGCTGGCCATTTTCGGCAGCCAGCGCATTTTCTGTTCTTCTGAGGCGTAACGCAGGATGTAGTGCGCGCAGATCGCGCTGTGCACATTGGTACCCAGGCTGGTAGCGACCGCGCGGGCCAGCTCGTAGCCAATGATCGCGTTGTGCGCGTGACTGCCGCCGCTGCCGCCGTACTCTTCCGGAATCGCCGGGCACAGCATGCCCATCTCACCCGCTCTGAGCCACGTCTGGCGGTCCACGTGCTTTTGCTGCGCCCAGCGTTCTTCATGGGGCACCAGTTCTTCGGCGGCAAAACGGCGAACCGATGCCTGGAAGATCGCCAGGTCTTCGGTCAGCCACGCTGGTCTGTATTCAGTCATTTGAATCCTCGCAAGGTCAGGGGACAGGGACTCTTGCCATGCTCGTTGCAGCGCAGGATTTGAGCGAGCGCCGAAGGGATGATGCTGCGGAGTAGATCCGCTGTGGTCCGAAGGAAGGCGTTGAGGGAGTAGTTCTGAAAACCTTTCAAGGGCATGCGTATATGCCGCGCTGCCCTCGCTTTTCTGTAGGAGCGAGCCTGCTCGCGAAAAACGTCCGGCACATGCGTTCAACCGGGCAGCACGCGTTATCGTTGACATCCATCGCAAGCAGGCTCGCTCCCACAATGTTTGGAGGTTGAAAGCCAAACACCCCCGCGGTACTCCCACCAAACGTTCCTTGGAACGCCTCCCGTTACCTCCGCAAGTTCATCCCTTCGACGGTCGAAGCGCGGCGACTGCCAAACCTAGGATGAATCCCACAAGAACCTGCCGGCCGGCGGTACGACCACCGAACGCGTATTCCAAGGGAAATTCATCCATGAGTGAAAAAGTCGTCGTCGCCGGGGTCGGCATGATCGCCTTCGCCAAACCGGGCAAGAGTTCAAGCTATACGGAGATGGGCGCCGAGGCTGTGCGTCAGGCGCTGAAGGATGCCGGCATCGGTTACGACAAGGTGCAGATGGCGTTCGCTGGCTATGTCTACGGCGATTCCACCTGCGGGCAGACCGCCCTGTATGAAGTGGGCCGCACGGGTATTCCGGTGGTGAACGTCAACAACAACTGCTCCACCGGCTCGACGGCTCTGTACCTGGCCCGCGCCGCTGTGCAGAGCGGCCAGGCTGAATGCGTGCTGGCATTGGGTTTCGAGCAAATGCAGGCCGGTGCGCTCAAGTCGCATTGGGATGACCGTCCACAAACCAGGGCCAGCGTGGCTCACGTCCTGGAAGGACTGACCCGTGACGTCGACCTGCCGCGTGCGCTCAAAACCTTCGGCGGTGCGGGCCGCGAACACATGCAGAAGTACGGCACCCGCATGGAAACCTTCGCCGCCATCCGCGCCAAGGCCAGCCGCCATGCCGCGAACAACCCCTTGGCACTGTTCAAGAATGTCCTGACCACCGAAGACGTGATGAACGATCAGATTTTGTGGCCAGGCGTGATGACGCGCCTGATGGCCTGTCCACCAACCTGTGGCGCAGCGGCGGCGATCATCTGCTCGCCAGCCTTCGCCAAGAAGCACGGCCTGCGCAGGGACGTGGTGATTCTCGCCCAGTCGCTGGTCACCGACTCGGTGGAGTCGTTCGACCCGCCTTCGATGATCGCCTACGCCGGTTTCTACATGACCCAGAGTGCCGCGCAATTGGTCTACGAGCAGGCGGGCGTTGGCCCGCAGGACGTGCGCGCCGTGGAGTTGCATGACTGCTTCGCCCACAACGAATTGCTGACCTACGAAGGCCTGGGCTTGTGTCCAGTCGGTGGCGGCGAGCAGTTCGTCCTCGATGGCGATAACACCTTCGGCGGCCAGGTAGTGACCAATCCGTCCGGCGGTCTGCTTTCCAAGGGCCATCCACTGGGAGCCACCGGCCTGGCGCAGTGCTACGAGCTGACCCATCAGCTGCGCGGCACCGCAGACAAGCGCCAGGTCGAAGACCTGAACATCGCCCTGCAACACAACATTGGCCTGGGCGGCGCCTGCGTCGTGACGATGTACGGACGCAACTGAGTCTTTCCACGGGCGTGACCGTTCGGCCACGCATAACAACAAGAGGAGTGAGACAAATGGCAGACAAGAGTCTGATCGGGCACCAGCTCGACACGTTCAGCGTCGACGTGGAGAAGGGCCGCCTGCGCTTCTTCGCCAAGGCAATCGGTGAAACCGATCCGGTCTACACCAGCGAAGCGGCTGCCATCGCGGCGGGCCACAAATCCCTGCTGGTGCCGCCGACGTTTTTGAAGTGCCTGGAAGGTGAAGGTCGTGATCTGACGACGTTCCTGAAGCTGGTCGATTTCGACCTCGGCCGCATCCTGCATGCCGAGCAATCCTTCGTCTATCACGCCCTGGCCTATGCCGGCGACGTGCTGACATTCGACGCCCGCATCACCGATGTCTACGAGAAGAAGGGGGGGGCATTGCAGTTCGTGGTCACGCAGTCGCGCGTCACCAACCAGCATGGCGAACACATCGCCGATGTCCGCTCGTCCCTCGTACAGCGTTGAGGAAATGTCCATGTCCCTGTCTCAAAGCAGCCACGTTCAATACTCCGATATCCAGGTTGGCGACGCCATTGCGCTGCTGCAACTGCCGCCGGTCAACCGTACCACCCTGGCCCTCTACTGCGGGGCTTCGGGCGACCACAACCCGATCCACGTCGACCTCGACTTTGCACGCAAATCACGCATGCCCGATGTGTTCGCCCACGGCATGTTGTCGGCCGCCTACCTCGGTCGTCTGCTGACCCAATGGGTACCGCAGCAACAGGTACGCAGCCTGTCGATCCGTTTCACCGGCATCACCCATTTGGGGCACATCCCGACCTGCACCGGAACCGTCACCGAGAAATTCGAAGAGAACGGTGAGAAACGCGTGCGCCTGCAGATCCGCTGCGCCAACCAGTACGGCGAAGAAAAACTCGCCGGTGAAGCCGTCGTGGCCCTGGCCTGAACTTCCATCCCACCTCTCTAAGGAAAACAAAAATGAAAAAGCTTGAAGGCAAAGTTGCACTGGTCACCGGTTCCGGTCGCGGTATTGGTCGTGAAGTCGCCCTGCAGCTGGCGGCGTATGGCGCCAAAGTCGTGGTCAACGATCTGGACGCCGAACCGGCTGATGAAGTGGTTGCGCAGATTCGCGACGCGGGTGGCGAGGCCGTGGCTTGCGTCGGTAGCGTGACCGCCGCCGATTTTGCCGACCGTTTCGTGCAAACCGCCGTCAAGAACTATGGCGCCATCGACATCATCGTCAACAACGCCGGTTTTACCTGGGACAACGTCATCCAGAAGATGAGCGACGAACAATGGTACGCCGTCATCGACTGCCACCTGACCGCGCCATTCCGCATCCTGCGGGCTGCCCAGCCAGTGATCAGCGCCCAGGCCAAAAAAGAGGCCGCAGAAGGCCGCGAAGTATTGCGCAAGGTGGTGAACATTTCCTCTGGTGCAGCGGGCGGCAACGTCGGCCAGTCCAACTACTCCTCGGGCAAGTCCGGGATTCTGGGCCTGACCAAAACCCTTTCCAAGGAGTGGGGGCGCCTGAAGGTCAACGTCAACGCCGTTGCCTTCGGCCTGATCGATACTCGCCTGACCCAGGCCCTGGCCGGTGAAGACAGCAAAACCGTGAGCATTGAAGGTCGCGAGATCAAGGTCGGCGTTCAGCAGTCACGTCTGGACAGTGTCGCCGCCACCATCCCGCTGGGCCGTACTGGCACACCGGAAGAGGCGGCGGGTGCAGTGGTCATGTTCTGCCTGCCGGAATCCAATTTCTGCTCTGGTCAGGTCATCTACTGCGGCGGTGGCCCAGGCTCGAACTTCTAACTGCCCGTCGCGGTGCTCGCCCGCCACAACGGGCGGGGCCAACGCTGTGTCGCGCCTGTTGCCCGTTCGCGGTCAACAGGCCTCAGAACCCGAGGTATTTGCAATGCTGGAAAACTACCGCTCTGCCTGGATGACCGAGGACCTGGAGTCGTTCAACGACATGGTCCAGCGCTTCGCCAGGGAATACATGGAGCCGAACGAGTTGAAATGGCGCGAGCAGCACTGCGCCGACCGCTCCGCCTGGCTCAAGGCCGGTGAACTGGGTCTGATTCTGCCTGACGTATCGGAAGAATACGGTGGTGCTGGTGGCGGCATCGGCCACTACGTGTGCGTGATTCAGGCGATGAACGCCAACGGCAGCGGCCTGGGCATTGGCCTGAGTCATATCGTCGCCCACTACATCCTCGAATCCGGCACCGAAGCGCAGAAGAAACACTGGCTGCCGAAAATCGGTTCCGGCGAGATCATTTGCGCTATCGCGATGACCGAACCAGGCGCTGGTTCAGATCTGCAATCGGTGCGCACCCGTGCGGTGAAGAGGGGGGACAAGTACGTCATCAACGGCGCCAAGACCTTCATCAGCAACGGTCAGACCTGCGACATGGTGCTGGTCATCGCCAAGACCGACATCACGCAGGGCGCCAAGGGCGTTTCGTTGTTCATGGTCGACACCAACACCCCGGGCTTTCGTCGCGGCAAATTGCTGAGCAAAGTCGGCATGCACGCCCAGGACACCTCGGAAATGTTCTTCGATGACGTCGAAGTGCCGGCTGATTGCCTGCTGGGTGAAGTGGAAGGTCGCGGTTTCTACACCCTGATGAGCCAACTGCCGTACGAACGTGCGCAGATCGGTGTAGGTGCTGTCGCGGTGATGGAGCGTGCCCTGCGTTTGACCGTGGAATACACCAAGGACCGCAAAGCCTTCGGCAAGCCGGTCATCGACTTCCAGAACAGCCGCTTCGTGCTGGCTGACGCGAAGGCGACGGTGCTCGCTTCACGCACCTTTGTCGACCTGATCATCCAGCGCTGGATCGACGGCACCCTCGATACCACCCTGGCATCGATGGGCAAGTTCTGGCTGACCGAGCGTCAAGGCGAAGTGCTCGATCGCTGCCTGCAACTGTTCGGCGGCTACGGCTACATGAACGAGTACCCGATCGGGCGGATGTGGGCCGATGCGCGGGTAGCGCGGATCTACGGTGGCTCCAACGAGATTCAGCGCGAAGTTGTTGCGCGCTCGCTGTGACGTTCAGACCGGCCCGTTGCGGGTCGGTTTGTCAGCGTACTCGACAGTCTTTGACTGCAGAACGCTGACCGGCCCCGGCAAAGTTTCGAACCCATTGAATAATAAAAACAATTGGAGTTTGCATGTACATCACACAAGGGCTGCACCGTCATCTGCAGCAACGACCCAATGCCATTGCGGTTCGCTTCCAGGGCCGTCAGATTACCTACGCCCAGTTCGGTGCGCGTGTCGCACGCCTGGCCGGTGCACTCAAGGGACTGGGGGTTGCCAGCGGTGATCGCGTGGCGATGCTGGCATTCAACTGCGCACGTTATCTTGAGTACTATCAAGCGGTACCCTGGGCCGATGCGGTGGTCAATCCGGTGAATTTTCGCTGGAGTGCGGCGGAGATCATCTATTCCCTGAACGACTCGCAAACGAGCGTCCTGATTGTCGACGATCACCACAAGGAACTCGGCGCCCGGGTACTTGAAGAAGCGCAAAGCGTACAACGGGTGATTTATGCCGGCGATGGCGAAACCCCCCGTGGCATGCTCAATTACGAATCGCTGATCGCTTCCAGTGAACCGGTGGAAGATGCCCGGCGCGGTGGCGATTCGTTGCTCGGGATTTTCTATACCGGTGGCACCACCGGTCACCCCAAAGGGGTGATGCTCAGTCACAACAACGTGGCGTTTTCGGCGCTCAATACCCTGTCCCAGGGGCGCCTTGGCAACGATACGATTTTTCTGCATGCGATGCCGATGTTCCATCTGGCCGACTTCGCGGCGATCACTGGACTGTTCATCACCGGCGCCACCCACGCGATATTGCAGACCTTCTCGCCAGAGGGTGTACTGCAAGCCATTGACCAGGAAAACGTCAACGAAATCCTGCTGGCGCCGACCATGATCCAGATGTTGCTGGACTGGCGCGAAACCCGTGGGCAAGCCCACGACGTCAGTTCGCTGAGGACCATTGGATACGGTGCGTCGACCATCACTCCGGCACTGCTCGACCGGGCGCGTGCGGTGTTCACCAACGCCGGCTTCTCCCAGGGCTATGGCATGACCGAGCTGTCCCCGGTGGCCGCGACGCTCCCCGCCGAGTACCACACTGCCGAGTACCAGGCCAATGGCAAAATGTATTCGGCGGGCCAGCCAGCCATTTGCGTAGAGATCCGCATCGTCGATGCCAACGACAATGAAGTGCCGCGTGGCACCGTCGGCGAAATCATCGTGCGTGGTCCCAACGTTATGCTCGGCTATTGGAACAAGCCAGAAGCGACCGCTGAAGCATTGCGCGGCGGATGGATGCACACCGGTGATGGCGGCTACATGGACGAGGACGGTTTCATCTATATCTGTGATCGCCTCAAAGACATGGTGGTCAGCGGCGGCGAAAACATCTACTGCGGCGAGGTAGAGGCGGCCATCGCCCGTCATCCTGCCGTCGCGCAAAGTGCGGTGATCGGCATTCCCTGCAAGAAATGGGGCGAGACCGTTCACGCCGTCATCATCCTCAAACCCGGTGCCAGCGTTACCCAGGAGCAGATTATCAGCCACTGCCGTGAGCTGATTGCCGGCTACAAGGTGCCGCGCAGTGTCGAGTTTCGCGACTCACTGCCGCTGACCAGTGTCGGCAAAGTGCTGAAGACCGAACTGCGCAAACCCTTCTGGGAACACCATCAACGCACCATCGCCTGAACCCTGACGGGCACGCGGTCAGTCAGGCCGCGTTGCTTTTTGATCACCGTAATCCGAGTCGCATCCACGAGGGCGATCGGGTTTCCTTGCGCCAGAATCAATGGAGAAACGCATGAGCATTACGAGAATGCGTGGAGTTTGCTACCCACACCTTTTGGCCGTCGCCGTTGCTGCCGCCGTTAGCCCACAGGCATTTGCCGTCGATTTCAGCATCGGTGAAATCGAGGCCAGTTTCGATTCGTCGCTGTCGGTGGGTGCCAGTTGGGCCGTCCGCGGACCCGACCCGGACTTCATTTCCAACTTCAATTCGCAAGGTGTCAGGGGCAACGCCTCGTCGCGGACCAACGACGACAACCGGCTGAATTTCAAGAAGGGCGAAACCTTCTCGAAGATCTTCAAAGGCGTGCATGACCTGGAGTTGAAGTACGGCGACAGTGGCGCCTTCGTGCGCGGCAAGTACTGGTACGACTTCGAGCTGATGGACGAAAGTCGTCCGTTCTACGACATCGACGATCACGGCCGCCAGCGTGCGGCGAAATCGTCCGGGGCGATGTTTCTCGACAGCTTTGTCTACCACAACTACACGCTGGATCAATTGCAGGGCAACGTGCGCCTGGGCAAGCAGGTGGTGAGCTGGGGCGAAAGCACCTTCATCGGCAACTCGATCAACAGCATTAATCCGATCGACGTCGCAGCCCTGCGTCGTCCCGGCGCAGAAGTGAAGGAAGGCCTGATTCCGGTCAACATGCTGTACGTGTCCCAGGGCTTGTCCGAGAACGTTACCGCCGAGGCTTTTTACCAGATCGAATGGGCGCCGTCGGTGATCGACAATTGCGGCACCTTCTTCGGCAATGACCTCACGCCTGAAGGCTGTAACGACCGTGTCGTCCTGGCGGGTCTGGATCTGCCACCCGGTGTGGCAAACAACACGGCCACTCCTGGCCTGACCGACGACGCTTTCATTGCGCGCACCAAAACCCGTGACGCCCGTGACAGCGGCCAGTTCGGCGTAGCCCTGCGCTGGTTCGCCCCGGACTTGAACGACACCGAGTTCGGCGCCTATTTCATGAATTACCACAGCCGTAACCCGAGCCTGGACTTTACCCGCGCAACCAATACCGCCAACGCGGTGACGGCGGTTCGCAGCGCCAGCTACAACGTGGTCTATCCAGAAGACGTGCGCTTGTACGGCTTGAGCTTCGCCACCAACGCGCTCGGTACATCGCTGGGTGGCGAGGTCAGCTATCGGCCGAACATGCCGTTGAACCTCAACGGTGCCGATATCAACCTGGCCGCCGTGGGCAACGCCACTTCACCGCTGTTCGTCAGCGGACAGTCGTCCAACGTCGTCGGGGCGTCGATTGATGGCTACCAGCGTATGCCGGTGTTGCAGGCGCAGATGAGTGCCACCCGGTTCTTCGACCAGATCCTGGGTTCCGAGCGCCTGACCCTGGTGGGCGAGGTGGGCTACAACCGCATCAACGGCCTGGGTTCCAGCGACGGCAGCGATGTGCGGTTTGGCCGCAGCACGGTGTTCGGCGCCGGGCAGTTGGTCAATCAGGCGGTCTGCGTTGGCCAGGCCACACCGGTACCGGGTCAGCCTGGCGTCACGCGACCCGGCAACCCGCAACAGGAATGCAACAGTCACGGTTTCTATACCACCGACTCGTGGGGCTATCGCCTGCGCGGCAAGCTCGAATACCCCAACCTCATCGCGGGCATCAATCTGTCGCCCAACCTGGCCTGGTCCCATGACGTCAATGGTATCGGTCCGAACTTCGAGGAAGGCAATAAGGCGATCAGCCTCGGCGTGGATGCCGACTACATGAATACCTACACAGCGAGCCTCAGTTACACCGACTACTTCGGCGGAAAGTGGAATACCAACACTGATCGCGACTATGTCGCCCTCAGCCTGGGTGTGAACTTTTAATACCTGTCAGACGGAGAAAACAACAATGAAATCCAGCATTCTGATCAAAGCCTGCACCTTGACCCTCAGCCTGATTGCTTCCAGCGTGATGGCGGCTGTTTCCCCGCAGGAAGCGGCGCAATTGGGTACCACGCTGACGCCGCTGGGCGGCGAGAAGGCCGGCAATGCCGGCGGCACCATTCCTGCCTGGACCGGTGGCCTCAAACCCGGTGCCGCCCCAATGCAGAACGACTTTCTGGGCAATCCGTTCGAAGGGGAAAAACCGCAGTTCGTAATCACTGCTGCCAACGTCGCGCAGTACAAAGACAAGCTCACGGCCGGGCAACTGGCGATGTTCACGCGTTACCCCGACACGTACAGGATCCCGGTGTACAAGACCCAGCGCACGGCGTCCGCGCCACAGGCAGTCTACGACGCCGTGAAGAAAAGTGCGGTGACCACCGAGTCGGCCAATGACGGCTACTCGTTGAAAAATTTCGAGCAGTCGCGCTATTACGCGTTCCCGATTCCGAAGAATGGCCTGGAAGTGGTCTGGAACCACCTGACCCGCTCACGGGGCACCAACTTCATCAACCGTCAGGCCCAGGCCACGCCGCAAACCAATGGTGACTACACCATTGTGCAGATTGAGATGGCCACCGGGTTGCCCTGGAAAATGGCCGACGCCAAGCCCGAGGACAGCGCCAACATCCTGTTCTACGTCAAGCAGACGGTGACGGCGCCCGCACGTCTGGCCGGTAGTGTGCTGTTGATTCACGAGACCCTCGATCAGGTCAAGGAACCGCGCATGGCCTGGGCCTACAACGCTGGGCAACGCCGCGTGCGTCGTGCCCCGCAAGTGGCCTATGACGGTCCGGGCACCGCTGCCGACGGCATGCGCGTGGCCGACAACGCCGACATGTACAACGGTGCACCGGACCGTTACGACTGGAAGTTGATCGGCAAGAAAGAAGTTTACGTTCCCTACAACAACTACGTGTTGCAGTCGCCGAAGCTCAAATACGCCGACATCATCAAGCCCGGCCATATCAACCAGGACCTGACCCGCTACGAGCTGCATCGGGTTTGGGAAGTGGAGGGCACGCTCAAGCCTGGCCAGCGCCACATTTATGCCAAGCGTCATATGTACATCGACGAGGACACCTGGGCTGCCGTGGAAATCGACCAGTACGACGGTCGCGGCCAACTGTGGCGGGTCAGCGAAGGTTACCTGGTCAACGACTATCAGCAGGGTGTCGCCGTGTATGCCGCGATGGGGGTCTATGACCTGATTGCCGGGCGGTATCTGGTGTCGAACCTGGGTAACGAAAACAAGCGTGGCACCGACTACGCGTACCAGCCGACCATGAATGACTTCACTCCGGCAGCGCTGCGCAACGCCGGTATTCGCTAAATCCTTTGAGCAATGGCAGTCCGTCCTCTTGAGAGGGCGGACGGCTGTCCCCTGTGTCCCGTTCACTGAATCTGGAGAAGAACAATGTCGCAAAAACCTTACATTGCCGGCGTCGGCATGATCCCGTTCGTCAAGCCTGGTACCAGCGGTACTTACATCGACATGGGCGGCGAAGCGATTCGTCTGGCCCTTCAGGATGCCGGTCTGGATTACAAACTGGTTCAGCAAGCCTATGCCGGCTACGTTTACGGCGACTCCACCAGCGGTCAGGCCGCCCTCTATGAAGTGGGCATGAGCGGCATCCCGGTGATCAACGTCAACAACAACTGCGCCACCGGTTCCAGCGCGCTGTTCCTGGCACGCCAGGCGGTGGAGAGCGGGGCGGTCGAGTGCGCCCTGGCATTCGGTTTCGAGCAGATGCAGCCAGGTGCCCTGAAAGGCCATTGGGATGACCGCCCGCGCGCGACCACGCACAAGACCCAGTCGGTGATCGACGAACTGACCTCTGATGTAGAGATCCCGAGCGCGCTGCGCATGTTCGGTGGCGCCGGTCGTGAGCACATGCAGAAGTACGGCACGCAAATGAGTACCTTTGCCGCGATCCGTGCCAAGGCCAGTCGTCATGCCGCCAACAACCCGTTGGCATTGTTCCGCAAAGTGGTCACCACCGAAGACGTGATGAACGATCAAGTGATGTGGCCGGGTGTGATGACCCGCCTGATGGCTTGCCCGCCGACTTGCGGCGCGGCGGCCGCCATTATCTGTTCCGAAGCTTTCGCCAAAAAGCATGGGTTGCGCACCGATGTGGTGATCCTCGCGCAATCGTTGACCACTGACAAACCCGTCTGCTTCGAAACCCGTTCGATGATCGAAGTCGTCGGCTTCGACATGGCCCAACGGGCTGCCAGGGAAGTCTATGAGAAGGCCGGTGTCGACCCGCTGGACATCCGGGTCGCTGAAATGCACGACTGCTTCGCCCATAACGAATTGCTGACGTATGAAGCCCTGGGCCTGTGCGATGTCGGCGGCGCGGAAAAATTTGTTCTCGAAGGCAGCAACACCTACGGCGGCCAGGTCGTGACCAACCCCTCCGGTGGCCTGTTGTCCAAGGGACATCCGCTGGGAGCGACCGGTCTGGCGCAGTGCTATGAGTTGACTCAGCAATTGCGAGGTAATGCCGACAAACGTCAGGTCGAAGGGGTGAATGTCGCGCTGGCGCATAACCTGGGCCTGGGTGGTGCATGCGTGGTGACCCTGTACGGTCGCACTTGATCCCTCTGGCGGTGCATGCCTTAGAGTATGCACCGCCAACCGGGTTACTTGTTTTGACCGGGCCTTGCGCCCGGTTTTTTTATGCGCGGTCAGGTCGTCAGCGATGACGCGGGCATGCTGGAAAAACGCGGCGTGCTCAGGTTTTTCGCGAGCGTGCTCGCTCCTACAGGGGAATACGCTCACCTGTAGGAGCGAGCGCGCTCGCGATGGTCGTCAACGATGACGCGGGCATGCTGGAAAAACGCGTCGTGCTCAGGTTTTTCGCGAGCGTGCTCGCTCCTACAGGGGAATACGCTCACCTGTAGGAGCGAGCAGGCTCGCGATGGTCGTCAACGATGACGCGGGCATGCTGGAAAAACGCGTCGTGCTCAGGTTTTTCGCGAGCGTGCTCGCTCCTACAGGGAATACGATCACTTGTAGGAGCGAGCACGCTCGCGATGGTCGTCAACGATGACGCGGGCATGCTGGAAAAACGCGTCGTGCTCAGGTTTTTCGCGAGCGTGCTCGCTCCTACAGGGGAATACGCTCACCTGTAGGAGCGAGCGCGCTCGCGATGGTCGCCAACGATGACGCGGGCATGCTGGAAAAACGCGGCGTGCTCAGGTTTTTCGCGAGCGTGCTCGCTCCTACAGGGGAATACGCTCACCTGTAGGAGCGAGCGCGCTCGCGATGGTCGTCAACGATGACGCGGGCATCCTGGATTAACGCGGTGTGCGTGAGTTCTTCGCGAGCAGGCTCGCTCCTACAGGTATTTGATAGGCAGATAACAGGCACAAAAAAACGCCGGCCTTTCATTGAAGGGCCGGCGTTTTTGAGGAAGGGATGCGATGAGCGTCAACGACATCCCGCCATCGAGTTACTCGCTCTTGGCCACCTGGTCGACTTTCTGCATGCGACTGGTGTCCATCAAGACCATGCCGAAGGCCATGCCATACATCAACCGTCCCTGTTTATCGACTTTCATCGGCGCGTACATGCCGTTGAACACCGGGTCGCTGCCGGTGGCGATTTCCAGCACGGTTTTGCCGGTGTCCAGATCCATGCCGATGTGGAAGCCTTCACCCAGCCGACCGGCATAGAAGCCATTGATCAAGGCCATGCGACTGCCACCGCTGATCATCGGCACGATCGAGATCGAACCCACGTCTTCACGGGTCCACAGGCTGTTCCATTGATGCTTGCCATTGTCCCATTTGAACATTGCCACGCCACTCGGGGCAGGGCGGGTCATGCCGTTTAGCATGGTCACGTAGTACCCGGATTTGGACAGGACCGGTTTTTCCACGGCAGGGATGTTGTTGACCACAAACGCGTGACCGTCATACACCGCCACCGACTGTTCCGATTGCACGGTAGGGATGGTCGGGCCCATGTCGACTTCACGCTGGTCGGCAACGCGCGGTGACCCGGTGCCCGGTTTTTGCTTCCAGCCGGTCGGAATACCGTCGCGCCACATGGCGACCAGGTTCATCTTGTTTGCGCCGTCGGTGAACACTACCAACTTGTCTTCCTCTGGACCGTAGCCCATCAGGGTCGGCGTCGAGCCGGTGCCGTCACCGATTTTGATCGAGGTAAAGCGCGAGCCGCGTTCATAAGGCGCTTTCCAGGCGCCACTGGCGTCGTCGGCGTGGAGCTTGCCTTGCTTGTCGACCACCAGACGGTACATGTTCTGGTTGGATGCGACATACACCGCACCGCCATCGACTTCCGGCCCGGTGGCGAAGGAGTTGAGGAACAGTTCGTCACTGCCTTCAACGCGATAGCTGTCGATCAGTTTGAGTGTCGTGCGATCGAGGGTGGCGACCACGCCGCCCATGGTGTTGATCACCAGGTAGCCGTTTTGGGTCATGCCCATGCCGAAGGTGACGTCCACGGGAACGTTGACGCCGCGCTTGGTCTTCTCGTTGTCGAACAGCGCATCCGGAAGCTGTACTTCCTGGGTGAGCTGCATGCCGGACGCCGGATCCTTCTGATCGTTCTGGTCAATGCGGAACACTCGACGGGCGCTGGCGCCGATGAAGGCATCGTCACGGGTCAGCAGTGAGTAGATCGCCCCCCCCATGACTTGATCGGCGGTAGCGGTCAGCATGCGGTTCGGTTGGGCTGTCATGTAGTCGAGCAAACCCTTTTCGTCCCTCGCTTCAAGAAACCTGCGGGTTTGGGCCGCTTGCTGCAAACGCTGTTCAGGCGTGACCGGCTGGTAGTTCGGCAGCTTGACCGGCAGGTCGACGCGGGCCACTTCGGTGAACTTGAAGTCGTCTTCGATCTTCACCTTGCGCAGGGAAAAGCCGGCCCAGAACCAGTAAAGGTCGGTATCGCCGACCTTGTCGCTGTATTGCACCAGGCTCCCCGATTCGTTGGGCAAAACACGGTAGGCGTCCGGTGTCATCTTGAAGGTGCCACGCGGCACGGCGATGTCGGTACTGTCCGAGGCCCCGTCGTTCCAGTGGGTCTGGTTGTTGTAGGACTGCGCCAGGTAAGGGTTGCCGGGTGCGATCTGGGCCCACCCCAGTGCCGGGACGGTCAGTAGACTCGCCAGAAGTGCCCAATGCGAACGTAGAGCAAACATGTTTTCTTCCTTCCTGTTGTTGTTATTGCCTGAAGAGGAAGGCCTAGGGTAGCCCTGTCTTTTCCAGCCTATAGCCCCCCAAAGCGGGGGGCACGATTTTCAGGGGGCTCTGCTAGGGTATCGACTACGATCAGCGCTGGTGCACAGGGCTTCAGCGTCCGTTGCCATGTCACTACAAATGGGGGAAGAGATGCTTTCAGGTATCAAGGTCGTAGAGATTTGCGGGATTGGTCCGGGACCCTTTTGTGCCATGCACCTGGCCGATCTGGGGGCCGATGTCATAGCGGTCGAGCGCGCAGAGTCAAAGTCGATCAGCGGGCAAGCGAGCCACACGGCCAACCCGGTCAACCGTGGCAAGCGGTCGGTGTTTGCGGACCTGAAAAGCGCTGAAGGTCGCGAACTGGTCCTGAAGCTGATCGAGAGCGCCGATGTCCTGATCGAGGGCATGCGCCCCGGCGTCATGGAGCGTCTTGGCCTTGGTCCGCAGGACTGTCAGGCACGCAATCCACGCCTGGTCTACGGGCGCATGACCGGTTGGGGGCAGAGCGGTCCATTGGCCAGTGCCGCCGGTCACGACAATAACTACATCGCCCTGTCAGGTGCGCTTCATCACAGCGGGACCGTCAATGAGGCACCTTCGTCGCCAATCACACTGATCGGCGACATTGGCGGCGGCGCTCTGTACCTGACTATCGGCCTGCTTGCAGGCGTGCTCAATGCCCGGCAGACCGGCAAGGGCACAGTGGTCGACGCAGCCATCGTCGACGGTTCGGCGCACATGATGCAGCTGATGCTGTCGCTGCAGGGTCGAGGCTTGCTCAAGGAACAGCGCGGTAAAAGCGTGCACGACGGCTCGCATTTCTATGCGACTTATCGCTGCGCCGATGACAACTATGTGGCGGTGGGTTCAATGGAGCCGCAGTTCTATGCGTTGCTGTTGCAAAAACTGGGGTTGGACAATGATCCGCGTTTCGCCAAACAGTGGGACATGAACCGCTGGGAAGAACTGCGCGGCTTGCTCGCCGAGGTGTTTGCCGGCCAGCCCCGCGATCACTGGTGCCAATTGCTGGAAGGCAGTGACGTGTGCTTCGCGCCGGTACTGAGCCCGCGTGAGGCGTCGCAGCATCAGCACATGGTGGAGCGGGGCGTGTACTTTGAACGCGACGGTGCTTTGCAAACCAGTCCCGCGCCCCGTTTCGATGGCCGCGTTGAAGTACCAGGAGCGATCCCTGAGCGAGGTGAACATACGGCCAGGATCATGGCGGCACTCGACATCAACGATCTCGCGGCTGTCTGGAAACCCTAGCGTACGGCCATGAAGACAGCCTGTGACCTGCTGGCCCTCGGACGTTTCGACGCGGCCAGGCGCAGGCTGTCCCAAGTGATAGGGCATGCCGCGCAGCACGGCACCGGCGGCGTACCCCCTGCGGCGACGGCGATGGAAAGCCTCATCGACCTGACTCAAGGGGGGCTGGCATCGGCCCGTATGCGCCTGGAGTGTTTTGTTCCAGATTGCACCGCGTTGGCGGGCTTGCTGCCCAACGTCATGCGAGCCCTTGTGCTTTACGAAAGTGGATCGCTGGATCAGGCACAAGACCTGCTCGCGCGAACCCAGCCTCACATCCCGGACGACAGCCCGCCGGACGCACTGATCGTCAGTCATATCCTGATGGCCCGAATCGCCTACTCCCGAGGTGAGGGGGCCATCTGTCGACGCCACCTCGCCACGCTTATGCAAGCTGCCCATGACCGGGCATGCCGACGCAGCCAGTGCTCGGTCTGGATTGAGCGTGCGCGTATGGCGACGCTGGAAGGTCGTGTGCTTGCGGCTGCTCAGGCGTTGACTCACGTGGACAGATACGGCGATTGGGCGCGTTCGCAGGCGTTTTACTACGCCAACGACGTCGACACGCCCACCGTCGCCCGCGTGCGCCTGTACATCGCACAAGGACGCTTTGACCTGGCGCTTCGCACGTTACGCCCGGAAATTGCGCAAGCACACGGGCAGGGTCGTTTGCGCCGCAAGCTCAAGCTGCGTTTGCTGCTCGCCGTGGCCCTTGAGGGCAGTGCACAACACGAAGCGGCAATGGCAGAACTCACCGGGCTGTTGCCGTTTGCCAGCGAGGAGGGCTGGCGCAGCACCTTTGTCGAAGAAGGGGCCTGCCTTGAGGCGCTGTTGCAACGCTGCGCCCGGACACTCCGGGCGCGAGGGGGCGAGCCGGGGTTTATTGGTGATCTGCTCAAGCGATTGGCTGGCGCGCCTGGACTGCCCAGCGACGTTGGACAAGCGTGCTCTGTGCTCACCGAGCGCGAACAGCAAGTGGTCCGTCTGGTCGCTCAGGGCTATCCGATCAGTGCGATTGCGGACAATTTGCGACTTTCCGGGTACACGGTGAAAGTGCATCTGCGCAATCTCTTCCGCAAGCTGGGCGCTCACGGCCAGACGCAAGCCGCCGCCATCGCCAGGGCGCGAGGGCTGCTCGATTGCCTTGAAGACGCGCCCCATGTGCTGTGTCACACCAATACACCGGTCGCCTTGGCGCGCATCACCGCTTGAGCGCGCCGGGTTACGCCCAGCTTGCTGTTGATGTGCTTGATGTGTGCCTTGACCGTATTGGTCGAGATGTACAGGCGCTCGCTGATCTCCCGGTTTGAGAAACCTTCGGCGAGCAGTTCCAGTACGGCCATCTCACGGCTCGTGAGCTGCTCATGTTGCTTGGTACTGACGGCCGATTGGCGCGGTGGGACCACTCTGGCTTCGCTGACGACCAGATTGAAGGTGCCGTTGTTTCGCGTCGGCTGCCGGGCCGGGTGCGACGCGCCAGTGTCCCGGGTGAGGTCATCCAGCAGGCGCAACGCCTTTGCCTCAAGCCCGTGGAAGTTCAGGCGACGGCACTCGCGCAGCACGGTCTCCAGGCGCCTGCCGGCGTCTTTGGACTGGCCGATGCCCTGTTCGACAATGGCTAATAGCAGCTGACTGTGCACCGCCAGCGACGGCACATACACGCAGGTCAAGCGAGCGGCGGAGCCTCGCAGATATTGTTCGATCATCTGCGCCATGAGCAGCGCCTGTTTCCAGTTTTTCTGATGGATCAGCACGCTGAGGGTTTGTAGATTGAGCACCGCGCGGTAGCTGCTTTCCTGGGCATCGGCGCATTGCATGTGGCGTTCGGCGTCCTGCAGCAAAGCGAAGGCCTGCTGGAAATCGCCCCGGCAGGCGCACACTTGCGAGAGGCCCGTCAGTGCGTGCAGGATGGACAGGTTGTGGGCGCCAAGGAGCTGCAACGCCTGCTTCAGGGTGCGCTCGCAACAGTCCTGCTCACCGCGCTGCAGATGCAGTTTGCCCTGCAACACCAGCAGACGGCCCAGCAGCATCACATCCCGATTGCCATCGGCCTGCAATAACGACAGATTGTGCTGCAACAACCGTTCGGCCAGATCGCTTTCCCCACACAAAATCATCAGGCAAATACGCTGAGTGTTGACCTGCACCTCCCGGATCAGACTGCCTTGGCGCCGCGCCTTTTCGAGGGCGAGCATCAGGATCTGTTGAGCCTGAACAGTCGCGCCGGTGCTCATGGCCATGCGCGCAAGGATGACCGTGCAGACAAACGACAGATGTTGCTCATCCTCGCCCAGATGCTCCAGCGCGGCCTGGCAATACTCCATGGCCTGGGTGCAGTTGCCCAGAAGACCATTGATTGAACCCGACAAGGCTTGCCAGAGCGCCAGCAGGCGACGGTTCTGTTGTGCCGAGGGTTGCGGCAGGAATTGACTCAGTTGTTCCAGGGCCGCCTGCGCGTCATTCAGCCGCATGTTCATCATCAAGGCACAGGCGATGAGTACTACCAGCTGCGGCGTGCTTGATTGCAAGCGGGCCGGCAAGTGCTTGCGCCAGTCCAGCAGCCTCTGCAAATTGCGCCCGGACAAGAGCCAGCTCGGGTTGAGTGTCGCCATGTAGTTGGCGGCGACATCCGCGCGACCGGCACTCAACGCCAGGTCGATGGCGTCCTCGATGAAACCGCTCGCACTCAGGCCACGGCAGGCGCGCAAGCGCAATCGATTGACTGCGCTTGCGTCCATCCTGCCCTGCAGTGCCTGAGCGACTGCCGGCAGGATGCGATACCACTGGCCATCGCTGTCCAGTGCCTGGAAGAACGCATGGGACATCAATAATTGATGAAGGCACGCTTTGTCATGAAGCTCTTCCCAAAGCTCGGCACACAGGGCTTGGCAAAATCGCGGCAAATACGCCAGACCGCACAGCAGGCTGCATTGCTCGGCGCTCAGGTGTGACAGCAGTTCGCGCTCGAGGTAGTCGTACAGCATCGGTTGAGCGGCGCTCGGGGAGGTGAGCAACAAGCGTGTGCCTGCGCACCAGCCCCAGGCCTGTTGCCAGATCGCGTCGAGGCCCGCTTGCGTCGTCGCCGGGGCCAGCAGATACACGAGGTCGTCGGACTCCTGACGGGAAAAAGCCAGTGCCTCGCTGTCCAGCGTCAGCAATTGACCTTCGAGTAGCAGGCGCGGCAGGTTCCAGGTCGGGCGTCGTCGGCAGCTGACCCAAAGTTCAATGGGGGCGGAGGAGTGCACAAGCAGGTGGTCGATCCACGCATCGAGTGCCGTATCGGCCCCGGCAAGATAGTCGTCGAGGACCAGGGTGCATGGTTCTTTCAAGCCTTCAAGCGCACTCAGCAGCGCGGAACCGGTAACGACGGGTTGCGCCAGCTCGCCGAGCAGTTCGGCGATGCGCATGCAAAACCGCGCCAGGCACAAGGGTTGACCCGCCAGATTGAGTTGCAGGATCAGCGGCGCCGGTGCGGACCGGGACAGGCATTGCCTGATCAATGAGGTTTTGCCATACCCCACGGGTGCGCAAAGCAAACGCAGGCGTCGGGGTTTCTCCAGCAACTGCGCCACCAGATGCTGGCGCGGTAACAACCGAGAGGAAGGACTGGGCGCTTCCTCGGACGCCAGGCTGACCGGCTTGCGCGACTGTAGGGAAATGGCTGAAAGGGACTGCGACATTTCGGTCTCCCGGACCACAGGGCAATGCGCCGCGTTCTAGTCCACAGCAGGCTAATGACTGAACGGTAACTGCGCTAAAGCATCCGCAGCCTGACCAGCGCCGGCAATACCCTTTTCGGTTGATAAGACTGCCCCACACATCGCAAGCCCGCCAACGTTACTTCTTGTATCGACGATCAACCCGTGATTACCCACACGGGTAATCCGAAATCACCCCATCAGGGAATGTCCCGAGTGATGGCACATTCCCTACTGTTGGCGCTCCAACACAAACCGTAGTTCGGGGAGCCGCATGACAAAAACAACAAAGTGCGCAGTCTTTCAACCGCATCTGCTGGCAGCAGCCGTTGCCTTGGGGATTAGCGCGCAGGCTTACGCTGTAAGTTTCGATATGGGTGAGATTGAGGGCAGTTTCGATTCGTCGCTGTCGGTGGGTGCCAGTTGGGCCGTCCGCGGACCCGACCCGGACTTCATTTCCAACTTCAATTCGCAAGGTGTCAGGGGCAACGCCTCGTCGCGGACCAACGACGACAATCGGCTGAATTTCAAGAAGGGCGAAACCTTCTCGAAGATCTTCAAAGGCGTGCATGACCTGGAGTTGAAGTACGGCGACAGTGGCGCCTTCGTGCGCGGCAAGTACTGGTACGACTTCGAGCTGATGGACGAGAGTCGGCCGTTCTATGACATCGACGATCACGGCCGCCAGCGTGCGGCGAAATCGTCCGGGGCGATGTTTCTCGACAGCTTTGTCTACCACAACTACACGCTGGATCAATTGCAGGGCAACGTGCGCCTGGGCAAGCAGGTGGTGAGCTGGGGCGAAAGCACCTTCATCGGCAACTCGATCAACAGCATCAACCCGATTGATGTGGCGGCCCTGCGGCGCCCGGGTGCCGAAGTCAAGGAAGGCCTGATTCCGGTCAACATGCTGTACGTGTCCCAGGGCTTGTCCGAGAACGTTACCGCCGAGGCTTTTTACCAGATCGAATGGGCGCCGTCGGTGATCGACAATTGCGGCACCTTCTTCGGCAATGACCTCACGCCTGAAGGCTGTAACGACCGTGCGGTGATCGCCGGCCTCGACCTGCCGCCGGGCGTGGGCACCAACAGCAAATCCGGATTGGCTGTCGCCGGGACCGGAGCACAGGGCGGCGGGGTGGACGACGCCTATGTGACCCGCACCAAGACCAAGGATGCCCGTGACAGCGGCCAGTTCGGCGTGGCCCTGCGCTGGTTCGCCCCGGACTTGAACGATACCGAGTTCGGCGCCTACTTCCTCAATTACCACAGCCGTAACCCGAACCTCGATTTCACCCGCGCCACCGTGACCACCAACACTGGAGCCGGCCTGGCGACGGTGCCGGGCGCGATCAATTCGATCCGCACCGCGACCTACCACGTTGTGTATCCCGAGGACATCCGCCTCTACGGGCTGAGCTTCTCGACCAACGCCCTCGGCACCTCGCTGGGCGGCGAAGTCAGCTATCGGCCGAACATGCCGCTGCAACTCAACGGCGCCGACTTGAATCTGGCGGCGACCGGCAACAAGAACTCGCCGTCGTTCGTTGCCGGCCTGTCGCAGAATGTTGCCGGCGCACCCCTCGACGGTTACGTACGGATGCCGGTGTTGCAGACCCAGTTCAGCGCCACACGCTTCTTCGATCAGGTCATGGGCGCCAGTCGTTTCACCCTGGTCGGCGAGGTGGGCTACAACCGCATCAACGGTCTGGGCGATTCCGACGGCACTGACTTGCGTTTTGGCCGCAGCACGATTTTCGGTGCGGGCGCACTGGCGACCGGCGCGGGCGTCGGTGCGACCGGCCCGCAAACCTGCGTCGGAACGCAGAGTCAGGTACCCGGTGCCGCTGCCGGTGTCACCCGTCCGAGCAATCCGCAGCAGGAATGCAACAGCCACGGTTTCTATACCACCGATTCCTGGGGTTATCGCCTGCGCGGCCGACTCGACTACCCGAACGTGTTCGCCGGGGTGAACCTGGCGCCGAACATCGCCTGGTCCCATGACGTCGACGGCAATGGCCCGAACTTCGAGGAGGGCCTCAAAGCCGTCAGCCTCGGGGTGGATGCCGACTACGCCAACCTGTACACCGCCAGCCTCAGCTACACGGATTACTTCGGCGGCCATTTCAACACCAACGGTGATCGCGACTACGTTGCGCTCAGCGTCGGCGTGAACTTCTGATAGCCCACAGCAAAGGATCGAGACCATGAAAAAAATCATTCTTGTTGCATGCGGCACACTCGCGTTGAGTCTGTTATCGACCAGCATCATGGCTGCTGTTTCTGCGCAGCAAGCCGCGCAACTGGGTACCACGCTGACGCCGTTGGGGGGCGAGAAGGCCGGCAACGCCAGTGGCACTATTCCTGCCTGGACCGGTGGCCTGAAGCCTGGCGCTGCACCGGTGACCAATGAATTTCTCGGCAACCCGTTCGAAGGTGACAAGCCGCAATTCGTGATCACCGCCGCTAACGCCGCGCAGTACAAGGACAAGCTGACGGCCGGGCAACTGGCGATGTTCGTGCGTTACCCCGACACCTACAAGATTCCGGTGTACAAGACCCAGCGCACGGCATCGGCGCCGCAGGAGGTCTACGATGCGGCGAAGAAAAGCGCGGTGACCACCGAACCCGCGAACGATGGCTACGCGCTGAAAAACTTCGAACAATCGCACTACTACGCCTTCCCGATTCCGAAGAATGGCCTGGAGGTGGTCTGGAACCACCTGACCCGTTCACGGGGCACCAACTTCATCAACCGCCAGGCCCAGGCCACCCCGCAGACCAATGGTGACTACACCATTGTGCAGATCGAAATCGCAGCGGGGTTACCGTGGAAAATGGCCGATGCCAAGCCTGAGGAAAGCGCCAATATCCTGTTTTATGCCAAGCAGACCGTGACGGCACCGGCACGGATGGCGGGCAGTGTGCTGCTGATCCACGAGACCCTCGATCAAGTCAAGGAACCGCGTATGGCCTGGGCCTACAACGCCGGTCAGCGTCGGGTACGACGTGCACCGCAAGTCGCCTATGACGGTCCGGGCACGGCGGCCGACGGCATGCGCGTGGCCGATAACGCCGACATGTACAACGGCGCGCCGGACCGTTACGACTGGAAATTGATCGGCAAGAAAGAGATGTACATTCCGTACAACAACTACTTGCTGCAATCGCCGAAGCTCAAATACGCCGACATCATCAAGCCCGGGCATATCAATCAGGACCTGACTCGCTACGAACTGCATCGGGTGTGGGAAGTGGAAGGTACGCTCAAGCCTGGTGAGCGGCATATCTATGCCAAACGTCACATGTACTTCGATGAAGACACTTGGGCGGCCGTGGAAATCGATCAATACGACGGTCGCGGTCAATTGTGGCGGGTCAGCGAGGGGCATCTGGTCAACGATTACCAGCAGGGCGTTGCGGTCTATGCCGGGATCGGTATCTATGACCTGATTGCCGGGCGTTATCTGGTGTCGAACCTGGGCAACGAGAACAAGCGCGGCACCGACTACAGCTACCAGCCGACAATGGCGGACTTCACCCCGGCTGCGCTGCGCAACGCGGGTATCCGCTAAACAGCCGGGCCGACGGTTCTGCACATCACCGCTGTTCGAGGACGCCTTCGCCGGCAAGCCGGCTCCTACAGGGGATCATGCCTTTCGGGCACTTCGTAACTGCCGGAGGCTGCGATTTTTTGATCTTCCGACGCAAGGTGGGCCGCTCCTGCACAGCACGCGTAACCAATGTCTTGAGCGTCAGCTCAGCCAACCCCGGGTGCGAGCAATAGCGACTGCCTGGGTACGGCTGCGAGCCCCCAGTTTCACGTTGATCCTGTGCAAGTGGGTTTTCACCGTGCATTCGCTGAGGAACAATTTCTGGGCGATCGCGCGATTGCGATGGCCGACGGCCAACAAGTGCAACACCTGTAGTTCCCTTTCGGTCAGCGTCGTAGAGAGGTCGTTTTCGTTCGATTGAGTGTCTCCGGGCACCAAATCGATACCGAAGCGCAAAAGCAAGCGCGTGATGAAATTCCGATTGATGGCCTGATCAGGGTGTTTGCATTGATAGCCCACCCAACGTCGCAACAACGCCGCCAAGGGCTCACCTTCGTCGATAAAACCCTGCATGCCACCTTCATCGCCCGCCAGGTACAGAGCGTGGTCGAGTGCCTGTATCGCCAGGCGGGTGTGGTTGAGTCCGTCCTGGGCCATGGCCAACAGCAGATGCTGTTTGATTTCGAAGTGTCGATGCTGATTCAGGCGCGCACTCTGGATCGCTACGAGCAGCTCGTCGACTGCAACGCCGTGATTGCCTTGGGCAATGCGCAGGCGTTGGCGGGCGATCAGTGGATTGTCGATTTCGTTGGCAGGCTGCAAGGGGTTGGAGGGCTCCTGGTGGCTGATGTTTTCTGCCGTTTGCAAGGCTTGTTGCGCCACATCCAGATGGTTGTTCAGCGTCGCCACTCGGGTGCGCTCCAGCCAGGCCGAGCACTGGACACGCAGGGAACCGGACTGTTGACCGAACCGTTCAAGTTCCAGCAGATAGCGTAGCCAGGTGTCTCTTTCACCGCCAAGCAGCGCCAGGCGCGCCATCAGCACATGACTGATGACCAGGGCGTCATCTGCGCCAATCTGCCGGGCTTTGGGCAGGATGTCAGCCAACCATTGCGCCACCTGTTGCAGGTCGCCGCGCTCATAGGCCGCAAGGGCGGTCAGGGTGTCGCGCAGCAGGTGGTGGCGGTCTGTGGCAGACGCCTGGCAGCGGGTGGCGAGGAGGCCAGGCATGTCGGTGATCCCGGTAAATTCAGCCACAATCCTCCGATTGCCGGTGATCGGCGAGTAGCAAAATCAAGCGGTTCAACCTCCCTCTACCGTACGTTCCTTCGGACGATGTTCGCTTCATCGGTCACTTCGTTCCTTCGGCCGTCGCGACAGACGCGGGATGTCCATAGCATGGAAAAGGAGTTTCGAACGTCATCTTCATTCAAGGTAAAACGCGCAATGAACCGTCGTATTTCTGCATTGGTCGGTACGGGTCGCAGGCTCGATGGCGGAGTCATGTTCGGCAACACACCGCGCTCGAGCTGGTCTGACTGGGTCAACCCCGATCTCGACAACCAGATCAAACTCGCTTCGCGCGCCTTGCTCGTAGAACAGGACGGAAAGAACATACTGGTGCTGGCGGGCAGTGAAGCATTGCTGGCCCCGATGCCCCGGACGTGCCGCTGTCAAAAGCCCCCCGAGGGCTTGCTCGATTCGCTGGCCGAGCAGGGCCTGGGCGAAGACGATATTCATGTGGTGGTGCTGGTTCACCTGCATGCCCGGCTATCGGCGCAACTGCTGGGCGCCATCGAAGACGGAGAAATGCCTCGTCTGCTGTTCCCCAATGCCCGTTACCTGGTTGGCGAGCGTCACTGGGAGCGCGCCCGCCGTCCGCACCCGCGTGATCGGGCACTGTTTATTTCGCCCGTGCTCCACCGACTTGAAAGCAGCGGTCGCCTGACGTTGCTCAAGGGGACGGATAGCGAGCTGCTTGGCAGCGGTTGGCAGTTTCATCTCAGCGATGGCTACACACCGGGGCAGTTGCTTCCGGAAATCGCCATGCCCGGCGGACCGGTGCTGTTCGCCGGCGACCTGATTCCGGGCAGCCATTGGCTGGAGCTGGCGGTCACCAGCGGGTATGACCGCAATCCCGAATGCCTGATCGGCGAGAAAGAGCGTTTGCTCGATCACCTGGTCAGCCAACGTGGCCGGGTCTTTTTCAGCCGCGACCCGGAGGTGGCGATGGTCAAGGTCATGCGCGACAGGCAGTCGCGGTACCTGGCGTACGATTTGTACCGCGCACTCAATCAGTTCGAAGGTTGAAGCGCAAATCGGATTCTCGCGTCTTCGTTCACGTCCATCGCGAGCAGGCCTGCTCCTGCAGGAGCGAGCTTGCTCGCGAAGATCCGAGGCGCACCGCCCTCACCAGGGGGGCGCCCAATTTCACCTGCTTGCTGACGCCCCCCCGAACCGGGGAGTTTTGCGCAGAGCGCGAAACTCCGAGCATGGGACATACGCACCCTGACAGGATTTTTGTGCATGACGTCCATGAGTGATTCCCCCTACGCCGCCTGGATCGGGCGCACCGAACACACCACAGAGCGCTTGAGTGCAAGCCTGGTCAAACGGATCGCGGCTACCCTGGGCGAATCGGCACCCCATTCGGGCCAGCCGTTGCCTGCATTGTGGCACTGGGCATTCTTTCAGCCCGCCGTGGAAGAACCGGCGCTTGGAAAGGATGGCCACCCGGCCGGCAGCGTCCTTCTGCCGCCCACACACCCTCGCAATCGGATGTGGGCGGGTGGACGGGTCGAGTTCCTTGAGGCGCTGCGCGTCGACGCCGAAGCGACACGCACCACAACCGTGCTGAACATCGAGGAAAAATCCGGGCGCAGCGGTTCGCTGCTGTTTGCGACCTTGCGTCACGAATATGTGCAGGACGGGCGCCTGGCGATTCGCGAGGAGCAGGACATTGTCTACCGCGATCCGACTCCGCCCAAACCCGCCAGTGGCGAAGCGTTGCCCCTGGCAGGCTGGCAAGAGTCGATTACACCCACCGCGACGTTGTTGTTTCGCTACAGCGCCGTGACGTTCAACGGCCATCGCATCCATTACGACTGGCCGTATGTCACCGAAGCCGAGGGTTACCCCGGTCTGGTGGTGCAGGGGCCTTTGATTGCCACCCTGAACCTGCTCGCCTTCTGCCGCGCCAACCCGCAGGCGCGGATCCGGAGCTTTGAATATCGCGGCATCCGACCGCTCATTTCGCCACACCCCTTCATCGTCGGCGGGCGCCTCTCCGCCCCCGGCAGAGCTGAACTCTGGGCGGGTGACGCCGGCGGAATCGCCCAGCGCGCCGAACTGACTTTCGAATGATTTTTTGCCAACCCCTGGCAATTCCATAACAAGAACCGAGGACTACCGATGAATCCCAACAGTGACGAACTCAATGCCATCCGCGAAGGTGTACGGGCGTTGTGCGCTGAATTCGATGCCGCTTACTGGCGCGGGATCGATGAGCAAAAAGGCTTTCCGCAGGCCTTTGTCGACGCCTTGACCCGGGCCGGGTGGCTGGCGGCGATGATCCCGACCGAATATGGCGGCTCGGGCCTGGGCCTGGCCGAAGCGTCGGTGATCCTGGAAGAAGTGAACCGTTGCGGCGGCAATTCCGGCACCGTGCACGGCCAGATGTACAACATGTTCACCTTGCTGCGAAACGGCAGTGAGGCGCAGAAAAGTTATTACCTGCCGAAGCTGGCCAGCGGTGAACTGCGCCTGCAATCGATGGGCGTCACCGAGCCGACCACCGGCACCGATACCACCAAGATCAAGACCACGGCCGTGCGCAAGGGCGACAAGTATGTGATCAATGGGCAGAAGGTCTGGATCTCGCGCATCCAGCACTCGGACCTGATGATCCTTCTGGCCCGCACCACACCCCTGGCCGAGGTGAAGAAAAAATCCGAAGGCATGTCGATCTTCCTCGTTGATCTGCGCGAGGCCATCGGTAACGGCCTGACCGTGCAACCCATTGCCAACATGGTCAATCACGAGACCAACGAGCTGTTCTTCGACAACCTGCAGATCCCCGCCGACAGTTTGATCGGCGAAGAAGGCAAAGGCTTCAAGTACATCCTCGATGGCCTGAATGCCGAACGCACCCTGATTGCCGCCGAGTGCATTGGCGATGGTCGCTGGTTCATTGAAAAGGCTAGCGCCTATGCCCGTGACCGGGTGGTATTCGGCCGCCCGATCGGGCAGAACCAGGGTGTGCAGTTCCCGATTGCCGAGGCGCATATCGAAATCGAAGCGGCGGACCTGATGCGCTGGCGCGCTTGCGAGGAATACGACAGCGGCATCAACGCCGGGGCCAGCGCCAACATGGCCAAGTACCTGGCGGCGAAGGCCTCCTGGGAAGCGGCCAATGCCTGCCTGCAAACCCACGGCGGTTTTGGCTTTGCCTGCGAATACGACGTGGAACGCAAGTTCCGCGAGACGCGGCTGTACCAGGTTGCGCCCATCTCCACCAACCTGATTCTGTCTTATGTGGCCGAGCATTTACTCGACCTGCCACGCAGTTTTTAAGGGGGGAAATCGATGAGCCATACCCGTACACCGGCCGCTTTCCCAATGAACAGTGTAAACCTGAAACAACGCCCCCTCGACGGCATCACCGTGGTCAGCCTCGAACACGCCATCGCGGCGCCGTTCTGCACGCGTCAATTGGCTGATCTGGGGGCACGGGTAATCAAGGTCGAGCGACCCGGCAGCGGCGACTTCGCCCGTGGATACGACGAGCGTGTGCGGGGCATGGCCTCGCATTTTGTCTGGACCAATCGCTCCAAGGAAAGCATCGCGCTGGATCTCAAGCTGCCGCAAGGCCAGGTCATTCTCGAACAACTGTTGCAGCAAGCCGATGTCCTGGTGCAAAACCTTGCGCCGGGCGCCGCTGCAAGAATGGGCCTGTCGTTCGAGGCGTTGCATGAGCGCCATCCACAACTGATTGTCTGCGACATTTCCGGTTATGGAGAAGGTGGCACGTACGAGGACAAGAAAGCCTACGACCTGCTGATCCAGAGCGAAAGCGGCTTTCTGTCCGTGACCGGGAATGCGACGCAGGAGGGCATGGCCAAGGCCGGTTGCTCGATTGCCGATATTTCCGCCGGCATGTACGCCTATACCGGGATTCTGTCGGCACTGTTGCTGCGTGACAAAACCGGGCAGGGCAGTCGTGTCGAAGTGTCGATGCTGGAAAGCCTGGTGGAGTGGATGGGCTTTCCGATGTACTACGCCTTTGAAGACGCCGAGCCACCGCAACGGACCGGGGCATCCCACGCGACGATTTACCCCTACGGCCCGTTTCCGACCGGTGACAACGGCACGGTGATGATCGGGCTGCAAAACGAACGTGAATGGGTGAAGTTCTGTCAAACCGTGCTTCAGCGTCCCGAGCTGATTGAGGACCCTCGGTTTTCGGCCAACTTCAAACGCTCGGCCAACCGTGAGGCCTTGTGCGCAATCATTGTCGAGGTGTTCGCGCAGCTGGACGCCGCCGCCATCATCGCAAGGCTCGATGCCGCGCAGATCGCCAATGCGCAGGTCAACGACATGGCCGGTGTGTGGGCGCATCCGCAGCTCAAGGCCAGGGGCCGCTGGACCGAGGTCGCGAGCCCGGTGGGAATTCTGCCGACGCTCTTGCCACCCGCCAGCAGCAATGCGTTTTCACCTTACATGGCGCCAGTCCCCGGACTGGGTCAGCACAGCCGTAGCCTGCTGGGTGAGCTGGGTTACAGCACCGACGATATTCAGCGCCTGAACGAAACCGGCGTTGTCCAGAACGACTGAAAGAGGAATGTCGATGTCCAGACTGTTTGTTCGCTCGGCGCTGTTTGTGCCGGGCAATCGTCCTGAGCGTTTTGCCAAGGCGCTGGCCAGTGGTGCCGACGTCGTGATCGTCGATTTCGAAGACGCCGTGGCAGCGCAGGACAAAGCGCTGGCCCGTGAGCAGCTTGCCGCGTATTTCAACACGCATCCGGAGGCGCGGGTCTGGGTGCGGATCAATGCCAGCGCAACCCAGGAGCATGAGGCCGATCTTGAACACTGTCGCCAGCACCCTGGTGTGGTCGGGATATTGCTGCCAAAGGCCGAATCAGCCGCTCAAGTGAGCGAAGTCACGGCGCTTGGCAAACCGGTCTGGCCAATCATCGAAAGCGCGCAGGGCGTGCTGGCCATCGGTGCAATTGCGTCGTGCCGCGGTGTGCAGCGCCTGACGTTCGGGGCACTGGATCTTGCCCTCGACCTGGGGTTGAAGGCGGGTAGTGGCGGGGCTGAAGCCGTGTTCGACCAGACCCGTTATGCCCTGTTGCTGCACTCGCGGGTCAACGCTCTGGAACCGCCGCTGGACAGTGTCTATCCGGCTTTCGAAGATGACGCGGGACTGGCCTGCGCCATGCAGCGTGTCCGCGATATGGGCATGGGGGGAGCCTTGTGCATTCACCCGCGACAAGTGCCTGTCGTGCACGCGGCGCTGGCGCCCAGCGCTGAAGAAATGGCCTGGGCACGCCGCGTGGTCAGCGCGGCCGAGTCCGGTGAAGCGGCGTTCAAAGTGGACGGGGCAATGGTCGACGCGCCTGTGCTCGGTCGGGCGCGCCGTTTGTTATCGCTGGGTTGACTGGTTCTTGTGAGCCTGTTGTGCCACCCCGGCCAATGCGCTTGCGGGAATTGGCGGCACGCGAGATACCCAACCGTGGCAGGCCGATTGCCCCGTGACAGGTGGAGTCAGGCGGTGAAGCCGAACAGACGTCTTGGGGTCTCCCACAGTATTTGCTGGCGGTCACTGGCATTGGGGAACATTTCGCCGAAGTTGCTCAGAACGGTGCCCAATTCCATGTTTTGACGCGCACGCAAGAACGGCCAGTCCGTGCCCCACATACAGTTTTCGGCTGTGAACGCCTGCAGCAGTGCCAGTTGATAGGGCTTGGCATCGGCATAGGGGTAACGCTCTTTGGAGTATTGCGACAGCCCCGAGAGTTTGACGAAGGTACGTCCGTTGCCGGCCAGCGACAGCAATGCCTGGAAGGCCGGTTGGTGCAGGCCGGCACTGGCATCGGGTCGGCCGGAGTGGTCAATCAGCACACGGGGCCGTGTGCGCTGCAACAAGGGCAACAGCGCCAGCAACTGATCGTCCTTCACCTGAATCTGTGCATACAGGTCAAGCTCAGCCAAGCGCCCCATCAGCGCGTCGATTTTCACAAAGCGATCGGGACCCAGTAGCGCAGCATTGAGCGCCACACCGACGACACCCTGTGCCTTGTACTGCGCGAGGGTCTCGCTGGAGACGTCGTTCGGGACCACGATCACACCTTTATGGCGACCGTTGCCGCGAGCCAGCGTTTCCAGCAGACAACTGTTGTCCAAGCCATAAGCCGAGGTCGGCTGCACGACCACGGAATGGCGAATGCCATAGGCTTGCATGACCTGTGCGTAATACG
The DNA here is from genome assembly GCF_034008315.1 of Pseudomonas sp. P8_241. Classification (NCBI taxonomy): domain Bacteria; kingdom Pseudomonadati; phylum Pseudomonadota; class Gammaproteobacteria; order Pseudomonadales; family Pseudomonadaceae; genus Pseudomonas; species Pseudomonas sp. P8_241. The sequence continues at coordinate 3,611,859 of NZ_CP125377.1, read as the reverse complement.
CCGCTGAACCGATCTCGGGTCCTGCCGGCTGGTAGGTGGAGTCGGCGGGATAGGGGAACTGCACAGGGTCGATCACATGATGGTGGCAATCGATCTTGGGTTGAGAAAACAGACTGAGCAGTTGGGAATCCATAACCGTACCTGGCGATTGATCGGTGCCTTCATTGTCTGCGCTCTGCAGGCTGCTGCGTGAGGCCTGGCTCAGGGTCGGCAGGCCAAGCGCGGCGCCGGCTGTCAGCACAATGGTGCTTGTTTTGAGCAGCGAGCGACGGGACAAGCGAGTGTCAGTCATGTTCAAACCCTTCTTTTATTAGTATGTGCAGCGACAAGTCAATTACCACTACCGCCGTCAAGGCAGTGGCTTCGACCTTAAGGTACGCGCTCGCCGAGCGTCTTCTGTGAAGTCATTAAGCAGGTATCGATTTTATTTATGGGTATTAGCATTTGGCCGGGCACCAGGGCGCAAGACCCGCACCAGCTGAGGTTTGGGTAAGGCGCGGTTGCCAATCGAGAAAGCCGCTCTTGTGCATTTGGCACCGTCCTGAGCCTTGAAGCCACGCCGTTTGGCCGCGTAATGACCCGCTGCACGTCATCCGATAAGAAAAACAGATACCTGTTTAAGGATTTCCCAGAGGCGCCGCAGACAACTGCGGCTTTAAAGTCATGCCCAATGTTCGGCTGTCGGACGGCCTCTGGCTTGCACCGATCTCCAGGCCGTACGGTACTTCTACAAAAACAAGAAGGTAAAAGCATGAGTCACGAAACGGTCGACATCAAAGCGTGGATCGACAACCGACCGGTTGCCGGGTACCAGTGGCTCATCATGAGCCTGTGTTTCTTCATTGTGCTTTTCGATGGCCTCGATGTCGCGGTCATGGGTTTTATCGCGCCATCGCTGATACAGGAGTGGGGGTTGTCCAAAGCCGCTTTTGGCCCGGTCATGAGTGCCGGGATGGTCGGGCTGGCCATCGGTGCCCTGACCGCTGGCCCTTACGCTGACCGTGTGGGGCGCAAGAAAGTGCTGCTGTTGGCCGTGACGGGGTTCAGTGTGTTGAGCCTGGCGTGTGCGTTTGCGCGTAACCCCTATGAGCTGGCGGCCTTGCGCCTGTTGACCGGTGTGGCCCTGGGCGCCGCGATGCCCAATACCACCACACTGCTTGCCGAGTACCTGCCAGAGCGCAATCGCTCGCTGTTCATCACCATCATGTTTACCGGGTTCAACATGGGATCGGGACTGGGTGGTTTGTTGGCAGCCTGGTTGATTCCGCTGTATGGCTGGAAATCGGTGTTGCTGGCCGGCGGCATTCTGCCAATGGTGCTGCTGCCTTTCCTCTGGTTGTTTCTGCCCGAGTCCGCACGTTTCCTGGCAGCGCGCAATGCACCCGCCGCCCAGATCGCCAAAGTACTGAACAAGCTTGGGGGCAAATTCACGGCAACGACTGACTTCACCCTCGCCGAACCCCAGGCTCAGCACAAGGCACCGGTGCGCATGCTGTTCACCGAACGATATCGGGCCGGCACACTGGCGCTATGGCTGACCTATTTCATGGGCCTGCTGGTGATCTACCTGACCATGGGCTGGATGCCGACCCTGTTGCGCGAAGGCGGTCTGTCCATCGAGCGGGCAGCCACCATCACCGGCCTGTTCCAGATCGGCGGTACTGTCGGGGCGATTGTGGTGGGCTGGATCATGGACCGACGCAACCCGAACGGCGTAATCGCCACCTCCTATGCGCTGGGTGGCGTGTTTATCCTGCTGCTGGGGGCCTTTAGCCTGGAATCGAGCTTGCTGGCGCTTGGCGTGATCGCCGCCGGTTTCTGCATGAGCGGCGCGCAGACGGGCCTCAACGCGTTTGCCCCCGGTTATTACCCGACGGATTTCCGTGCAACGGGCGTCAGCTGGATGCTCGGCATCGGTCGTTTCGGCGGGATCTTTGGTTCTCTCATCGGTGGTGCGGTGCTCAGTCTCGGGTTGGGCCTGCCGTTGCTGTTCGCCCTGTTGAGCGTGCCGGCCTTCATTGCCGCACTGGCGATCCTCGCCAACGGTCTTGCACGGCGTCGGGTCAACCGGGCTCTGTTGGCGCAATAATCTTTTTCGAACACAGGAACTCGTCATGGCACGCATTATCGGTGGCCTCGCTGTATCCCATACACCTACCATCGGCTTCGCCGTCGATCACGATAAACAGCATGAAGCGGCGTGGGCGCCGATTTTCGAAGGCTTCGAACCGATCAAGGTATGGTTGAAGGAGCAACAGCCGGATGTGCTGTTCTACATCTTCAACGACCATGTGACGTCGTTCTTCTTCGACCACTATGGCGCGTTCTCCCTCGGCGTTGATGAGCGTTACGAGGTCGCCGACGAAGGTGGCAATCCGCGCTCGCTGCCCGCAGTGGGCGGGCATGCCGCGTTGTCGCGGCACATTGGTCAAAGCCTGATGGCCGATGAGTTCGACATGAGCTTCTTCCGCGACAAGCCGCTGGACCACGGGTTTTTCTCGCCGATGTCGGCGTTGTTGCCCTGTGATCCGGCGTGGCCGGTGCAGATCGTACCGCTGCAAGTGGGGGTGTTGCAGTTCCCGATCCCCAGTGCGTTGCGCTGCTATAAGTTGGGTCAGGCCCTGCGTCGCGCGATTGAAAGCTATCCCGAAGACTTGAAGGTGGCCATTGTCGCCACTGGCGGTGTGTCCCATCAGGTGCATGGCGAACGCTGCGGATTCAACAACCCGCAGTGGGATGAGCAGTTCATCGATCTGCTGGTCAACGACCCGCAGCGCCTGACCGAACTGACCCACGCCGAGTACGCCACCCTGGGCGGGATGGAAGGCTCGGAGGTCATCACCTGGCTGATCATGCGCGGCGCGTTGTCGGCCACGGTGAAAAATCTGCATCAGGACTATTACCTGCCATCCATGACCGGTATCGCGACCCTGTTGCTGGAAAACCAGGACCGTGCGCTGCCTGCCGACGTCAACGCACGCCACTTGCAGCACATGCAGCACCAGTTGGCCGGCATCGAAAAACTCGAGGGCACCTATCCATTCACTCTGGAGCGCAGCGCCAAGGGCTATCGCCTCAACAAGTTCCTGCACCGCATGATCGAGCCGCAATGGCGCCAGCGCTTTCTCGAAACGCCGGAAGCGTTGTTCGATGAAGGCGGCCTGAGCGACGAGGAACGGGATCTGTTGCGCCGCCGTGACTGGCGCGGGCTGATTCAGTACGGGGCGATCTTCTTCGTGCTGGAGAAACTCGCGGCGGTCCTCGGGATTCCCAACCTGCAGGTCTACGCCGCCATGCGTGGACAGAGCCTGGAGGCGTTCATGAAAACCCGAAATCAGCAGGTGCTCTACTCGGTGGCGGGCAAAGGCCCGCGCTGAACTTCAGCAGTGAGCGCGGCTCGTCCCGGGCCGCTTTCGATTTTTTTCTTCTTGAACTTGCTGTGCCTGGTGATTGCGGGCGCAGGGCATTTCCTTTACTCAAAAAACCGGAAAACAATAACAATGAAAACCGTCGTTAATCATCGAATTGTCTGTTCGCTGGCAACTATCTGCGCATTACCGCTGCCAGCATCCGCCGCTGGCTTTATTGACGATGCCAGCGCCAACCTGAACCTGCGCAACGCCTACTTCAACCGCAACTACACCAACCCGGCCTACCCCCAGGGCAAAGCCGAAGAGTGGACCCAGAGCTTCATCCTCGACGCCAAGTCCGGTTTCACCCAAGGCCCAGTCGGCTTTGGTGCCGATGTGCTGGGGCTGGTCTCGGTCAAGCTCGATGGCGGCAAAGGCACCGGCGGCACGCAGCTGTTGCCGATCCATGATGATGGCCGCCCTGCCGACAGCTTCGGCCGCCTCGGTGTGGCGCTGAAAGGAAAAATCTCCAAGACCGAATTGAAGGTCGGCGAGTGGATGCCGGTGCTGCCGATCCTGCGTTCCGACGACGGCCGTTCGCTGCCGCAAACCTTCCAGGGCGGCCAGTTGACCTCCACCGAGATCAGCGGCCTGACCCTCTACGGCGGCCAGTTCCGCCAGAACAGCCCGCGCAACGATGCGAGCATGGAAGACATGTTCATGAACGGCAAATCGGCGGCCTTCAGCTCGGACCGTTTCAACTTCGGTGGCGGTGAATATGCCTTCAACGAAAAGCGCACTCAGGTTGGCGTCTGGTACGCGGAACTCAGCGACATCTACCAGCAGCAGTATTTCAACCTGAGCCACAGCCAGCCCATCGGCGACTGGACCCTGGGCGCCAACCTCGGTTACTTCATCGGCAAGGAAGACGGCAGTGCCCTGGCCGGCGACCTCGACAACAAGACCGCGTTCGCGCTGCTCTCGGCCAAGTACGGCGGCAACACTTTCTATGTCGGCCTGCAGAAACTCAGCGGCGACGATGTGTGGATGCGCGTCAATGGCACCAGCGGCGGCACCCTGGCCAACGACAGCTACAACTCCAGCTACGACAACGCCCGGGAAAAATCCTGGCAAGTGCGCCACGACTACAACTTCGCCGCCCTCGGTGTGCCTGGACTGACCCTGATGAACCGCTATATCAGCGGCGACAACGTGCACACCGGGGCCATCACCGACGGCACGGAATGGGGCCGTGAATCGGAACTGGCCTACACGGTGCAGAGCGGTCCGCTCAAAAGCCTCAACGTCAAATGGCGCAACGCGAGCATCCGCAAGAGCTTCAGCACGAACGAGTTCGATGAAAACCGGGTGTTTATCAGCTACCCGATCAGCCTGCTGTAAAATCAAAAGATCGCAGCCGCTACCTTGTTCCCGCGTCGGGGTGGAGCGTCGCGTTCGTCGCTTGCTCGCGGATCACCCGACGAATCATGTCCATCAGCGCCTGGGCGACAGGGGAGTGCAGGCAGCCATTGCGATAAGTCAGACCGATAGCCCGGGTGGTCTGGTTAAGCTCCAGGGGCAGAATGCACAGTTCGCCCGAAGCGATCTCCTGTTCCAGTTGATGGGCGGACACGGCGGCAAGCATGTCCGAGCGCAACAACAGGCCGCGGATGATTGCCATGTCGCCGCTTTCCACGACAGGCCGGGGCGGGGCAATGCCGAAACGGGTGAAACATTCATCAAGCATCTGCCGGGCTGGCGAGCCGGCGCGAGGCAGCACCCACCGGGCAGCGACCAATTCATCGTGCCGCACTGCTTTTGAACAGAGCGGGTGATCGCGTCGCGCCAACACCACCATGTCTTCCGTGAGCAGCGCTTCGCCGACCAGGTCGCTGGCGTAGGCCTCCGGGCGCAAGGCACCAAAGACGAAATCGACATCACCTGCACGCAGCTCTGTCGCCAGTAGATCAAACGGACTTTCGTTGGTAATCACCTGGATTCCAGGGTGTTCGGCCATCATGCGCACCATGGCTTCGGGCAATATCCGGGTGCGGCCCAAGGGTAGGGCGCCGACCTGCACCACGCCTTGCAAGGTGCCGCGCAGAGCCGTGATATCGGTCTCGATGTGGCGCAGTTCGTTCAGCGCCCGGCGGATCGCAAAGAGAATTTCGTGGCTGGCACGGGTGGGCTGCAATCCGCGAGGCGTGCGCTCGAACAGCGGTTGGCCGCACCCGCTTTCCATCACCTTGATGGTCGAGCTGATGGCCGGCTGGCTCAGGCCGAGCAGGCTGGCGACGGTCTGCATGTGGCGGGTTTCGCAGAGTTTGACGAACACTTGCAGGCGCCGGGCCTGGAATAGATAAAGCGGTTCGACCGCACGCTTATCCGCGCCATCGAGCAGTCGCGGCACACTGTCGAGTTCGGCCAGCACGCGACGTGCCCGCGGCAGCAAGCGCTCGCCGAAATCGGTCAGACGCATGCCGTTGGCGTGGCGTTCGAACAAGGGCACATCGAGCCGTGCCTCCAGTTCGGAGATCGACCGGGTCACCACGGACTGAGCGCGAAACAACGCAACAGAGGCCCTGGAAACACTCCCGTGATCGGCCACCCGGACAAAGGCGCGTACGTGCATCAGGCTGGGCAGTTCGGTGGATTCCATGGGGCTCGGGCTCTGCGAAGGGGCTTTGGAGCGCAACTATGCCGCTGCCATTTTCGGATGGCAATAAAAAAAACGCATACCTAAAACACTTCAATGCATTACTCCTGGGGCGAGTCGCAGTGCGATGCTCGTTCGAAACGCATGAGGAGTTTCGCAATGATCGAGTCACCGAAAAACGCGCTGGTCGTCAGCGCCCACTCTGCCGATTTCGTCTGGCGTGCGGGCGGTGCCATCGCGCTGCATGCGCAACAGGGTTATGCCGTGCACATCGTCTGCCTGTCGTTCGGTGAGCGCGGTGAGTCCGCCAAGCTGTGGCGCAAGGGCCAGATGAGCGAAGAAAAAGTCAAAAGCGCTCGGCGTGAAGAGGCCCAGGCGGCGGCCGATATCCTGGGGGCCAGCGTCGAGTTCTTCGACATCGGTGACTACCCGATGCGGGCCGACAAGGACACTCTGTTTCGCCTGGCGGATGTGTTTCGTCGCGTCCAGCCCGAGTTTGTCCTCAGCCACTCGCAGAAAGACCCTTACAACTACGATCACCCATTGGCCATGAACCTCACGCAGGAGGCGCGCATCATCGCCCAGGCCGAAGGCTACAAGCCGGGGGAGAAAATTGTCGGTGCGCCGCCGGTCTACAGCTTCGAGCCGCATCAGCCCGAGCAATGCGAATGGCGCCCCGATGTGTTGCTGGACATCACCTCGGTCTGGGACAAGAAGTACGCGGCCATCCAGTGCATGGCCGGTCAGGAACACCTCTGGGAGTACTACACACGCGTCGCGCTGCAGCGCGGTGTGCAGGCCAAGCGCAACGTTGGCATCACCTCCAGTCGTGACATCGTTTATGGCGAGGGCTACCAGAGCATCTTCCCCCGTGTCACGGAGAACCTGGCATGAGCGAGCTGATCGGAAAGACCGGCGTTGTCGTACGCCACATCGCCAGGGCCGAGCAGGCCCTGGTCGATGAACTGGGGCGCTTCGGTGTCGCGACCATTCACGAGTCTCAAGGGCGAAAAGGCCTGTTGACGTCTGCGATCACGCCGATTCAACGAGGGTCGGTCGTCAGCGGTTCGGTGGTCACGGTGCTGGTTGCGCCGGGCGATAACTGGATGTTCCATGTGGCGGTGGAGCAGTGCCGCCCCGGCGATATCCTGGTGGTTGCCCCCAGCTCACCGTGCACCGACGGTTACTTCGGCGACCTGCTTGCCACTTCGCTCAAGGCCCATGGTGTACGAGCCCTGGTAATCGATGCCGGCGTGCGCGATACCCACACCCTGCGCGAGATGGGCTTCCCGGTCTGGTCCCGCGCCATCAGTGCCCAGGGCACCATCAAGGAGACCCTCGGTTCGGTCAACCTGCCGCTGGTGTGCGGCGGTCAATTGGTCAACCCGGGCGACGTGGTGGTGGCCGATGACGATGGCGTGGTCATCGTGCGTCGCGACGAAGTGGCGCAGGTTGTCGAAGCCAGTCGCGCACGCGCTGACCTTGAGGAGCACAAAGCCTTGCGCCTGGCCAAGGGCGAACTGGGGCTGGACATCTACAACATGCGCCAGCGGCTCGCGGAGAAGGGCCTGCGCTACGTCGACAGCCTCGATGAGCTCGGAGATTGAACATGGGCCAGACACGCATTCCTTGCCTGTTGATGCGCGGCGGGACCTCGAAGGGCGCGTACTTCCTGGCCCGCGACTTGCCTGAACAGCACGTACTTCGCGACCGCGTGCTGCTGGCGGTCATGGGCTCGCCGGATGCGCGACAGATCGATGGCATCGGTGGCGGCGACTCGCTGACCAGCAAGGTGGCGATCATCAAACCCTCCGCACGCGCCGACGCCGATGTCGACTACCTGTTCGCCCAAGTGCTGGTCGATGAACCGCGGGTCGACTACGGCCAGAACTGCGGCAACATTCTCGCCGGTGTCGGGCCGTTCGCGATTGAGCGCGCCCTGGTGGCCGTTACGGGTGATATAACCCCGGTGCGCATTTTCATGGAAAACACCGGGCAGATCGCGATTGCTCATGTACCGACACCGGAAGGCGCTGTCAGCTATTCGGGCGCCGCGCGGATAGATGGTGTGCCAGGCTATGCAGCGCCATTGATCGTGGAGTTCGAGGATGTCGCCGGCTCCAGTTGCGGTGCTTTGTTGCCCACTGGCAACGTTGTGGATCTGTTCGATGGCGTTGAAGTCACCTGCGTCGACAACGGCATGCCAGTGGTGCTGATCCGAGCCGAAGACCTCGGGTTGAGCGGCTATGAGAGTCCGACTCAACTGGATGCCAATTCTGAATTGAAGGCCCGCCTCGAATCGATCCGCCTGCAAGCGGGGCCGAGCATGAACCTGGGCGACGTCACTCAGCGCAACGTGCCCAAAATGTGCCTGATTGCGCGGGCACAAGCGGGTGGTTCACTCAGCACCCGCACCTTTATTCCGCACCGATGCCACACCAGCATTGGCGTGTTCGGTGCGGTCAGTGTGGCGGGTGCCTGCCTGATCGAGGGCAGTGTGGCGGCGAGTGTGGCGTGTGCCGTTGATGGCGAAGTCAGGCAACTCTCGGTTGAACACCCCACGGGCGAGTTCACCGTAGAATTGCGTCTGCGCAATGATCGTTTGATCAGTTGCGGGCTGATGAGAACTGCCCGGTTGTTATCAGATGGGGTTGTATGTATTGCGCAGACGCTATGGTCAGGCAATCAGGGCCGTTAAACGTGCTGTCCCGGCCCTCGGTAATCCGGTGGATAGGCATGGCTCATGCGCATGAGCGCGGGTAAGCGTCCGCACAGCCGAAGGCCGCCAGTCAGAAAGCAATTGCCCCCGTAGCGGCGCAGGGGGCAACGCGGTACAAGAAATCAGGGCGTCCACGCGGCAGTGGACGACACCTGTCACTGCCTGGCCTGGGCTTTATTGTTCTGTTCGATTTTCGCGTCTACCGCAGCGCGGATCTGATCGATGCTGAAGCTGGCCGGTTTCTGGCTAGGTGGATACTCGACGAAGGTTTGCAGGAACCTCGCTGCCTTGGCCACCCCGGCCGCCAGCAAGTAAGAGTTCTTTACCGTCCAGTCGTAATACTGGTCAGACACTGTGTCGGCCCTTTCATACGGGTCCATCCGCAGGTTAAACAGTTTCGGGACGCGCAACGGCACAAAAGGGCTGCTCCATACCGCAAAACCACCGGGCTCACGCTGTTCGGCGAAGACCACCTTCCAATGGTCGTAACGCATCGACACCAGCACGCCGTCGTCGTTGAAGTAGTAGAACTCCTTGCGCTCGCCTTTAGGCTGCTGGCCCGTCAGATACGGCAACTGGTTGTAGCCATCGAGGTGCACCTTGAAGTTGTTCCCGCCGGAGGTCGGTGCCCAGCCCTTGAGCAGCTTGTTCTTCACGTCGGCATCGCCAGCGGCCGCCAGCAAGGTCGGGAACCAGTCCATGCCCGAGAACATCTCGTTGGACACTTCGCCGGCCTTGATCTTGCCTGGCCAGCGCACAATCGCCGGTACGCGGTAAGCACCTTCCCAGTTCGAGTTCTTCTCGTTACGGAACGGCGTGGTCGCCGCGTCCGGCCAGGAGAACTGGTTCGGGCCGTTGTCGGTGGTGTAGACGACGATGGTGTTGTCGGTGATTTTCAGGTCGTCGAGGGTTTTCAGCAGTTTGCCGACGTCCCCGTCGTGCTCGATCATGCCGTCCGCATAATCGTTGCCGGGCATGCCGCTTTGGCCCTTCATCGATTCACGCACATGGGTGAACAAGTGCATGCGCGTGGTGTTCATCCAGACGAAAAACGGTTTGTCCGCCTTGGCCTGTTTCTCGATGAAGGCTTGCGCAGCGGCGGTGGTTTCGTCGTCGATGGTTTCCATGCGCTTGCTGGTCAGCGCGCCGGTGTCTTCGATCTTGCCGTCGGCGTAGCTGTGGATTACGCCTCGCGGTGTGCGGGATTTGACGAAGTCCGGATCATCCTTCGGCCAATACGCACGCTCGGGTTCTTCTTCGGCATTGAGGTGGTACAGGTTGCCGAAGAACTCATCGAAACCGTGGTTGGTGGGAAGAAACTCGTCCTTGTCGCCCAGGTGATTCTTGCCGAACTGACCGGTCGCGTAGCCCTGGGACTTGAGGGCCTGGGCGAGGGTGATGTCACGCTTTTGCAGGCCAATGGGCGCACCCGGTACGCCGACCTTGGTCAGGCCGGTACGCAACGGCGACTGACCGGTGATGAATGACGAGCGCCCGGCAGTGCAGCTGTTCTCCGCATAGTAGTCGGTGAACAGCATGCCTTCGTGGGCGATGCGGTCGATGTTTGGCGTCTTGTAGCCGACCACGCCCATCGAATAGGCACTGATGTTGGTCTGGCCGATATCGTCGCCGAAGATCACCAGAATGTTGGGTTTGTCAGCGGCATTCGCCGCCATTGCCATGACCGTTGTCGCTACGAAGGCGAGTCCGGGCAGCCACTTTTTAATGCGAGTCATCAGACTGGCTCCTTGTTGACGGGCGTCGCGCAGGGCGACCAGTGGCCATGTTCGAGCGTCATCAAAAGGTTTGCGCCACCCACATCAGGTGGCCATGACCTGTAGGAGCTGCCGCAGGCTGCGATCTTTTGACTTTGGCTTTTTCAAGATCAAAAGATCGCAGCCTGCGGCAGCTCCTACGTTGAACCGCGCGGCGTCAGGCATTGCGGTGGTCGATGTGCAACACCGCGCCGGTTACGCTGGCGCCTGCACCGCTGGCCAGCAACAACAACGGCCCGTTGAGTTCTTGCAGGCCGGTGTCCTTGTCACGTCCGGCAGCGATGACATTGACGCGAATGCGGTGCGGCGTCAGCGACTGGGCCATGGCCCGGCTCATGCGGATCAGGCTGCTGTTGGGCCGCAGGCAGGGGTTGGGCGAGCTGATCGGGCGCGGTGGCGGGTCGATGTTGACGATGCTGCCGCCACGCTCGGCCTTGATCATGTGCAGGCTGGTGCAATGCACGAGATGATTGTTTAGCGCCACGTGTTCTCGCTCGGCACTGTTGTTGATCAATACATCGACACTGCCGAAGCGTTTTTCAACGGCAACCAGCGCCGCTTCGATGCTGGCGCGTCGAGCGCTATCGAGGTCGACGATCAAGACTTCGCCACCTTCCCAGCGCAGGTCCGCCGCCAGTTGTTTCAGTTGAGATGGGTGTTGTGCGCCGATGGCTACACGCGCTCCGGCGCGGCTGATCAGGCTGGCGAAATGCGCGCCGAGCCGGGTGCTGGCGTCAGCGACCAGCACGGTTTTTCCAGCCATGGAGAACCGTTGCATGAGATCACTCATGACCGTGCCTCCATCGGTGCGCTGCGGCGAGTAATCGCCGGGCGGCGGGTGGGGGCGCGGGGTGTTGCAACGGGGACGGCGCCAAGCATTTTCATCACCAGGTCCGAGTAATGTCGGATCACCTCGTCGATGCTCCAACGGCCATCGGCCTGATACCAAATGCAAGCGTGGGTAAGCATGTTGAACAGGGTGCGGGCCATCAGCTTCGGCTCTGCGCAACTCAGCGAGCCTTCTTGAACGCCTTGTTCCAGAAGATCCTGCATTCCCTTGAGGTAGAGCCGACGAGCCTGGCGCACCAGGGTCAGGGATTGTTCGTCCAGGCTTCTGAATTCCAGATTGCCGAGCACAGCCTGGTCCTGATGTTCCAGGTGATAGCGCACATGGCAGGCAATGAACGCACGCAGTTTGAACGCGGCATTGGCAGCGGTGGCAGGGCGCTGGCGTTGCCATTCGTGGGACAAACCCTGGAAGTATTCGAGGATCAGTTCCAGTAGCAACTCGCTTTTGCCTTTGTAGTAGAGGTACAGCGTCGAAGCGTTGATTCCCGATTCGGCCGCCAGTTGACGAAGGCTCATCGACTCGTAGCCGTTACGCGAAATCAGCTTGATGGCAGCCAGGCGGATGGTGCTTTCGGTCATGTTCATGGTGTGATCCTGCGATCCCTGTAGAAGCGTGCTTGCTCGCGATGGTCGTCAACGATGACACTGGCTGTCTGATTGGACGTCCATCGCGAGCATCCGAGCGTCGGCCGGCTGCTCCTACAGTTTTGGGTTATTGCAGATTGCCAGCGACGGCGATGGTCTGCGCCGTGATGTAGTTCGATTCCGGCGAGCAGAACAGGTACACGGCGTCGGCCGCTTCCTTGGTGGTGCCGGGGCGACCCAACGGGTTGCGCTGGGCGAACGACTTGGCCGCTTCCGGGCTGATGCCGACCCGAATGTCACGACCTTCGATGTTCACCGTGGCGCCGGCATGGGCGTCGGCGCTGGTCATGCGGGTTTCGATGAAACCGAAAGCCACCGCGTTGACGTTGACCTTGAAGCGGCCCCATTCCCGCGCCAGGGCACGGGTCATGCCCAGCACGCCGGCCTTGGCCGATGAGTAGTTCATCTGCCCGGCGTTGCCGTTGAGGGCTGAAACAGAAGAGATGTTCACCACTTTACGGAACACTTCGCGTTCTGCGACGGCGTCTGCCTGGGCTTGCGCCTTGATGATCGGGTAGGCGGCACGCAGGATGCGGAACGGTGCGGTCATATGGCAGTCGAGAATCGCGTACCACTGCTCGTCGCTCATCTTCTGGATCACATCGTCCCAGGTGTAGCCGGCATTGTTGACGATGATGTCGATGCCGTTGAAGTGGTCCATCGCAGTCTTGATGTAGCGCTCGGCGAAGTCCGGGGCGCTGACGTTACCGTGGCAGACAGCGGCTTCGCCGCCCATCTTGCGGATCATTTCAGCGGTTTCGTGGGCCGGGTCGGCGTCGAGGTCGTTGATCACGATGCGCGCGCCTTCGCTCGCCAGTTTCAAAGCGATCTGCTGGCCGATGCCACGACCGGATCCGGTGACCAGTGCGATTTTGCCGTCAAGTTTTGCCATGGGTGTTGCTCCTCGATTATTGGGATTGTTTACAGAGCGATCTCAGCGTCACCAACAATTTTGGTGTCGCCGTATTGATTGGTGGTGCGCACTTCAACCTTGATGCGTGGCTCGCCGTCGACTTCAAAGCACTCGACCACGGTGCCGGTGCAAGTGATCTGGTGGCCCAGGTGGGTGATGCCGAGAAAGCGCACGCCGAACTCGCGCAACTGGCGCTGATCGACCCACTGGGTCAGCAGTCGACCGAGGTAGGCCATCGACAACATGCCGTGGGCGAACACGTCGGGCATCCCGGCCTTGCGCGCGTAATCGGTGTCGATGTGAATGGCGTTGTAATCACCCGACGCACCGGCAAACAACGCCAGGGTGGTGCGGTTGATCGGTGGCAGGGCCAGCGGTGGCAGGGTGTCGCCGACGTTGATCTTTTCCAGGCTTATCGCGTTCATGCTTGTTCTGCGCCTCAGCTGTTGCGTTGCACGAGCACGCTGCGCAAGTCTGCGACGTGCTCACCGTGTTGATTGGTGACTCGGGTTTCGCGCACCACGAACTCCAGGGCACCGCCTTTCTTGTCGTAGATGTCGGCGATGCGCACATCAAAGCGCAGGGTGTCGCCGGCATAGGCCATGCGGTGATAACGGAACGACTCTTCACCGTGCAGGATGCGCGCGGTGACGATGCCCAGCTCGTCGCGCCAGGTGTTGGACGGGATCTGGAACTCCAGCGAGAACAGGAAGGTCGGCGGCAGCGGCAGGTTGGGATAGCCCGCGTCGCGAGCGGCCTGGTCATCGAAGTAGATCGGGTTGGTTTCCCCGGTGGCCTTGGCGAAGAAGCGCAGTTGCCCGGCTTCAGCGGTGGCGAGGAACGTGGGCAGTTGTCTGCCGATGTGCTTCTTGTCGATCATCTGAGTGACTCCTCTTCAATGCCGGCGGCTTCAGTGTTTCTGGTACACGGTGACGACGCAGGCACCGCCCAGGCCGAGGTTGTGTTGCACGGCGATACGCGCGTCCTGCACCTGGCGCTTGTCGGCGGTGCCGCGCAATTGGTGGGTCAGCTCGTAGCACTGCGCCAGGCCGGTGGCACCCAGTGGGTGGCCCTTGGAGAGCAGGCCGCCGGACGGGTTGGTCACCCACTCGCCGCCGTAGGTGTTGTCGCCGTCGTTGACCAGTTGCTCGGCGCCACCTTCGGCGCACAGGCCCAGGCCTTCGTAGGTCAGCAGCTCGTTCTGGGCGAAACAGTCGTGCAACTCGATCACGTCGATGTCTTTGGGCCCGATGCCGGCCTGGTTGTAGGCGATGTCGGCGGCCATGCGCGTCATGTCGAAACCGACCACGCGGATCATGTCCTTGGCGTCGTAGGTGCTCGGCAGGTCGGTAGTCAACGCCTGGCCGGCCATCAACACATCGGTGCGCAGGCCGTGCTTTTTCGCGAAGGCTTCGGAGACCACGATGGTCGCGGCGGCGCCGCAGGTTGGCGGGCAGGCCATCAAGCGGGTCAGTACGCCTTCCCAGAGCATGGGCGCAGCCAGGACTTCTTCGGTGCTGACCACGTTGCGGAACACCGCCAGCGGGTTGTTGGCCGCGTGGCGGCTGGCCTTGGCGCGGATCTTGGCGAAAGTTTCCAGTTGGGTGCCGTACTTCTGCATATGGGCGTAACCGGCACCGGCGAACTGGCGGATCGCGGTGGGCAGGTCGGGCATGCCGACCAGTTCGTTGGTCAGCGTGAGGGCGCGCTCGGTGGCCGGGGCACGGTCGGTCCAGGCGGATTTGAGCGCACCCGGATTCATCTGCTCAAACCCAAACGCGAGGGCGCAATCCACCGCACCGCTGGCCACGGCCTGACGGGCGAGGAACAGTGCGCTGGAGCCGGTGGCGCAGTTGTTGTTGACGTTGATCAGCGCGATTCCGGTCATGCCCACGCGATACAGGGCTTTCTGGCCGCAGGTGGAGTCGCCGTAGACGTAACCGGCGTAGGCCTGCTGGATGTCGCGAACGTCCAGGCCGCAATCGGCCAAGGCCAGGCGAATGGCTTGTTCACCCATGATGTCGTAGGGCTCATTGGTCCCCGGTTTCTTGAACTGGATCATGCCGACGCCAGCCACGAACACTTTTTGGCTCATCGTTGTTTTCCTTGCTGTTTGAGAGATTCAGAGCTTGCGCGCGATCATTTCGCGCATGACTTCACTGGTGCCGCCGTAGATGCGGTTGACGCGCATGTCGACGAACGCACGGGCAATCGGGTACTCCATCATGTAGCCGTAGCCGCCGTGCAGCTGGACCATGTCGTCGATGCATTTCCACAGGGTTTCGGTGGTGTAGAGCTTGGCGATGGCCGCTTCTTCGAGGGTCAACCGGCGGCGCATGTGCTCGCCCAGGTAGTAGTCGACCATCACCCGCATGGCGGTGGCTTGAGCCTTTATGTCAGCGAGCTTGAATTTGCTGTTCTGGAAGTCCCACACGGTCTGGTTGAAAGCCTTGCGGTCCTTCACGTAGTCGAGGGTCTGCTCCAGCAGACGCTCGAGCTTGGCGGCGGCGGACACGGCGATGGAGAAACGTTCCTGGGGCAGTTCGCCCATCAGGTAGACGAAGCCCTGGCCTTCTTCGCCGAGGCGGTTGCCCACCGGCACGCGCACGTTGTCGAAGAACAGTTCGGCGGTGTCCTGGGCGTGCTGCCCGACTTTCTCCAGTTTGCGCCCGTGCTTGAAGCCGGGGCGATGGGTTTCCACGGCGATCAGGCTGATGCCCTTGGCGCCAGCGGCCGGGTCGGTCTTGCACACGACGATCACCAGATCGGCGGTCAGGCCGTTGCTGATGAACGTCTTGCTGCCATTGATCACGTACTCGTCGCCATCGCGTACGGCTGTGGTGCGCACGGCCTTGAGGTCGCTGCCGGTACCGGGCTCGGTCATGGCGATAGCGAGGATGGTTTCGCCGGAGCAGATGCCCGGTAGCCATTGCTGTTTCTGTTCGTCGTTGCCGCAACGATTGATGTAGGGGGCGATGACGTCGGAGTGCATGCCGAAGTAGGCACCGCTGATACCGGCCCGGGCGAACTCTTCGTTGAACACTGCGCAGTGGCCGAAATCGCCACCGCCACCACCGTATTCCGTGGGCAGGGTGATGCCGAGCAAGCCTTCGCGGCCGGCCTTGAGCCAGGTTTCGCGGTCGACTTGACCGGCCTTGTCCCACGAGGCCTGACGGGGCAGGCATTCACGCTCGAAAAAACGGCGCACGGTGGTGCGGAACATTTCATGGTCGTCGCGGAAAACGGTTCGGGCGATGTGCACGCAAGACTCCTCATCGATGGCAAGCCGGCAATGGGCCAGGCGCCTGTGGATGAGCCTTACGATAGGTGGGGGGCATCGGGCGAACGCCACCCGAGGTGGGTGGCGGGCTGGAAATTCAGTGTTTGAAGCGGACACAAGTTCTGTAGGAGCTGGCTTGCCAGCGATGGCGTCCGGGAGATGGCCGCAAGACTTGAGGCCCAATCGCCAGCAAGCCGGCTCCTACAGTGAGGGCGTTTTGCGTTAAGTGCCGGGGGGGGCGACGTTGCCCTGCGACTCCAGATCACGCACCCGCGCCACTGCTTCATCGCGGCTGCTGACGCCGAGCTTGCTGTAGATATGGCTCAGGTGCCATTTCACGGTTTCCGGGGACAGCCCCAAGGCACGGGCGATTTTCTTGTTGGGCAGGGCCTGGGCCAGCAGGCGCACGACTTCGATTTCCCGCTCGCTCAAGGGCTCGATCCCGGCCGCCAGCGGTTTGCTGGTGGTCGTGGTGGTCGGTTTATCCTTCGATACGGCGGGTGCAGTTACGTCGGCCGCTTGCAGCCGCTCGACATAGAATGCCAGCACCGGGTCGAGAGTCTCGCGGCTGGCGATGTCGCCAATCAGCTTCAGCCCATCCTGATGGGCATCGAGCAGGCTGCGGACCAGGCCGAAGCGCTGCCCACGACGCAAGGCTTGCATTATTTTGTCTCGCGCCAGCTCATGATTGCCTCGCTCGGACTCGATCACCGCCCCGAGCACCAGCAGACGCACCGTGCCAAGTTGGCGTCGGTGGCGCTCGCAGGTCTCGATCAGTCGTTCGATGCGCTTCGCCGCACCCTCCAGGTCGCCTTGAGCCAGCTGCCAGCGAATGCGGGCGTTCTCGGTGAGGATGTGGATTTCCTTGAGCGCCGTCTGCCCGGCGTCCGGGTGCCGGGCATCGATGGCCTCCAGACGCGTCAGTTTGGCGTGTGCCGCCGCCGATTCACCGAGGATCAGCAACCAGCGTACCTGCCAGGTCAGGCAATACGCTTGCAGGCGTTCCAGGCCGAGCTTGATCGCGTACTCGTCCAGCCGTTCGACAAACGCCAGCGCTTCCTGCTGATTGCCTGCCAGCCATTGCACATTCCACAGCACTTGCAGCACGCGCAGTACCGAGTCGGGGATCGAGATCCGCTCCAGGATATCGATCCAGCCCGACAGCAGTTTAAACGCCGCGTCGACGTCATTGGTTTCGTAGAGCACTTCGCCCAGCAGCGCCGCGGAGAGGTACGTCGCATCGGCACCGGCCTTGCCGCAGTGGCTGGCCTCATGCAGCACATCGCGATAAACCCGTTCCGCCTGGGTCATCTGGCCTTCGAGCGCCAGGCTCAGGCCGATCATGCAGCGCCCTTGCAGGCTGCCCGCCGTGGTGCCCAGCAGCGGTTCGCCATTGATCAGCAAGGCAGGGCGGTCGAGTTGCACCTGCCGGGCCTTTTCGTATTCGCCGCGGTGCATGTACAGCCAGGACAGGATGTTGGCGCAAGATCCGATGGCAACGCTGTTGCTGCCGGGTGGCGGGTTGAGCAGTTGCGGCAGCACCGACATGGCCGCGACGGTGTCATCGCGTTGCAGCGCCAGGGACGCCCGCAGCAACGAGATCATGAAACGGTCATGCACTTCGCTTTGGGGAACATCGCGGAACAGCTGTTCGAGGCTGTTGGTGCAGGCATCGAAGTCCCGGGCATAGAGTTGCATCCGTGCCTTGAGGATCCGCAGTTTGACCCGCGCCTGTACCTGCTCGACCGGCAGCAGTCGAACCAGTTCGATCAACATGCGCAAGTCGCCATGGGCATACAGTGCCTCGGCGTTCTGCTCCACCAGGTCGGCAGCGGCCGATGGATCGCCACCCATCACCGCATGGTGCACCGCTTCATCCAGGTAACGATGGTCACGGAACCAGTTCCAGGCACGGACGTGCACCACTTGTTGTTCGGCCTGGGTGCGCGAATCGAAATACTTGAGCAGGGTTTCGCGCAGCAGCGGGTGCAGGCGATACCAGGTTTCACGTTCGGTGCTATCCACCGGAATCAGGAACAGGTTGTCGCGTTCCAGGCGCGCCAGCAGTGCGTTGGCCTCGGCGACCGCTTGCGGGTAGCCACTGAGCGCTGCGCACAACGAGGCGCAGAAGCGGTTGCACACCGCCATGAGTAACATCAGGTCGAGGTCTGTCGGCGACAGGTGGGATAACACTTCGATTTCAAAAAAACTGGCGAACGCCTGATTGTCCCGCACCTGCGTCTGCACGGAGATGGCGCCTGGCGCCTGCGGCGAACGCTTCTTTTTGTGGCTGACGGCAAGCAGTTGCAGACCTGCCACCCAGCCATCGGTCAGCTCGTGCATCTGCCTGGCGTCACGGGCATTGATCTCGCCCAGTTGCGCTTTGAGGAACTGTTCGGATTCGGCCGGGGTGAAGCGCAAGTCGCGCAGGTTCAGTTCCAGTACCAACGCCTGGCTGCGCAACCGCGCCAGGGACAAAGGCACGGCACTGCGCGACACCAATGCCAGGTGCAGGTTGGCCGGCGCGTAGTCGATCAGCCATTGCAGGGCCTGATGAATGCCTACGTCGGTCAGGTGGTGCAGGTCATCGAGCACCAGCACCAGTTCGCGGCCACGACTGGCAATGCTGCGCACCAGGGTGATGACCGTGCGTTCCACCGCCTCGCTGTCGATACCTCGACCTTCCAGCTGGGTCGCTTCGCGCACCAGGGTGGCGTCGATCTGGCCGAGGCTCGCCAGCAGGTAGTCGATAAACCGGGTCAATTCGTTGTCGTCGGCCGACAGCGTCAGCCACGCCACATCGAAACCCAAGGGTAACAGCGCCTGCCGCCAGGCAATCAGCGTTGAAGTCTTGCCGCAACCGGCCGGGCCCTTGAGCACGATGCAGCGCTGGCGGCGGGCCTTGAGCATTTGCTCCTGCAGGCGCTCGCGGGAAATCAGGCGCCCGGTGCCGCGCGGCGGAATCAGTTTGGTACTGACGATCGGCGACTGTGTCGGATTCAAGACCTGGCTCGCGAGGGTGTCCGATGCATTGGACTTGCGGTGTTTGTCCATGGGGTTGTCCGAATCATTTTTGTTTTATGGGTGCATTGAATCCAATCGAGTGTAACCCACAGCCCGACGGTCATGACCCCGACTTCGGCATCCGCCACCCGATGCGGGTGGTCGTCGTCGATTCGCCGATTGGTCTACTGGACGGCATAACAACAGGAGTGCCGCCTGGCCCTCCATCAGAACAGCGCAACAGCGGTGGAGCGCAGGAGTTAGCCCATGGCCATTCAGTTCAAGATCATCGATCACGTGGCGCTGATCACGCTCGATGCGCAACAGTCGGACAATGCGCTGAGCGCCAGCGACCTGATGCACCTGCGCAAGACCCTGGGCGCCTGCCAGGATGACGAACAGGTGCGGGTCATTGTGCTGACCGGTGCCGGAGAGCGAGCCTTTTGTTGCGGCGCAAGCCACAAGGAATCATTGCGGCCAGCGTCCGGGTTTGTCGCAGGGACACTGAAAAGCCGCGAGACCGAAGCCGAGGAGGGTGGCTACACGCGCCTCCTGGACCTCAGCGACCTGGACATCTGGAAGCCGATGATCGCTGCCGTCAATGGTGCCTGCCTGGGGGGCGGTCTGGAGTTGGCGCTGCAGTGTGATCTGCGGATCGCCGTCGACGCCGCCACCTTTGGCCTGCCACAAGTACGCGACGCGAGCATTCCGGTGGCGGGTGGCGTGCAATTGCTGCTGCGCGCGATTCCCGCCGCCCACGCCATGAAAATTGCCCTGACGGGAGAGTCGGTCAGCGCCCAGGAAGCCTTGCGCATCGGGCTGGTAATCGAGCTGCTGCCCCGGCAACGGTTGCTCCCGGCGGCCCTGGACCTGGCAGAGCGCATTGCCGCCAACGGCCCGTTGGCGGTGCAGTCGATCAAGCGCCTGGCTTTGCAAACCGCGCACCTGACACCCCGCGAGTTCGCCAGCCAGGCCCATCTTCACTGGGGTTTGCTGCGCGACAGCGAGGATCACGCCGAAGGGCGCATGGCCCTGGCCGAACAACGCCCGCCGAAATACACCGGCACCTGATTCGCGACACCGCTTGCGACCCTGCCTGACAACAATAATTTACAGGAGAGCCCCATGTATCTGACCCAAGGCCTGCACCATGTGCTGCAACAACGTCCCCACGCATTGGCGACTGTGTTTCGCGACCGCCGTCGCACCTATGCCGAGCTGGCCGAGCGCGTCGCTCGTCTGGCCGGTGCCTTGCAGCAACTGGGTATGCAGACCGGCGATCGGGTCGGTCTGCTGGGCCTGAATTGCGACCGGTTCCTCGAATATTTCCTCGCGACCTGGTGGGGGGGCGGCGTGGTCAATCCGGTAAACATCCGCTGGAGCGTGCCGGAAATCGTCTACTCGCTGGACGACTGCGATACCCGCATCCTGCTGATCGACGATACTTTTGTGCCCATGGCCGAAGGCATCGCCAGCACCGCCAGGGTGCGACCCTTGCTGATTTATATCGGCGACGGTCAATTGCCCGAGGGCATGTTGTCCTACGAGCAACTGATCCGTGACACGGCGCCTGTCGACGATGCGTTTCGTGGCGGCGACGACCTGGCCAGCATCATGTACACCGGCGGCACCACCGGTCGGCCGAAGGGCGTCATGCAATCGCACATGAACCTGTGGTCAGCCGCCGTGGCCCGGGCCGCCGATGTGCCGGTGCCGGCCGATGCCCTGACCTTGCACATCGCGCCGATGTTCCACCTGGCGGCGCTGTCGCGGGTGATCCTGATTTCGCTCCTCGGGCTGCCGAGCATCTTCGTTCCGGCCTTCGATGCGCTGGACGTGATGCGCACCATCGAGCGCGAACGCATTACCGACATTCTGATCGTGCCGACCATGTTGCAAGTGCTGATCATGCACCCGCAATTCGCCCAGCATGATCTGAGTTGCCTGCGCTGCCTGACCTATGGCGCCTCACCGATTGCCGTGCCCTTGCTGGAACTGGCGCTCAAAGCGCTGCCGAATGTCGAGTTCACCCAGGGCTACGGCATGACCGAAGCGGCACCACCGATTACCGCCAACGGCCCCGAGAACCATAACGCCGAAGGCATCGCCAGTGGCCGGTTGCGTTCGGCCGGACGGCCGGGGCTGGGGGTGATCGTGCGCATCGTCGACGAACACGACCACCCCGTACCGTGCGGCACTGTGGGCGAAGTGGTGGTGCGCGGCCCGAACATCATGCTCGGCTACTGGAACAACCCCGAGGAAACCGCCAAGGCCCTGCGTGGTGGCTGGATGCACACCGGCGACGGCGCCTACATGGACGAGGACGGGTATATCTACATCGTCGACCGCTTCAAGGACATGATCGTCAGCGGTGGCGAGAACGTGTATTCCGGCGAAGTGGAAAGCGCCATCGCCAGTCACCCGGCCGTCGCGGCCTGCGCGGTGATCGGCATTCCGTGTGCGCAATGGGGCGAGGCGGTGCACGCGGTGGTCGTGCTCAAACCGCAAACCCAAGTGGCGGGCGCGCAGATCATCGAGCACTGTCGCCGCCAGATCGCCGGCTACAAGACGCCCAAATCAGTGGAGTTCCGCACAGCGTTGCCGTTGTCGGGCGCGGGCAAAGTGCTCAAGCGCGATTTGCGCGAGCCATTCTGGGCCGGCAAGGATCGGGGGGTGAGCTGACAGCATGTTCATGACCCAATGCCTGCAACGTACGCTGCAACAGAACCCGGACCATGTCGCGACGATCTTCGGCGAGCGTCGCCAGACCTATCGCGCATTTGGCGAGCGGGTCGCACGCCTGGCCGGCGCCTTGCAAAACCTCGGCATGGCAGCGGGGGACCGGGTGGGCATGCTGGCGCTCAACTCCGACCGTTACCTGGAATACATCATGGGCGTGTGGTGGGGTGGCGGGGTGCTCAATCCGGTGAATGTACGCTGGAGCGTGCCGGAGATTGTCTACTCGCTGGACGATTGCAACACCGGCATCCTGATTGTCGACGAGCATTTCGCTGGTCTGGCCGATGAGATCCGCAAGACGGCCCGACATGCGCCGCGGTTCATTTACGCCGGTGAGGGCGAAGTGCCGTTGGGCATGCTGGGTTTCGCGCAATTGATTGACCAGGCCACGCCGATTGAGGACGCCGGTCGTGGTGGCGAAGACCTGGCCTGCATCATGTACACCGGCGGCACCACTGGATTTCCCAAGGGTGTGATGCAGTCCCATTT
This sequence comes from Pseudomonas sp. P8_241, assembly GCF_034008315.1. NCBI lineage: Bacteria > Pseudomonadati > Pseudomonadota > Gammaproteobacteria > Pseudomonadales > Pseudomonadaceae > Pseudomonas > Pseudomonas sp. P8_241. The sequence goes on along the minus strand of NZ_CP125377.1, from coordinate 3,589,441 downwards.
GAACCTGTGGTCGGCGTGCATGCCGCGCATGGTGGACATGCCGCCGATACGCGGTGGCCTGTTGCTGCACGTCGCGCCGCTGTTTCATGTGGCGGGCATGGCCCGTGCACTGATCCAGTTTCTGGCCGGTGAAAGCCATGTACTGGTGTCCGGGTTTGATGCCCTGCAAACGTTGCAGATCATCGAACGAGAACGGGTCACCGAGACGCTGCTGGTGCCAACGATGATCGGTGCGTTATTGGCTCATCCTGACTTCGAGCGCTATGACCTGGGCAGCCTGAAACGTCTGACCTACGGCGCTTCGCCCAGTGCCGGTGACATGGTCGAGCAGGTACTCGAACGGTTTCCGGACATCGAGCTGTCGCATTCCTACGGACTGACCGAGGCCTGCCCGGTGGTGTCGAGCAACCTGCCGTGCAACCACACCCCAGAGGCGCGCATCAGTGGACTGTCGCGCTCGGTAGGGCGTGGCGGGCTGGGCGTCAACGTGAAGATCGTCGACCCGCAAGGCCACGAAGTTCCACGTGGCACGGTGGGCGAGATCATCGTGCGGGGTCCGAACATCATGCAGGGCTATTGGAACAAACCCGAAGAAACCGCCCAGGCGCTGCGCAACGGCTGGCTGTATACCGGCGATGCCGCGTGGATGGACGAGCAGGGTTACCTGTTCATCGTCGACCGGCTCAAGGACATGATCGTCAGCGGTGGCGAGAATGTGTATTCGGTGGAAGTCGAGAATGTCCTTGCCCGGCATCCGGCCGTGGCGATGTGCGCGGTGATCGGTATCCCCCATGCGCAGTGGGGCGAGGCGGTGCATGCGGTGGTGGTGCGCACGCCCGCTTCGCCCGTCGATGAAGCGCAATTGCGGCTGTTTTGTCGTGAATTCATCGCACCCTACAAATGCCCGAAAACCGTTGAGTTTCGTGACGAACTGCCACTCTCGGCGGCGGGCAAAGTCCTCAAGCGCGAACTGCGCAAATAACCCCAGCCCAATCCCCTGCAGGAGCGAGTTTGCTCGCGATGGACGCAACGATAACGCGTGCCGCCTGACAGTACGCGTCGTCCTTGCCTCCATCGCGAGCAAACTCGCTCCTACAGGGAGTCGTGTTTCAGGCCTTTGGTTTCGCTACCCGATCCGGGTGGCTTCATCACCACCCCCCAGCCATACAGTGGACTCACGAACCAGGCGCTCGTCTGTCTGGCAATCCACTGGAGATTCCGATGCACATCAACCGTACCGTCTACCGTGAAGACCACGAAATGCTGCGTGAAACCGCGCGGCGTTTCTTCGAGCGTGAATGCCTGCCCAAGCAGGCGCAGTGGGACGAAGCCGGGCAGGTCGACCGGGAAACCTGGCTCAAGGCCGGTCGCCACAACCTGCTGTGCCTCACCGTGCCGACCGAGTACGGCGGCGGTGGCGGTGACTTTGGTCACTCGGCGGTGTTGATCGAAGAGTTGTACCGCGCCGGTGTGTCGGGTTGGAGCCTGGGCGTGCACTCGGACATCGTCGCCCCGTACATCGTGCGTCTGGGCACCGAAGAGCAAAAGCAACAATGGTTGCCAAAGGTCTGCTCCGGCGAAACCGTCCTCGCTGTCGCCATGACCGAGCCCGGTACCGGCTCGGACCTCAAGGCAGTCCGCACCACAGCCGTGCGCGACGGTGACGAGTGGGTGATCAACGGCAGCAAGACCTTCATCAGCAACGGCCTGACCTGCGACATGGTCGTGGTGGTGTGCAAGACCGATCCGAGCGCTGGCGCCAAGGGTTGCAGCCTGATCATGGTCGAGTGCAACCGCGAAGGTTTCCGTCGCGGGCGCAAACTGGAAAAAGTCGGCCAACACGCCGCTGACACTGCCGAGCTGTTCTTCGACGACGTGCGCGTGCCGGTCGGCAACCTGCTGGGTGAAGAGAACAAAGGCTTCATGCACTTGATGGAAGAACTGCCGCAAGAGCGCCTGGTGATTGCGCTCTACAGCGCCGCCAAACTCGAACGCCTGCTGGAGCAGACCGTCGAGTACGTGAAGGATCGCAAGGCGTTCAATCAGACTGTCTGGGACTTCCAGAACACCAAGTTCAAGCTGGCCGACATCAAGGCTCAGGCCACCGCCGTGCGCCTGACCATCGACCACTACATCGCCGAACACATGCGCCGCCGCCTGACCGTCCAGGAGTCGGCGATCGCCAAGTTGTTCGCCACCGAAACCCTGTGCAAATGCATCGATGACATGGTCCAGCTGCATGGCGGTTACGGCTACATGCTCGAATACCCGATTGCCCGTGCTTTTGTCGACATGCGCGTGACGCGGATTTTCGGCGGCACCAGTGAAGTGCTGCGCGAGCTGATCGCTCGCCAGTTGTGATCCTTCTCCTTCATTTTCAGGTGACACCATGAGCGAAAAAGTACTGGTTGCCGGCGTCGGCATGATCCCGTTCCGCAAGCCCAGCGAAAGCCCGACCTACGTGCAGATGGGGGCCGAAGCGGTGCGCCGCGCCCTCGCGGATGCGGGTATTGATTACAATCTGGTGCAGGAGGCGTACGCCGGTTATGTCTACGGCGATTCCACCTGCGGCCAGACCGTGCTGTACGAAGTGGGCATGACCGCGATCCCGGTGGTCAACGTCAACAACAACTGCGCCACTGGTTCCACCGCGCTGTTCCTGGCGCGCAAGGCCATCGAATCCGGCTCGGCCGATTGCGTGCTGGCGGTCGGTTTCGAACAGATGCAGGCCGGGGCATTGAAATCCCACTGGGATGACCGTCCGCCAACCCGTGAGCGCTTTTTGCCGATCCTGCGCGGGCTGACCGCCGATATGGATGGCATGCCCCAGGCCATCCGCACCTTCGGCGGCGCCGGTCGCGAGTACCTGCACAAATATGGCTGCAAAATGGAAACCTTCGCCGCAGTTCGCGCCAAGGCCAGCCGCCATGCGGCGAACAACCCGCTGGCGCTGTTTCGCAAGGTGCTCAGCGTCGAGGACGTGATGAACGACCCGGTGATTCTGCCGGGTGTGATGACGCGTTTGATGGCTTGCCCGCCGACGTGCGGCGGTGCCGCGGCCATCCTGGTGTCCGAGCGTTTCGCGAAAAAGCACGGCTTGCGCCGCGACGTGGAAATCGTCGCACAGGCCATGACCACCGACACCCCGGCATCTTTCAATTTCGAAAAACCCTCGATGCTCGATTGGGTCGGCACCCACATGACTCACGCCGCTGTCGGTCAGGTCTACGAGAAGGCTGGCGTCGGCCCGCAGGACATCGATGTTTGCGAACTGCACGACTGCTTCGCCCAGAACGAGGTGATCTGTTACGAGTCCCTGGGTTTTTGCCCGGAGGGTGGCGCCGAGAAGTTCGTCATGGATGGCGACAACACCTACGGCGGGCAGATCGTCATCAACCCGTCCGGCGGACTGCTTTCCAAGGGGCATCCGCTGGGCGCCACGGGCCTGGCGCAGTGCTACGAGTTGACCCAGCAACTGCGCGGAAACGCCGAACAGCGTCAGGTCGAAGGCGCGCGTCTGGCCATGGCCCACAACCTCGGTCTGGGCGGTGCCTGCGTGGTGACGCTCTATGGAAAGGTCAGTGGCGCGGCGCAGTGACCACGCTTTTTGCCGGGTGAATGTCACCGGGCGTAACGCCCGGGGCGCGCTGCGAAAACCGGGTTGTTACGCACTGGAAATACCCATTGAAAATGCTGGTTCAAATCACCCGTTCGGGTGTCAGGACCTTACCGGAGCCCCGCTAGCATGGGCGCACCAACACCTATCCTTAACCGGAGAAACCGCATGACAAAAACAACAATGCGCGGCGTCTTCCAGCCGAGTTTGCTGGCCGTAGCTGTAATGGTTGCAACGTGCGCGAGCCATCAGGCTCACGCTGTTGATTTCAACATCGGGGAGATTCAGGGCAAGTTTGATTCGTCGCTGTCGGTCGGCGCCAGTTGGTCGACGACGGATGCGGACAAGCAGTTCATTTCCAACTTCAACTCACAGGGTGTCACCGGTGGCGAGTCCGCCTCGCGGACCACCGACGACAACCGCCTGAACTTCAAGAAAGGTGAAACCTTCTCGAAGATCTTCAAGGGCGTGCATGACCTGGAATTGAAGTATGGCGACAGCGGCGCCTTCGTGCGCGGCAAGTATTGGTACGACTTCGAACTGATGGACGAGAGCCGTCCGTTCTACGATATCAATGACGCGGGACGTGATCGCGCAGGCAAGTCATCCGGGGCGATGTTCCTCGACAGCTTCGTCTACCACAACTACACCCTCGGCGATCAGGTCGGTAACGTGCGCCTGGGCAAGCAAGTGGTGAGCTGGGGCGAGAGTACGTTCATCGGCAACTCGATCAACAGCATCAACCCCATCGACGTTGCGGCGTTACGCCGTCCGGGCGCTGAAGTGAAGGAAGGCTTGATTCCGGTCAACCTGATTTACGTGTCCCAGGGCCTGGCCGACAACATCACCGCCGAAGCGTTTTATCAGCTGGAGTGGGACAAATCGGTGGTCGACAACTGCGGAACGTTTTTCGGCAACGACGGCGTACCCCAAGGTTGCAACGACCGCCTGGTGATTGCCGGTCTCGACCTGCCACCGGGTGCTGCGAGCAACACCGGCGGCCTGGCGGCCATCGCCGCCGGGACGGACGACGCCTTTATCCCGCGCCTCAAGGACAACGATGCCCGTGACAGTGGTCAATTTGGCGTTGCCCTGCGCTGGTTCGTGCCTGAGTTCAACGACACCGAGTTTGGCGCTTATGCACTGAACTACCACAGCCGTAACCCTTACCTGAGCATCAACCAGATGAGCAACCCGGCAGGTGGTGTGGCATCGGCCCGCAGTGCCCGTTACTTCATCGATTATCCGGAAGATATCCGCCTGTATGGCTTGAGTTTCCAGACCAACGTCGAAGGCGTGTCTCTGGGGGGTGAGGTCAGCTACCGGCCGAACATGCCGCTGCAACTGAACACCGCTGACCTGTTGTCCTCCGCGACCTTCGGCGCGACCTCACCGCTGATCACCACTGGCTTTGCCGGTCGTAACCTGGGGGGTGAAGTCAACGGCTACAAGCGCATGCCGGTGACCCAGGCCCAAGTGACTGCAACCCAATTCTTCGATCAGGTGTTGGGCGCCAGTCGCCTGACGGTGGTGGGTGAGGTCGGGTACAACCACATCAATGGCCTGGGCAAGGCCGACGGCACTGACCTGCGCTTCGGTCGCAGTCCTGCCTTCGGTTCCGGCGAATTGCCGGGCGCCGCCGGAGCGGCCACCTGCCGAGGCACTGCCGCAGGCACGCCGGCAGCCAGTAACCCGGCGCAGGAATGCAATGACGATGGCTTCTACACCAGCAACAGCTGGGGCTATCGCCTGCGCGGCAAGCTCGATTACCAGAACGTGATCGCCGGCATCAACCTGTCGCCGAACCTGGCCTGGTCCCATGACGTGTCTGGTTACGGCCCGAACTTCGATGAAGGCTCCAAAGCAGTCAGCGTCGGTGTCGATGCGGACTACCTGAACACCTACAACGCCAGCCTGAGTTACACCAACTACTTCGGTGGCGACTTCAACACCAACGTCGACCGCGACTACGTTGCGCTCAGCTTCGGCGTGAATTTCTGATGCAACTCTGCCCCAGAGGTACTTGTATATGAACAACCTGAACATGAACGCACGTATTTTCCTGCGCGCTGGCGCACTGAGTCTTTCGTTGCTGGCCAGTGGTGTGATGGCCGCTGTCTCGCCCCAGGAGGCCGCTCAGCTGGGAACCTCGTTGACCCCGTTGGGCGCTCAGAAAGAGGGCAATGCCAATGGCAGCATTCCGGCCTGGACCGGTGGCCTGAGGCCCGGTGCAGCGGCACTCGACAATGGCTTCCTGGGGGATCCGTTTGCGGGTGAAAAACCACAACTGGTGATTACCGCGGCCAACGTCGACCAGTACAAGGACAAGCTGACGCCGGGGCAGGTGGCGATGTTCAAGCGCTACCCGGACAGCTACAAGATCCCGGTATTCAAGACCCAGCGCACCGCCGCGTCGCCACAAAACATCTACGACATCGCGAAAAAAAGTGCGGTCACCACCGAACTGACTCCGGACGGTAACGGCCTGGTCAACTTCACCCAGACCCGCTACTACCCGTTCCCGATTCCGAAGAACGGTGTAGAGATCTACTGGAACCACACTAACCGTTATCGCGGTGGCAACATGGAGCGCCAGGCCGCGCAGGCCGCACCGCAAACCAACGGCTCCTACTCCATCGTCGAGTACGACGACAAACTGGCATTTCCGCAATTGATGGAAGGCGTAACCGGGGGCGAGGGCGACAACGTCCTGTACTACTACAAGCAGGAAATCACCGCGCCGTCACGCATGGCCGGCAGTGTGATCCTGATCCACGAGACCATCGACCAGGTCAAGGAGCCGCGCCTGGCGTGGGTCTACAACGCCGGTCAACGCCGTGTTCGACGTGCGCCGCAGGTGGCCTATGACGGTCCGGGCGCCGGTTCCGATGGCATGCGCACCGCCGACAACACCGACATGATGAACGGTGCGCCGGATCGCTACGACTGGAAGTTGATCGGCAAAAAGGAACTGTACATCCCGTACAACAACTACCGTTTGCAGTCGCCGAAAGTGAAGTATGACGACATCATCAAGCCAGGGCACATCAACCAGGACCTGACGCGTTACGAGCTGCACCGCGTGTGGCACGTCGAGGCCACGCTGAAGCCGGGGCAGCGTCATGTCTATGCCAAGCGCGACATGTACTTCGATGAAGACACCTGGCAACTGGCGGAAGTCGACCATTACGACGGCCGTGGTCAGCTGTGGCGGGTGGCGGAAGGCTATGCGATCAACGACTACGAGCGCGGGGCGCCCAACTTCGCCATGCTCGGCATCTATGACCTGATCGCCGGTCGCTACAACGTGCTGGCGATGACCAACCAGTCCCGCCACGCAACGACCTACGGCATGACGGCGAAGATGACCGACTTCACCCCGTCGGCGCTGCGTAACGCCGGCATCCGCTGACTGTCCATCGTCGCTTGAATCAACGCCCTGTTCGCAGGGCGTTGTGCGTTTGTGCCCCCCTGATGTGGGTGGCGCGTGTTCAGTCGGCTGGCCCAATGATGGAGTCCTCTCTTCACCAGCGAGGTCCGTCATGCTTGTGCCACGGCCGCATCTGAGCAATCTACTCAAGCGCGAGCAACACCGCTTGCAACTGCTTAGCGCACCTGCCGGTTATGGGAAAACCGCGCTGGTGCATGAATATTTGCAAGGCCTGGAGCAACCCGGGCAAGTGGTGTGGTTGAGGTTGGGTGGGCGGGCGCAGACGCTGGAAAGTCTCAATTCGGCGCTGGCCAGTGCATTTGGGGTGGCGGCGGATGCGGTGCTGGCGTTGCTCGGTTCAGGAAAGGTGGGGACTGAACCACCGCTATCGCGAGCAGGCTCGCTCCTGCATGGGAGTACGGTCAACTGCAGGAGCACGCTTGCTTGCGAAGAGGCCATTGCAAGCCATGAAGATTCAAAGATTCGACTGGTTTTCGACGACCTGCCAGCCGAGTTGCCCACTGATCTGAACCACTGGTTCGATCAACTCCTGTCCCTGCATAACCCTCACCTGCAAATACTGGTCACCTGCCGCCAACGCCCGGACTGGAACCTGCCGCGCCTGATGCTTGACGGCCAATTGCTGGATCTGCAGGCCAGACATCTGGCCTTGCGACCCGATGAGTTCGAGGCGTTGATTAATGCCATGGCACCTGACACCGACACCGCATCACGGGAAAGACTCTGGCACCAAACTGGCGGGTGGTGTGCCGGTGTTCGCCTGTTATTGCCACTGGCATTGGGCGATGCAGGGTCTTCGCTGCTCGGCCAATACCTGGACCGGGAGCTGTTGTCGCGCCTGAGCGAAGATCAGTTGGAGGTGTTGTGCGGTCTGGCGCATCTGTCCAAGGCCAGCGCCGAGCTTTGCGAGCAGCTCTGGGAAGGGCAGCAGGCCGGTCGGGTGTTCAACAGTTTGTTGCAGTGCCAGGCGTTTCTGGTCCCTGTCGATCATCAGCCCGGCTGGTTCCGCCTGTTGCCTTTGGTGGCTCAGCCCCTGCAAGGGCAATTGAGTCCTGGGCCGCTTAATCGCCTGCGACTGCGCGCCTGTCAGCTTCTCAGTGTACTGGGGCACGTCGATGATGCCGTCGAGCAAGCCCTGTGCGCCGATCAGCCGGAGGTCGCCGCCAACTACATGGAACGCCTGTGGCTCAGCTGGATTCTCGGTGAGCGGCACCTGAACACACTCATGGACTGGCGCGAACGCATCGAGCCGCAGCTGCTGCAAAGCAGTCCCCGTCTGATCTACCTGTGTGCCAAGGCCCTGTTGTTCAGTGGCCGGCTGGATGAAGCCCAGGAGTGCCTGCTACGCCTGGGGCGCTTCGTGCCGCTTCCAGATCCGCAACGCAATCGGCGTCTGTTGGCCAACTGGCAGGGATTGTTCGGCACCCTGCACGCCTTGCGCGGCAACACTGAACAAGCCAGCCTGCACTGCCGCGCCGCGCTTGCAGTGCTGACCCACCAGGACTGGCTTTCGGTGTTGTTGTGTCATTGCATCCTGGCACGTATCGCCATGCAGACCGGCGATCTGACCGAGGCACAGGCGCTGTTGCAATCTTCGCTGGAGCTTGCCCGGCGCCAGGGCAGTCACGAATCGGAAGTACTGGTCAACACGGACCGGGTGCGGTTGATGATGCTGCAGGGCGAGCTGAGCCAAGCGCAAGCGTTGTTGCGCACCGAGCTAAAACGGATGACCGGCAACCGGACACAGCCCTGTTCGCTACTCGGTCGATTGATGTTCCTGCACGGCGAATTGCTGTTGCAGCTGGGCCATACCGACGAAGCCGGGCAGGTCGTCCGGGCCGGGTTGGTGGCCGTACGTGACTGCTGCGCGCCGTTCGTACTCAATGGGTACTTGCTGTTGTCCGAGCTCGCTTCACGTAATCAGGAGCGGGAAAAGGCGCACTTGATGCTGTACGAAGCCGAGCGTCGAATGCATTGGGGCAAGATCGACAGCGCCTGCTACGAGGGGCCGATCACTGCCCAAAAAGCCCGGATTGCGCAACGTGAACAAACAGCGCCCACCCGCTTGAGCGTCGTGCCGGATTACCAGGACGACCTGACACCCCGCGAGCTTTCGGTGCTCAAGTTGCTGGCCGAAGGCATGTCGGTGCGGGAAGTCGGCAGCCACCTGTTCATTTCGCAAAACACCGTCAAGACCCACGCCAAGAACATCAACGTCAAGCTCGGCGCCTGCCGCCGCACTCAGGCAATCAACAGCGCCAAGGCCATGGGCATCCTCGCCTGAAATTGTGCTGCCCGGCGCCACCCACCTGATCCGGGTGGCGGCGTCTCGCCAGGAATGATCAACCATGCAGCCAGACCCCACGCATGGTTGCCTGAGCGCGGCCGCGGCCTGACAAAAACAAGAGAGGTAATGATGAGCGCCATCGAGAGTTCGCCGAGTACCGACATCCGCGCGATCCTGGAAAAACAGCGGGCGGCCTTCCTGGCTCGCGAACCCTACAGCTTCGAAGAGCGTTGTGAGTTGCTCGACCGGGCGATCGGCTTGCTGGTCAATCATGAACAAGAGATTGTCGATGCGTTGACGGCTGACTTCGGTCATCGCAGCCCCGGGTTCTCCAAGGGCAGCGAGGTGCTGTCGCCACTGGCCACGCTCAAGCAAACCAAAGCCGAGCTGGCTGAGTGGATGCGCCCGGAAAAACGTCAGGCCCGGGCCGGTGAAGCCTGGGTGCAATACCAGCCGTTGGGCGTGGTGGGCATTGTCACCGCGTGGAACGTGCCGGGCTACATGGTGTTCAGCGGCTTGGCCGGTGCCTTGGCGGCCGGTAACCGGGTGATGATCAAACCGTCGGAGTTCACCCCGCACACTTCGGCACTGATCGCCCGGTTGATCCGTTCGGTCTATGCCGAAGATGAAGTGGCGGTGGTCCTGGGCGGCGCCGAGGTCGGTCAGACGTTCTGCGGCCAGCCGTTCGATCATCTGCTGTTCACCGGCGCCACCAGCATTGGCAAACACGTATTGCGCGCCGCGGCGCAAAACCTCGTACCGGTGACTCTGGAGCTGGGCGGCAAGTCGCCGAGCATCATTTCCCGTAGCGCCGATTTCAAGGATGCGGTGGCCAAGGTGGTCATCGGCAAACTGCTCAACGCCGGTCAGCTGTGTGTCGCCCCGGACTACGTTTTCGTGCCGCAGGAGTCGGTGCAAGCCTTCATCAGCGTGGCCAGGGCCGTGGTCGCCAGGTTCTTCCCCACGCTCAAGGACAACCCCGAGTACACCTCGATCATCAATGCCCGTCATTTCGAGCGTTTGCAGGGCTACCTGAAGGAAGCGCGGGAGGCCGGTGTCGAGCTGATCGAACTGAACGCCGCCGCTGAAGACTTCAGCGACGGTGCACGCAACAAGATCGTGCCGACCCTGCTGCGCAATCCCGGTGACGACTTGCAAGTGATGCAGGACGAAATCTTTGGCCCGCTGCTGCCGATCACACCCTACGAAACCATCACCGATGTGATCGCCCGGATCAACGCCCGGCCCCGGCCGCTGGCGCTGTATTACTTCGGCAACGACGCCGCCGAAGAAGCGCTGGTACTGACCCGTACCTGCTCCGGCGGCGTCACCCTCAATGGCGTGTTGAGTCATGCCAGCACCGAAGGTCTGCCGTTCGGCGGCGTCGGTCAGAGCGGCATGGGTGCCTACCACGGCATTGATGGCTTCCGCACATTCAGCCACGCCAAAGCGGTGTTGCGCTCAGCGGCCAACCCGGCCTGAACCCACAACATTCTTGAGAGAGAACTGCCATGAAAGCTGCCGTATTCCATCAAGTTGGAGCCCCCCTGGTCATTGAAGAAGTGGGCATCAGTAAACCGGGCCCGCGTGAGGTGTTGATCCGTACAAAAGCAGTGGGCGTCTGCCATTCCGATTTGCACGTAATCGATGGCTCGTTTCCGTATCCCGGCCCGCTGGTACTGGGTCACGAGGCCGCCGGGGTGGTCGAGCAGGTAGGCTCCGAGGTGCGCTCGGTCAAGCCCGGTGACCATGTGGTGACGTGCCTGACCGTGTTCTGCGGCCATTGCGACCACTGCGTCACCGGCCATCTGGCCCGCTGCGTGTCCCCGGAAACCAAGCGTGGCAAGGATGAAGAGTCGCGCCTGACTTACGTGCAAAAACCGATTCCGCAGTTCGTCAACCTGTCCGGTTTCGCCGAGCAGATGCTGGTGCACGAAAACGCCTGCGTGGCGATCCGCCGCGACATGCCGCTGGACCGCGCCGCATTGCTCGGCTGCGCCGTCACCACCGGCACTGGCGCGGTGTTCAACACCGCCAAGGTACGTCCGGGCGAAACCGTGGCCGTGATCGGCTGCGGTGGTATCGGCCTGGCCGCGATCAACGGTGCGGCGCTGGCGGGGGCAGGGCGGATCATCGCCATCGACATGCTCGACTCGAAGCTCGAGCTGGCCAAACAGTTCGGTGCCACCGACGTGATCAATGGCCGCGATGGCGACGCTGCCAAACAAGTGATGGAATTGACTCGCGGGGGCGTACATCACGCCTTCGAATGCATCGGCCTCAAGCAGACCGCCGAGCAGGCGTTCGCGATGCTGGCTCGCGGCGGCACCGCCACGGTGATCGGCATGCTCAAACCTGGCCTGAAAATCGAGCTGGACCCGTTGCAGTTGCTGCACGAGCGACGTATCCAGGGATCGCTGATGGGGTCCAACCGCTTCCCGGTCGACATGCCGCGCCTGGTGGATTTCTACATGGCCGGCAAGCTCAAGCTCGACGAAATGATTTCCCAGCGCATTCGCCTCGACCAGATCAACGAAGCGTTCGATGAACTGCGTCGCGGAGAGCTGGCGCGCTCGGTCATCGTTTTCGACTGATACGCCTCGTTACCCCTGTAGGAGCGAGCCTGCTCGCGAGGGTGTGTCAGTCGACAGCAATGCCGCTGATCCACCCTCGCGAGCAGGCTCGCTCCCACTTGGGGGATCAGAGGGATCAGCGCACACCCCAATGCTTTTGGAGTTGATGGATGGACATTGAATTCTCAGTGCACGAACAAGCCTTTCGCGAGGATGTCCGGGCCTTCCTGCGCGACAACCTGCCCAGCGAACTGTCCGAGCGCATCTCGCTGGGCAAACGCCTGAGCAAGGAACACCAGGTGCAATGGATGCAGATCCTCGACCGGCAAGGCTGGCTGGCGCCGGGTTGGCCGCAGGCACACGGCGGCACCGGTTGGAGTGCCGTGCAGAAACATATTTTCGACGAAGAGTGCTTTGCCGCGGGGGCGCCGAAAGTGGTGTCGTTCGGCCTGAAGATGGTCGCCCCGGTGATTATCAAGTTCGGCACCACCGAGCAGAAAGCGCATTTCCTTCCGCGGATTCTTGCCTGTGAGGACTGGTGGTGCCAGGGCTACTCCGAGCCCGGTGCCGGATCTGATTTGTCGTCGCTGAAAACCCGCGCGGTGCGCGAGGGCGATCACTACGTGGTCAACGGCCAGAAAACCTGGACCACGCTGGCGCATTTTGCCGACTGGATGTTCTGCCTGGTGCGCACCGATCCCGAGGCCCGTCAGCAGCGGGGCATTTCGTTCCTGCTGATCGATATGAAAACGCCCGGCATCACCGTGCGGCCGATCATTACCCTCGACGGCGAACATGAAGTCAACGAAGTGTTCTTCGACAACGTGCGGGTGCCGGTGGCGAATCTGGTCGGGCAGGAAAATGATGGTTGGACCTGCGCCAAGTATTTGCTGACCCACGAGCGCACCAGCATTGGCGGGATAGCCCAGAACAAGGCATTGCTCAGCCGGCTCAAGCGTATTGCCAGCCAGGAAGTCCGTGATGGCCGGCCGTTGATCGAAGATCCGCTGTTTCGCGTGCAGATCGCTGAAGTCGACATGCAGTTGATGGCCGCTGAAATGAGCAACCTGCGGACCCTGGCCGCCACACAAAACGGTGATGTGCCCGGTGCCGAAAGTTCGTTCCTGAAGATCAAGGGCACCGAGATCCGGCAGGCCATTACCTACCTGATCAGCAAAGCCGTAGGCCCGTATGCCTTGCCGTTCATTGAGGATGAGCTCGGATATGGTGAGGAGCCCTTGCTCTACACCGACTACAGCAGTGCGGCCACCTACCAGTATCTGGATGCGCGCAAGGCCTCGATCTACGGTGGAGCCAACGAAATCCAGAAGAACATCATCGCGAAAATGATCCTAGAACTGTAAGGCGCCCCGATCATGGATTTCAAACTGACAGAAGAGCAACTGATGTTGCAGGAAACCGCCGCGCGGCTGGTGCGTGACGTCTACGGTTTTGAGCATCGCGAGCAATACCGCCAGAGCGCGCACGGCTTCAGCGCCCCGTTCATGCAGCAATTGGGCGAACTGGGGCTGTGCGCCGTGCCTTTCGCTGAGGCCTATGGCGGATACGGCGGCAGCGGTGTGGAGAACATGCTGATCATGACCGAGCTGGGTCGGGGGCTGTGCCTTGAACCGTATTTGCACTCGGTGATTTTCGCCGGTGGCCTGATCGCCCAGTTGGGCAGCGCAGACCAGAAGGACACGTTGTTGCCGCAGGTCGGCAGCGCCAGCCTGCAACTGGCCGTTGCCATCGATGAGCCGCAGAGCCACTACCGCTTGCAAGATGTTCAGACTACCGCCGAACCGGTAACCGGAGGCTGGCAGCTCAATGGTCGCAAGTCCGTCATCATCGGCGGCCAGAGCGCCGGACTGATTTTGGTGTCGGCACGCACCCACCATGAGACTCGGGACGAGAAGGGCATCAGCCTGTTTCTGGTCGATCCTCAGGCCCGCGGCGTGCGTCGGCGTGTTTTCGATACGATGGATGGGCGCAAGGCCTGTGAGCTGTACCTTGACGACGTGTTTGTCGATAACGATGCGTTGCTCGGCGAGCCGGGGAATGCCTTGCCGGCGCTGCGTTACCAACAAGGCCGGTGCATCGCCGCGCAATGCGCCGAAGCCGTGGGCAGCATGCAAGCGGCCTGCGCGTTGACCCTCGATTACCTGAAGACGCGCCAGCAGTTCGGCCAGCCGATCGGCAAGTTCCAGGTGTTGCAGCATCGCATGGTCGATATGCACATCGAACTGGACCAGGCCATCTCGATGACCCTGCTCGCCGCCTGCGTGGCAGACCAGGCGGACACCGACGAACGCAGCCGCATTCTGGCGGCCGCCAAGTTCATCGTCAGCCGCGCCAGTCGTTTTGTCGCCGACCAGGGTATCCAGTTACATGGCGGCATCGGCCTGACATGGGAGTACCTGTTGTCGCACCATGCCAAACATTTGCTGATGGTGGCCCGTCAGTTGGGTGATGACGATCACCATTTGCAGGTTTTTTCGAAGTTGATGCAGGTGGCGTGAATCAAGTTCCAAAGTGACACGAGCGCCTCGATGGCGCTCTTTTTTCAACTGCAACAACTCAACCGCTTACCAGATAGGCCCCCGCGGGAACCCGATAACGCAGTTTCTTGCATTTGCCGGGGGCAGGCTGCTGACCCGGCGGTCGATCAGGAAACCAGACTCGGCATTTGCCTGGAGGCGGCCTATGGCCGCGGGGAATCTCAGCCTCAGCGTATGCCCGGTCTGACTCGACATTAACCCTTTGCAATGTTCCTTCGCGCGTTTGCGCAGTGGATTGCTCAACAACCGCCATGTCTGCTTCGCGGTGCCGTTGAGTCTGCTCTTGCAACCCCTTCTGTACAGCGACCCTGTCCGCATTGACATTGGGCGGGGTACCTGAAGATTGGGCTTGCTGCGCCGCCTGGATCAATTGGAGGTTGCGGTTGCGCAACTCGACGTTGCGACCCACGCCTATGTTCGAGCGCGCCGCCAGGGTTTCAGCCTGCTGGTACTGCCCCTGCTGAAGACGCAATACACCTAGGTAGTGCAGCGTCGCGGGATTGTTGGGCTGGATATGCAGGGCACGCTCCAGCGTGGCAGCGGCCTGGTCGAGTTGGCCATTTTCATACTGCCGCGAGGCTGTTTCGATCAGGGCGGTTGATGCGCTGTTACTTTGCGCGGGCGTTCTTCGCTCGGCCGCGGCAGAACAAAACGACGCGACGGCGCAGAACACCAGGATGAGACCCGGCAGAACACTCTTGGTTGGCATCAGGGGGCGGACTCGACTGAACTCGGACGGCATCGCAAACAGACCACAGCACTGCTCGGTATTTCCGATACAGCGCCGCTATGACCCGACCAATACCCTGAAGTTCCTGCTGCAACGGCCGTCGCGACCAGCAGCATTTGTTCCACCGCAACATCCAGGCAGGAGGGGCTGCTGCTCTTCACGCCGGGCAGAAGAGGGCAGAGGCAATGGATATCGAAATTGCCAACTTCAAAGGGCACACGCACTGACACCCTTGGCGATTTAAACAGCGGTCGCTAGAACTTTTTCTTGTTTATCGGTCTATCTGGATAGGCATAACGTTCGCTCAGCGCGAGCTCACAGGATCGCGCGTCTACCCCTCCAAATATCATTCAGAGGTTGTCTTCGCTCATGAAATTCCTTGACCCACGCAGGGTGCTGTTCGGCCTGTTGGCGTTCGCGGCATTGGGCTCGGCGTCAGCTACAACGATGAAGGCCTCAACCCCTATTTTGGCCACTGAAGTCGCGGTCGTTGAGGTACCGGTCCAGGCGGCCGCAAACCCTTGGCCGACCTTGGCCAGCAGGGCCGACAGGCAGCAAGGGCCGCTGCTTGCCCATGACGACCGATACTGGCATGACGGTCGTTGGCACGATCGCAGAGACGATTGGCGTCGAGACGACAGGCGTAGAGATTACTGGCGTCGAGAGCAAGCCCGCCGTGAAGCAGAACGCCATCGTGATTGGGAGCGCCACCAGGATCGGGCCATGCGGCACCGCTACGAGGATGATCGCCGCTACTATCGTCGCTAGTGCAACGCCACGGGAGCAATTCGCCTGCGACACGGGCGATGCTCCGCCACGCTGTGAAACCAGGGCTCAAAGAAGTTACCGCCCGAACGTCTACGTCAGCTCAAGTCTCTCTAACGCGTAATCCTTACCGGCCAGGGTAAGTTCAAACGTGGTGGCGCCGAACGTACCCCTTGTCACGTTTTGCCTCACAAGACGTTTAGCCTGGAGTTGCTTCAGGCCGACTTCAACTTCCAGCGTACTGAGTGAGACAAGTTTGCAAACCGAGTTTAAATTTGCAATTTTTCTGAAGTTCGCATGATAGGCCAACGCTTCCATCAGTAGCGTCTGGTTATCGGTCAACTGTGGGAACTGAGGATTGTTCTTTGTGTAAATTTTTCGCTCTATCTCGTGAAGCTCGCCGTGCGTTCCATCCTTGATGCGGGTGTAGTAAATCGCTACGGATAAGGTGCCGATCAAAATCGCGATAATCATCAGCAGCGACCAATTGGGCATGGGTGTTTCCAGTGCAAGCCAATCCCAAAAAAGAAGCAGCCAGCCCGTGGTATCTGCCAACAATGTCAGTTCGAAGTAATTGTCGAGCAGCTTTATGGCAGCCCAAGTGACAAGTAAAACTCCGGCCGAGCAGGCCATTGCCTTGAACGAGATAGGGGATTGCGCGCCTTGTGCTGCCATGCTGCTCGTCTCTGGTGCAGTAACGGATGCTATGAGCATAGCAGTGGAAAAGTGGCGCTATGGATGATCAGACCATCGACTGTTTTGCCATGTCGAGGCATCATCGACCCCGATTTCCAGGTAACTGACAGTGTTTTCAAGCTTCGAATAGCCAAGGGCTTTATTTTCACTGGCAGTCGCTGTGTCGCCGCCATTGATCCACGGCTAGACTGCATCACCTGCGAGAAGCGTTGGAGGCGTCATGAACTACATTCTCTGGATCATTCTTGGTACCAACAGCCCACTGCCGGCACCCGCGGTCGACCATGCCGAATACCAGAATATGGAGGCATGCCAGCGCGCAGCCGATCAGATCAAGGCAGCACTCGACGGGGTGCAGTTCCATGTCCATACCATCTGTACACCCAAGGAAGAGACAAAGTGACTTGGCATCATCGATGCCTCCTTGAGATGTGTGTGATGCATACGTCGCGTTAAAGCTACGAGCTGATTGCAGGCTCCATTGGCGGCCGCAACACCGACTACGACAGGCAGCTGCGCGGGCAGCACAGCGAGGACAGCCCGAACTGTCCTCCGGGGCTCAGGCTTCGGTGACGCGAATCGGTTCTGGGCGATCGGTTGAATGTTTGTGGCCTTTCACGATTTTTTACCTGGGTTCAATCGAGTAACAGCATTTCAGTGTACAGATCTGCAATTTTTCCCATATCGCGGCAATCTCCCACGCGTTGATTGATCACAAAACCGTCGAATGCCATCCACAGGGTATGTGCCAGGAGGCCGTCGCTCCTTTCGCGGCGTTTGGTTGCCGATGATTGCACTGACCGGACTTGGGTATGCCTCAAACCTAGGCTAGCGGGCTGGCTTCCCAACTATCAGTAGACGATGCATCTGGCGCGATGTTTTGCGCCGATTGTGTCTGATAGCGTTCCTTGTCCATGCGTAACTCCCTGTTCGGCTTGAGTGTCGCGCTAGAAACGCGACATGAGGTGAGGAGGAAAAGCGAGATGACTTTAGCCCCCATTACTGGCGCATTAGCAGCGCGGCCATGGCCTGCTTTTGGGCGATAGCGGAGTCTCCCCACGTCTCGCGGTCGATTCAATACTCAGGTCAGCTGTCGTACTCCCAAGCCCAGAATCAGACCACCGCACAGGCGATCAATCACTTTCCGAGCCTTCTGATACGCCGAGGAAATCGTTGGTTGCGACAAAGCCACCGCAACCAGTCCATACCAGGTCAGCGAAACAACCACCACAACCGCCAGCATTGAGACGAAAGTGCTGACCGAGGGGTGGGCGGGGGCTGCTGCTGAAAAGACGGCGGCGTAGAAGGCTATGGATTTAGGATTGCCGATGTTGGTGACGACACCTTGAAAGAAAGATTTCCGGACGCTGCCAGCCGGGCCCTCGCAAGGCCGTAAGGCGGGATGCTTGCCTGCTTTAATGATCAGGCGTACGCCAAACCACATCAGGTACGCCGCACCCATTATCTTCACTACCAGTACCGCCCATGGGAAGGCGGCAAACACAAGGCCTAGGCCTGTGATCGCACAGCCAGACCAGAGCAGGTTCACGGTCACTATACCGGCGACTAAGGCCAGCGCCTCGGCACGTGTCGCGGCTACTGCCTTGTGAACAACGGCGACGAAGTTCGGCCCCGGAACCACTACGCCTGCCAGATAAACCCAGAAAACAGTGAGCACCGCGGAACTGTCGAACATTTCGATCCCTCTTATCGCTGATCGGTATCAGCGTCTGATTGAAGATTTCATCACGTTTTTCGCCGCGAGAGCATCAATGCTAGCGAGCGAAGGGGCCGACAGTCAGACACAGATTCCACAATAAACTCCGATACAGTGACCTTTTATGCTGAGTAAGGCCTGCCCGGCGATGAGGCGGTCAGGGATCGCTATGGCCAGGCGAGGAATACTTCGCGATAAGGGTGGATGTGTGCTGCCACAGTGTCCGCAAGCTGGCTTCACCGTCCGCCAAGGACATGCCCACTGCCAACAATGACACCTACTACATGAGCGCGGTGCTGGATCTGACCGAACCGTATGTATTGAGTGTGCCGGATACCCATGACCACTATTACGTGGTCGACGTATTCAACATGTGGCAAGAACTTGAGCACTATGTCGGGCGGCGCACCACTGGCACCCAAGCTGGAAAGTTCGTGTTAGTGCCGCCAGGGTGGAAAGGTGAATTGCCCAAAGATGCCAAACGTCTTGACGTCACGACCCAGAAAATCTGGCTTTTGGGTCGCATTCAAGTCAAGCAGGGCGAAGATGTCGCGCCGATTCTGGCGCTGCAAAAGCAGTTCAGTGTCGTGCCACTGAGTGGCAAGTCGCACAAGGACGAGACCTTGCCGGCGTTGCCGCAAACAGACGATCCGCTGGGCTTCTTCACGGAGTTGGCCGCGGCGCTCAAGGACAATCCGGTCAAACCTGCTGACGCCGCACTGTTTGCCCAATTCGCCCGTATCGGCCTGACGGAGAAAGGCTTTTCCCCGGATAAACTCAATCCAGCTACGCGCAAGGGACTTGAGGAAGGTTTGAACGATGCGCCCTACGTAGCGATTGCGTCGCTTGCCAGCACGTCAGAAGTGCGCAATGGCTGGAACTGGGTCACCGGTCTGGATAGCTTTGGCTACATCTATCCGCTGCGCGCCATGGTGGCGGGGCCGTATCTCGGCGGCCAGGGTGAGCATGAAGCGATGTACCCGATCCGCTTCACCGACAGCAAAAACCAACCCCTCACCGGCGACAATCAATACGAGGTCAAACTGGCTTCGGCACCGCCGGTCAATGCCTTCTGGTCACTGACCATGTACGACGCCAGCGACAAGATGCTGGTCGATAACGAGATCAATCGCTACAAGGTCGGCACCGATACGCAGGGCCTGAAAGTCGCGTCGGACGGTTCGATCACGATTCCAATTTCCCACAAAAAACCTCAAGGCGAAAATGCCGCCAACTGGCTGCCGGCCCCGCAGGGCGGCTTCTATGTACTGCTGCGTTTGTACCAGCCGAAAGAAGATGTGAAAGAAGATGTATTGTCCGGCAAGTGGCAGTTGCCGCAGTTGAACAAGGTCAATTGAACGTTCGTATGTGAAGATCTGATGATTGGTCAATAGCGCGGCTGACTGTCCGCTATTGGCCGTTCTCTGACACTCACGTCAGGCAGCAATCGGTAGACTGCTGCCTACGGATCATTACAAGTTGACTAGGGCTTGGTCGGATCTGCCGGACGCCAGATTAGTTTGCTGGTGTCATACCCCTGTCGCTGAGCAATCTTTAGCAGCTGTTCGCGTTTGACGCCGTTAATTTCAGATGCGCGTGAAATCACCCATAGATATTCTCGGTTCGGGTGGCCGACCAGTGCGAACTGGTAGGCGGGGTCGTGGTAAAGCACCCAATACTCACCTTTGGTTATTCCTGGTGCAATGCGGCTGAACCAGTTATCAAATTGCACCCACAGTTTGTCTGTCTTACCTGGCTGCTGCGATTCGGCAATTCCGCGTACCTCTTTCCACTCGCCATCCTGTTCCCTGCAACGATTGGTGACGTCAATGCGACCATCATCACGTAGACCATAATGCGCTTCTGACTGCTGGCAATTGCGCTGAAAGAACATAGGCAACCTGGCCTGCTCGTACCAGGTGCCCTGGTATTTTTGCAGGTCGACTTGCATGGTGGTGGGAGGGGGCTCCTGGCTTGAGCCAGCGCACCCAGCGAGTGCCAATCCCAGATAGGAAAGTAGAACGATCTTGCGAATCGACATATAGACCTCCAGGTTGTCAGGAGAAACACGCATGTCATTGGAGGTAGGTGAGAGTGAAAAGTGCTATCGATTTCGTGATGGCGGCGTTCACTGTTGGCACGGGCCGATTGCTGCCTTTCGCGATGGGCCACTATCAACCTATTGCAGCCCTTCATTGGAGCGCCTGAAACAGTACCAAGGGACGTTTTCGTCCCTTGGTTTCAAAAGGTGAAGCCTTTACTCAATAACCGGTGAAGCCTTGACCGAACCCTCATTGGCGGTGTATGAGCCGGGCCAGGCTTCGACAGCAGGAAGAATCTCAGCGGGCTTGGGCAGCTCAATTTATTCAACGCAATCAATTGTCCATTGAATGCATCAAGAGCGTGAATCGCCGGATTCCAGAGTGCGATGCCCAATCCTGAGCGGGCGGCTTCGATTGCCTGGGCGTAGTCACCCATCACCCTGTCGGTGGGCTTCGAAGTCAGGCGTTTACCGTGATGGCTCATCCACGCTCGCCACAGTGTCGTGTCACCGGTGTGTAGCAGCGGAGTGTCCTTTATCAAGGACAACGGCTGTTCGTTCATGGCGAGGACTTCGGGTGACGCCACGGGGCAAAGTGACTCCTCGAACAGTGGCTCCTCGTCTCCGTCATTCCATTGTCCACGCCCGTATCTGATGGCCAGATCGACCTCGCCTGAGGAAAGGCTGGCATTCAGCGCAGAGGTGACCAGTTCGATCCGTAAATCCTGAGTCGTGCCTTCCAGTTCGGTCAGGCGCGGGATCAACCAAAAACGTGCGAAGGACGACGTAGTGGCCAATTTGACGATGGGTAAGGTTTGGCCGGCGGGCCGGGGCTGTCGCGCTTGTTTCAGTTGTTCGAAGGCATGAGCGACTTTGGCCAGCGCGATTTGTCCCGTGGCCGTAACGGTGACACCGCGCGCATGGCGGTCGAACAAGGAGCATTGAAACCATTTTTCAGCCATTTCCACACGTCGGCTGATGGTCGCATGTGTAACTTCCAGTTCCGCTGCCGCTGCAGTGAAAGAACCGGTTCTGGCGGAGGCAAGGGCAGCTTGCAGGGCTTCGAAGGGAGGAAAAATATCGTTTGAGATGTACGTCATATGCACAGCTTATGGATAAGTAGTGCTATAGGTCAACAGCTCAGGGTTTTCTATGCTGAGCTGCCTTATTCGTTGAGATAGCAGCATGTCGTGTTTGAAAGCGCTCATTTCGCCTTTGGTGTTCATCGCGCAAGTGGTAGGGCTTGGGGTGGGCAATTATTGTTATGCCGCCTCCAGCTTAGAAAGGCCAATCGTACGAGGTTACGAAGGGAATGGAGGCGTCACCGTTGAACTGGTCATGTCTGGCTCACCTGGAAAAGAATGGGCATTGCTCAGGATTCGAGGAGCGGAAACGGAAGCGGGGGCCGTGGTACATCAGGCAAACGTTCAGCGCTCACCGGTTTCGACATCCTTTGTAGAAATTATCAACGGGGTTTCACGGACAATTTTTGAGGTGCGAATGCATCAGGGTTTTCTTCCGCGTCAAGACCAGGAGCCTTATGTCTTGGGAGAAAGCGCCCGCTTGGAGAGACTGAGTAATATCGGTATGGAGCTACAGAGGTTTGGAACTGAGGAATTTGCCGTTCATCAAGCTGGGACACAAAGCGCCTTGTCCGAAGGCTTGACCGGTAACCGTCCTTGATCAAACGGCTTCTTTTGGCCGATTTCTGCCTGTGGCGACCGGCTGAAAACGACCCATAACGGACACTTTTAATAGCCTCCAATTCTGCTTGTACCTCATCGCGTACGAGGGCGGGTATCTCTACAGAACTTTGGGTGTCGAGTGCCGCTGAGCGTGACGTTTACGCCGTCTACATCTCTCGGCAGTCTGTCGATGCGTAAATAACCCGTTTCAGAGAAACGCTAAAGGCGAGGGTGGGAAGCCAATTGGCAGGCAGTGTACTCGGGTACACGTAAGGCGACCTTTGAGGTCGTCTTTTTTTTGACTGAGAGCTTACTTCGCCGACGCAGATGCAAGGATCGGCGATTGTGGATGTAAGGTCTTTTCGACCTGTTCCTATACTGCTCCGCCCCCGCTCCAAAGGCCAGTTGTACCACGATTGACCACGCTCGATCGCACTTTGGGCGGGGGTGTCACTTCTGCACTTCTATGACTGTTCCAGGCGGACGAAGGTCGCCAGGGAAGAGGCAAAAACAAGATCAATACAGCCGCTATAGAAAGGTAATCCATGAAAATTTCCGTGAAAGTTAACCCGGTTCAGCCGGGTGACCAACTTCCCCGAGCCAGCAAAGATTATTTGCTGATAGTGGTCAGTGTGGTTTCGATCTTCCTCACTGTGTTTGCTTTGGCCGCCTTTCCGGCGCGCTCCGAGCAGGTCGCCAGCCAGTTGTTCACTCGTGCCACGACGCTACTCTCAGCGCCGGTACTGTTGACCTTCCTGGCTTTTGTGGCGGGCTCGCTGTTCATCATTTTCAGCAAGTACGGGAACATTCGTCTGGGCTCGGGTCAGCCCCAGTTCAAGACCGTGCCCTGGATCTTCATGTTCATTTGCGCAGGATTGAGTTCCGCTACCCTCTATTGGGGATTGGTGGAGTGGGCTTACTACTACAACACGCCGGGTTTGAATATCACGGCAGGTTCAACCGAAGCGTTGAACATGAGCATCGCGTATGCGTTCTTCCATTGGGGCTTTGGTACATGGGCGTGCTATGCGGTGGGCGGCATGGCCATGGCTTATTACTATCATGTGCGCAAGCATGACAAGCTCAGCCTCGCCGGCATCATCGAGGCTGTTACGGGATGGAAAGCCAACGGCCCGATTGGCCGCCTGGTGGATATCATTTTCCTAATTGGCACCTTCGGCGGACTCACTGTCACCATGGTGGTGACCACGCTGACATTCTCCAACGGCTTCTCAAACCTGACGGGACTGGAAAACAACTTTGCGATGCAAGCGGGAATCGTGTTGCTGATCGCCAGTATCTTTTCGCTCAGTTCATACATCGGGCTGGAAGGCGGAATGCAGCGCCTGGCGAGCATGGTGTGCTGGGGCGCATTATTTTGTGCACTGGCGGTGCTGGTGGTCGGACCGACGGGCTTTATCGTCAACAATACCGTGAATGGCGTGGGCTTGATGTTCTCTAACTTCCTGCACATGAGCCTTTTCACCGATCCGTCAGGTAGTGGTGAGTTCACACGGAACTGGACGGTGTTCTATTGGTTCTGGGCGATCTCCTACACACCTGCGGTTTCGATTTTTGTCGCACGAGTTTCTCGTGGTCGCACGTTGAAAGAGGTCTCGGCGGCGCTGTTGTTGGGGGGAAGTGTCAGTTGTTGGGCAATTTTCGGCAGCCTGAGTGGCTACGGCATCGATCAATTGATTCAGGGGCAACTCGATGTTCCAGCCATCGTTGCCAGCCAAGGTGGAGAAGTGGCGATTACTCGGTTGCTGGACGGGTTTCCGATGTCCACGGTAGCGACTGCGTTCTATTTGTTTGTGATGGTGATCTTCCTGGCTTCGCACATCGACGCCTCTGCCTATACCGTAGCTGCCGCTACCACGCGTAATCTGCCTGAAGGCCGTGATCCTTCACCTTTCCTGCGACTCTTCTGGTGCGTCATGCTGGCCTTGGTGCCCTTGACCATGATCGCCAATCATATTTCGCTGAAAACCGTGAAGACCTCAGTCATCCTGACATCGATTCCATTTCTCTTCCTGCTACTGATCATGGCCTATGGGTTGGTCAAGTGGATCCATGCTGATTATCGTAATCGAAGTGCACAGGACATTGAAGAAGAGTCACGGCTTCTCGGCCTGAATCTTGACGTGGGGTCGGAAAACAGGGTCCTCGATGGATCACCTGAAACGACTGCATCGGCCTGCAAGGCGCCCACTCCAACTATTTGAAACCTTGCCAATGGACGCTCGGCGTTATGCCCAAGGACGGGCATAGATAGAAATCCCAGTGAGTGAGGCAATGGCATATTTAAAGCAATGGTATAGCGGTGAATGGCAGCTTCTGGCCGGAAGGGGCCTGTCGCAGGATTGAAAATCTGAACAGTCAGCGCCGTCCAACAGGTTTGGACGGCGCCCTGGTTTAGATCCAGACGTCGTTGTTTGCCGTGCGCTCGCCACCTTCCTGGCCGGTATTCAGTATCCCGCGAGGTTCGATCATCATCAGCCTGGCTTCGCCCTCCGAGGCAGTTCTGTGCTCTACGCCTCGTGGCACCACATACAACTCGCCTGGGGCGACATATACGCTGCCATGCGGTAGATCAACACGCAGCTTTCCCTCTAACACAAAAAATGCTTCGTCGGTTTCCGGGTGTGTGTGCCAAATGAACTCGCCCTCGATGCGTACGACCTTGAACTGGTAGTCGTTCATCTCGGCAACCACGCGTGGGCTCCATTGCTGATCGATGAGCGAAGCCTTTTGGGCCAGGTTGATGGCGTGCGCGCTCGGTTTCTCGTGAAGGTATTGCATGGTGGGTCTCCATTAAGCAGGAGCCGTTACCCTAACGGAGGAGCGGTTGTTCAGGCTTGTACGATCCTGCAAGTAGACGCTGGACTCGAATACGCTCAAGCCAGCGCATTGGGGGCACTCCGAAACAGGCGGTGAAATGTCGGGTCATATGGCTCTGGTCGTGGAAACCCGCTGCTAGTGCCGCATCTACGAGTGTGAAGCGATCAAGGATCAGGGCGCGAAACAGGTCCAGACGGCGCAACGTTACAAAGCGATATGGGCTGGTGCCAAATAACGCTCTGAAGTCACGTGACAGGCTCCAACGCTCCTGCCCGCAGGCATGCTCGAGCATCTGCAGGGTAATCCCCCCATGAAGATTGGCCATGATGAACTCTCTTGCCCGCCTGGCAGCCTGGTAGTCCGGGTTCTTGCGCCCGCGCGGCTTGCCTGCGACCGCTCGCAGCGCCATTGCAAGGTCAAACAAGGCGTCCTGCTCCTCCAGTGGGTCGAGCGGATGATCCATTGCCTGCACGAAAGGTTGGCTGGCGTTATATAGGCGCGAGTCATTGGACAGACCACCAGCAACATAGGGCAGTGACTCTCCGCCAAGAACTTGCTGAATCATGGCGGGGTCCACATAGGCCATACGGTAACGGAAGCCCGCCTCGGTCCCGGCCATACCGTCATGCAGTTCGTCTGGATGCAATACCAGGGTATTCCCCGGTATACCGTGGCGCAAAGCCCTCTTGTAATGGAAGCTCTGCACGCCCGACAGAGTCCGGCCGATGGAGTAGGTGTCATGGCGATGCGGGTCGTATCCATGCCCCCCGAACCAGGCCTCGATTCGTTCTATTCGCCCAGGTTCGGCATTTCGCAGAACCCAGTCCGTCGCTGAGAAAGCATTATTTCGATCCATGAGTGGCTGTCCGGGAATGCTTGGATCAATCAGGCTGTGATCCACCGTCGATGGAACAACTATACCTTTGCAGAGGATGAGCTGGCAGGCTTCAAAAAATGATGGGGCGTGACCGACCGCTTTTGGCTGTGCCTGTTGCGAAGAGCAGCAACCGACCCATTGCTGCCCTCCGCGCCCAAACAGGGGGTATTAGTTCAACTGAACCCCCTCCGGTACGCAGGACATGCAAGTTATTGTTTGCCCTGCCATGTATCGGGCACCGTTTGTCCCGCGTCAGGCCGCCGCTCGCTAGCCGTCGCCGGCTTATTTACCTGAAGGCACATGCAGACGGCCTCAGCGATTCAGCTTGGTGATTTTTGAACCCTGCAATCCCAGCCCGGCCATTAAGCCCTTTTGATCAAAGATGAACGCATAGACATCGGACTGAGCCGTTGAAGTAGTCAACGACTTGGCCATGCCTGAATCTACGACCACGATGCTTGGGCCCACACCGACCTCAAATCCATTCGCTTTTTTCAGATCGTTCATCGCTGAATAGGTCATGAAGAACATCACGTAACCAAACTTCTGCACGCCCGCCTGAAGGCCGTAAGAGGCTGCTGTGGTCGAGTAGTACCCCGTGACTTTTCCGTTCTCAATCAATTCACCTTCGCCACGCTGTGCGCCGGCAATGAGGCCCGCTTTCAGCACCTCAGGGAAAACGAGAATACCCTTGGCTCGCTGCGCGAGGGCGCGCGCTTGCGGCGTCTTGGCATACAAACTCTGTAACGCCGCGTTCGCGTCGCGGTTCATTTCTGCGTTAGCAGCCTTCACTTCTGAGGCGGAAGTTGGTTGATCCATCTGGCAGCCCGACGTGAACGCGAAGATTGAAATCATTGCCATCATTCGAAGGTATTTGGTCATGAGCAATATTCCGTTTCTGTACCTGCCATTGAGGAACCTGCGTGGCGATCGCCATTGCGGATCAAAGACTGACGGGGTCGATCTTTCACTTAGACTTTAACCCTATTAAGCGGTTGGTCAAATGCTATGCACATGCATGCTTCTGAGACGAAATCGACAGTCAGCTTCTGGCCGTTCTCTGCCGGTCGTCACTACAGCGTGTGCTGGTCCATTCAGTTTCAAGCTGCGAAACACGCGCTCCATCGGGGCACTATCCCAGTAGTTTCCACGACGAAACTATCTAGTTGCTGTAAAAAATTGATTTACAAGGTGTCTAGCGTATCCACTGTGATTCAAGGTGCGTTGACGATGTCGCCTAAGGTAAAATGGACCTTGTCGCGCCCGCTATTCTTGGCCGCATACAGCGCCTTGTCGGCTTCGCTGAGCCAGTCTGCGGCGTCGGTCATTGCACTGCCGCACGATGCCAAACCGATACTCAGGCTGACTCGCAGCTCAGGTAGTTGCTCATTGCGGTAGTTGCCCATTGCCCTTCGCAGTCGCTCCATAATTTCGACGGCCTGGCTCACCAGGCTGTTGGGCAGGATCACACAGAACTCGTCTCCACCATAGCGACCGGCCAGGTCACCTTGACGAAGGTTTTTCTTCAGTTCGGCGCTCAGCTGGCGTAGCACGCTGTCGCCAACGAGGTGGCCGTAAGTGTCGTTGATCTGTTTGAAGTGATCGACATCAATGATCGCGATCACCGTTTCGAAGCCCTCCTGCCGGCAGGTGAAAAACTGCAGGTGAAGCAAATCCTTCCACGCCCCATGATTGAGCAGGCCGGTGAGACTGTCGGTACAGCTCAGGGCGCTAAGACGGCGCTTGTGGTCGGCGAGCTTAATGGCCAGGCGATAACAGACCCAGCCCAGCGCTAGTGGATAGAGCGTCAGCATCGGCAAGCAGGCGTAGATCTGTACGTCGGTTACAGTAAGTTGTACCTGCGGGCCGAACAGTGTTATCGCAAGCAGAATTCCGACAGTCTGGGCCAGTGCGCCATGCACGAATAAACGCTGGCCGCCTGCAGCGACGTTGTTCATCGTCATCATCGAAAGGATGGTCACGGCAGGCAACGGATTGAACTGCATAGTCGCGGTCCAGAACCCGCCCATCACTGAGTCGAAGAGTAAGTTGCGCCGCTCCGCCTGATACGGCTCACTAGCGCGGGTGGCCAATTGATAGGCCAGATGCGGCCAAACCAAGCCGTTGAAAAACAACAGTACCCACACCCATCCCGGCAGGCCCAGCGGCGCAATGGCGGCCAATACGCTCAGCATGCCAATCGCCAGGCCAATAAGGCGTGGCAGGTAGATTCGTTTGGCAAAAGACCGTCCTTTGCCAATCTTGTTGACCATTATCCCATTACCATCCATGTTTCCTTCCCTCGATCGTTACTGTGCTGCAGGAGTCGCCGCCGATCGCATAATTTGCATGAACACTCTCAATATTGACGCGAGGGTGAAGAGCGACCTTGCAAGCGCTCTCAAGGCCTAGGTAAACCGCTCTGACTCCTGGTCTGCCACGATCGTACAAGTCTCACTGGTCTTTCGATCATAATATTGAATCGCCATCAGAGCGACTTCTGAATCGGTCCTGGTCTCATAGGTATCTCTGACGGGCTGTTTTTGGCCGGTTTCTGCCCATCGCGAGAGGCAGAAAACGACCCAGTAGACGGTCGCGGACGTAAGAAACCCAGGGGTGAAGTTGACGCGATTTAAAGCTTGGCTATCACCGATTCCTAGTGCGCTTATTGGCCAGTCTTTGAATAGCTGTAACAAATCTGATGCCCTGGCCAGCGGCGGCTCACCAAGGCCGTCCGCTGGATACAGTTGTCAGCGCGTCATGTAACTTTGACGATCTGCGGTGGACTCCATGTCCCTTTGCCAGGAGGCAGGATGGAAGGCGTTTCCGTCTTCGGCCAATACAGGCGCATCACCATGTAGATCAGATCATTTGGTGCGGGCAGCCAGTTGCTTTCCTTGTCTGCGCCGGGTGAATCCTTCTGGATGTACAGCGTCAGCGAGCCGTCGGCGTTCTTTTTCATATCGGGTAACATCGGCGCGTTGATGAGGTAGCGATTGATCGGGTTCTTGATCAACAGTTGCGACTTGCCGTCGTACATCGTCACCGACCAGAAGGCATTGACTGGCGGGAGTTGCCCGGCAGGAAAGGTGATCGTGTACTTGTGCTTGCTGCCGTCGAGTCGCTCGCCATTGGGTAAGGTACTGGTTATCGGATACGTGGCCTCATCGGCATCGTTGGCGTAGATGCCCGCTTGCGCGACGGCAGCGCGCTTGAGCCAGTCACCGTTATAAAAGGCACTGTTGCCACCGGCACCGGCAATGTTCCAGCCGTTGATCTTCGTGCCGAGATTCTTGATCCCATCCTCGACCTTCGCATGCCCAGCCTGCATGCCCTGAACGATGGCGGACTTCTGCTCGGGCGATAGAGCCTGGAAGTTAAAATCCTTCCCTACGCCGATTCGGGCAAGTTTCTCGCGGATCGCCACTTCATTCGGTGCGGCTGGGTCGAACTGCAAGGCAAAGCCGAGGTATTTGAAGAAGTCGGTCTTGACCAGGTCGTTGTCGATCTTCGGGAAATCAATCGGCGGCGCGGCAGGTGGCGCAGGTTGCTTGAGATAGGCGGATAGCGGTTGTGCCTTGTAACCGGACTGGATCTTTACGACGTTGGGCATGTCCGCCGAGTTGAAGAGCTGGGTCCGGAAGACCGCGAAGGGCAGTTGCGTGCGGGAATGAAACACCTTCTTGACGCCCGGCGGAGTCGCGCCTTTCCACTCGGGGCCGACCACCATGTAATCGCCGGCTTCATCGCCGGTGGTACGGCTGCCGATGTAACCGAAGTTGTAAGTGTTGCCGTCGATGAGTTGCACCGTGTAATACCGCGGTTTCTCGACCGCTGGTACCGAGAGCACGATCGGCTCACTGCGCAGGTCCATGAAGAGCATGGAATATGGCGTGTCGCTGTTCGGCGAGACGATGGCCGTGTCCTTGTAGGTCGCGACGTGGTGCAGGCTATGGATCTGGTTGAACGGCGCCTTGAACTGGCTGGAGTTCTTGTCCACCGCGTAGTCGTACATGATCGCGTAGTTCATCACGATGGGCAGACCGTAGATGTAGCCTTCCTCGGCAATGGCTTTCGTTTCGGCGGGAGTGATGTCCGTTGCGTGAGTGAGGATGGATGTAAATGAGGTGAGCAATAACATCGCACAGCCAACGGCTTTCGGTAGTGGGGTTTTCATTAACCTGCTTCTCCATTCCTTGAATCGGATCGTTAGTCGATCAACTAACCATCAATTGGGCGATATGAAGGGCGCACACTTCACGACCTGATGACACATCGCGCTTCTCGTCTTCCTGTACGTCTTTGTCTTGCCCGACGATGTCACTCCGAACGCGACACTGTTCCAAGAGAAGTCGACATGGATGGGGATAGCAAACCCAGGCTGCACGGTCAGTATAAGCGGCAATTTAAATAACGCTGCTGAGAGGTCGGCAGCTTTTCCAGACACTGCCACGCACCGACGCAGCATCGCCGTCCTTTCTGATCCGAGGCTCCCCATCGAAATTTTTCCAGGCTCTAGTGGAGAGGTATGACGGCATAGGTCATATGGGTCGGTCAGCCACAGGATGAACACCGCTGGGAACTGAACGGCCCCGACGGCGCCCGCACCGACGTCCGTCCCCGCTATGTGACGCGGGCCATGTTGGGACTGCGTGCCGCCGCGATCGCCGGTGTGGGCGTGGTCAAGTTACCGCGCATGATCCTTACCGAGGCTTTCGCACGCGGCGAGTGGGTACAGGTACTCCCGGGGCGGGAGCCAAAACGCTAGATCATCCACCTCGTATTCGCGTCGCTGCGCGGACAGCTTCAGAGCGGCGTCATAAAACGGTATTTTCATGAAGCCGCCCAGGCTGCGTGGGGGGCGGGGAGTACTGAGCTTAAGTACGAACTGTTCCATTGCTCCCCGTCCCCACAGCTACAGTTTGTCCAGACCGATGTCGTCGGCCAAGCAGACGCCGGTACGGGAGAGCATCCGCAGATCAAAGCCGTCGAGGAAAGTGATCCGCACCGACTCACAGATGATCACTTAGTTGAAACTCGACAGTTTGCTTCCCTCTATCAGGGCGCAGAGATCAATTGCGTGTGACTGGGTCATAGTTGTTCTCCACACAATAAGACCCAAACTCGCAGGTTCTGGCTTGCCGGATTCACCACAGTTTCCAGGTATAAGCGGCGATCAGGCGATTCTCATCAATCTTCTGAGTCAGGCCATTGCCGGACCGGAAAGTGACGTTGCGCCAGCGTAGGTTCAAGCCTTCCAGCATTCCACTCTGGAAGACATAGCTGAGGTCGGTATCGCGCTCCCACTCAGTGCCATCGCGTACCGTACTGGTGCGAATGTCGTCGCCTTTCACATAACGGTTCATGAGCGTCAGGCCCGGAATTCCGAGGGCTGCGAAGTCATAATCATGGCGTAGTTGCCACGATTTTTCATTGGCCCTGGAGAAGGAGTTGTAGGTAACCAGGTTTACCAAATAGGGCATGCTGGTGTCGATGTAGGGGAATGCGCTGTCGCCTGACAGACTCTGGAATGCGGCGCCGATTCGATGCGCCCCGACCGACAGGGTGAACATGCCGTTGAAGTTGCGGTTATCAATTTTTCCGGCTTTGCTGGCGCCGATGTCATTGCTGTCGAAATAACGCAGGTCGGAACGCAGGCTCACTCCCTCTGCTAGCGGCAGTACATGAACCAGCCCGGCGAATTGCTGGCGATAGATGTCCTGTAGATCACCGTGGTGGTAAGTCAGAGTCAGGTTTTTGCCAAACGCATAGTCACCACCGAGCAAGTCCATATGATCGCTGCTCTGGCCGGCAAAGCTGATGTCATCACTGTGCGAGTAGTTGCGGTCCTTGCTTTCGGTCAATCTCGCCGCGGTGAAGGTCAAATCGTCGATTTCCTTCGACGTCAGGTAGGCGCCAGTGAACGTCTGGGGCAGCAATCGGGTATCGGAGTAGTAGGCCAG
Organism: Pseudomonas sp. P8_241; assembly: GCF_034008315.1. Taxonomy (NCBI): domain Bacteria; kingdom Pseudomonadati; phylum Pseudomonadota; class Gammaproteobacteria; order Pseudomonadales; family Pseudomonadaceae; genus Pseudomonas; species Pseudomonas sp. P8_241. The sequence goes on along the minus strand of NZ_CP125377.1, from coordinate 3,557,641 downwards.
CGGATGGGTCGGTATCAGGGTTCCCACTTTGAGCTGGGTCTGGGACAGGCGCATTTTTGCGGTTGGGCCCAGTGCGCTGTATTCGTCCACTGGCTCGTGGCTTTGCGGGCCGAAAGCTAGCAAGCCTGTGCCACGCCGATCTCGGCTGGAGTCGAGTTTTATGCCCAGCGTACCCAAGGCGTCGAAGCCGAACCCCACGGCGCCGTCGGTGTAGCCAGACTGAAATTGGGCGATGAAGCCTTGGGCCCATTCCTCGGCCTTTGCCTGGGGGGCGCCACTTTGGCGAAAGTCCCGGTTCAAATAAAAGTTACGGGTGGCCAAGGTCGCGCTGCTGTCTTCGACGAAGCCTGCCTGGGCGAAATTGAGGTCGCACAAAACCAGTCCTGCGGTGGCAAGAGATAGATACCTATTCATTTTTTTATTGTTCTCTAGGGGGGTTGAAGAGCTTTCAAGCCTGTGTGGGTTAAGTGGAGCTCACAGAATTCGTTGAATTTTGAACGTTAAGCCGCGCGATACCCTCCGTAGAGGTTTGAGCGGCCCGCTCGCGCTGCCGGATCAGCCAGCGCGCCGAGTGGCCGCCCAATGGACGACCTAGCAAGGACTCGGCAAACTCGATCGCGCTCACCAGCGCGACTGGGTTGATGCCGGTGTCGAAGCCCGAGTTCTCGGCCAGCAAGACGAGATCCTCCGTGGCGAGGTTGCCGGCAGCGCCGGGCGCAAACGGGCAGCCGCCAATGCCGCCGGCGCTGGCATCAAAGCGGCGCACGCCGGCTTCGATTGCCGCCCACGCATTGGCCACGCCCATCCCGCGGGTATCGTGCAGGTGAATCGACAACCGATCGAGCGGTACGACAGTCGCCAGTTCGGTCATGCGCCGACGCACCTCTGCAGGGAACGCCGACCCGATGGTGTCCGCGATCACCACCTCGTCGGCACCGGCCGCATACATCTCGGCTGCCAGTACCTTCACGCGGTCCAGCGGCGTGGCACCCTCGAACGGGCAGTCGAAAGCGACGGCGATATAGGCGCGTGTCTTGATTCCGCTCGCGCGCGCCTCGCGCAGCACCAACGCGGACTCTTCGCGCGCCTGCGCCAGGCTCATGTTGATGTTGCGGCGATTCATTTCCTCCGTCGCCGACAGGACGACCGCGACTTCCCGGCAACCCGCCTGCAGCGCTCGTTGCAGGCCCTTGAGGTTCGGCACTAGGACCGACGTGCGGAGTGTCGGCAGGCGCTGCTGAAGACCCAGAACGACGTCGGCCGCATCGGCCATCTGGGGAACAGCCTTGGGCGATACAAAGCTCGTCGCCTCCACGCTGGCAACGCCGGCTGCCACGAGGTGCTGCGCAAGCGCCAGCTTTGCCTCGGTGGACACCTGGGCGCATTGGTTCTGCAGCCCGTCGCGCATGCACACATCGGTGATATAAAGACGTTCCATGAAGTCAGCTCCTCATTAGGAGGTTGCAAAGGCCCGTCCGACACCTGTCGGCGTCGGCGGGGCAGAGGATCATTCGGAGTCGGTTGACAACGCGGTCAAATGCGCGGGCGTCAGGCCTTGACCTCGTCGGCCAGCTCGAAGTAAAGGCTTTCCAGGTTGTCGCGGCGCGCCAGTTCAGCACTGGTTTGCTGCAGGGCGATGCGGCCCTTGATCAGTACAACGGCTCGTTGCGTGAAGGGCAGCGCAATGTCCAGCTTCTGCTCCACCAGTAACAGGGTCAGACCCTCGCCACGCAACACGTCCAACGACTGCAGAATCTCTTCGACCACCCGGGGCGCGATCCCAAGGAAGGGTTCGTCGAGTAACAGCAGCCGCGGTTTCGACATCAGCGCGCGGCCGATGGCCACCATCTGCTGCTCGCCCCCGGACAGGGTGCCTGCCGCCTGATGGCGGCGCTCCGCCAACCTGGGGAACAGTTCGTAGACCCGCTGCAACTGCTCGTCGGCCGCCTGCTTGCCGCCGGGTAGCGTGATGGAACCGAGCATGAGGTTGTCCAGCACCGACATCGGCGCGAACATGCGTCGCCCTTCCGGCACTTGCACCAGACCGCGTCGCACAATCGCATCGCTGGTGAGTGCCATCAGATCAGATCCCTCGAGCAGGACCTGGCCCTTGCGCAACGGCAAGGTTGCGGACAGCGCGTTGACGAGCGTGGACTTCCCGGCACCATTGGGGCCCAGCACGGCAACCGTTTCGCCTTGCGCAATCGAGAGGCTGAGATCGTCGATCACCGGGCCGTGGCCGTAGCCCGCTGAGAGGTTGCGTATATCAAGCATTCTGCAGATCCTTTAAGTTGCCCAGGTAGGCCTGCACCACTTCCGGGTGCCGCTGGACCTCGGCTGCGGTGTCGTCGGCGATCTTGCGCCCGAAGTTCAGCACGGCCACGCGGTCCGCCAGGGACATCAGGAAGCGCATGTCGTGCTCGATCAGCAGGACCGAGATGCCGCGTTTGGCAATCGTGCGCACGATCTCCTCCAGACGGCGGCACTCCGGAGCGGTCAGTCCGGCGGCGGGCTCGTCGAACAACATCAGTCGGGGCTCCGCTGCCAGCGCACGGGCGATCTCGAGCAGGCGGCCTTGGCCGAAAGACAGCGTGGCGACGTCAGCATCGCGAAACTCCGACAAGCCAACGAAATCGATCAGGGAATCGGCCTTGGCCGCGGCTTCGCGCTCCGCACGAGCGGACGATCCAGTCCCTGCCAGGATCTGCCAGAGCGACGACGGCATACGACTGTGCATGCCCACCATCACGTTCTCGCGTACCGACATGCTCTCGAAGGGCTTGTTATGCTGAAAGGTGCGCACAATCCCGCGTGGTGCAAAGCCGTGCGGAGGCACCTTGCCCATGGGCTTTCCATCAAAGACGATCTCGCCGCTGGTGGGTGCTAGCGCCCCTGCGATCATTGAGAAAGTGGTGCTCTTGCCGGCCCCGTTGGGCCCGATTACACCGAGGATTTCGCCCGGGTAGACGTCAAGATCAAGGTCGGCGACGGCATGCAGGCCGCCGAAGCGCCGACCTAGGCCGCGCACCTGCAGGAGGGGGTTGTTGGCGCTCATGGCTGGACCTTCCGAAGTTGCACTTGCCCTTGACGACCTTGCCCTTGACGACATTGCCCTACGACACGATCCCAAATGCCGATCAGGCCACGCGGCTGGAAGATCACGACGAGTACCATGAACAGGCCGAACACCAGAGCATGATGATGTCCGATCAGGGGCGACAGCAGCAGTGGCATCAGGTACAGCACGGTGGTGCCGATGATGGCGCCGGCCGGCCGGCCGGCGCCGCCAACGACGACCATGAACAGCAACTGGAACACGGCCTCCTGGCTGAAGATGGCCGGGTTGACAGTGTTATCCACGAAGGCGTAGACCATCCCGGCCACACCGGCCAGCGCACTGGTGATGGTGTAGGCCAGTACCTTGGTGCGGCGCACGTCCACGCCCATGGCGACTGCGGCTTCCGGGTTGTCTCGGACTGCCCGGCAGGCACGACCAAACCAGGACCGGTCGAGACGCCACAGCGTGGCAAAGGTTGCAAGCAGGAGCAATACGATCACCACCGTGTACCAGGGGCCGGTGACGGTGGCGCCGAAGATGGTTGGCAGGCTGTAGTTAGTCAGGCCGCCAGTGGCGCCGGTTACGGCTCCGCCTTCGTTCAGCACCACGATGAATAGCTGAGCGAAGGCCAGCGTGGCCAGAGAGAGGTAGAAGCCGGCCAGGCGGGTGGCGGGAATGGCGACGATCAGCGCCAGCGCCAGGCAGACTGCCACCGTGGCGATGACAGCCAGCGGCAAGGGCAGGGCCAGTTGAGTGATGAAGATCACTACCGAGTAAGCGCCGATGCCGTAGAAGGCAATATGCGAGAACGCAACCTGACCGCAAATGCCGAACAGGAAGTTGTAGCTCAGGGCCAACGTGATCCACAGCAGCAGCTTGCGGTACACGTCCATCTGATAGCTGCCCAGAACAAAGGCCAGGCCAGATAGCACGAGGGCGGCGACGATGTAGCGTACGAGGGATTTCATATGCGAGCCTCCCGGGCCTTTAGCAATCCGGTGGGACGCACCAGTAGGAAGAGGATAAGCAGGACCAGCGGGACACCCATTGCCAGGCCGGCTGGGATGGGGGCGTAGCGCACCGTAAATTGCTCCACCAGAGCCAGCACGAGTCCGCCCAGCAGAGCCCCTTCGACGCGGCCGACGCCGCCTATCACCAGCGCGGTGAAGCCTTGGACCGCCAGCGGCATGCCCATCATGTAGTGGGCCGAGATGTTGGGCGCGACCAGAATCCCAGCCAGCCCGGCAACCGCCGCGCCCACCGCGAAGGATGCCGCGGTCACGCGCCCGAGGCGAATGCCCATGAGCGCGGCGGCACGGCGGTCGATCGCTACCGCCTCGAAGGACTTGCCGGTCAGTGTGCGTTCGAAGAAGTACCACACGCCGACGAAGACCAGTCCGGTGGCCGCGATGATGAAGAAGCTCTGGTACGAACCCGCGAGCAGCCCCAGTTCGAATCGTCCGAAGCCCAGCGCAGGCGGCACTGGTTGCGGATCGGCACCGAAGCCGATGGAGATCGACTCGCGAAACACCACCAGCATGCCCAACAGCGCAAGCACGGGCGCCACATGGGGCGCGCCTTTCTCCACCAGGGGGCGCACCGTCAGCCGTTCGGTTAGCCAGCCGATCACCAGCATCAACAGCAGCACCAGGACCATGGCCACCGGGTAGGGCATCTCGATGCGCGAGAGCGCGACGAAGGCCCCGAAGGCGGCCACCATGGCCCACTCACCCACCGCGAAATTGATGATGCCGGTGGGCCGGTTAATCAGCAGATAGGCCAGTGCCACCAGACCATATATGCAGCCGCTGGCGGCTGCGCTCACAAGCAGTTCCAGAAAATCGTTCATAGGATTCCTTACTGTAGCCCGGGGGCCTACTTGGTACCGGTGTGAACCACCGGACCCTGCTTGTCGCCGGTGTAGACGCGCACAACCATCCCATTGGGATCGAAGCCGGTCCGCTTGTCGTCGGCAAAGCCATAGCCGGTACCGGTTGCACCCATCACGCCGACATAGGCCTGGGTTGCCTGCATGGCCTGGCGTACTTTTTCCTTGTCGGTATTGCCCGCGCGCTGGATCGCGTCGGCGACCAGCATCATCCCGTCGTAACCGTAGCCATTGAGGTTGTAGGGCTCGTTGCCGGTTTCCTTCTTGAACGATTCGACGAAGCGTTCGACTTCTGGCTTGGCGGGATCAAACGCGTCTACGAAGGCAAGCCCGTCGAGCAAGCCCTTGGCCACTGCGGCGGTTTGCGGCGTCGAGAAGTTGAAGTTACCCAGCAAGGCGGACTTCATGCCCAGCTGGCGATAGGCGCGCAGGATGAGGGCGTTTTCAGGCGTCAGGAAGCCGGTGAGAAAGATGGCCTCCGGATTGGCTGCGCGCACTTTCTGCATCTGCGGCTCGGCCGTGGTGGTACCGCGCGAGATCACCTCCTCGGAGACGACCTGGATGCCGGCCTTCTCAAGACTGGCCTTGAATGACTTGGTGGTGAGTTGGCTCAGCTCCGTGTTGTCGGACACCACGGCCACCTTGCTGTACTTCTTGTTGGCTGCATAGGACAGCAGCGTGGCGATCTGGGTCGACCCCAGCGGGCCGGTTTGCCAGAAGTTGGGATTGCTGAGTTGGGTCGTCAAGGTGTCGCCGCTATTGCTCGGGGCCAACTGGGGGGTCTTCGTTTCCACCGTCACAGTCTGCACTTGTTGCGTCGCCGGAGTCAGCGAATTGGACAGGATGAACACCGCGCCAGCATCCACGAGCTTGCGCGCGGCGGTGGCGGAAATGTCCGGACGGCCCTGGTCGTCCTCCACCAGCAGTTCGATCTGGCGGCCGAGCAGGCCACCCTTGGCGTTGAGTTCCTTGACCGCGAAGGTGACGCCGGCCGAGACCGGCTCGGCATACGGTTTCGCCGGCCCGACCTTGTCGGTGATCATGCCGATTTTGATGGTGTCCTCTGCCATGGCCGGCAGCGCCACCAAGAGGGTGCAACCAAGGGCTGCTCGAATAGCTTTGCTGAATGTGTTCATGGTTTGTCCCGGATTGTTGTTATTGGGATCGCAGTTTTGGTAATCGCAGTTATCTATTGCGCGGGGTGACCTGTGTGATCCATTCGTTGAAGGCGTGCATTTGCGCGCCCAGTAGCCCGCGGGTCGTTTCATCCACGAGCCTGCCTTCGGCGTCGAACCTCTGGGCACAAAGACCGATGAAGATCTCCGGACGAGGCAGCACGATGGCTTCCAGGCAGCCCAGGACCTTGCGCAGTTCGTATTGCTGCCGCGCGCCGCCGACAGGACCGGGGGTAACCGACAGCAGCGCCACAGGCTTGTTCTTGAAGGGCTGGGGCGTCGTGCGGGACAGCCAGTCGATCGCGTTCTTGAGCGTGCCGCTGATCGAAAAGTTGTACTCGGGGCTGGCGATCAGCAGCGCGTCGGCGCACCGGATTTCTTCGGCCAGACGCAGGACTTCTGCCGGAATACCCTGCTCCTCGACATCGCCGTCATATACAGGAATGCCCCGCAGGCTGCCTTCGACCATTCGCATATGCGAGGGCATGTTTTCTGCCGCCGCGAGCAGGCCACTACGGTTGTAGGACTGATGCCGCAAGCTGCCGCAGATACCCAGGATTTGTAGATTCTTCATGTGGTTGTTTTCCTTAAGCAATCACTGCTGACTCGCGCAGCCGGTGGATGTCTTCTTCCGATACACCTGCAGCGCGCAGGACCTCGGTGGTGTGCTGACCGAGGTCAGGGCCCATGCTCGTGATCTGCCCCGGCGTGGCACTGAGCTTGGGGGTGATGCCGGGGACGCGCAAAGTGGACCCGTCGGCGAGGGAGACCTCAGGCACCATTTCGCGCGCCAGGAACTGCGGGTGGTCGATCATGTCGGCCACCGTGAACACTCGGCCGGCGGGGACCTTCGCATCTGCGAGCGCCTGCAGTGCATCGACCAGCGAACGCTGCCGGGTCCATGTTGCAATGGCTTCGTCGATCACGGTCATGGCCTTGACTCGTCCCGGATTGCTAGCGAGTTCCGGGGCAACGCCAAGATCATTGCGTCCAACCAGCGCCATGAGCCGGCGGTAGATGCTGTCGCCATTACCGGCGATCAGCACGAACTGCCCGTCTGCGCAGGGGTAGGCATTGGTGGGGGCCACACCAGGTAACGCGCTACCCGCCGGTTCCCTCATCATGCCGAAGCGATCGAATTCGGGAATGGCGCCCTCCATCATGTTGAACACCGATTCGTAGAGGGCGACGTCCACCATTTGGCCCTGGCCGCCGCGAACGTCGCGGTGGTAGAGCGCCATCAGCAGGCCGATCACGCCATGCAAGGCTGACAGCGAATCACCGATGCTGATGGCGGGCCGTATCGGTGCGCGGCCCGGCTCGCCGGTAATGTGGCGCAGGCCGCCCATCGCCTCTGCGATAACGCCGAAGCCGGGCTGGTCACGCATCGGACCAGTCTGTCCGTAGCCGGAGATGCGCAGCATGATCAGGCGTGGGTTGAGCCGCGAGAGGGTCTCGAAGTCCAGCCCCCAGCCCTCCAGCGTGCCTGGTCGAAAATTCTCGATCAACACATCGGCCTCCATGGCCAGGCGACGCACCAGGGCTTGCCCCTCGGGGTGCTTGAGGTCCAGAGCCAGCGAGCGCTTGTTGCGCGACTGCACATGCCACCACACCGAGGTCTCGCCCTCGGGCGTGCGCCATGTCCGCAAGGGATCTCCGCCTTCGGGCGGTTCGATCTTGATGACGTCGGCACCGAAATCCGCCAGTGTCTTGGCAGCAAAGGGACCCGCAATCAGGGTACCCATTTCAATCACGCGCAGACCGGAAAGTGGAGTTGTCATGGGAGTCTCCTCTCGTACTGTTCGGCCCAGCCGCCGATCAAGGCGACAGCCTTTTTCAGGTGTTCCGGCTGACCCTTGAAATAATGGTTGGCACCGGGCAGCAACTCGAAGCGCTTGTCGGTGCTCGCGCAGGCCTCGTAGAGCAGGCGCATGTCGGGCTGTGGGACGGCGTCGTCGCCACCATGCTCGATGGCCAGCAACGGCACAGTGATCGCTCGGGCGCAGGTTTCGCCATCGGCCTGCGAGTCATCCAGTGACCATTGCGATAACCAGGAGCGCAGCATCGAGAAGCGCGCCAGGCCGACCGGTCCGCTGTTAACGGTTTCCGGAACGCCCAGGTAGCAACCGGGGGCCCGATCGTTGGAATCGATGCGCATATCGAGGAAGCGAGGGTCGGCCATGGTGCGATGGGTCACGAAGCCGCGTTCCATTTCGGCCCCGCCGGCGCGGCGCAGTTCGTCCAGGGTTTCGCGCACGCGCACGGTGATGCGTCGAATCCGGGCAACCTGGGCCGCACGGTACTCGGCGAGCCAGTCCGCGGGGTAAGGAGCGCGCACCGGTTGGATTGACGAGTAGATGTCCAGACGCGGATCGCGGCGCGTGGGGTCGTCTTCGTCGAGTACCGAAGGATCGATCCAGTCGGCGAGGCAGCGTGCTCGCGAACGATGCGCTGCTTCCAGCACCAAACCGTCGGCCGGCCAGAGCTGGGCTGCCGTGAGGTCAACCGGATCGCCGGCAGGCGTGTGAGTGATGGTCGGTTGCTGGGCCTGCGACTGATAGAACAGGCTCAGCGATCCGCCGCCGGACCAGCCCAGCAGGATCACCTTCTTGTAGCCCATGACCTCTTTGGCATAACGCACGCAGGCGCCAAGGTCCAGCGCAACTTTTTCGTAGATCAGCGAGGTGTCGTTCTTGGCATAGCGGCTTCCCATGCACAGCACCGAGTGACCAGCTTGTGCCATGGCGCCCGGCAGCGGCAACAGTTGCAGCGTGGAGCTGGGGTGCATCATCAAGAAGACGGTGTGGCGCCCGCCCTCGCGCGGCCGGATCAGCACTCCCTCCAGGTTGACGACGCCTTGACTGCCGACGAAGCCGTAGCTCTCCGTGACCAGGCTGGACTCGGGGTAGCTCACATGCACCCACTGGTGTTCAATATCTTGAGTCATCCGACGTCTCCTTCAGCAACTCAGACTGTTATGGCGCGCCGGGCGGCCTTTTCGGACATCCACTTGCTCAGTTCCACATGAGCTGTTTCAATATCAGAATCAGAGACTGGCTCATCCGACATGTCGATCGTCAATTCCAGGCGAACGCCATTGGGGTCGAAGAAGTAGATAGAACGTACGAATCCGTGGTCGGTGATGCCGAGCACCTCGATGCCGGCACTTTCGAGTTTTTGTCGAACTCGCTCCATGGCACCCATCGAGTCGACCTTCAGCGCCAAATGGTTGACCCAGGCCGGAGTGTTGGGGGAGGGCTGCGCCGCCGTGTCGTCGCCAAGGTCAAAAAAGGCGATTGACGAACCATCGCAGAGATCGAAGAAAAGATGCGCGTAGGGGCAGTTCTCCCCCGTGCTGGGCACGCTGTCCGCAAGCACGACGTGGGTCAGCGGCAAGCCCAGGATGTCCTCGTAGAACGCGCGGGTTTCCTCTGCGTCGCGGCAGCGCCAAGCAAAGTGGTGAAGACGCCGAATGGGTTCAAAAGTCTTGGGCATGGGGCAAAGCCTCTATGTTGTTGTTGTTTTGGAGAATATGAGGAAACTAATGCAAAGTGTCAAATATTGAGATTTTACACACGACCAACGGCAATCACCCTGGAGTCCCCGCTTGATGAGCAAATTCGCCCGAATGACCGACGTGCTGGATCTCTTTTCCGAGAGCGATACCCTGCTGACAGCAGAGATGGTCGCTGCGCGTCTTCAACTGTCTCGCCCCACGGTTTTCCGTTACCTGCGCGAGTTGTCTACGGCCGGCTTCCTGGCCAATTACTCCGGCCACTACTCGCTCGGAGCGCGGATCATCATGCTGGACTACCGGATTCGTCAGTCGGACCCGCTGCTCAAAGCGGCACGCGAACCCCTGCAATGCCTTTCCGAGGAAACCGGATTCACCAGCTTCCTTTGCCGCATGTACAACGACGAAGTTGTTAATGTGTACCAGCAGGTCGGCCGCTACCCAGCGGGTGAGGCCTTCGCGCGGGGACATCCGATGCCAATGTTTCGCGGCGCGCCGTCGCAAGTCATGCTCGCCTTCCTGCCGCCGGCGCGCCTGCGCAAGATCTGTGAAAGGCATATGGACGACCCCGACCTGCAACGGCTGGGTACCGACTGGTCTGCGCAGAAGGCCCACTTCGCCGGTGTACGGAAGCGGGGGTACTACCTCTCAGAGCAAGAACTGGAGGCCGGAGCCATGGGCTTGGCCGTTCCCATCCTGATGCCACCTGTAGGCCTGGTGGGGTCCATCGCCCTGGTTTTCGACGTGGAACGGCTTGCATTGATCAATGTCGATGGCTGCGCGGCGCTCGCCCAGCGGCAGGCGATCGAGATTGCACAGCGACTCGCCGGGCTCGCTGCGGGAACCCGGAACGAGGGCACCGATTCAATCTTGACCCGTCCGGCGTCAACTAGGGCTTAGGTTGGTTTTTGTCGGGCAAAGCAGAATGACCACGCAGGATCAAAGGGGTTGGCCGCACTTCGTATTTTCACGTACCGAACGTTTGGAATCGTCGAAGCGCGAAAAAGCCACCGCCGCTGAAAACACCACCGACTTTGGTTTTCGCTGCAAATACCCAGCTTCGGTATCGGGATTCGGGGAGCAATGGAGCAGTAAACGTGCTTAAGCTCAGTACCTCCCCACAAACCCGCGCGCAGCCTGGGCGGTTTCATAAAATCACCGTTTTATGAAACCGCTCCGAGGATGGTCAAAGATGAATTTCTTGGTTCTTGCTGATCGTTGCCAGCCCATTTCGCACACTGTCTCCAACCTCACCGGAACCTGCATTGTGGAATAATTTTGTAGATTCATAGGATAAGCTGATCAATCTGTCTGATTCCGAGTGCGCACCATGGCCATCAACTTCGACCTCAACGACCTGCAAGCTTTTCGCGCCGTGGTCGAGCAGGGCAGTTTTCGCAAAGCCGCCGACACCGTGCGTATATCTCAGCCTGCGCTGAGCCGGCGCATCGAAAAACTTGAAGACGCCCTCGGGGTACGATTGTTCGAACGCACTACACGCAAGGTCAGCTTGACTCAGGCCGGGCGCGGTTTCATACCCAGCGTCGAGCGCTTGCTGGACGATCTGGACGTGGCGCTGCTGGGCATCAGCGAAGTCGCCTCGACCCGGCTCGGCCATGTCACGGTGGCCTGCGTGCCCTCGGCAGCGTATTACTTCATGCCGCGCGTGATCGCGCATTACCACCGGCAGTTCCCGAAGATCAAAGTCAAAGTGCTCGACTCTAGCGCCCACGACGTACTCAGCGCCGTCGTCAATGGCGAAGCAGATTTCGGTCTGAGCTTCATGGGTACGCTGGAGACTGAAGTGGAGTTCGAGCCATTGGTGCAGGAAGGTTATGTACTGGCCTGTCGGCGCGATCATCCGTTGTCGGGGCGAACCAGCCTGACCTGGGAAGAGTTCTATCAGCAGGATTACATCTCGCTGGACAAGACCTCGGGCAATCGCTTTTTGCTGGATCAGGCGCTGACCGGAATCGTGCCGCAACGGCAGAGCATCTGTGAAACCCGGCATGTGACGACGATGATCGGCTTGGTGGAAGCGGGGTTGGGGGTAGCGGCAGTGCCGCTGATGGCGATGCCGGCAACGGATCACCCGATTCTTACGCGGGTGCCGCTGACCGACCCGCAGGTGATGCGCAGTGTCGGCCTGATCAAGCGCCGGGGTCGCACGTTGACCCCGGCTGCGTTGGAACTGGAACGGCTGGTGGTGGAAATGAAAGTTCAGGTCAGCGACTGACCGAATCCAGCCCGGTTGCCTTCACATCCGGTTGAGCGGCCGAGGACGCCAGGTACTCCAGCAACGCCTTGGCTTCAGCCGGGTGTTGCGCGCCCACGGGAATGCCGGCAGCGAAGCGCGTTACCGATTGCACCGACTCTGGGATCTTCGCCACAAAACTTACGCCGGGCACGGGCAGCAATTCGCTGACCTGCTGGAATCCCAGTTGGTAGTCGCCTGTGGCAACCACCGAACCCACGGGGATTTTCGGGATCATCTTCGATTTGGGTTTGAGTTGATCCTCAATGCCCAGGCGCTTGAACAACTGATCCTCGATGTATACGCCGCTGGCGCTATCGGAATAGGCGATGGACTTCGCGTCGAGCAAGGTCTGCTTCAGTCCGTCAACGGAGCTGATGTCCGGCTTCGTCGCGCCCTCACGCACGACCAGCCCGATTCGGGAATCGGCCAGTTCAACCCGTGACGCCGGGTCAACCTTGCCTTGCTTGATCAAATCATCGAGGGCGTAGCCGACCATGATCACCACATCAGCTTTCTCACCACGGGCCAGGCGATTGGGGATCGCTTCTGGCGCCTTGCCCATCGAGGGGCCAAGGGCGGTGAACAGCGTGTTGTCGGTGGACGCGGCGAATTTCGGCCCGAGGACTTTGTAGGCAGCGGTGAAACCGCCGGAGGTCATCACGCGGATCTCTTCGGCCTGGGCAACGGTGCTCAGGCCGAGGCTGGCCACCAAGGCTAGGGCGGCAGCATTGAATAATTTTTTCATGGTCATTTTCTCTAAATTGCAGGTTCAAGACATCGCTGGTTGCAGGCGGCCAGTGGAGCGGCGATAGAGATACAGCGTCGCGCACAAGGCACAGAGTGCGGCGAAGCTCATCCAGTATCCGGGTGCGGCTTTGTCGCCGGTGTACTGGATCAGGAAGGTCGACATCGCCGGGGTGAAACCGCCAAACACTGCTGTGGCCAGGCTGTACGCCAGCGAGAAACCGGCGACACGGACTTCGACCGGCATGATCTCTGTGAGCGCCGCAATCATCGCGCCGTTGTACAAACCGTAAATGAACGACAACCACAGTAAGACCAACAGCATGTTGACGAAGCTCGGCGCGTTCACCAGGTACGTCAGCGCCGGATACGCGGTAGCGAGGGTCAGCAGTGCCATGGCGATGAGCACCGGACGCCGACCGATACGGTCAGATAATGCACCGCCAATGGGTAACCAGAAAAAGTTCGAAACACCCACCAACAGCGTCACTAATAACGCGTCGGATGTGCTCAGGTGCAGCACGGCTTTACCGAATGTTGGCGCGTACACGGTGATCAAATAGAACGCGGTGGTGGTCAGTGCGACCATCATCATCCCGGCAAATACGATTACCCAGTTTTGCGCAAGGGTACGGAACACATCGCCCATACTCGGCCGGTGCTTGCGTGCGGCGAACTCCTCGGTTTCTTCCAGATTGCGACGCAGGAAAAAGATGAACGGGACGATCATGCAGCCAACGAAAAACGGAATTCGCCAGCCCCAATCGGCAATCATCGCAGGCGCCATCCACTGGTTCAGTCCGTAGCCCAACGCTGCTGCAACGATGATCGCAACTTGTTGGCTGGCCGATTGCCAACTGGTGAAAAAGCCCTTGTTGCCGGGGGTGGCAATTTCCGAGAGGTACACCGAGACACCCCCCATTTCCGCACCGGCCGAGAAGCCTTGCAGCAAGCGACCGATCAACACGATGGCTGGGGCGAACAGTCCGATGGTTTCGTAACCTGGCACTAACACAATCAGGATCGTGCCGCTGGCCATGATCGACAGCGTCACGATCAAGCCTTTGCGCCGACCTACATCATCGATATAGGCACCCAGCACCACCGCGCCCAATGGACGCATCAGGAAGCCAGCACCGAACACTGCAAAGGTCATCATCAGGGAGGCAAATTCACTACTGGCCGGGAAGAACACGGCGGCAATCTGCGTGGCATAAAAACCGAAAAGGAAGAAGTCGAACTGCTCAAGGAAATTACCCGAGGTGACCCGGAAAATCGCACTGGCGCGTGAGCGCCCGGAAGGAATTGATGCTGTCATTGGCTTGTACTCCACCGCTTTTATGACGTGCACCGCCTGGACGCGCTGCACGGTTCTTATTGGGGAGAATGGTGGAGCAGGATGATCGATATGATAAGTGCATTGTTGGAATGCATTAATGCATGAAACTGATCAATGCAAGCAGAGGCATCCACCGATGCATTCCCTGCAGGAATGCAGTACATAAAATTAATGAATTTTTATTATCTCCATAGATGACCTAACTTGATTCAAGGACATGGAGAACCGCCTTGAAATCATTACCTCTCAATCCCGCTGAAAAATTTGATACCACACGAGCCAATGAGTACGGACGACAGAGCCGTATTGCGTTGGCAGGCTATGACGCCTGTCACGACCTTGCTGCCTGCATGCTGGCAGCAAGCCTCAGCAGTACAGGCTCGGCGAAGATACTGGTCGTTGGCGCTGGTGGTACGGCGCAGGAAATCATTGCAATGGCGACCTTGGAGCCCAGTTGGCGCTTTACTGCGGTTGATCCATCCGAGCCGATGCTGGCGGCTGCGAAGCACCAGTTGAAAACGAACGATTTGCTTGAAAGAACGCAAATGCATCTTGGACATGTTGAAGATCTGGAAGCCAACCAGTCCTACGACGCAGCCACCTTGATCGGCGTCCTGCATCATCTCGAGGGTAATGATGCCAAGCGACAACTTCTGCGATCTGTTCGGGCTCATTTGAAGCCGGGTGCGCCGCTGATTGTCGCGGGAAATCACTACGCTTATTCCAGCCAACCGCTATTGCTGGCGGCTTGGGGTCAGCGGTGGCGGCAGCAAGGAGCGAGCCCGGATGAAGTGACCGTCAAGCTGGGGAAAATCCTCCAGGGCGCTGATCCGCCACATTCTGAGGCGGCGGTTCAAAAACTGTTGAACGAGGCCGGATTCGGGGACGCTACGCGCTTCTTCAGCAGCTTGTTCTGGGGGGGCTGGTTGACGACCAAAATGGTTTGACGCTGGACGCGACAGGCAGCTACTGGCCGATTTCTGTCTGTCACGAGGGGCGAAAGAACGACCCATAGCTGATAGGGGCGACAGGCAGAAATCGACCGTGGATTCGCATTCAGGCGCTGGCCAAGTCCCTGATCCTGAGGACTGTGGTGGTTGAGCAGTTGGCGTGCCTGGCTGTTGCGCGGATGCCAAGGCCTGCACCGAGCAGTTCCGTAACGCGTTTGTGCAGATCTTCATCGACCGGTCGGCCCTGATACTTACCCGCAGCTTTAGCCTTCTCGATACCCTGGGCCTGGCGCTCGCGGCGTTGCTCGTAATCCTTACGCGCAATGGCGGCCATCATTTCCACCAACATCGAGTTGATAGCACCCAGCATCCGCCCGGTGAACTCGTCGCCCTTCGTGTCCTTAATTCCCTGATGACTGGTCGGTAGATCGAGCGCGACGATGCGCAGGCCCTTGGAATCAATCGTGGCCTTGAGCTTCTGCCAGTCCTCCACCGGCAAGCGTGAGAGCCGGTCTATCGACTCCACCAGCAGCACATCCCCCTTGCGCGCATCCTTGAGCAGACGCAGCAACTCGGGTCGGTCTGCGGAGGCGCCGCTGGCATTCTCCAGATAAACGCTCGCGATGACCTTGTTATGGTCGCTGGCGAACTGCTCCAGCGAGGCCTGGGCGCGGCTAGCGTCTTGTTCTTCGGTGGATGCTCGGAGGTATGCGCGGATGAACATGATGGGTGCCTGTATCAGTTAGGGTGTCCTACTAATACTGTTGCGCTATGGGTGTTACTTATCAAGCGGAAAGCGAAAATAAATTCGAATCAGCGCGTATCAGCTCAGGCATACCCTTTGTTACGCAGGGAGGGGAGTGACGAAAATGGGTTCGGAATAAAGGGAGTCGGATTGCACCAACTCCACTTGACCTGCATGCAAGACACTGTGCGCTAGCGTTGGTATCTCTTTTCAGTCCACGCGCTTGATCGCAGGGAGGCGATAAGAGCCATCAAGCACGGATGATCCAGGTCCGTAGAAACGCAGGGTCAGGTTGAACGGCCCGGCCCGGTAGCCAGTTTGACGTGTCGCTCGGGCGTTCCTGCTGGATTAGCAGGGTCAGCGAACCGTCTGCGGCCGGTTTGAGTCCCGCGGTCATGCTGCCAATGCTGTATCGGCCGAATGAGTTTTCGACAAACAGCATATCCGCGCCGTACATCGACAGATTCCAGAACAACGAGGCAGGCGGTTGCTGGCCCTTGGCGAATTGCATGACGTACTTGTGTTTGCCATCCAGAGCGCTTCCCTGGTCGTCCACCTGTGTGTTGGGATATAGCACTTGCTCCGATAGCTGTGCACCAATCACGTTTTTGGCCAGCGCAGCGCGCATCGCGTAATCATGACCAGCTCGGCCACCGACCATGAAGTAACGCCAGCCGTTGGTGACTTCGCCCAAATTCTTCCAGCGCTGATCGACGATCTGCTGGGCGGCCGCAACAGCACGGGTCAGCCCACGCAAGGTCGCCTCATCGAGTGAGCGCCAATCAAACCCCTTTTCTGGGCTCAAGCCAATCAGGCGCAATTGCGTCATGAACGCCTCATCCTGATCGCCACTCGCCGGCATGAACTGCTGCATGGCGTGCCCGAGCTGGTCAAAAAAACGCACGCCTTCCGGGGCCGTACCATTGAAGACAGGAATGTCTGCGGTACTCGGCTTGTATTGCAGACCATCGTGCAAATAAGCGGACAACGGCATGATCTGGAAACCTTTTTGCGCTTCGATGGCGGCGGCGACATCCTGCTCACCGTTGGCGAAAATACGTACCGCAATTACCCCCCACTTGGTGCGGCTCGGCACCTGGGTCATTTCACGAGGCACCGTGCCATGAAAGTCCGGACCGGTGATCAAGTAGTCGCCCGGTTGAGCGCCTTTGATACCACCAATGTTGCGGGTGACTTCATCGAAGGTGTTGCCAATCTGGGTCAAATACCAGCGTGGTTCAGTCAGCGCGGGGACATGCACAACCAGCGGTTCCTTGGACACGTCAAAGCGCGCGTAGGCATCGATCGTCACATTATTGGGTGTGACAACCGTGCGGTCCTTTGCTGTTTTCAATGCGCTGTACTTGCGCAGGGTGTTCATGCCCACGGCGCCGGCCTGAAGACTTTTCGGCCCCGTCACATCATAAAAATACAGGGGAAAGCCCCACAGGTAAGCCTGCACACCAAGGGTGTAAGCGTTTTCTTCGCGGGCCTGTTCGGCTGAAAGGATAGATGTTGCTGGCGCGTCGTTACTGGCCGATTGTGCGGGGAGGGGAAGAAGTAGCGAAAGACTCAGACCGATGGCCAGAGCGAGTCTTGTCATTATCATGTTCGGTTCCTTGACGAATGAAGATGCCTTTCACTTGGAAAGCTGCATCACGTGCTTCATCCGTCATCCAGATGAAGTACGTGATTAAGCACAACCGACGCTTAACGAATACCGGTGTTTCGCAGTGCAGCGGGGGTGAAGTCGGTCATGGTCGGACGGTAACTATAGTCCTGCCCGCGTTTGTTTTCGTTCTGCAGGTTGGAAACGACGTAGCGCCCGGCGATCAGGTCATACACCGTAATAGCAGCGTAGTTCGCGGTGCCCTGGACATAGTCGTTGACCAGAAGACCTTCCCCGACCCGCCACAGTTGACCGCGACCGTCGTAGTGGTCGATTTCCAGTACCGCCCAGGTGTCCTCGTCGAAGTACATGTGTCGCTTGGCATAAATATGCCGCTCGCCCGCCTTGAGTGTGCCTTCGACTTCCCAGACCCGGTGCAGTTCGTAGCGGGTAAGGTCCTGGTTGATGTGCCCGGGTTTGATGATGTCTTCGTACTTCACCTTCGGCGAAAACAACGTGTAGTTGTTGTATGGCACGTACATCTCTTTCTTGCCGATCAGTTTCCAGTCATAGCGGTCCGGAGCACCGTTGTACATGTCGTTCTGGTCGGCAACGCGCAGGCCATCGGCGGCGGTACCCGGGCCGTCGTACGCCACCTGCGGCGCACGACGCACACGACGTTGACCGGCACTGTAGGACCAGGCCATGCGCGGGTCTTTGAGCTGATCGATGGTCTCATGGACCAGCAACACGTTGCCCGCCATGCGCGCCGGCGACGTGACCTCCTGCTTGGCGTAAAACAGCACGTTGGCGCTTTGCTGCGGGTCGGTATCCTTCATCTGCCAGGGAAAACCGACGCTCTGCTGGACATTGACGAGGGTGTAGCTGCCATTGACCTGCGGCGTCGCCTGTACCAGGTTTTGCATGAAACTGGTGCCGCGGTAGCGGGTCAGGTGATTCCACACCACCTCAAGGCCAGACTTCGGAATCGGAAACGCGGTGTAGTGCGACTTCTCGAAGTTCTGCAAGCCATAACCATCGTTCACGGCGACGGTGTTCAGCGCGCTGGACTTCACCGCGGCATAGACATCCTGTGGCGAAGACGCGGTACGCTGAGTCTTGTACACCGGAATCTTGTACGTGTCGGGATAGCGCTGAAACATCGCCATCTGGCCCGGCGTCAACTTGTCCTTGTACTGAGCGGCGGTGGCGGCCGTAATGACGAATTGCGGTTTCTCGCCTTCGAACGGATTGCCGATAAAGTCGTTTTGCACCGGGGCGGCACTAGGCTTGAGGCCGCCGGCCCAGGCTGGAATGCTGCCATCGGCATTGCCTGCTTTCTCGCCACCCAGTGGCGTCAGGGTGGTGCCCAGTTTGTCGGCTTCCTGTGGCGAAACGGCTGCCATCACGCTACTGGCCAGCAGGGTCAGCGCCAAAGCACCGGCAGTCAAAATTGTGGTTTTTTTCATTGTTTTATCCTCTGCCTGTCGGCTGTCAAAAGTTCACGCCGACGCTGAGCGCAACGTAGTCGCGGTCGCCGTTGGTGTTGAAATGGCCGCCGAAGAAATCCGTGTAGCTGAGACTGGCGGTGTAGAGGTTGGCGTAGTCGGCATCCAGACCCAGGCTGACGGCTTTGAGGCCTTCCTCGAAGTTCGGGCCGTTACCCTCGACGTCATGGGACCAGGCGATGTTCGGCGCCAGGTTCACGCCGGCGAACACGTTCGGGTAATCCAGACGGCCGCGCAGGCGATAACCCCAGGAATCGGTGGTATAGAAGCCGTGGCTGTTGCACTCCTGCTGGGGGTTACTCGGCCGGGTAACACCGGCTGCGGCGCCGGGAACCTGGCTTGCCGCACCCGCGCAAGTTTGCGGTCCGGTGGCGCCCGCGCCAGGTCCGGTTGCCAGTTCGCCCGCACCGAAAATCGTGCTACGGCCAAATCGCAGATCCGTGCCATCCGCCTCGCCCAGACCATTGATGCGGTTGTATCCGACTTCACCCACCACGGTCAGACGACTGGCGCCCATCACCTGGTCGAAGAATTGCGTGGCACTCAATTGCGTTTGCAGTACCGGCATCCGCTCATAGCCCTTGAGCGGCGCTCCGGCGACGTTTTGCGATGCGCCAGAGATGAACAGCGGCGAGTTTTTGTTGCCCGTCGCCGCCAGGTTCAGGTCGCCGCCATTGAGTTGCAGCGGCATGTTCGGGCGGAAGCTGATTTCGCCAGCCAGGGCGGTGCCATCGACGTTGGTCGAGAAGCTCAGGCCGTAAAGACGAATGTCCTCTGGGTAGACCACGTGGTAGCTGGCCGTGCGGATTGAGTTGATAGCACCAGGGACAGTGGCCGCACCAGCACCGGTATTGGCGATATTGGTGGCGCGGGTGAAATCCAGATTGGGGTTGCGGGCATGATAGTTGAGGAAGTAGGCACCGAACTCGGTGTCATTCAAGTCCGGCGCAAACCAGCGCAAGGCCACGCCAAACTGGCCGCTGTCCTTGGCGTCCTTGGTCTTGGTGCGCGTCACGTAAGCATCATCCACGCCACCGCCCTGTGCTGCAGTGCCCGCCACCTGCAAACCAGATCCGGTGTTGGTCGCTACACCTGGAGGCAGGTCAAGACCGGCGATCACTGCGCGGTCGTTGCAGCCTTCAGGCGTAACATCGTTACCGAAGAAGGTGCCGCAGTTGTCCAGGACCGAGGGTGCCCATTCAATCTGGTAAAAAGCCTCGGCGGTGACGTTCTCGGACAGGCCTTGCGAGACATACAACATGTTCACCGGAATCAAGCCTTCCTTGACCTCGGCACCGGGCCGCCGCAGAGCCGCCACGTCGATCGGGTTGATGCTGTTGATCGAGTTACCGATGAAGGTACTTTCGCCCCAGCTCACCACCTGCTTGCCCAGGCGCACGTTGCCCTGCAATTCGTCGAGTGTGTAGTTGTGATAGACGAAACTGTCGAGGAACATCGCTCCGGACGACTTCGCCGCACGTTGGCGGCCATTATCATCGATGTCGTAAAACGGCCGGCTCTCGTCCATCAATTCGAAATCGTACCAATACTTGCCGCGCACGAAAGCGCCGCTGTCACCGTACTTCAGTTCCAGGTCATGCACGCCTTTGAAGATCTTCGAGAATGTCTCGCCCTTCTTGAAGTTCAAGCGGTTGTCATCGCTGGTACGCGCAGATGCGTTGCCCCTGACCCCTTGGGAATTGAAGTTGGAGATAAAGTCCGGGTCTGGTGCGCGTACGGACCAACTGGACCCAAGCGACAACGAACTGTCGAAGCTGCCCTGAATCTCCCCAATGCTGAAGTTGACTGCGTAAGCCGGTGCATTGATGCCCAAAGCAACAGCCGTGGCCAGCAGTTGCGGCCGAAAAATTCCGCGCATTGTTGTTTTTCTCATGCGGTACTCCGAGTGGGGTGAAAAGTGTGTAAGCGCTGAACCCGCTTGCGGGTAATTGCCGACTGACTGGTCAGTTCTCAGTGCCGTCCCGATGCTACGGTCCACCGCGCCTGAGCAGCCCACTCGGGAGGAGGGGAAAAGGAGTGGGGAGAGTGGGGAGAGTGGGGAGGGGGTGGTTCGCTCAAGAATTTCGAGGCGAACGAAAAACCTGTAGGAGCGAGCTTGTTCGCGATAGCTTCAGCTCAGTCAACGTTGATGTTGAATGTGCCGTCCTCATCGCGAGCAGGCTCGCTCCCACAGGTTCCGGGTTTTATCTGATTGGCATCGGCCGTACGAGCGTCAAGAAGACTGCCAGACGGAACCTTTTGCCGGTGAGTTCAGGATGCCCATGATCTGCTCGGTATGTTCACCCGTTTTCGGCACGCTTGCAGGCTGTACCACCTCGCCATTGAAGCGCGGTGCGACGGCGGTTTGCAGCAACCCATCGCGCTCGAACCAGGTTTCACGAGCGGTGTTGTGCGGATGCAGCGCGGCTTCGCTGGGTGCCAATACCGGGGCAAAGCACACATCGCTACCTTCCAGCAGTTCGCACCAATGTGCGCGTGTCTTGCTGGAAAACAGCTCGGTGAAATGCTGGTGCTGTTCTTTCCAGAACCGGCGATCCCATTGCCAGACAAAGCGCGAGTCAGCCTGGAGGCCGAGTTTTTCCAGCAGCAGTGAATAGAACTGCGGCTCGATCGAACCCAGCGTAATGAATCCGCCATCAGCGCAGCGATAGGTTGCATAGAACGGCGAGCTGTCATGAATATTCTTGCCGCGTTCATCACCCATAAAGCCCAGGTTACGTGTCGAAAGCATGAGCTGGAGCATGTGTGCCGAACCGTCGACGATGGCCGCATCGACCACCGCCCCTTTGCCGGTGGCCCGTGCGTTGAGAATGCCGCTCAGTAAGCCGATGGTCAGGTATAGCGCGCCGCCACCGACATCGCCTAACGTGGCGAATGCGGAGGAGGGGGGAGCTTCGGACGCACCGTTGTGAAACAGCGCGCCGGACAGCGACGCATAGTTATTATCGTGCCCGGCGACCTTGGCCAGCGGTCCGGACTGACCCCAGCCGGTCATGCGGCCGTAGACCAGGCTCGGGTTACGGGCCTGGCAATCTTGCGGCCCAAGACCCAGGCGTTCCATCACGCCAGGGCGCATGCCTTCGATCAGCGCGTCTGCGTCTTCTATCAGGCGCAAGACCAGCTCCCTACCCACGGCACTTTTCAGATCGGCGATCACCGAACGCTTGCCTCGGTTGAGCACGTTGACCCTCGACGCGCCACTGGCATCGCGCTCAACCGCAATCACTTCAGCGCCCAGATCGGCCAAATGCATGGCCGAAAACGGGCCAGGACCGATACCGCAAATTTCCACAATCTTTATGCCTTGCAGCATGAAAACACCTCAACGGTTACACAGGTTGCAGCCGGGGAAAAAAGTACGGGCTCATGCGACATCCATCAGGCGGCTGTACGCCGCGAGGTGGTAGTCATCATCGCCAAACTGATGGCTGAACATCACCAGTCGCTTGGCGTGGTGAGAGAGGTTGTATTCCTCGGTCATGCCAATCCCTCCGTGCAGCTGGATGGCTTGCTCTGAGATGTGGCGCGCGGCGCGGGTGACAATGAACTTGGCCGCGGCCAGGGCACGGCTGCGTTCAAGGCTGTCGGGGTCGTCGGCCACGCAAGCGGCAAGAATGACCATTGACGCCGCCTGATCCAGTTCACTGCGCATGTCCACCATGCGGTGCTGAAGTACTTGGAACTTGCCGATGGGCTGACCAAACTGTTTGCGGGTCTTGAGGAAGTCCAGGGTCAGGTTGCAGGCCTCTTCCATGCTGCCCAGCGCTTCAGCGCATTGTGCCGCGATGGCGCGACCTTGTTGGTAACGCAGCGCCGGGAAGGCCTCGCCGGTTTCGCCCAGTTGCTGGGCGTCACTGACAAATACGCCATCCAGGTAGAGTTCGCTGGCCCGGCGACCGTCGATGGTTTGATAATCGCGGCGCAGAACATCCGCGTGGGCAGGGTCAATCACGAACAGGCCGATGCCGGATTCGTCATCCTCCTCACCCTCAACGCGGGCGGACACCAGAACCAGGCCAGCAAACTGAGCGCCGATGACCACCGATTTGCGACCGGACAGACGCCATCCTCCGGTGGCTGGCGTGGCGCGAGTTTGCACGGAGCTCAGTTGGTAATGACTGTCCAGTTCTTCGGTTGCCACGGCGACCTTCAATTCGCCGCTTGCAATGCGTGGTAATAGATCGTTTTGCTGTGCCGGGCTACCCAGTTGGCTAATAAGGCCGCCGGCCAGAATCACCGAATCCATATAGGGTTCAAGGCACAGTCCACGGCCGAGTTCGGTCATGATCAGCATGGTGTCCACGCTATCACCGCCAAAGCCACCCAGTTGCTCGGCGAACGGTACGGCGGTCAGGCCGAGTTCGCCGAGCTGAGCCCAGAACAGCGGGTTGAATCCGGCTTCGCTGAGACGAAAACGCTCGCGTTGCTCGAAGCTGTAGTGGTCGCGAACCAGACGCGCCACGGTGTCCTGCAGCATCTGCTGCTCTTCAGTCAATTTGAAATCCATGATCGGGCGGCCTTTTACAGTTCAAGAATCATCTTTGAGACGATGTTTTTCTGAATCTCGTTGGAACCACCGAAAATCGACAGCTTGCGCAGGTTGAAATACTGACCCGACACCGTGGAGCTGTATTCGGTGTGGAGCAGATTGTCGGTAGTCACTTGTTCTTGTTCCGCATCCAGGAACGGCAGCGCGTAAGGGCCGACAGCCTTGCGCATCAGGTGGCTCAAGGACTGGCGAATCTCGGAGCCTTTGACCTTGAGAAACGAGCTGGCGGCGCCGATGCCGCCGCCATCACGGGCGGCGGCGAGCATCCGCAGCGTGCTCATTTCGGCTGCGATCAGTTGCATTTCCACTTCGGCGATTTGTGCGCGAAACAGCGGGTCGTCGATCAATGGCCGGCGATTACGCTGTTCCCGGCCAGCAATGTGCTTTAGCTGGCGTAGCTGCGCTTTCGAGGTGCCGATGCCGGCGACGGTGGTGCGTTCGTGGGTCAGCAGGTACTTGGCGTAGGTCCAGCCGTGGTTTTCCTCACCCACCAGGTTGGCCACTGGCACGCGCACGTCGTCGAAGAAAACCTCGTTGACTTCATGGTCGCCGTCGAGGGTGATGATCGGCCGCACGCTGATCCCCGGACTTTTCATGTCGATCAGCAGGAATGAAATGCCACGTTGCGCCTGGGCTTCGCTATTGGTGCGCACCAGACAGAAAATCCAGTCGGCGAACTGAGCCTGGGTGGTCCAGGTTTTCTGACCAGTGACGACGTAGTGATCGCCGTCGCGCACAGCGCGGGTCTTCAGCGAGGCCAAGTCGGAACCGGCACCGGGTTCGGAATAACCCTGGCACCACCAGTCGGTGCCGTCGAGGATGCGGGGCAGGTAATGGGCTTTTTGCTCTTCGGTGCCGAACTTGATGATGACCGGGCCCACCATCACCACCCCGAACGGTAGTACCGGCGGCGCACCGAACGCGGCGCACTCGTCTTCGAAAATATGCTTCTGTACTTCGCTCCAGCCAGTGCCGCCCAGCTCCGCCGGCCACAGGGACGCGTACCAGCCGCGTTCGTTCAGCGCCGCCATCCAGCTCACGTAATCGTGCTTGGTCAGGCGTTTGCCCAACCGTCCTTTGGCGGCCAGCTCCGGGGGTAGCTTGTCATGCAGAAAAGCCCGCACTTCCTCACGGAAGGCCAGTTCGGCCGGCGTGTATTGGATGTCCATTGAAAGGGTTCTCTAATGAGGAGAGGGTAGGCGGCGCGCGGGGCAGATCGAATAGGCCTGCGCACCGGCTCGCATCAGGCGCCGCGGTAGACCGGGGAGCGCTTCTCTTCGAAGGCCTTGATCGCCTCCTTGTGGTCGGCACTGAAGAAGTTTTCCTTCTCGAGGGCTAGCGAGGTATCGAGGACCAGGTTGACGGTGTCGCGCAGGATCTTGTTGACGACGGCCTTGCTGGCCTGGATCGCCAGGCGCGGACCGTCAGCCATGCGTCGGGCCATCGCGGTGGCGCTGGTCAACACTTCGCCATTGGCTACGACCTGATTGACTAGGCCGATGCGCTCGGCTTCGGTAGCGCTGAGCGTGTCGCCGGTAAACAGGTATTGTTTGGCGCGGGCAGGGCCGACCAGCAGGGGCCAAATAGCACCACCGCCATCACCGGCAGCAATGCCTACGCGTACATGAGGGTCGGAAATTTTCGCTGACTCGGCGACGAAAATCATGTCGCAGAACAACGCCAGGGTTGCTCCAAGACCGGCCGCGTGACCATTGACCGCCGCGATGATCGGCTGTGGCAGTTCAAGCATGTCGATAATGATCTTGCGTGCTTCACGGAACAGCTGATCGATGCCTTGCTGATCGATGTCACGCATCCAGGCGAGGTCGCCGCCACCGCAAAAACCGCGACCTTCACCCGTCAGGACCAGGGCATGCACGCTGCGGTCGGCGGCGATGTCGGCGAATACCCGGGAAAGCTCTTCGTGCAGTGCACCGTTCACCGCGTTGAAAGCTTCAGGGCGATTCAAACGTACGGTCAACACGCCGTTGTCTTTTTCGAAGGTGATGAAGTTGTACTGTTCGTAGTTCATAGAGGCTCCACTAAAAAATGTGCAACTGTCAGGTTTAAGCCGTGTAACCGCCGTCCACTACGAAGTGTCCGCCGGTGGCATATGAAGATCGGTCCGAGGCCAACCAGAGCACCATTTGTGCTTGTTCGGACGGCTCGCCCAGCCGGCGTTGGGGAATGGTCTTGAGCATCGTCGCCAGCGTATCGGGATCGAATTCGCTGCCGACTCCGACGATCATCGGTGTCTCTACGAAACCCGGGCACAGCGCGTTGATTCGCACGCCGTACTTGCCATATTCCAGCGCGGCACTGCGGGTCAGGCCGATCACGCCATGCTTGGACGCCGAGTAGGCGGATGCGCCAGCGGTGCCTTGCAGACCCATGATCGAGGCGGTGTTGATGATCGAACCGCCGCGCGCTTTCATGGCGCGCAGTTCATGCACCATGCAGTTGAAAACCCCGGTCAGGTTCACATCCAGCACGTTGCGCCAGTGCTCCAGGCTTTGGTTTTCGATCAGCCCGGTGGAACCGCTGATGCCGGCATTGTTGAAGGCGATGTCGAGCTGGCCGTATTGGCCCAGCGTTACCTCGACCAGCGCCGCGCAATCTTCCTCGCGGCGCACGTCGACCCGCTGGAAGAAGGCATCACCATCGGATTGGCGAATTTCGTCGACCACGGCTTGTCCTGCCGCGTCGTTCATGTCCGCCACGACCACCCGGGCACCCTCGCGGGCGAACAACAGGGCTGTCGCACGGCCGATACCGGATGAACCACCGGTGACGATGGCCACCTTGTTTTGCAGAAGCTTCATATCAATGACTTCCATTACATGTGTCAAAAATGGGGGGCAGCCAAAAGTCCTTGCGGGAGCCAACTGACTGGCTTCACGGCTCAAGCCGATACACCGCCGTCGACCACGAAATGCCCACCGGTGGCGTAGGACGACCGATCCGAGGCCAGCCAAAGCGCCATCTCGGCCATTTCCTCAGGTGTGCCCTGACGGCGTACGGCCGAGCCTTTAACGCCCGCGCTGATCATTTTTTCGTTGAAACCGCTGTCCGGGCCGGCGGTCATGGGCGTCTCGATCAATCCGGGGCACAGGGCGTTGATGCGCACGCCGTACTTGCCGTATTCCAGAGCTGCGCTGCGGGTCAGGCCGATCACGCCATGCTTGGAGGCGCAATACGCCGCAGCCCCATAAGTGCCACTGATACCGGCGACCGAGGCGGTATTGATGATGGAACCGCCGCGGGATTTCATCGCGCGCAGCTCGTGAACCATGCAGTTGAAGACGCCCGTCAGATTGACATCGAGCATGCGTTGCCAGAGCGCCAGGCCCTGATCCTCAGTCAAGGTCGGTGCGGCAAAGACGCCGGCGTTGTTGAGGGCGATGTCGAGTTGGCCATATCGCTGCAACGTCGAATCGACCAGCGCCGCACAATTTTCCTCACTGCGTACATCGAGCATTTGAAAGAACGCTTGCGCGCCTTCCTGCTCAATCAACCGCACCACCTCCAGGCCCGCGGATTCATTCATGTCCGCCACGACCACTTTGGCGCCCTGACGCGCGAAGAGCAGGGCAGTGGCCCGCCCGATGCCGGACGCTGCGCCGGTCACGATCGCAACTTTGCCTTGTAGAACCGTCATGGAAACTCCTCTGTGCGTTTTCCGTGCATGGCCAGAGAAGCTAAGGCAGTGGCGAATGATCGGACCCACTCTCGAAGAGTGGCGGGCAGGGAGGGGGTAAAACGCCGTCAGTCAGGCGCGACACCGAACCAGTGGCGAGGAACCCACCCACCCCACCCACTCTTCGAGGGCGGGTCGTATCGCAAGCACGCTACGTATCTTGAAAGTGTGAGCCGGCCCAGCCGTCGCTTGATCTCGTGAACCTGGTGTCACGAGGCACAACCACACAATGGAGAAGACGATGTCGCAGAAAGTGTATGTAGCCGGCGTAGGTATGATTCCGTTTCTGAAACCAGGTGCCAGCGGCTCCTACATCGAAATGGGCGCCGAGGCGACCTGCCTGGCCCTCAAGGATTCTGGGCTGGATTACCGGCTGGTGCAGCAGGCCTATGTCGGGTACGTCTACGGCGATTCCACCTCTGGTCAGTCGGCCCTCTATGAAGTGGGGATGACCGGTATCCCGGTAGTCAACGTCAACAACAACTGCTCGACCGGCTCCAGCGCGCTGTACCTGGCACGCCAGGCCGTAGAAAGCGGTGCGGTGGAATGTGCCCTGGCGCTGGGCTTCGAGCAAATGCAACCCGGCGCGCTGAAAAACCAGTGGGAAGATCGCCCGGCCGCCATGGGCAAAAGCTCGGCAGTGGCGGACCTGCTGACCGCCGATGCCGAAGGCGTACCCATGGCGCTGAAGATGTTCGGTGGCGCCGGTCGTGAGCACATGCACAAATACGGCACGCAAATGAGCACCTTCGCGGCCATCCGCGCCAAGGCCAGCCGTCACGCGGCCAACAACCCGCTGGCGCTGTTCCGCAAGGTCGTGACTACCGAAGACGTGATGAACGATCAGGTCGTATGGCCCGGCGTGATGACCCGCCTGATGGCTTGCCCGCCAACCTGTGGTGCCGCGGCGGCAATCATCTGCACCGAGGCTTTCGCCCGCAAACACGGCTTGCGCACAGACGTGGTGATCCTCGCCCAGTCGATGACCACGGACATGCCAATCGCCTACGAGCCGCCATCGATGATCCAAATGGTCGGTTTCGACATGGCTCAGCGCGCCGCTCATGAAGTGTATGAGAAGGCTGGTGTAGGACCGCAGGACATCCGCGTCGCCGAAATGCACGACTGCTTCGCCCACAACGAACTGCTGACCTATGAATCGCTGGGTCTTTGTCCGGTCGGTGGCGCCGAGCGATTTGTGCTCGACGGCGACAACACCTATGGCGGCCAAGTCGTCACCAACCCGTCGGGCGGGCTGCTTTCCAAGGGGCACCCGCTGGGCGCCACTGGGCTGGCGCAGTGCTACGAACTGACCCATCAATTGCGCGGCACGGCTCAGGACCGTCAGGTACAGGGTGTGCGTCATGCGTTGCAGCACAACCTCGGACTGGGCGGCGCTTGCGTCGTGACGCTCTACGGCCGCGGCTGATCCATTGGACCCGCCTCCAAGGGCGCGGGTCTGAGAACCCTGATAGGAGAGTAGTGAAATGGCAGACAAGAGTCTGATCGGCCGCTCGCTCGGCGTCACCAGCGCCGAAGTGGAAAAAGGCCGCCTGCGTTTCTTCGCAAAGGCGATTGGTGAAACCGACCCGGTATACACCGACGAAGCTGCGGCTCAGGCCGCTGGCTATAAATCCCTGCCGGTACCACCAACGTTCCTCCTGTGCCTGCAAGGCGAGGGGCGCGACCTGGTGGAAATGTTGGACATCTACGGCTTTGACCTGGGGCGCATCCTGCACGCCGAGCAATCGTTCGTGTACCACGCCAGCGCCGTTGCCGGTGACACGCTGACTTTCGATTCCCGCGTAGTCGATGTCTACGAAAAGAAGGGTGGCGCCTTGCAGTTCGTGGTCAACGAAACCCGCGTGACCAATCAGGACGGCATCCACATCGCCGATGTCCGCGGCACCCTCGTTCAACGTTGAGGAACATACCCATGAATATTCAATACAGCGATATCCACGAAGGTGATGAACTGCCGGCGTTGAACCTGCCAGCCATCAACCGCACCACCCTGGCCCTCTACTGCGGCGCTTCGGGTGACCACAACCCGATCCATATCGACATCGACTTCGCCCGCAAGGCGCGCATGCCCGACGTATTTGCCCACGGCATGTTGTCCGCCGCCTACTTGGGACGCCTGCTGACCCAGTGGGTACCGCAGCAACAGGTGCGTTCGTTGTCGATGCGTTTTACCGGCATCACCCAGCTCGGCCACACGCCGACTTGCACAGGCAAAATCACCGAAAAATTTGAAGAAAATGGCGAGAAGCGTGTGCGCCTGGCGATCCACTGCGCCAACCAATATGGCGAGGACAAGCTTGTCGGCGAAGCCGTCGTAGCGCTGGTCTGAATCCTCCAACTCCCTATCCTTGGAAAACAATAATGAAAAAGCTCGAAGGCAAAGTCGCTCTGATCACCGGTTCCGGTCGTGGGATTGGTCGCAGTGTCGCCCTGCAACTGGCCGCCTATGGCGCCAAAATCGTGGTCAATGACCTGGACGCCGCGCCCGCCGAAGAAGTGGTCGCTGAGATCCGCGCCGCCGGCGGCGAAGCCGTGGCCTGTGTCGGCAGTGTCACTGCCGCCGATTTCGCTGAGCGCTTTGTGCAGACCGCCGTTCAAAGTTTTGGCGGCATCGACATCATCGTTAACAACGCCGGCTACACCTGGGACAATGTGATCCAGAAGATGACCGATGAGCAGTGGTACGCGATTCTCGACTGCCACCTGACCGCACCTTTCCGCATCCTGCGCGCCGCCCAGCCGGTCATCAGCGCTCAGGCCAAGAAAGAAGTCGCCGAAGGTCGGGAGGTTTTCCGCAAGGTGGTCAACATTTCTTCCGTTGCTGCCGGTGGCAACGCTGGTCAGGCTAACTACTCCTCGGCCAAGGCGGGCATCCTCGGCATGACCAAGACGCTGGCCCGCGAGTGGGGCCGCATGAAGGTGTGCGTCAACGCCGTAGCGTTCGGCTTCATCGATACGCGTCTGACTCAGGCACTGGCCGGCAACGAAAGCAAGACCGTCAACATCGAGGGCCGCGAGATCAAGGTCGGTGTACAGCAGGCCATGGTTGACGGCGCCAGCCAGATGATCCCGCTGGGCCGTCCGGGCACGCCG
This sequence comes from Pseudomonas sp. P8_241, assembly GCF_034008315.1. NCBI lineage: Bacteria > Pseudomonadati > Pseudomonadota > Gammaproteobacteria > Pseudomonadales > Pseudomonadaceae > Pseudomonas > Pseudomonas sp. P8_241. The sequence continues at coordinate 3,527,470 of NZ_CP125377.1, read as the reverse complement.
GAAGAAGCCGCAGGTTCGGTGGTGATGCTGTGCCTGCCGGAAGCCAACTACGTGTCCGGCCAGACCCTGGTCTGCGGTGGCGGTCACGGTGCTGTTTAAACACTGATCGTGAAAATCCCGGCGCCTCGCCATTCACCGCGGAGCGTTCGGGTCATGACAACAATAAGAATTTTGAGGTATTCGCCATGCTGGATAGCTACCGTTCCCCTTGGCTCGACGAAGACGTCGCGCCATTTGCCGACAGTGTTCGCCGTTTTGTCACCACCCAATTGGCACCCATGGAAGAGAAGTGGCGTGAGCAGCACCAGGCCGACCGCGCTTCATGGCTGGCGACGGGCGAAATGGGCATGATCCTGCCCGATATCGACGTGGAGTATGGCGGTTCGGGCGGCACACCGGCGCACCTGGCAGTGGTGGTCAGTGAACTGTTCTATGCCGGTGTATCCGGCATGGGCGTTGGAATCAACCACATCGTCGGTCACTACATCCTCGATGACGGCACTGAGACGCAAAAGCAGCACTGGCTGCCGAAGATTGCCTCGGGTGAAGTGATCTGCTCCGTCGCCATGACCGAGCCGGGCACCGGTTCCGATTTGCAGGCTGTCCGTACCCGCGCAGTCAAGCAAGGCGACAAGTATGTGATCAATGGCGCCAAGACGTTCATCACCAACGGCCAGACCAGCGACATGGTGGCCGTGGTCGCCAAGACCGACATGTCCGCCGGCTCCAAGGGTATTTCGATTTTCCTGGTTGACACCAAGCTGCCGGGCTTCCGTCGCGGCAAGTGCCTGGACAAGATCGGGCTGCTATCGTCGGATACTTCCGAAATGTTCTTCGACGATGTCGAAGTCCCGGCCGACTGCCTGCTTGGCGGTGTCGAAGGCAAAGGCCTGTACACGCTGATGAAGCAACTGCCGTTCGAACGGGCGCAGATCGCCATTGGCGCCGCCGCCACCATGGAACGCGCCCTCAAGCTAACCCTTGAGTACACCAAAGAGCGCCAGGTGTTCGGCAAGCCGGTACTGGATTTCCAGAACACCCGTTTCAGCCTCGCTGACGTCAAGGCCACCGTATTCGCTTCGCGCACGTTCTGCGATCACATCATCGCGCAATGGGTCGCGGGCAAACTCGACTCGACGCTGGCCTCGATGGGCAAGTTCTGGCTGACAGAACGCCAGAGCGAAGTGCTCGATACCTGCCTGCAGTTCTTCGGTGGCTACGGCTACATGAACGAATACCCGATCGCCCGGATGTGGGCTGATGCGCGCGTTGCACGTATTTACGGTGGCGCCAACGAAATCCAGCGCGAGCTGGTCGGTCGTTCGCTCTGAGTCCCGAGTTCATGTCCCCGGCGTCGAGATAAGTGCAATGAAGCAACCTGTATCGGGCGAAAAAGAACGCCAGCCGCTGCATACACGACAGGTGATCTGTACCGGATACCTGCGTAGCGATGGTCTGATCGATCTGGAAGGCACGCTGCTGGACAGCAAACATCACGACCATGATGCCTTCTACAAAGTCATCACTGCCGGTGCGCCCGTGCACCGGATGCGAATTGTCATCACCGCGGATCTGCAGTTCAACATTCGCAACGTCGAGGCGGTCATGGACGACTTCCCGACACCGTTTTGCCCGGAAATCGTTTCCGCTTACAAAAGCCTGATCGGTCTGAAGGTAGGTCCTGGCTTCAAGAAGCAGATGATCCAGCGCGTGGGCGGAGTTCAAGGCTGTACCCACCTGACCGAATTGCTTGGCCCGATGGCGACCACGTTGTACCAAAGCACCGTGGATCTGCTGCGCGAAGCCGAACGTGAGCGTGCGGCCCGCGAGCCGGGTTATGTCGTACCGAAGCCCTGGTTCCTCGGCACTTGCCACGCCCATCACCCCGACAGGGAAGAGGTGCGCAAGCGCTGGCCCGATACTGCGCTAGAACGGGTACGCCTGATTACCGATGGCCTCTAACAAGGCCATAGCCCCAGAACAATAAGAATGGGAGTTCCCGATGTACATCACCCAAGGTTTGCACCGTCACCTGCAACGCTGCCCGAACGCTACTGCCATTCGCTATCAGGGTCGCGGCATCACCTACGCCGAATTTGGCGATCGCGTTGCACGCCTCGCCGGTGCGTTAAAGGGCCTGAGCGTCACACGCGGTGATCGCGTGGCGATGCTGTCGCTCAACTCCCTGCGCTACATCGAGTACTACCAGGCAGTGCCTTGGGCCGATGCGGTGCTCAACCCGGTCAATACCCGTTGGAGTGTGACGGAAATCATCTACTCGCTTGACGATTCGGGTACGACGGTGCTGATCGTCGACGACAACTTTCTGGCCCATGCGAGCAAGATCATCGAAACAGCAAAAACCCTACGGGTGGTGATCTATGCGGGTGACGGTGAAACACCGTCCGGCATGCTTAATTACGAAGCGTTGATTGCCGAGTACGCGCCAGTCGAGGACGCACGTCGCGGCGGCGATGAGCTGCTGGGTATCTTTTATACCGGTGGCACCACCGGTTTTCCGAAAGGTGTGATGCTCAGCCACACGAACGTCTGCGTTTCATCGATGGCCATCGTTATGTCTGGCTCCTGCCGTCCACACGAACGTTTCCTGCATACGATGCCGATGTTCCATCTGGCTGACTTTGCGGCCATGACCGCACTGTTCATCAGCGGCGGTACCCACATCGTCCTGCCTTCTTTCCTGCCACAGACCGTGCTGGAAACCATTGCCACCGAGCGAGTCAGCGAAATCCTTCTGGCACCGACCATGATCCAGATGCTGCTGGACTGGCGGACCAACAATCCTGACACCGCCGGCCTTGACCTGTCGTCACTGCAAACCCTGGGCTACGGCGCATCACCCATCACACCAGTTTTGCTGGATCGTGCCCGTGATACGTTCCCCAGCGCCGGATTCCGCCAGGGTTACGGCATGACAGAACTGGCGCCCATCGCCACCTTGCTGTTACCCGAGTATCACAGCGCAGAACACCACCAAAGCGGCAAAATGCACTCGGCCGGGCAGCCGGCGGCGTGCGTGGAAGTGCGCGTCGTCGATACCGAAGACCTGGAAGTGCCGCGTGGCACCGTCGGGGAGATAGCCGTACGCGGGGCGAACGTCATGCTCGGTTACTGGAACAAACCTGAAGCCACCGCTGAAGTATTGCGCAATGGCTGGATGCACACCGGTGACGGCGGCTACATGGATGACGATGGATTCGTCCATGTGTGCGACCGCCTAAAGGACATGATCGTCAGCGGCGGCGAAAACATCTATTCCGCTGAAGTGGAGACCGCCATCGCCAGCCACCCGGCCGTGGCCCAGGTCGCGGTGATCGGCATCCCCTGCGACAAGTGGGGCGAAACGGTGCACGCGGTGATCATCCGCAAACCCGGCGCGATAGTCACTGACGAGCAAGTGGTCAGTCACTGCCGCGAACGCATCGCCGGCTACAAGTGCCCACGTAGTGTCGAGTTCCGCGACAGTTTGCCGGTTTCCAGCGTGGGCAAGGTGCTCAAGACCGACCTGCGAGCGCCGTTCTGGGAGGGCCGCAAGCGCGGTGTGGCCTGATTCATCCGTGGCACGGCAAACAATAAAAACAGTAAGTTGAGGACCCAGAAACTATGCAATCTCACTGCACAAATGTCGGGTCGCGTGGCCGCAAGACCTTGCTTGCAGCCTGCTTGATCAGCCTTGGGTTGGGGTTGGGACTGACCGGCGCTCCGCTGCCGTCATTCAGCCAGACCCAGACACTGTTGACCCCTGAAGTCCTACACACCCGCATGATTGAACGCCGTGCAGTTGAAGCGGCGGTCTGGGGCATGCCGTTGGTGAACTTCGATGCCATGCGCCAGGCCTATTTTCGCGATGCCGGCGCACGCTATAACGACGTCATGTACTGGTCGCGTCCGTCGGATTGGAAGAACCAGACCACCACCCCCAATCATTCCACCATTTACGTCATGACTTTCGTCAATCTGAAGGATGGCCCTGTTGTTCTGGATATTCCGGCAACCACTACGGCAGGTCTCTATGGCGCAGTGCTCGATGCCTGGACCATCCCGTTGCTCAATGTCGGCAGCCGCGGGCAGGATCAGGGCAAAGGTGGGCGCTACCTGATGTTGCCGCCGGGCTATAAGGGTGAAGTGCCGGCCGGTTTCATCCCCATCCAAAGCAACACCTACAACAACTACACCTTGTTGAGGGTCATCACCCAAACCACCAGCACTCAGGACTTGGCGAATGGCGTCGACTACCTGAAAACCTTGAAAGTTTACCCACTTGAGCAGGCGCAGACACCGGCCTCCAACCGCTACATAGACGTGGCCGACAAAGTCTTTGAAGCCATCGCCCGCTATGACGCCAGTTTCTACGACTCATTGGCGCGGATGGTCAGTGAAGAACCGGTGCAGGATCGCGACCTGAGCATGATGGGGCAATTGAATGCGCTGGGCATTGGTAAAGGTCTGGACTTCAAGGCAGACGCCCAGCGTCAGAAACTACTCGACGCGGCCATCGGTGAAGCACACGCCTACATGATGGACGGCTACGCCCGATCGGGTATCGAGGTTTGGGAAGGGCGACGCAAATGGCGCTCACTGGCCGGGCCAAAACAGGCGATTGGCACCAAACTGACGTTCATCGAGCCGGGGCAGGGTGTCTATCTGGACGAGCGGGCTTTTGCCTGGTTTGCCATGTTCGGCCCCATCGTGCCGCCGGGGCCACAGGTGTACATGAAAAGCTACGAAACCGGCAAAGGCGAGCCCCTTGATGGCAGCCAGAGCTACCGCTTGACCATCCCGGCCAACGCGCCGGCACGGGATTTCTGGGCGCTCGATGTGTACGACGCGCGTACTGCCGGGTTCATCCGCGAGGCGAGGGTAGTCGGGCTTGACTCCTACAACCAGCAGATGAAGAAGAACCCTGATGGCAGCGTCGATCTGTACTTCGGGCCGAAACCGCCGACCGGGCATGAAGCCAACTGGATCAGCACTCAGGCTGGCCAGCCGTTCTTCACCATGTTCCGGATCTATGGACCGCAACAGGCGATGGTCGACCGCAGTTGGGTGTTGAGTGACATCGAAAAACTCGACTGAGGAACCCTGATGGAACCGCGCGGTTCAGGTGCAGGCCTGGCCGCGCGTTGGCATATTCAGAGTCAGGGTAACTCGCCGATCAGGCCTACGGCGATTCGTTGCGCATCCTCGGCGATACTCTCGCTGAGAAGAGCCAGCGGTCCGCCGTTGTGTGGCCAATTCGGGTTGTTGTTCTGAGGGACGTTGCTGCTGTCGATCCGGCTGATACGCCGTTCGATACGTTGCGCGATCTCGGCCGTCAACAACCGTGCGCGGCTGGCGATATTGCCATCCAGGCGACCGGCATCGAGTTGCGCAAAACCCAACCCGCACATCAGCCGGGCAGCATCCAGTTGGGTGGCGAGTTCGGCGAACTGCATGGCCACGAGGTGCTGGGCGGCAATCGGGCGACCGAACTGCGTGTTGTGCCTGGCCCGGGACATCGATGCATCGAGCAACGCCTGACCACGGGCCAATTGGATCACCGCTTCATGCAATTTGAATGTATCCAGCACATGGCGTGTCATCAGCGAGGCAGGGGCTGCATCGCCGAGCCAGCGCTGTGTCGGGAGTCGGGCCTGAGTGATCTGCAGGCATATGTGCTTCTCACCTTCAACATCGTGGTAATGACGGATCTCGAAGCGGTCTTCCGAGCGATCCAGCAATATCCATGAGGAAGCCTTCGAGTGTTCGCGAACCGCACAAATGAGCAAGTCGGTCTGCAGGCTTGCGCTGATGTTGTCGCATCTGCCGTCAATGAGCCACTCGTCGCCTTTGCGTCGACCGTGCAGTGCACTGGTCGGGCCGTTCCGGGTGATTCCGACAAGTCTGCGGCCAGCGATCAACTCGGGGAGATAGCGCTCAGCCAGCGCCGGATGCTGCATCACCAGCGTCGTTGCGAGCGTATTGAGCAATACCTGACAGGCAAGTTCGACACTGCCTGCTGCCAACTCTTCGAACAGTCTGCCCTGGGTCACCCAGTCGACGCCGTGACCTCCGAGGGACCTGGTCACCACCATGCCAGGCAAGCCGAACTCGGCGACCGCCTGAGTGAGTTCCAGCAGCTGATCGCGCGGTGCTGCGGCGTGGCGCAATAGACTGGCGACGGGTGCAATTTCACGCTGCACAAAGGTGCGCATGCTGTCGATTGAAAGTCTTTGGGCATCTGTCATCGGTGGACATACCATCTCAAGTTCACTCATAGTCCGAATGCTTCCAAGTTAATGCATTGCCGATGATTTTCGCCCACCCCGCTGGAGTGGTGTCACCTTCATCGCCCTCGCTCGAGTTTTGCCTGATGAAACCCAACACCCTGCTTGTCAGCACCAAATTCGCTCCGCCGCGCCTCTCCAGCCAAGCTGTATTGCGTGAGGAACTGATGGCGCGTCTGAACGATGCGCGCCATAAAAAACTAATGGTCATCACCGGCAGCGCCGGGTTTGGAAAGACCACGTTGATGGCGCAATGGCGAATGGAATTGGTCAAGGAGGGGGCGCGCGTTGCTTGGCTTTCGCTGATTTCCGAGGATGCATCGAGGACGACGTTCTGCGCTGGGTTGATCGGTACCCTGCAAAAAATCGGACTGGTTCTGGAGGACGACCTGTGGCTGATAAGCGACGCGGGTAAGACTGGTTGGCAGCAGGCGATGTGCGCAGCCCTGGTCAATACGCTCGACCGGGATGGGGCCGAGCAATACCTGATGATCGACGATTTTCACCACATCACCGATCCCGCGATCTTGGCGCTGATACAGGCGCTGGTCGACGCGGCCCCAGGGAATTTGCACATTGTCTTGGCATCACGGGTGGCGACGCCGCTATTGCTCGGTCGCCTGCGGGCAATGGGCGAGCTTTGCGAGATTGACGGCACTGAACTGTCGTTCGCCTTTCGCGAGTCCTTCAGTTTTCTCAAGAATCATCTGGATGCCAATATCGATCTAGACGCCGCACATTCGATTCACGACTTGACCAACGGATGGCCGATCGGCCTGCAACTGGTGTCGATCTCGATGAAGGCCAAGCCTGGTAAGTCGCCGAAACCCGGCAGGCAGTTGCTCAACAGCGCGAGTCTTGGTGCGTACCTTTCCGAGGACGTCATTGGCGATCTACCCGATGAGTTGTTCCAGTTCATGCAGAAAATATCGGTTTTGCGTCGTTTCAGTTCTCCCTTGGCCGCCTATGTCACGGAAAACGAGCATGCCCCGCAGCTGATTGCATCCATTGAAGCACGAAACCTGTTTTTGCTGCCGGTGGACATGGAAGATCGTTTTGAGTGGTATCGGCTGCATCCAATGTTCGCTGAGTTCCTCAACCAGCGCCTGGAGCAGGGCGGGATCGACGTCAGTGGGCTGCACCTGCGTGCTGCTCAATGGTTCGCCAATGAGGAGCTCTTTACCGAAGCTGTTCGACACGCGGTGCTCAGCGGTGATTTTCAGACGGTAGTGGAGATCCTTGAACGGGCCATTCCTACTCTGGCCAATCTCAGTCATCTTGGCGTCTTCATGCGCTGGATCGAGCGCGTGCCGACAGAGCTTCTCGCCCAACATCCGCGATTGATGCTGATGGGGGCCTGGAGTGCGGTGATGGTCGGCCATCTGGACACGGCCAGGCATTGGAAAGACATCCTGACGTCGAGCCACCCGACACCAACCCAGGCGTTGCAAATCAAATTGCTGCAGGCGTTGATCGCAGAGATGGACGAGGACGTGGAAAGCGGCCTGGTCTATCTGAACGAGATTGGCGACGCGCCATTGGGGCATGCTTTTTTCGAGTACTTCCGCTGGGGGCTGACCGTGGCCGCGCTTGCCACCATCGGACAGTATGCTCAGGCGCGAAGCCGATTCAACGCCTTGGCTGACCACCTCATGCTCAGCAACACAAGCGAGGTGGCGCTGGTCAACCGCAGCACCCTGGGTGTCGTCGCGCTGTACGAAGGCAACGTGCTGGAAGCCGAACGCATCTGTTCGAGCGTCCTTGCAGACGCGGAAACCCATCATGGGCGTCGTTCGATAAGTGCGACCAGTACGGCGGCGATTCTGGCTGAGTTGTGGTACGAACTTGACCGCATCGACGACGCCCGAGAAACCCTCGCCAACCGCCTGGACATGCTGCATTTTTCTGCGCCTGAATACATGTACTGCGCCGCCCGTACTTATGCACGGCTGCAGTTCCTGCAGGAAGGCGTAAGGAGTGCGCTCGACTATGTCGCAAAAAAAGAAAGCCATTTCCGCGCGCTGGGGTTGAACCATGGCGTTGCCGTCATGCTTGCCGAGCAGGTCAACCTGGTGCTGAAAGCCGGTGACTGGCGACATGGAGAATCGTTGCAGGCATCCCTCGATGACCTAGTTTTACAGCCACAACGTTCCAAATCATGCCAAAGCGCAATTACCGCCGCGGCTAGTTTGTCACGGGCTCGCCTGGCGCTGGCCAGGCAGGAACCGGAGGCAGCACTGCTGGCGATCGAGGAAGTTCATGAAGTCGCGACCTTGCTCAACAGGGGGACGCTGTTGGTCAAAGCTGATCTTCTCAAAGCAATAGCATTGGATAGGCTCGGGAATGATGAGGCATCCCGCGACAGTCTAACAACAGCGCTCGCTTCAGGTTACCGATTGGGCTTGGTACGGACGTTTCTTGACGAAAGCGAAGCATTACGTGACTTGCTGGCCAGGCTGGACTGTCAGTCAGTGGAGACGCTTGTGCAGTATCAGCAGCAACTGCTGATCGGCATGAAGCAAATCACTTTACCAATCAGTGACAAGTCTACGGCACCGTTAACGGGGTCTTACGATGACACAGAGCCGCTGACCAAGCGCGAGCAGGAGATTCTCACGCTGCTGGAACAGTCCATGTCCAACAAACACATCGCACTGGCACTCAACATCAGCGTGCAGACCGTCAAATGGAACCTGAAGAACATGTTCATCAAACTCGGGGTGTCGAGTCGTTACGAAGCCATTATCGTTGCGCGCAAGCGCGGATGACGCACCCCCTCCAGTGGGGTGGGTCGTAACCCTGAATCAATGCATTAATGTGCGCCCCTTTGCATGCCTTGCGATGTTGTGAGGCACACGCATACACAGGGGTTGAACATTGTGATTCGTAGCATTTCCAATCTGGCAGGCCCGCGGCGTAAATTGGACGGCGGAATTCTGTTCGGGCATACGCCTCGTTTGAAGTGGGCTCAGTGGATGAGCAGGTAGGGGGCGTCTGCTTAGAGGACATATCTCGAATGACTGCTCCTGGCCGGTTTCTGCCTGTCGTGACCGGCAGAAGTCGACCGATTCTGTTGAAAAAGTCGGCCATGGTTTCCGCAGCTGAAAACTACGCGTCCCGGATCGAAATCTTTACTTTCAGCAGCTATTTTCCAGACGCACATTTCACACAGCAGCGTGTCAAAAAGGAATGTTTACCGGTTAATGATCAGGCCGCTTTAAATGACCGACTTTTTCAACAGAATCGCCCGTTTTCTGCCCATCACGCCGGGGGCAGCCGATGCCCGAACAACTACCGGGCGTTGCCTGCGAAACCGCAGGCATGCTCAGGCCTTGCCTTTCCAAGGTACCAGGCGCCGTTCCAGCCAACGCATGCCCAGGTCGAACAGCAAGGCCATGACGCCGATGACCAAGATACCCATGATCACCACGTCGGTGGCCATGAATTTTGAAGCGGTCAACACCATGAAGCCCAGACCAGCTGTGGCCGCAACCATCTCGGCGGCCACCAGGGTGGTCCAGCCGAAGCCAATTGCGATGCGCATGCCGGTCAGTACCTCCGGCAGCGCCGCTGGCATGATCACGTGACGCAGCACCTGGGCACGACTGGCGCCCATGGAGTAGGCGGCATGAATCTGTTCGATGGCCACCGACTTGACCCCGGCGCGTGCGCTGAGGGCCAGCGGGGCGAACATCGCCAGGTAGATCAGCAGCACCTTGGAGCCCTCACCGATGCCCATCCAGATCACCACCAATGGCAAATACGCCAGCGGCGGTAGTGGCCGGTAGAACTCCACCAGCGGGTCGAAAATCCCGCGGGCCACGCGATTGACACCCATCATGATCCCCACCGGGATCGCCGTGAGCACTGCCAGGACAAACGCCCCGAAGACACGCAGGGCACTCCAGCCGATGTGGTTGAGCAAGGTCGCGTCGGCGAACCCGTCGCGGGCCACGTCCAGAAATTGTGCCCAGACGGCCTCGGGCGATGGCAGGAACAGCGGTTTGATCCAACCGGCGTTGGTTGCGATGTACCAGGTGGCAAACGCCAGTGCCACGGTGACCAGGCTCAAGACCAGGCTCGAACCATTGCCCGGTGCACCATACTGTTCGCCCGGTCGGGCGGGCGCGGCACGTCGCAGTTCATTGAGGGTGCGCAGCACGGCGTTGCGTTGTTTTTCGTCCATCAGGCTCATGCGGCCTCCTCGTCACCGTGGATAATGCTCAACACCTGCTCGCGCAGGGCAATGAATTCGGCACTGGATTTCACCGTTCGGGCGTCCTGGCCGGCGAGAAAACGGCGGCCGAAGTCGATCGGGAACTCGTGAGTGATGCGGCCTGGACGTGGCGACATGATGATCAGCCGGGTGGCCATGAACAGGGCTTCTTCGACGTCATGGGTGATAAAAAACATCATTTTTTCGGTGCGTATCCAGATCTGCAGGATCAGTTCCTGCAAGCGTTCGCGGGTCAGTGCATCCAGTGCTCCGAGCGGCTCGTCAAGCAACAGCATCTGCGGATCATTGGTCAGCGCCCGGGCGATTCCTACCCGTTGTTGCATACCGCCGGACAGCTGATACACCGCGTGGCCGGCGAAATCCGCCAGCCCCGTGAGCTCCAGGAAGTACCGTGCGCGCTCCTCGCGCTCCGCCCTGGCCACGCCGCGAAGTTTCAGGCCGAAGGCGACGTTGTCGAGCACATTCAACCAGGGCAGTAACGCATGCTTCTGGAAAACTACGCCGCGTTCGGACCCTGGCCCGGTGACCTGGTCGCGCAGTTGTGCCACCGCCGAGGTCTGTTGCGGCACCTGGCCGTGGAAATCACCCAGGGTGATCAAACCACTGCTGGGCTGGATGAAGCCGGCCATCAGGTTGAGCAGGGTGGTCTTGCCGCAGCCCGACGCCCCCAGGGCGACGACGAAATCGCCGCTGGCGATGTCCAGGTTGACCCCGGCCAGGGCCGTTACCCGCAGGCCTTTCTGCTGACCGGGGTAGTGTACCGACACGTCGTGGATTTTCAGGCTCAGGCCCATGGCTTTTTCCTCTTGGTGGGGTGACTCGCGCCGCCCGTTGCTGGGGTTACTCGGTGGCCTGGACGAAGCCCGGGTTGATCGCGACGCTGTAGTCGGGCAGCAGCGAGGGGATTTTTTTCTGTTCTTTGAGGAAGGCGGCAGTGGCCGCCAGCGCCTTGGCCGCGCCACCGTCCTTGCCCGCCCCCAGCCAGTTGGCACCGGCCTGTTCGGTGGCCAGAGGAAACTGGTAAAGGGCCAGCACGGGAGGCACTTCGTCAGGCTTGGCACCGGACTGGCGCGCCACGTTGATCACTTGCGGCGAGTCGGCGGTCCAACTGCCAGGCGCCTTCACGTAGTCGGCGGTGCTGGCCTGCAACACCTTGGTCAGGGCAAGCATGCCGGCGCCGTGCTCGGCGGCGAACTTGCGGTCGACCACGATGCCGTCGAAGGTGGCCTTGCCCCATTGGGTCAACTGCCCGGAGGTCAGCAACACCTGCCCGCTTTGCTTGAGGCGACCCAATGCCGGGTCCCAGATGAACGCCGCGTCGATGTCGCCGCGCTCCCACGCGGCCGGGATGTCCGAAGGCTGCAGGTTGATGACCTTGACCTTGCCGCTCAGGCCGAACTGTTCCAGGGCAAACAAGGCATGAAAGTGCGTGGTGGACACAAAAGGCACGGCCAGGGTTTTACCCGCCAGGTCTTGGGGCGCGACGATGCCGCTGCCATTGCGCACTACCAGGGCTTCGGCGTCATTGATGTTGTCCAGAATCCAGAACAACTGGGCGTCCACGCCACGGCTTACGGCGGCGGCAATCGGGCTGCTGCCGGCCACGCCGATCTGCACGTCACCGGAGGCCATAGCCAGCATCACATCGCCACCGCTGTCGAAGTTGCGCCATTGGATGTCCCAGCCAGTGGCCTTCTCGAATTGCTTCTCGGCGATGGCGTTCTTCCACGGCGCGAACATGCTTTGCACGCCGATAGTCACCGTCTGTGCCTGGGCAACAGTTGCAAGGCCCAGGGTCAGCGCGGCGGCGGGTAACAGCAGTGAGTGTCGAATCCATTGGTGCAGGGGCTTGAGCATGGTGTGGCTCCTAAGGTGGAAGGCATTGTTTTTCGCACAACTCGATCTTAGTGCCGGCCCGTTGCTTGCTTTAGATCCAGATGCGCCGGGCTTTGGTGCCAGCTATCCCGCCAGACCTTTGGGGGTAGGGCGTGCAGCACGACAGGTGCGCCATCGAGGTGCGTCATCAAGGGAGCAGGAACTATGTTGGAGCGTTATTTTCGTCCGTTCGAAGCCGGTCGCGGCTTGCAGGAGCAACTGCGCGAGAGCCTGCTCAACGCCATCCTCGATGGCGCGCTGCCGCCCAGTGACGCCATGCCCTCATCGCGTAAGCTGTGCCAGTTGCTCAAGGTATCGCGCAACACCGTGGTACTGGTCTACGAACAATTGGTGCAAGACGGCTACCTCACCCCCTCGGACCGGCGTGGCTATTTCATCAATGAAAAATTTCTGCGCCAGCAACTCAACGTCAGCCTGCGACCGAAATCCCCGGCACTCTTCGAGCGGCCTGATCATGCCCCGGACTGGGAACATCGGCTGCAGACCGGTTCGGCGCAGATGCGCGCCATCGTCAAGCCACGCAACTGGCGCGAGTACCGCTACCCGTTTATTTACGGGCAGATAGAGGATGACGAGCAGACCGCCGCGCGCTGGCGCGATTGCGCGCGGATCGCCGCCAGTGGCGCGCACATGCGCAGTTGGGTCGACGACCAGGTGATGCTCGACGATCCCTTGCTGGTGGAACAGATCATCCAGCGGGTGTTGCCAAAACGCGGTATTCAGGCGCGACCGGAACAGGTACTGGTAACCGTCGGCACGCAGAACTCGCTCTATATGATCGCGCGCCTGTTGGGTCGCCCTGGCCTCGAAATGGGCCTGGAAGAGCCCGGGTATGTCGATGCGCGGAACATTTTCAGCCTGATCGGATGCACGCTGCGTCCCCTGCGCATTGACCGGCAGGGACTGGTGGTGGACGAGCAATTGCAGGGGTGCGAAATGCTCTTCTGCACGCCCAGCCACCAATCGCCGACTGGGGTGACCATGCCGATGTACCGGCGCCTGGAGCTGTTGGCCAGTGCCCGCGAGAATGACTTTCTGATTATCGAGGACGACTATGAAAGCGAGCAGAACTTCCTCGGCAGCAACCACCCGGCGCTCAAGAGCTACGACGACAGTGGCCGGGTGATTTACCTGGGCAGCCTGACCAAGACCCTGTTGCCGGGCGTGCGGCTGGGCTTCGTTGCCGCCGATGCCGAGCTGATCCATGAGTTGCGCGCTTTGCGCCGGTACATGTACCGCCATCCGCCGTCGAACAACCAGCGCATTCTGGCGCTGTTCCTGGCCATGGGGCATTACGATGCCCATGCCCGGCGCCAGCGTGATCGGCTGGCGCGAAAATGGCGGGTGATCAGCCGGGCCTTGGCCGAGCATTTGCCAGAGTGCCACGCCAGTGGCATGGCGGGCGGTTCATCGATCTGGGTCAGCGGCCCGCCGATGGTGGATGCCTGGGCCTTGCAACGTCGGGTAGCCCGGCTCGGCGTGTTGATCGAGCCGGGGGATATTCATTTTCTCGGAGAGGGACGCACGGGATGTTACTTCCGGCTGGGCTTCGGTGCGATCGCCACGGCGTTGATCGAGCCGGGCATCGAGGCACTGGGCAAGGCCTGGCGCGAGTTGCGCCAGGCCGAACCGGCCTAAAGGCTTTCCTCGGCCAGGGTGCTCTTGAGCACCTCGAACATCGCGTCCACGTCGCTGCGGCTGGCCACCAGCGCCGGGGCGAAGATGATCGCGTCGCCTGTCGTTTTCACGTGCAGGCCGGCGTCGTACAGCGCCCGCTGTACCTGCGCGCCCTTGGCCCCGGGCGAGCTCCCTGGGGTCAGTTGGATGCCGCTGAGCAGGCCGTAGCCGCGCAAGTCACTGACCTGGGGCAGTCCGCGCAGTCCGCCCAGTGACTCCATGAAGTAGGGCGCCAACTGTTGACCGCGTCCGAACAGGTCCTCATCACGGTAAATGTCCAACGATGCCAGAGCGGCGGCGCACGCTGCCGGGTGACCGGAGTAGGTATAGCCATGGAACAGCTCTGGCCCCTGGCCTTGGCTGGCACCGACCACGGCGTCGTAGATCGCTTCGTCGACGGCCACCGCGCCCATGGGAATCGCGCCGTTGGTCAAGGCCTTGGCCATGGTAATAATGTCCGGCTTGACCGCGAAGCTTTGCGCGGCAAACGCCTCTCCCGTCCGACCGAAACCGGTGATCACTTCGTCGAATACCAGCAGGATTCCGTGGCGGTCGCAGATGTCGCGCAGGCGCTGCAGGTAGCCGGCTGGCGGTACATAGACACCGATGGATCCGGCGATGGGCTCGACAAAGCACGCCGCAATGCTGTCGGCGCCATGGGTAGCGATGATGCGCTCAAGGTCGCTGGCCAGGTCCCCGCCCTGGGCGGGCTCGCCCAATTGATAGCGCTGGTCTTCCTGCCAGGTGTGGCGCATGTGACTGACGTGGGGCAGACCGCCGGCGGCGAAGGCCTGGCGATTGCGCATCATGCCCGACAGGGCCACACCGCCGAAATTGACCCCATGGTAGGCCCATTCACGCGACACGAAACGGGTGCGCTGAGCCTGGCCGTTGGCCCGGTGGTAAGCCAGGGCGATCTTCATTGCGCTGTCCACCGACTCGGAACCGGAGTTGGTGAAGAACAGCTTGTTCAAGCCCGCCGGCAGGAGGTGGCAAAGGCGTTCGGCAAGCTCGAAAGACAACGGCGAAGCGCGCTGGAAATGCGGGGTGAAATCCAGGGTCAGCAGTTGCTTGCACACCGCCTCGGCGATTTCGGTGCGGCCATGCCCGGCCGCACAGCAGAACAGCCCCGAGCTGCCGTCGAGCAGCTCCCGACCTTCAGATGTCCAGTAGCGCACACCCTCGGCACGCACGAACAGTTGTGGGGCACGTTGAAACTCCCGGTTGTCGGTGAAGGGCATCCATTGATGGTTCAGGTTCGTTGCCATGGGGTTACTCCTGAGGGTGGGCACAGATCGGCCGGATACCCCGCAGCCTAGCCATGCGGTCGCGGCGTGCTTAGATCCAGTTGGGCATTTCGATGGAGCCAGAACGGCCAATACTGGACCCATTGAAAAGCCCATCTGGCTCTAAAGCGTGCACCGATGCCTGACTAGAGTGGCGTCATTGTCAAAGGAGCACGCCGTGAGCCCGGAATTGAATTGGACCTTGAGTGCCTTGTGCGTGCTGGTAGCCGCCGTTGTACGTGGTCTCACAGGATTTGGCTTCGCGGCCATCGCGGTCGTCGGACTGGCGATGCTCGGATCCCTGCGCGATGCCGTACCCCTGGTGTTGTGCCTGGAGGTGGCGTCGAGCCTGATGTTGTTGCGCGATGCATGGGCCGAGGCCGATTACCCGCTGTTGCGTCGGGTTCTGGTCGCGGCGGCGGTCGGCGTACCCTGCGGCATCTGGCTGCTGACCGGGATCGACAGCGAATGGTTGAGCCTTGGCGTGTACATGCTGGTGGCGACGCTGGCATTGCTCGGGTTGACGCGGGTGACGTTACCCATTGGCCGTGGACCTTGGGGGGCATGGCTGGTGGGCGGCGGCAGCGGGGCATTGATCGCCGCGTTTTCCATCGGCGGGCCTCTGGTGGTCGCCTGGCTCAGCCACAGCGGGCTGCGTGCCCGGCCGCTGCGGGCCACTCTGATCATGTTCTTTTTCGCCGTGGACCTGGCGGCCCTGGCCGGGCTGGCGTTGGCCCATTCCATCGGGCCGAAGGTCCCACAGCAGGCCCTGACACTACTCTTGCCACTGTTGTCCGGGCTGTGGATAGGGCAGAGGTTGTTCCTGCACATTCGCGCCGACCACGCGGCACGACTCACCCAATGGCTATTGCTGGCGTTGGCAGGCTTGGGCCTGCTGGGCCGGTCATGGTCCTGACATCTGGAGATTGATCATGCAACCTACTGTGTTTATCACCGGCGCCACCTCCGGTTTCGGCGAAGCCTGTGCGCGACGCTTCGCCCGGGCCGGCTGGTCGATGGTGCTCACCGGCCGCCGCGAAGAACGCTTGCTGCGCCTGGCCAACGAATTGGGCAGGCAGAGCGATGTATGGCCTTTGGTCCTGGACGTGCGCGAGCGCGATGCCATGGAAACGGCGATCGACCAATTGCCGGAGCACTTCAAGACCCTGCGCGGGCTGATCAACAACGCGGGCCTGGCGCTGGGTACCGAAGCGGCCCAGGCCTGCTCGCTGGATGACTGGGAAACCATGGTCGACACCAACATCAAGGGATTGCTTTACAGCACCCGACTGCTGCTGCCGCGTCTGATCGCTCACGGCACCGGGGCAAGCATCGTTAACCTCGGTTCCATTGCCGGAAACTGGCCGTACCCCGGTAGCCACGTGTACGGCGCCACCAAGGCCTTCGTGCGGCAGTTTTCGTTGAACCTGCGTTGCGACCTGCAAGGTACCGGGGTGCGGGTCACCAACCTGGAACCAGGCTTGTGCGAAAGCGAATTCTCGCTAGTGCGATTTGCCGGCGACACCCAGAAGTACAACGCCGTGTACGCCAACGCCCAGCCGCTGCAACCTGCGGACATCGCCGAGACTATCTTTTGGCTGATGAACCAGCCGGCGCATATCAACATCAACAGCCTGGAAGTGATGCCGGTAACCCAAGCCTGGAACAACTTTGCGATTGAGCGTGGCGCGGTGGCCTGAATCGCTGGGGATTCATACGCAATCGGCCTGTAGCAAGAGATTGTCTGGCTGCGATGCCGGCGGGTGAGTGCAGTTGGCTCACTTTGCGCCATGAGTCGGGAGGCCTGTCCGATATCTTTACTGGCAGACCTCCCGCGCATATTGAATGTTTTGCCACCTGCCCGAGGTCATCACAGAAGTGTGTTTGATATCGCTGGTACGCAGTTTCGATAATCTTTGGCGGTAACCGCGTTGCGTTGGTTACCTTGGCTCCTGCGAATGAAGCTCACCACCGCCGCGACTTCTTGATCGTCCAGGCGCCAGGCAAAAGTGGGCATCTGCACCGGAGAGGGCAAACAGCGCCGCTGGCGCGTTTGGCGCAAGGCGCATCTTGTAGGTGTTTGCACCCTCCAGGAACGTCCCGGGCACCTTCGATTATTTCGTCATCGTGAAACGCAATGCCTGTTCTTCCAGGCTCGTTTTGATCAATCCAGCCAAAACTCGGGTGGCAGGTGTCTGCTCGTCGCCTGCGCTGTGCAGCATATAGCCAAGGCTTGGCACGGGTGGCAGGCCAGAAACGACGGTGAGATGGCTCGGCAGTCCGATTCGGGGGCGCAGCGTCAGGCCCAATCCGGCGGCGACGGCCGCCCAGAGACCAGCGACGCTGGGGCTGGTCAGGGCAATTCGCCAGGGTATCTGCGCGGCATCCAGCGCCTGGGTGGCGACGCTGCGCAATACGCAAGGCGCGTCGAACATGATCAATGGCAGCGGTGAGTCATCAAGGGCAGTCAACAATGGCGTATCGCGGGCCCCGATCCAGTGCATCCGGGTTTCGCCCAAGCGCGTGGCATAGGGTGACATGTGCCCGGTGTCCCAGGTCAGCGCCAGGTCCAGATCTGCACTTTCGACCAGAGCAAGCAGTTCGGCGTTACGGGCGATTCGGACTTCGAGATTCACTCTTGGATAAGTCTGGACGAAGCGTCGCAGAATATCGCTAAGGAAATGTTCCCCGAAGTCCTCCTGTAGCCCGAGGCGTAGGGTCCCGGCGGTCTGGTTTTCGTGCAGCGTCTGGAAAATGCCGTCGTTCAGTTCCAGCAACCGGCGGGCATGGCTGAGCAGTGTTTCCCCCATGGGGGTCAAGACCAGCCCGCGACCGGATTTGGCCAGTACCGGCGTACCGACCTGCTCCTCGAGCTTCTTCAATTGAGCGCTCACGGCAGACGTCGACCGACCGAGCCGATCCGCTGCTTTGGCAAAACTGTTGTAGTCCACGCCGGTGACGAAGGTGCGCAGTACGTCAAGATCGAAGGTAGGGCGGCGCATTCAATAGTCCACTAAATCAGGATGATTGATGCTATTAAATCTGATATTCGGAATGGTTGCGACTTGTTAGTTTTCCTCAGTCATTTGGATATCAGAGGGAAAAACAACATGAGTGCATCGACGGTCACGGGGCGAGAAAACCTCAGCAACTACCCGCAGAAGTTTGCCGAACTCACCGACAACATATTGTTTGGCGACATGTGGACCCGGACTCAATTGAAGCCCCGAGAACGCAGTCTGGCAACGGTGGCCGCGCTGGTGGCGATGTACCGTCTGGAGCAACTGCCCTTTCATTTGAAACGCGCACTGGATAACGGTTTGTGTGTCGATGAACTGGCTGAAGTCATTACCCATCTGGCGTTTTACTCAGGTTGGCCGACAGCCGCCTCGGCGCTGAATCTGCTCAGTGAGCTACAGGCTTGCCCTTCAAATTGTCAGGAGTAATCGTTGATGCCATTTGCACGCATTTCACTGCACCGGGGGAAGTCGCCCGAGTATCTACAGGCATTGTCCGAGGGACTGCACGACGCCTTGGTCGAGAGCTTCGAAGTGCCGAAGACAGATCGTTTCCAGGCCTTTGACCAGCATGCGGTCGGCGAGCTGATATTTGATCCCCACTATCTGGGTGGGCCGCGTAGCCATGACTTTGTGCTGATCGCGATTACCGCTGGTCGCCCTCGAAGTGTTGAGACGAAACAGCTTTTTTACCGCGATCTGGTCGAGAGGTTGGGACGGGCGACGGGACTGAGCGCAGAGGATGTCATGGTGGTTATCACCACGACGGCCAGCGATGAGTGGTCGTTTGGAGGAGGGCGGGGCAACTAGCGGCCTACCGCCGCCGATCATCCGCCCGTGCAAGCCGTATTTGGGAATTCCTTCTTGAATGCGGCTAGGGTCGGCAGTGCCCGGGCAAGATACCTTCCGAGTATTCACCGGTTCGGTCTGTGCTGCGGGCACGCTGAGGGCTTAGTTAACCATCACTTCGTCGAGCGCCTGCTCTAGGGTGCTGACCGTGCGCTCGATATTGTGCAGCTTTTCGAGCCCGAACAGACCGATGCGGAACGTCTGGAAGTCGGCCGGCTCGTCGCATTGCAACGGCACTCCGGCGGCGATCTGCAGGCCGTGGTTGGCAAATTTCTTGCCGCTCTTGATGTCGGCATCATCGGTGTAGCTCACCACTACGCCAGGGGCCTGAAAGCCGGCTGCGGCCACGCTTTTAATGCCTTTGCCGGTCAACATTGCGCGCACCCGATCGCCCAGGGCCTGTTGTTCACCGCGGACCCTGTCGAAACCGTAGGCTTGCGTCTCTTTCATCACTTCGTTGAACCGCGCGAGGGAATCGCTGGGCATGGTCGCATGGTAGGCGTGTCCGCCCTGTTCGTAGGCCTGCATGATCTGAAGCCACTTTTTCAGGTCGCAGGCGAAGCTGCTGCTCTGCGTCTGCTCGATGCGCTCGAGGGCCAAAGAACTGAACATCACCAGGGCGCAGCAAGGGGAGGCGCTCCAGCCTTTCTGCGGTGCGCTGATCAGCAGGTCGACTGCGCATTTTTGCATATCAACCCAAAGCGTGCCTGAGGCGATGCAGTCCAGTACGAACAGGCCACCTACCGCATGCACGGCGTCGCCGACGGCCCGCAGGTAGTCGTCGGGCAGGATGATCCCTGATGAGGTTTCAACGTGGGGGGCGAAGACAATCTGCGGCCTCGAAGCCTCAATGGCTGCCAGCACGTCGTCCAGAGGCGGTGGGGCGTAGGCAGCTTGTCGACCCGTGTCGACCGGTCGGGCTTTGAGCACCGTAGTGGCCGCCGGGATATTGCCCATCTCCAGGATCTGGCTCCAGCGATAACTGAACCAGCCGTTGCGTATCACCAGACATTGCTGGTCGGTGGCAAACTGTCGTGCCACCGCCTCCATGCCAAATGTGCCGCTGCCCGGGACCACCGCGACAGCCTGGGCGTTGTAGACCTGTTTCAGGGTTGTGGAAATGTTCCTCATCACGGCTTGGAATGACTGCGACATGTGGTTGAGCGAGCGGTCGGTGTAGACCACTGAGTACTCGACCAGCCCCTCAGGATCGATACCGGGATATAGCTTTGACATGGAGTGACTCCTTTGGCAGAGATGTCAGTGGTATCGACCCTGCCCTAAGCCTTGGCAAATGACAAGATTGCTCGGGATTGAATTGCGACTTCTGTCGAGTGGCGGGCATCACCTGTGGGGGAGTTTCAGGTTCGACGCAAATACCTCCCTGGTTTTTATCCCACTGACGTAACCCTCGCCGCCTGGGCAGGGTGACGCGACGTCACAAGACCAATAAAGGAAATCGCCAGCGCCAATCCAATGGTCGTGCTCACTTCCGTACGGTGTTCCGGGGTGATCATCATGACCGCCAGCGCTGCGCAAATGAACACGATCACCAGCCATGTCAGCCATGGAAACAGCCACATGCGAAAGGTCAGCTCGACGTTCTGCCGACGTAATATCCGGCGCATGCGCAGCTGCGAAACCGCAATGGCCAGGTACACCAGCAAGGCAATCGCGCCGGAGCTGGCCAGCAGGAACTCAAACAGCCCGGCGGGCATGAAGTAGCTCCACACGGTGATCGCCGCGCCCAGCACCGTGCTGGCGATGACGGCCGCCCGTGGTACCCCTTCCGAGGAGGTCACCTTCAGCCCCTTCGGCGCATCGCCACGTCGGCCCAGTGAAAACAACATGCGCGAGGCAATGTAGATCGAGGAGTTCATGCAACTGGCCACGGCAATCAGAACGACTACGTCGACCATGAACTTGGCATGAGCAATGTTCATGATTTCCAGGGCCCGCTGATAAGAGCCTACCGAGGCCAGCAACGGATCATTCCAGGGCACCACGGAGATGACCACGAAAATCGACAGCAGGTAAAACACCCCGATGCGCCAGATCACCGAGCGCGTTGCCTTTGCAATGTTCTGGGCGGGATTATTGGATTCGGCCGCCGCGATGGTGACCGCTTCCGTACCGATGAAGCTGAACATGATGGTGATGAAGGCGCCGACTACCGCTGACAGGCCGTTGGGAGCAAAGCCACCGTGCTCAGCCATCAGGCCGCTCAGTCCGCTGACTTCCCGGTCGGGAACCCAGCCCATCAGTACGGCAAAACCCACGCCGATGAAAGCTATGATCGCAACGACCTTGGCCATGGCGAACCAGAATTCGAATTCGCCGTACTTGGAGACACTGAACAGATTGGTGACCACCAACGCAATGATCGACACCAGGGCGAACAGCCAGGCATCGATCTGGGGAAACCATTGATTGAGCACATGGCCCGCCGCGAGCGCTTCGATAGGAATCACCAGGACCCAGAACCACCAATAGAGCCAACCGATGGTAAAACCGGCCCAGCGTCCTATGGCCTGGTCGGCATAGGTGGAGAACGAGCCCGTGTCCGGATTGGCTACCGCCATTTCACCGAGCATGCGCATGACCAGAACGACGAGCAAGCCTGAGAATAGATAGGCCAGGAGGACCGCTGGACCCGCCGCAGCAATGGCATGCCCTGAGCCAACGAACAAACCGGCGCCGATAATACCGGCGATTGACAGCATTGTTACGTGACGAGGCTTGAAGCCCTGCGCCAATTGGCCACTCGAATCCCTGGAGTTCGGGCTAATCATTGGTTTTTTTCTCTGCTGGTCGACATTTAAGCGGATTGACAGGGGCAACCGATCATCGTTGTTACCGCATTCTTCAACCGCTGCAGTTCTTGTCAAACCCATCATTTCGATGGGGGTATCTCGATGAAAAGATGCGCCACCTTACCCGGCTTCTCCGCTGATTCAGTTACCTGATCACGCCACCTCCGTGTCTGATATCGACACATCAATACATTGTGTTCTCGGTGAAAACCAGTCAGTCACCAAGTGGCCAGCGTCAATCCTCTCGGTTCTTTGAGCGTTGTTTAAATAAGGCCGCGTCGGTCCTGGAAACGACTTCACTCAGGCGTGGTACTCGCAAGGTTGGATATGGCTGAGCCTGCATTAATGGATCCATTGATAGTCTGTCATCTACGATTAGCTTGACTTGACCCGGTAATGTCCGCTCAAATGGATCCATAAAAACAAGCCTGACTTGGAGATCCCCCATGTATCCGAAGAACACCTGGTATGTCGCCTGCACCCCGGACGAGATCGCTGACAAGCCCCTTGGGCGGCAAATATGCGGTGAGAAAATCGTTTTCTATCGAGGCCATGAAGGGCGCGTTGCCGCCGTCGAGGATTTTTGCCCACACCGCGGCGCCCCCCTATCGCTTGGGTATGTCGAGAACGGCAACCTGGTCTGTGGCTACCACGGCCTGGTGATGGGCTGTGATGGCAAAACCGTCGAAATGCCAGGTCAGCGCGTACGGGGTTTTCCGTGCAACAAGACCTACGCGGTTGAAGAGCGTTACGGTTTTATCTGGGTCTGGCCTGGGGAACAGGACAAGGCTGACCCAACCCTGATCCATCATCTGGAATGGGCTGTGAGCGATGAGTGGGCCTACGGTGGTGGACTGTTCCACATCGGCTGCGACTATCGCCTGATGATCGATAACCTGATGGATCTCACCCACGAAACCTACGTGCACGCCTCGAGCATCGGCCAGAAAGAGATCGATGAAGCGCCACCGGTCACCACCGTTGAGGGTGACGAAGTGGTCACCGCGCGGCACATGGAAAACATCATGGCGCCGCCGTTCTGGCGCATGGCCCTGCGGGGTAACAATCTGGCCGATGACGTGCCGGTGGACCGTTGGCAGATCTGCCGCTTCAGCCCGCCCAGTCACGTATTGATCGAAGTGGGCGTGGCCCACGCGGGCAAGGGCGGTTACAACGCGCAGCCGCAGCACAAGGCCGCGAGCATCGTGGTCGACTTCATTACTCCGGAAACCGACACCTCGATCTGGTACTTCTGGGGTATGGCACGCAACTTCAATCCGCAAGACGAGGCACTGACCGCCAGCATTCGCGAGGGCCAGGGCAAGATCTTCAGCGAAGACCTGAACATGCTTGAGCAGCAGCAGAAAAACCTGCTGGCCAATCCTCAGCGCAACTTGCTCAAGCTCAACATCGATGCCGGTGGCGTGCAGTCCAGGCGAGTGCTGGAGCGCATCATCGCCCGTGAGCGGTCTCCGGCGGTCGAGCTGATTACCTCGGTCAAGTAGCGACGGCGAGCGCCCTCGAACGTACCCCGGTCCACTCCCATTCCCATTGTTCGCGGCCACTGCGGTGGCCGGTCTTGAAGGTGCGACATGATTGAAGTCGTCGTGACATCCCGCAACAACGAAGCGTTGGATATTTGCAGCTACGAATTGA
Organism: Pseudomonas sp. P8_241; assembly: GCF_034008315.1. Classification (NCBI taxonomy): domain Bacteria; kingdom Pseudomonadati; phylum Pseudomonadota; class Gammaproteobacteria; order Pseudomonadales; family Pseudomonadaceae; genus Pseudomonas; species Pseudomonas sp. P8_241. The sequence continues at coordinate 3,503,752 of NZ_CP125377.1, read as the reverse complement.
CCTGTGCCCAAGGGGGCACATTGCCCGCCTTCACTGCCGGGGCCCACATTGACGTGCACTTGCCCGGCGGACTGGTCCGTCAGTACTCACTGTGCAATCACCCCCGGGAGCGCAATCGCTACCAGATCGGCGTGCTCAAGGACGCCGCCTCTCGCGGAGGGTCGCAGTGCATGCATGAGCAGATCAACAATGGCGATCGCCTGCACATCAGCGAGCCGCGCAACCTCTTCCCTTTGGCGGGGGATGCCCGGCGCAGCCTGTTGTTTGCCGGCGGTATCGGCATCACCCCGATTCTCTGCATGGCCGAGCAACTGGCTGACAGCGGTGCCGATTTCGAACTGCATTACTGTGTGCGTGCCATTGACCGTGCGGCTTTTGTCGAGCGACTCAAAGGTTCTTCCTTTTCTGATCGCGTGCACCTGCATTTCGATGAAGACGCCGATTCGCGTCTGGATGCCGCTAAGGTGTTGTCCAATCCGGGGCCGGACTTGCACCTGTATGTCTGTGGCCCTTCGGGGTTTATGCAGTTTGTGCTCGATAGTGCCAAGGCCCAAGGTTGGAGCGATGGGCAGTTGCATCGTGAATACTTCGCTGCAGCGCCGGTGGATACGAGTAGCGATGGGTCGTTCCAGGTGAAGCTTGGCAGTAGCGGTCAGGTGTTCGACATTCCGGCCGACAAGACGGTGGTCCAGGTGCTGGAAAGCCACGGGGTCGAGATCGCCATTTCCTGTGAGCAGGGTGTTTGCGGAACCTGCCTGACCCGCGTGCTGGAAGGAGTGCCTGATCACCGCGACCTGTTTCTCACCGACGAGGAGCAAGCCGCCAATGATCAGTTCACGCCCTGCTGTTCGCGGGCCAAATCGGCACTCTTGGTGCTGGATATCTGAACCAACGCTTATTCGCCGCGCGCGATCACTTTCATCTGCACGCTACTGCTGCCGGTCGCGCCGAACACCTCGGCGTAACGCAGGGTCGCATTGGCGTGTTCGCGCATGATGGCTTCGGCGCGGGCGCCCTGGCGGTTGACCAGCGCGTCGAAGACCGAGTGATGTTGCATGTGGGCGAAGTTGAAGCGCCGGTACTCGCGCACCATGTCCTGGCGATCGATCGCCAGCGCTGAGACTGAAGCGAAGGGGCGATGGTCGTTGCGCGCCAGGGCTTCGGCGATGGCCGGGTTGGCGCTGCTTTCGACAATCACCTGATGAAAGCGCATGTTGAGGTCATGGAACACCTCCAGGTCTTCTTCCGTCACGTAGCCTTTGTCGAACAGTGTATCGCCTTGTACCAGGCATTCGTGCAGCGCTGTCTGCGCATGCGCGCTCAGTCCCCGCTCGGCGCTCTGCCGTGCCGCCAGCCCCTCCAGCACCCCGCGCACCTCCACGGCGCCGGCGATATCGTCGGCGCTTACCGAGCGCACCTGATAACCCCGTCCGCCATGGCGCACCAGCAAGCCTTCCTGCTCAAGGGTAACGAATGCCATGCGTACCGGCATGCGCGAGACGCCGAAGCGTTCGGCTGTCGGGATTTCCATCAGCCGTTCGCCGGCCGCCAACTCGCCCGAGGCAATCATTTTGCGCAGTGCAACCAGCACCATTTGACCGGGTTTACTCATGCAGGCGACTTCCAGAGAGGTGATTCGCCATAGTAACGCAAGGAAGGGGAGAGCTGCAGGGGCGACTGGCGCCCCTGGAGGGAAGATCAGAGTGACAGGGGGTAGTTGATGATGAGGCGGGTCTGATCGAAGTCACTGTTGAAGCTGCGACGGTTGGTGGCGTTGTTGAGGCGCACGCTGAGGTTCTTCAGCGGGCCACTTTGCAGGGTGTAGCTGACTTCGGTGTCGCGCTCCCACTCCTTGCCATCGCTGCCCGCCTTGGTGGTAGCGTTTTCGCCGTGACCGTAGCGCGTCATCAGCAGCAAACCGGGGATGCCGGCGGCAGCGAAGTCGTAGTCATAACGAGCCTGCCAGGAGCGTTCGTCGGCGTTGCTGAAATTACCGTTGAACATGTCGTTGCCCAGGGTTCGCCCGCTACTGCCATACACCGACATCCAGCCGGTATCGCCGCTGACCTTCTGCAGGCCCAGATACAAGGTATGGCCTCCCAGTTTGGCCGAGAACAACCCGTAGGCGGTGTGGCTTTGTACATTACCGATACGCGCGCTGCCGTCTTCCTTGTCGATGAAGTAACCCAGGTTGGCGCCAAGGGTCCAGTCAGCGAACTGCTGTTTGTGCAGCAGGTTCAGGTAGCTTTGCTGGTAGATGTCTTCAAGTTGCGAGTGCCAGGCGCCGACCAGGGTTTGTTGTTCGTTGAAGCGGTACTCGGCACCCATATAGTTGAAGCCGTCGGACGTGACGGTGGGCGCCGCCCAGGCGGAGAGGTCTTGCATGTCTGAGGAATTGCGCAGGCTCACGTCAGTGTATTGACCTGCCTGCAGGTTCAGCCCCGGGAACTCGCGGGACACCAGCATGGCGCCCTGAAAGGTCTGTGGCAGCAGGCGGCCGTCATCGTAGCGCAGCAACGGTATGTCCGGCATGAGCTCGCCGAGCATCAGTTCTGTAGCAGAAAGGCGCATTTTCGCGGCCACTCCAACGCGCCCGTAGTCGTCGGCGGAGCGACCGTCGTCGTGCACCGGCAGCAGCTCCGAACCGCTGCGTTGCGGGCCACTGTCGAGCTTGACGCCAAGCATCGCTATACCGTCCAGGCCAAAGCCGAGCACGCCAGGGGTATAGCCGGAATTGAACTTGAGAATAGCGCCCTGGGCCCATTCCTCTATCTTGCTCTTGCTGGCGCCCGGGTCATTGAAGTCACGATTGAAATAGTAATTTCGCAGGACCAGGCTGGTCTTGGAATCGTCGAAAAAACCACCGTTCTCAGCATGCGCTGAAGGGAAGACGGCGATAAGAATTGCACCGCCGAGCAGGGCCCGGGGAGGGAGGGGGAAGCGAGTCATTATTATTGTATTCCTTGGGGATGTAGTCAGCAGCGAGGATGGACCTCGCTGCTTTGTTGCATTGCTCAGGCCTGGCTGAGTCGCACTTCTGGCTGCTGTTGGGCGCCAGGCCTCAGTAACAGCAGCACGGCGGCGGCGATCACGAAAACCACGGCAAACACCCCATACAGGTGCAGTGGCTGCCAGCCGCTATCGAGCAGCAGGCCGGCTACGGTCGGCGAAAGAATCGCACCGATCCGTCCGATACCGATGCCCCAGCCGACCCCAGTTGCTCGTACGGAGGCGTCATAGACGATCGGCGACAGTGCGTACAAACCAGCCACGCAGCCGTTGGAAAACAGCCCGATCAATAGGCCCAGGCCGAGTGCCATTGATACCGATGAAGCCGAGTCAACGAACAGGACCAGCAAGCCTGCGGTAATCAGCATGAACAACGACAGCACTCGGGTCAGACGCCAGCGCGAAGCCATGGCGCCAATCAGCGCCGCGCCGAAAATGCCGCCGACGCTCAGCAACACACCACCGCTGATCCCTTGCTGGGCCGACAACCCTGCTGCTACCAACAGCTTCGGCGTCCAGCTCATGACGAAGTAGAAGCCGAACATCACCAGGAAGAACAGCAGCCAGATCAACAAGGTCGTGCGCCGTGAAGCCGGTGAGAGCAATTGCGCCAGGCGCCCGCGGCCTGAAGTCGGCGCCGCGGGGGCGGCGGGCAGTTCGCGCAGTGCCGGCTGACCGAGGCGGGCGGCCAGGCGATTGATGCGTGCCAGGGCGTTGTCGGGGCGGCGGGCGATCAGGAAATCCAGTGATTCGGGCAGGTACATCAGCACCAGCGGGATCACCGCCAGGGTCACAGCGCCACCGAAGACGAATACCGAGCGCCAGCCAAAGTGCGTCAGCAACCACACCGACAACAGACCGCCGAGGGTCGCGCCCAAGGCATAACCGGTGGACTGCAGGCTCACCGCCAGCCCACGCCAGCGTTTGTTGGCGTATTCACTGGCAATTACGTTGCTGCTGGCCAGGATCCCGCCAATACCCAGGCCGGTCACCCCGCGTAGTAGCGCCAGTTGCAGTGGCGTCTGGCTCAGTGCCGACAACAGCATGCCGGCCCCTGAAAGCAGCAGGCAAAACAGGATCAAGGGGCGACGACCAAAGCGATCCGCCCACGGTGCAATAAACAGAGAGCCTGCCGCCATGCCAAACAGCCCGGAACTTAACAACAGCCCGATCTGTGCGCCATTGAGACCCCATTCGGCAGACACCGAAGAGGCCGTGAAGGCCATCACCAGCACGTCGAAACCATCGATCATGTTCAGGACAATGCAGATACCCACGGCCAGCCACTGGAACGGCGCCATGGAACGCTCATCGACCACGCTCTTGAGATCGACGGTCATGGCTGTTGCCCCTCGAAACGAGGATGAGTACAGGTAAAACGAGCAAGGCACACGAAGGTGGGTACAAGCCAAGGCTTGAGCCCGATTGAAAAGTCACTCATCACGACACCCTTGTTGTTTTTATGAGCGGGCAGGCGCAACACCTGACACCGTGCGGCGCCAGTCAATCAATTTATGGATCCATTGAAAAGTGTTGTTATGAGTGTTTTTTTAGATTTTTATCTAAGAAAACAATAAATATAATTAAAAACAATGAGTTAGGCTATAACTTAAACCGTTCGATTATCGGTCAAAGAAAATGGTCTTCACATTAAGGATCCATTAAAGTCCTCCATAGGCGTCTGTTCCCGTACAGCACACTGCTGGGCCATTCCCCGAATGGCGTATTACCTATTCCAGGTTATGCGCCCTGCGGTACTAGCGATGGTTGCGATAGCGTTCGGTCAAGGACTGCACGAGGGTGACGTAGGATTGCGTCTCGGCATAGGGAGGTACCCCGTTGTACTCGACCACGGACGCTTCTCCGGCGTTGTAACCTGCCAACGCCAGCATCTGGTTGCCGTTGAAGCGCTTGAGCAGCCAGGCCAGGTAGCGCACGCCGCCACGAATGTTCTGTCGTGCGTCGAACGGATCGTCCACGTCAAAGCGCTCGGCGGTGGCGGGCATCAACTGCATCAACCCCTGAGCGCCGGCTTCGGAAATGGCGTTGGGGCGAAACGCCGATTCGGCATGTATCACTGCGCGGACCAGCGCCCGGTCGACACCGTAATGACCCGAAGCGGCTTCGATCTCCTGTCGATAGGAGCGGGTGTCCAGGCGCAGTGAGGTGACCTTGAAATCCTTCGGCGCCCTGCACAGATAGCAACCCTTGATGACATAGAGCTCAAGGACATCGACCCGTGCGGAAATCCCGACGGGGCGGCGGCTCACATATTGACGAACACCTTTGTGGACGAAGGTGAACACCCTAATCCGCACCGCACCTGCGTCGTCGTCCCGCACCAACCGTGGCAGGGCCATTGTCTTGGCACCGACACCGGCGCCCGCCGTGTCATTCTGGCGAGTGCAGCGGGCGCTGGCGACGGCTTGGCTGGTGTAGCTGATGGCTCCGTCCGTGGCTTGGCACTTGAACATGGCGCTGGCGCACAATGGAGCGACCAGCAAGGCCAGCTCGATGCAGCCAGGAAGGCTCTTGCGAGCCCATCGCCATGCTCTGGATCTCATCACATCGCTCCGCGCCTAAGGCGCCGATCCGGGCCTTAGGCGCCTGGCCCGGGCGCTGTCTTTAGAGGGCCTATTCTGTGTGGCCCGACTTTGTTCTGATAGTTATACCCCTTGTAACCGCCCTTGGAACTTGCATTGACGTACGGGCTGCCGGCGTTCCCGACGGATTGCGTCACGGTTCAATGCCCAACCAGTTCCTCCAGCAGCTGTTCCTTGTAACCTTGCAACACGGTCGAAGTACGCTCCCGGGGGTGGGGCAGGTCGACTTTGATCTCGTGTTTGATCCGTCCCGGATGGGCGTCCATGACGATCACCCGGTCCCCCAGGTACAGCGCCTCTTCAATGTCGTGAGTAACCATGATCACCGTGCAGCGCTGCTGTACCCAGATGCGCTGCAACTCGTGTTGCAGGCGGATCCGCGTCAGCGCATCCAGAGCGCCCAGAGGCTCGTCGAGCAACAACACTTTTGGTTTATTGATCAATGCGCGAGCGATGGCTGCTCGTTGTGCCATGCCACCAGACAGCTGATGCGGGTAGGCGTTTTCAAAGCCATCGAGGTTCACCAGAGCAATGTGCTCGGCCACCCACCGGTCTTTTTCCGCTGCAGACAGCGGGTGGTTCTTCAAGGCCAGGGCGATGTTCTGGCTCAGGGTCATCCACGGAAACAACCGATGGTCCTGAAACACGATCCCGCGCTCCAGGCTGGTGCCGACGACGCTTTTGCCGTCCAGCGAGATGTCCCCTTCATAATCGGCTTCCAACCCGACGATCAGCCGCAACAGGGTTGATTTGCCGCAGCCGCTGGCACCGACGATGCTGACGAACTCGCCGGGACGAACGTCGAGATTGATATTTTTCAGTACCGGCAGCGGTTGTCCTTCGATCCGAAAAGTCTTGCTCAGACCGCGAATATGCAGCGCACCCGACTGCAAGGGCGTGCTGTGTAGCAGAGTAGTTTGGGCAATTGCGTTCATGGAGTGGCCTTTCAACGAGTGTTGCGCCAGCGCAGCAAATGGCGGCTAAGAAGGGTGAAGAGCAGCGTCATCAGGTAGCCACAGAGGCCGATGCACAGCACGCTGAGGACAATGACCTCCATGCGTGAGCCGGCTTCGGCGTTCATCATCAGGTTGCCGAGGCCGGCGCCTGAGGAGAGAAACAGTTCGCTACCGATGGCGGTGACCCAGGCAAATGCCAGTGCGTGCAACACCCCGGTGGCGATGCTCGGTAGCGCCGCCGGCAGCAGTACATGGCGAAACCGTTGCCAAGGGCTCAGGACCAGCACCTGCCCAACCTCCCGATAGCGCTGTTCGACGTGGCTGAAGCCCTGCCAGGTATTGAGGACCATCGGATAAAACGCGGCGAGGCTGACGATCAGCACCTTGGAGAATTCTCCGTTGCCGAACCACATGGCGATCAGGGGAATCCAGCCCAGCATCGGGACCTGGCGAATGGAATGGAACAACGGCCCGATCAAGCGGTTGGCCACGGCTGAAAGCGCCATCAGCACCCCCAGCAGCACACCGAAAAGGATGCCCAGGGCCAGGCCGGCGCAGGTGCGGGCCAGGCTGGCCAGCAAATTCACCAAAAGTTCGCCATTGGCCAGCAGTTCCACCAAGGCCGAACCAATAGCTGACAACGGCACAAAGGCGTAAGCCCCGGCGGCGCCCTGGCGTGACAGGTACTCCCAGCCGCCGATCAACAATAGCGGCAGCAACAAGCCGCGGGATTTTGCAAATAGTCGAGACATCAGCGGCTCCTAGCGGGTCTGCCAGCGAAACATCCGCTGTTCCAGTTGGCGAAAACCAAAGTCGAGTACAAAGCCGATCACGCCCGTGACGACCACGCCGACCATCACCACATCAATGCGCAACATTTGCCGGCTCATTTCAATCATCTGACCCAGGCCGCTGTCGGCAGCCAGCAACTCGGTGGCGACCAGCACCACCCAGGCCCGGGTCAGGCTGATGCGAAATCCGGTGATGATCGGGGGCGTGGCAGCAGGCAGGGCGATCTCGCGGACGAAGGTCGGCCAGCGCAGCCGATACACGTCAGCCACTTCGAAGTAGCTGCGCGGAATGGCTTTGACGCCTTCGCTGGCGGCCAGTGCCACCGGGAAGAAGGCGGTTTTGGCGACGATGATGATCTTGAAGGTTTCATCGATACCGAACAGCAGCACGAACATCGGGATCAACGCGATGCTGGGGATCTGGCGCAGCGTATGAAATAGCGGCGAGCAGTAGTTCTCGACATTTTTCGACAAGGCCATGAGGATCCCGAACGCCAGGCCTGACAACGAGCCGACAGTGAATCCCAGCCCCAGGCGCGACAGGCTGTTGAGCAGGTGCTCTTGCAACTCGCCGCTGGCCGACAGCTCCCCGAAGGTTCGCCATACTTGTGCGGGTGGGACCAGCAGGTTACGCGGGAAAATTCCGGCCTCCGCTACCAACGCCCAGAGCAACAGCAGGGCAGCAGGAGAGATAAGCCAGGTCAGGGTATACAACAGTCGTTGGGGGCGCATGGCAGGTCTTATTTCGGCTAAGTACCGAGGGGGTATCGCAAGAGCTGTGCCAGCCGCGACGATGCATGCACCGCCCCCTCCCGGATCCGGCTTGCTGGCGATAACACCCCCTGTAGGAGCCGGCTTGCTGGCGATAGCTGCGGTGCAAACACCACAAATCGTGCTGTCCGCCATCGCCAGCAAGCCGGCTCCTACAAAGGCAATGGTGCTTCATCAACACTGGTTGCTGCTCCAGCAACACCAGAACAGCAGCCCCGTCAGAATTCGTAACTGACACTGGTGTAGTAGAACGCTCCCTGGGCGCCTTCAGGGCTGGTGATCGAGTATTTCGGTACACCGTACAACTGCGTGCCGTCAGCCTTGTCCGGGTGGGTATCGAACAGGTTGATCGCACCCAGCGAAACCTTCAGGGTTTTGTTGAAGGTGTAGGACAGGTCCAGGTCGGTCACCCATTGCGGACTGTACGTCTGGTCCAGGGTGGGGTTGGCGGCGTTGAGGCTTTTCCATTCGCCATACCGACGTTGAGCCACGGTGATGCCCCAATCGTCATACAGCCAGTTGGCACTCAAGATCAGCTTGGTTTCGGGGGTGCCGTCTTCGATCAAACCTTGGGTGGTTCGACCGATTATCTGCGAACCCTTGATATTGCCGACGTCACGCAGGGCGGTGATTTTGGTGTTGTTCTGGCTCACGCCGGCGTTCAGGTTCAGTTGTCCCCATTGCTGCAGGTCCAACTGATAGTTGCTCGCCAGCTCGACACCGTCGGTGCGGGTATCGGCGACGTTGCTGTAGAAGGCCGCACTTTGAATATTCGCGTACGGCGTGCCAGCGAAAATCGGCGAGACCACCGACGCGGGCAATTGGTCGGAGAGGGTGATGCGGTTATCGATATCGATGCGGTAGGCGTCCAGCGTCACCGATGCATTGGCCAGCGGGCGCCAGACCAGACCCAGAGAATAACTGGTCGACTCCTCCGGTTTCAGCGATGTGCCGCCCAGCAACGCGGCTTCCGGGCTGTCTGCGCGCAGGGTGCGTTGCTGCACTTCGACAAAATTGCCGCTGCCTGGCGGTTGCTCCACCACCTGCACGCTGAATGACGACAAGCCGCTCTGCACCAGTGACGGCGCGCGATAGCCAGTGCTGGCGGTAGCTCGGGCAGCGATCTGCGCAGTGAAGTCATAACGCAAGGACAGTTTGCCGTTGGTGGTGTCGCCGAAGTCCGAGTAGTGCTCGGTGCGCACCGCAACACCGGCCTGGAATTTCTCGGTGATCTGCCCTTCGACATCGACATAGGCTCCCAATACGTTGCGGTCCAGTGTGGCCGCATCGACTTGGGTAATGCCCGAGTAGTAACCCGGGATGCGCCGCTGCGTAATCGGGTCGACGCTATTGAAGAACGGACCGTTCTGCCATCCGGCGGCTTCTCCTTCGCTCAGCTCGTAGTTCTCCTGGCGCCAGGCCAGGCCAGCGGAGAGTGTCAGCGGCTTGAACAACAGGTCGGTGGGGAAATCCCGCACCCAGTCCAGCGTTGCGTTGGTCTGGTCAGCCTCACGTTTGCCGGTGTAGATGTTTTCCGGGCTGTTGGCGCCCCAGCTCGGGTTGATCGCATGGTGGTCGGTGGAATCCAGGGTGTTGTCGCCATGGTTCACGGCGAAGTCGAATTTACCCAGTTGTTCGTCTTCGTAGCGCAGCCCCCCGGTCAATGCATAGTCTTCCAGCGAATAGCGGGTAATGGGCAGGCGTCCGTCCGGGAATCGCTGCAACGCGGTGCTGCTGTAATTGTTGCGCAACGTCGTAGGCGGATCGAAAAAGCCTTCCGCATCGGTATTTTTGTGGGCGTACGTGGCAAAGCCGTAGGCGGTCAGACCTTCGCCAATGCCGACCTCGCTGTTTACGGCAACGTTGTATTGGTCCGATACATTGCCCGAGCCCCAACGCCAGGTGCGATAGCGATTGTTCTGTTCACGGGGGGTGTTGATGCTGGTAGAGCCCGGGTAAAAAATCCGGTTGTCCGGGTTGGTGTCGCTGGCCGGGTCCTGATTGCCGGCGTCGAAACTCATGGTCAGGAAGCCGTCGTTGGGCAGGGTGAAGCCTTTCCAGCCGCTGAGTTTGCGCTGGATGCCATCACCTTTGTCATAGCCGCCGAAGCGGTATCCGAGATTGCCTCCCTCGTCCTTTTCCTTGAGCACGATGTTGATCACGCCGGCAATGGCGTCTGAGCCGTATTGCGCTGCGGCGCCGTCGCGAAGGATTTCCACGCGCTGGATCGAGCTCAGGGGAATCAGGCTCAAATCGACGGCCGCCGCACCACGGCCATTGACCAGGCTTTGCCGGGTGACGTTGGCGCTGGTATGGCGGCGCTTGCCGTTGACCAGCACCAGCACCTGATCAGAGGCCAGGCCGCGTAGCGATGCGCCTTGGGCGATGGACCCGGCGAAGGCACCTTGGGGTGATTGCGGATAGGTGAACGAGGGTGACAGCGCGGTGAGGGCGCCGGACAGGTCACTGGCGCCGGTCTGTTCCAGTTGCTCGCCAGACAGCACGTCAATCGGCGCGGCGCTTTCCAGTGCCGTGACATCGCTTCGACGGGTGCCGAGCACGACCACGGTGTCCAGGTGATCGCCGGTTGCACCGGGTTGGGTAGGGGCAGCAACGACAGGCAGGGCAAGGCTGCCAATGACCAGCGCAATAGCGCCGGCCAACGGGGTGTGATGGAACATGGGTTAAATTCCTTCCATGCTGTAGGCGCCGGCTTGCCGGCAATGGCGGCCTTCAAAGCGATACAAGACTTGCGGGCCTCATCGCCAGCAAGCTGGCTCCTACAGGGTTTTGTGTGGTTCCGGAGGACCGGAAATCGATTGTTTGAATGGATACCGGCAGACCGGAAATCGATGGGTGTTGCGTGGATACCGGCGGCCCGGAAATCGTTGGGTATTGCATGGAAACCGGTGGCCCGGAAATCGGTGGGTATTACTGGGAAACCGGTGGCCCGGAAATCGAGGTTTTCTGTAGGAGCCGGCTTGCTGGCGATGGCGGCCTTCAGGGCGATGCAAGGCTTGCGGGCCTCATCGCCAGCAAGCCGGCTCCTACAGGGGGTTATGTGCCTCCTGCAAGGGTCAGAAGCGGCTGGTCACGCTCAGGCCAACGGTGCGTGGGTCGCCGTAGGTAATGACGTATTGGCCCAGCGTGCCGTTCGGACGGCCGTGAACCTGGTAGCGACGGTCGGTGACGTTGTTCACAAAACCAGTGACGCTGAGCTTTTCATCCGGGCTGAACCAGGTCAGGCGAGTGTTCGCCAGGGTGTAGTGCGGTTGGCTGAGGGTCTTGTCGGCGCTGCTCTGGCGGTCGGCGAGGAAGTATTCCTTGTCGCGATAGCTGACATCGCCACCGGCGACCAACTTGCCACCGATTTCCAGCGGGAACGTGTAATCGGCACCCAGCGCCACCACGTTGCGCGGCGAACGCACGAAGCTGTTGCCACTGTAATCACCCGTGACGACGCCGGTGTTGGGGTTGGTGTTCTTGAAGTCGGTGTACTCGGTGTCGAGGAACGAAACCGCGGCACGCAGATGCAGGAAGTCAGTCGGTTGGGCTTCGAGTTCCAGCTCGGCGCCCTTGACCGTACCCTTGGCGCCGTTGGTCAACGCCGTGGTGAGCACCCCGTTGTTGACCGTCAGCAGGTTCACCTGGATGTCCGAATAGTCGTAATAGAAGATATTGGCGTTGGCCGTCAGGCGATGGTCGAACCACTCGGACTTGAGGCCGATTTCGTAGGCGTCGAGTTGTTCCGGGTCCACCGTGGTCAGCTGCGAAAGGCTGGTGGACAGGCCGGTGTTGAATCCGCCGGAACGGAAGCCGTGGGCATAGCGGAAAAACACTCGCAGGTTGTCGTTGATCCGGTATTCCGGCGTCAGGTCATAGGTCCAGGCTTCCCAGGTCTTGTCTTCCTGACGGTTGCCATTGGTGCCGACACCGGCCAGGGGCACCAATGGACCGTTGGCGGTGATGCGGGTCAGTTGGGTCAGGTCGAGGTCGATGTCTTTCTTTTCCTGGGTCCAGCGCAGGCCGCTGGTCACGGAGAACTTATCGGTGAAGTCATAGGTCAGGTTGCCGAACAGCGCGTAACTGTCCGTGGCGTGGTCGTAGCTCAAGTCACGAAAGTCGGTGGCGCCGCCGATCTGGTTCGAGCCGGTGCCGTTAGGCGTGGGGCCGGGTGTGATGATGCGCTGTGCGGAGCTGTCGAGATCTTCGTGGAAGTAGTGCGCTCCCAACAACCAGCGCAAGGTTTCCTGCTGCGGCGAGGCCAGACGCAGTTCCTGGGAATACTGCGAATATTTGTTGTCGGCAATCGCTGCGCCGTTGACCTCATAAGGCGTGTAGTCGGCGTCGCTGGTGGATTGCCCGCGAATGTAGTCATAGGCACTGATGGAGGTCAGGGTGTAGTCACCCAGATGCCAGTTCAGGGTCAGCGAAGTGCCGTCGTGATTGAGCTTGGAGTCTTCATTGACATTGATATCGATATCGCGCCCGCTGGGACGTTCATAACCCACGTTGTAGTAGCGCCCGACGGTGAGTGAGCCGTTGCTGCCGTCGCCTTTGTATTCGCGACTGTGAACCTTCAGCAATGCCTCAAGATCATCATTGACCTGAGCCAGAAACTGCAGGCGCACGGCTTTCTTGTTGACGTCGCCGTAGGTGTTGTCGTCCACCAGGTTGTCCTGAAAGCCGTCACGCTCTTCGGAATACAGCGCGATCCGCGCCGCGAGTTTCTCATCCACCAGCGCTCCCCCCAGAGCGCCACTGACGATGCGTTCGTTTTTGGTGCCAAACCCGATCGTGCCGAAACCATCGGTGTCGAAGGTTGGTTTTTTGGAGATGACATTCACCGCGCCTGCGGTGGTGTTCTTGCCGTACAGCGTGCCTTGCGGCCCTCGCAGGATTTCGATGCGCTCCAGGTCGAACAACGGCCCGCCGCCGGCGATAGGTGCGTTCAAGTAGACGTCATCGGCGTAGATTCCCACCGGAAAAACCGTTGCCGCGCCGGTGTCCCCGGTGCCGAGACCACGGATGTACCAACGCGGCCGGCCATCGCCGTCCGGGTTTTTTGCCGAGGTGTTGGGCACGAACGTGGTGATGTCACCCATGTTGCGCACACCATCGACGACGAGGCTGTTGCCCTGTATCGCCGACACCGCGACCGGAATCTCTTGCAGGGTTTCTTCCCGGTGTTGAGCGGTCACGGTCACGGTCTTGAGTGAAGGCTCCGTGGCGGTTTTGCTGCTATCGGCTTCTGTGGCTTCTGCTGCCAGCAATCCCTCGCTGACGCCGCCCCCGGCCAGCAACAAGGTTAGCCAGATACTCTTGGTGATTGGATTAAGTTTATGCATTTAAGTCTCCCCCAAAAAAGTTTCACTAGTGGGGGTAGAGCAGAGATCGTGCCAAGAGGTTTTGCGAGCGCTTTAGTTTTGTTAAGTGCCTGTATTTAAATGGTTATGTTGTTATTGAAAGTTGTGTTTGTGGGGTTTTTCCAGCGTTTTTTTAGTTAGGCTGCATGCGAGTTAAAGAGCCTGTCAGGTATTCAGCACAAAGTTGTTTGGTGGGTGTTGCTGGAGCAGCAGGCGTCGGGGGGAAGAGTGTTGCCTGGCCAGCAATTCATTGGCCTTGCGGACGCCATCGCCAGCAAGCCAGCTCCTACAGGTCGTGCGCAAACCTTGTAGGAGCCGGCTTGCCGGCGATGGCGGTATTACAGGCGATGAGGCACTCAAACCGCCAGGCGGGAAGTGGAGCCAATGACATTTTCAAGCACGCTGAAATCGATCCAGTCGCGCACATCGAATCGTCGCGGGATGAAATCCCAGCGATGCAGGAAATCGGTGAAATCCTGCAACGCTTCGATCGAGCGGGTATCGAGCGTGGTGCGCAAGCGCCGATGGGCGTCTTCACCGTAGGCGGCGGCTACCCAATACTCACTGGTGTTCAGTTCACGGGCCAGAAAACGCCGGGTTTCATCCGGATTGGCCCAGGCCCATTGCTCGGTGCGCAGCACGGTATCGACGATTTTCACGCTGGCGTCGAAGTGCTCGTGCAGCAAATGGGTGTCCACGGTCAGGGTTCGGGGCGTGCCGTTGTTCGAGCGAATCAGCGGGTCCGGATGGGAGCCGGTATCGACCACCACCTGCAAGCCGAACTCATGGGCCAGGTGCACCGCATGCGCGCCCTTGAGAAAAATCGCGTCGATGTCACCGCGCAGCAAGCCGATCAGCTCATTGTTGCGCTTGCTGATGCGGGTGACTTCCAGGCTGACTTCCGAACCATAGACATGCTGCTTCTGATCGTCGCTGTAGGTCCCGCCATAGGGGTAGTCCACCAACTCGACGTCGGCCACTGTCAGGCCTTCGAGCTTCAGGGCGTTTTCCAGGCCGCGCAGGGCTTGGGCACGGGTGAAGTCAATCTGCACGTTGGCCCATTTCGGCAGGCCGAAACGACGGTTTTTCAGGTCGCGAATGCTCTTGATGCCGCTTTCCTCGGTGGTCAGGATCAACTGCACCTCGTCGCTCCAGGACAGCCCCAGTACCCGGGTTTGTACGCCGCTGGCATAGGCCCAGATGGCCGGGATATTGCCGCCATGACGCACCGAGTTTTTCAGGTGATGGTCGTAATGGGCTTCGCGTACCTCCCGCTCGCTGGACTCGCGCAGGGATTGGATGTTGGTGCCGAACGGCAGAAAGGCTTCGGCCAGTCGACCGGACTGCACGGCGATGCCAAGCCCCGTGGGAACAGGGCTATGGGTGTACCAAAGCGTATCGAGTGGTTTGCTCATGTTGGCCTTCAGTTCGAGTCCATGAAACCTGGCGGGTTACCCGGCCAGCGCGGTGGGCGATTGCAGCAACGCGTCCAGCGGTCGTCGATCGATCCAATCGCGCACGTCGAAACTTTTCGGGATGAAACGCCAGCGATGCAGAAAGTGGGTGAAGTCCTGCAGGGCGCCAATGGCCTGCTCGTCCAGTTCGGTGTTCAGGCGCAGGTGGGCGTCGTTGCCATAAGCGGCGCTGACCCAGTACTCGCTGCTGTTGGTTTCGCGGGCCAGGTAGCGGTGCGCGTCTTGGGGATGGGTGTGCGCCCAAAATTCGGCGCGTCGTACAGAATCGAGAATGCCGGTGGCGACCTCGAAGTGGTTGTCCAGCAGGTTCAGGTCCACCGCCAGTGTGCGAGGCGTGCCGTTGTTGCTGCGAATCAGCGGCTCGGGGTGCGAGCCGGTGTCGATGACCGTGTGCAGGCCAAACTCATGGGCCTGGCGGGCGGCGCTGGCGCCTTTGAGGAAAATCGCATCGACTTCACCACGCAGCAGGCCCACCAGTTCCAGATTGCGCCCTTCGACCCGCTGCGTACTGACCGGCGTGCCGTTGACAGTACTGACCTGAGGATCGCTGAACGTGCCCTCGTAGCGGTAGTTCACCAGCTGCACATCGCCGACTTGCAGGCCTTCGAGTATCAGGGCGTTTTCCAGACCGCGCAGGGCCTGGGCGCGGGTAAAATCGATCTGCGCACCAGCCCAGTCGGGCAGGCCGAAACGGCGTCCCTTCAGGTCCTTGACGGTTTTGATACCGCTGTCTGGAAGGGTCAGGATCAGTTGCACTTCATCGGCCCACGACAGCCCGATGACGCGTGTCTCCCGGCCTTGGGCCCTGGCCCAGATCGCCGGGATATTGCCGCCATGGCGTACCGAGTTGCGCAGAGTGTGATCGAAATGCGACTCGCGCACAGCCTTGTCGGCGGACTCGCGCAATGACTGTACTTGCGTGCCCAGTGCGCCAACGGTGTCTTGCAGCCAGCCTTTTTGCACGGCGATGCCCAGTCCGGTGGGGACCGGGCAACGGGTGTACCAGAGGGTGTCGAGGGGTTGAGTCATCAAAAATTCTCCCGCAGCGTTCAGGCGCTGGCTTTCAAATGAGAGGTCGCCTGGGTGGCTGGACGTTGGTGCACCAGTGGCAGGACTTCCTGACCGATACGCAGGGCTTCTTCCAGGTGTGGGTTACCGGCGAGGATGAAGGTCGAGAAACCGGCGTCGCGGTATTCCACCAGGCGTTCGGCGATGTTCTCGTGACTGCCCACCAGACCCACGGTCGGCCCCGGCTTTGCCTTGGCGAAGCCGGCCCAGAGGTTCGGGCCGATGATCAGGTCGTCGAAGCGGTCGATGTGCTGGTGGTAGGCGGTCTGGCGCGCGCCACCGACCGAATCGGAGCCACTGGTGAAGCCCTTGGCGACCACGCTGCTCTTGCCTTCGAGCTTGTCGAACTGACGACGCAGATCTTTCCACGCCAACTCTTCGGTTTCCCGGGCGAACAAATCGACCCGCAGACCGAAGCGCACGCTGCGGCCCTGCTTGTCTGCCAGTTCGCGCACCCGTTCGATGTGCGGCTTGAGCTTGTCGATGGGCTCGGCCCAGTTCAGGTAAACGTCTGCGTGTTTGGCTGCAACATCCAGGGCCGCATCGGAAAAACCGGAAAAGTACACGCCGGGTTTGCGCTCGTTCTGCAGGCCGTGGGGTAACGCGCCGTTCTCCAGTTGATAAATATCGCCGTCATAGGAGAAACGCTCGTTCTGCCAAAGGCCCTGGATAATGTCGAGAAATTCGCCGGTGCGCTTGTAACGCAGGTCATGTTCCAGGAAGTCACCGTTGGCCCGCTGACTGGCCGGGTTGCCACCGGTGATGATGTTCCACTCCAGGCGACCGCGACTGAGGTTTTGAAGGATCGCCGCTTGTTGCGCGGCGTAGGCCGGAAGTGTCCAGGTCGCTTGGAATGCGATCAAAAATTTGATCCGGCGGGTTTCCCGTGCGAGGGCCGCTGCGGCAATCCACGGCTCCGGGCCGGTGGGCAGCAAGGCGCCTTCGAAACCTGCCAGTTCGGCGGCTTTTGCGACTTGGGCAATGTAGTCGATGTAGGTGAAGTCATCCGGTTCACCATTGGGCAGACGCCCGGGTGCGATATTGCCTGGACGATAGTGCGGATTTCCGCGGTTATGTTTGTCGGTGGTCAGTTGCGGACCATCGGTGCCCAGCGGCAGGCGCCAGAAAAACTCAGTGCTCATGGGATGCTCCTGATTCAATTACGCGTTGCGTCGCGCAGGTGCGAGGACGTCTTGAGGGGATGATTGCAACGGACATGCCATGGTCGATAAGCCGGGTTCTGACCAGCAGGGCCGGGGGATTGGCGGGCAAACGGGGAGGGGTGGCAGGCGAGGGTGCTGCTGTAGCAACAGCCGGCCAGCAATGGGTGTTCAGGGTGCAACAAGGAGTGTTCATTGCACGTGCATCTGTAGGCGCAGGCTTGCTGGCGATCAGGCCGGTGGATTTTGCGCGACTTTGAGCGCGCCATCGCTGGCAAGCCAGCGCCTACAGGTCCGCGTGTGAACCCGAGTTTGTAGGAGCCGGCTTGCTGGCGATGGCGGTCGCATTCACGCCGATGCGGTGGCGACGATCTCGTCAATGGACGAACCGGCTTCGGCGCTGCGCAGGTACGTCTGGTACAACGCCGCATATGCGCCACCCTTATCGATCAACTGGCTGTGGGGGCCTTGTTCCACTACGCGACCATGACGGATGACCGCGATGCGGTCGGCATCGCGAATGGTTGCCAGGCGATGGGCGATGATGATGGCGGTGCGGCCTTCGCAGAGTCGGCGAAACGCTCGCTGAATTCGGCGCTCGGTATGGATGTCGACAGCTGAGGTCGCCTCGTCCAGCACCAGCACCGCCGGGTCTGCGAGGTAGGCACGTACCAGGCAGACCAACTGCCGTTGGCCATGACTCAGATGCCCGCCCAAAGGACCGACTTCGGTCTGGTATTGGTGCGGCAGGCGCTCCAGCACTTCGTCCGCGCCCAGCTCCCGGGCTGCTGCAATCAGGCTCGCGTCGTCGGCGTGGGGAGATGCCAGACGCAGGTTGTCCAGGATGCTGCCGCTGAACAACACATTGTCTTGCAGCACCACGCCGACATTACGCCTCAGTTCATGCTGGGCCAGGTTACGAACATCAATGCCATCGAGTCTGACCGCACCCGACTGAACCTCGTAGAAGCGCGTCAGCAGCTGCACCAGCGTGCTCTTGCCGTGACCCGAAGGGCCGACAATCGCCATTACCTCACCGGCAGGGATGTGCAGGTCAAGGTCGTTGATCACCGGCGAGGGGCTATTGGCATCGTAGCTGAAACGCGCTCGCTCGAAACTCACTTCGCCCCGGGCTTTGCCCACGGTTTGCGGTGTGGCGTCGTCGTTGATCTGCGCAGGCGTATCGAGCAACAAAAAGATCCTCTGCGCCGAGGCCGAACCCGTGGCGTAGCGCTCGAACAGGTCCGACAGTTCCTGCAGTGGCCCGAGGAACAGGAACACATAAAACAGACTCTCCGCGATCTGGCCAACGGTCACATCCGCCTGTGCCATGCCATAAGCGCCTACCAGTAACAACACGGCCATCCCGGCCGAGCTGAGCAGGGCGGTAAAGGGTGCGAACCAGCCGGATCGCAGGCTGCCGTGGATCAGCGCCCGATTGAAGTCATCCAGCAGGCCGCGGTAGCGCCGCAGGTTCGGGGCTTGCTGCGCACACTGTTGCAACATGCGCGCGCCGCTCACGCTTTCCACCAGATGCGCGGTGAAACGGCTGCGGTTCTCCGCGACCCTGGCCCAGTTGCGCTGGGAAATGCGTTTGAAACTCCAGGTCGCCAGCACCAACACTGGCACCGTAGCGGCGAGACTGAGAAAAAACCGCGGGTCGATTCGCCACAGCATCACCGAGGCCAGTGCGCAGCGCAGCAAGGCGCCAAGCAACTCGGGTGGCCCCTGGATCAACAACGGTTCAAGGGCATCGACATCACGGTCGACACGGGAAATGATTCGCCCGGCCTTGGTGCGGTCGAAATAGCTGACGCTCAGGCTCTGTACATGCGCGAATACCCGTACTCGCAAGTCATTCAACACCCGGATCGCCGCACTGCCGGCGATGAACTGCGAGACCCCAGCGAGCAGGAAACGCCCGAGCCAGCTGACCGCCAGTCCCAGTCCGAGCCACAGCACAAGGCGCTCATCGAGCAACCAGTGATCGTTCTGTTGAATCAGCCCACGATCGAGCAATTCACGGACAAACCAGGGGCGCAGGAACACCGTGAATACCAGCAGCAATTCAATGCCGATGACCCCGGCAATATGTCGGCGAATCGGTTTGAGCAGCGGCAACAGTCGACCGAACATGCTGCGGTCG
Organism: Pseudomonas sp. P8_241; assembly: GCF_034008315.1. Lineage (NCBI taxonomy): Bacteria > Pseudomonadati > Pseudomonadota > Gammaproteobacteria > Pseudomonadales > Pseudomonadaceae > Pseudomonas > Pseudomonas sp. P8_241. The sequence goes on along the minus strand of NZ_CP125377.1, from coordinate 3,484,407 downwards.
AGGGCTTTTTTGGCCAGCATTTCTTCAATTTCGATATCGCTCAAGGCTTTGCCGGCGATTGGGTTAGCCATGGTCGATCCCTAGCAGGTCGCGGTAGTCCGGATGGGTTTTCAAGAGTTCAGCATGGGTACCGCTGGCGGCGATCCGACCGTCCTGGAGCATCAGCACGCGGTCCGCCAGGAGGATGGTCGACAGCTTGCTGGAGATCACCAGCAAGGTGGTGGCACGCCCCTGATCACGGCGCAGCTGGCGAATGTTGTTCAATACCTGACGCTCGCTGATCGCATCCAGCGCGCTGGTGGCATCGTCCAGGCACAGGATGTCCGGCTCGCCGAGCAGCGCACGGGCCAGACTCAAGCGTTGGCGCTGACCGCCAGAAAGCGTCACGCCCCGATCACCGAGCGGCGTAGCCAAACCTTGGGGCAGGCGCTCAAGCACGTCCTGCGCGGCAGCCAGGCACAAGCCATGATGCAACTGTTGATCGCTGGCGTGCGGCGCAGTCAGGCGCAGGTTGGCCGCGAGCGTGTCGGAGAACAAAAAACTTTCTTGCGGCACCACATGCACCCGGCGCCTCAGTTCGTCCAGGTTCAACTGACGAATGTCCTGCCAACCCGCACTGTCGGAGCCGATCAGTAAACGACCGGAGGAGAAGTCGCTCAGACGTGGCAACAGACTGGCGAGCAGGCTTTTCCCGGTACCGGTCGCGCCCACCAGAGCGACGATTTCGCCCGGCTGCAACGTCAGTGAACAGTTCTGCAAAATCTCTCGACCACCGCCGGGAGCGCCGACACTCACGTGCTCCAGCTTCAACCCCAGCGGCGATTCGGGCAGGCTGCGGTTGCCGCTGCGAATCGCCGCTGGCTCGTCCAGCAGTTGCCAGATGCGCTCAGCGCTGGAGCGGGCATCGGCGAAAGTCTGCATGACGCGGCCAATACCTTCGATGCGAAACACCAGAGTGGTGGCAATGAGCAGCGAAGTGACCAATTCACCGATGCCCAGTCGGTCGGTTGCTACCAGATGAGCGCCGTAAACCAGAATCCATACATGCCCCAAGGCAACGACGGCCTGGGGCAAGGGTATCCGCGAACTGGAGTAGGCGAGGGCAAGCCGGGCGTGGTCGGCAAACACCCCCACTTGTGAGGCGAAGCGCTGAATGCGACTGTGTTCCAGACCAAAGGACTTGATTACCCGAACGCCGCTGATGCCTTCGCTGAGGTCCTGATTGACCCGGTCATAGGCTTCGCCAACCGCTCGATCGAGACTGACCAGGCGCTCGGTCTGGCGCACGAATATCCATAGGCCGAACACGGTCAACAGCAACGGAACCAGGCCCAGTAGCGGGTTGTACCAACCCAGCAGGCCGACAGTTGCCAAGACCACCAGTGGCGTCTCCACGACTTGCCGCCAGAAGCTGATGAGTGCATCGCGCACCTTGTCGGCATCGCGGGTGGTGCGAGTGATCATCTCACCCATGCCGTGTTGCCAGTGATAACCCAAATGCAGGGTTTGGACCTGTTGCAGGATGCGCTCGCGCAGACGCGTCAGCAGTTCCTGGCTGAGGACCAGCGACAACACGCTGGCGGCGTATTGCAACGCGCCACGGCCTACGGCCACGGCGAGCATCAGCCACAGCCAGTACCATCCAAGGCTGGCATCGAGGCCGCCATCGGCTTGGCGGATCACTGCGCGACCCGCGCTGACATCGTTCACCGCGTGCCCGATCAGCCATTGCTGCCAGACCAGCCCAAGGTTCACGGCAATGAACAACGCCGCTACGAGGGCGAAGCGCCAGGGCATTTCCCGGTAAATCGCAAGGCTGCGCAATAGAGGGTGTTTTTCGATCATGTAATTGCTCTGTGATAAGTGCCGCACCGTAAGCACCTGTAGGAGCCGGTTTGCTGGCGATGGCGTCTTTGATTGTGGCGCAAACTTCGAAGGCCTCATCGCTGGCAAGCCAGCTCCTACAGGTTTGTCGCTGTTTTCAAATTTCCCTTGTAGGCGCCGGCTTGCTGGCGATGGTGTGGTCAGATCATCGCCCGGGGCTGGTGGCGCCCTGTTTTTCCTTGGCATTGAGGATTGCGGTGTACTCGCCCGGATCGACACCATTGAGGTAGTAGTTGCCGACGTGATGCAGGCGCCAGCGGATCGGGTCGTGGGTGGTGTGAACCCGGGCGTTGCGCCAGAAGCGATCGAGGTTCCATTTGGTCAGTGATGAGCTGGCGCCGAGCAGGGAGAAGATGTCGCTGGAGATCTTCAGCGAGGCCGAATCGGAGTGGGCTCGGGCGGTGGCCACCGAGAGAATCAGTTCGTCCTGCAGTTCCTTGTTGTCCGGGTCCAGTTCATGTTGGTCGAACACCCGTGCAGCATCCCGCAGCAAGGATTGCGCGCCACGCAAGGCGACGGCGTATTCGCCGATCTGTTTGATGATGTGCGGTTCTTGATTGGCCTGATCGACGCCGCTTTCTACCCAAGGGCGGGCGTTGTGGTTGAGGTATTGCACGGCGGCCGACAGCGCGCCCTCGGCAATGCCGGTGTCGATGGCCGCATGGAGAATCTGCGGGAAGGTCAGGCCTGTGCGTTTCATCGGGCCTTTGCGCTGCGAGACGAAGCCTTCGTCGAGTTCGATGTTGTCGAAGATTACCGTGCCGCTGACCGAGTTTTTCTGGCCGAAGGCTTCCCAGTCATCCACCAGCGTCAGTCCTTTGGTATTGCGATTGAGCAGCACCCCGGCGCCACCATCGTCGCTGGCGGCGGTCAGGGAGATCCATTCGGCGAGGTAGGAGCCGGTGGAGTAGAACTTGCTGCCGTTGAGTATCAGCTTGCCGTCGGAGCGACGTTCGACCCGGGTCTTGAGCGCGAATTTGTTCTTGCCACCTACCTCGGCCAAGGCATTGCCGAAACGTTTGCCGGCCAGTACATCACGGATCAGCCGGTCGCGAATCTCATCTGAATACCCGGTGAATATCCCCCGCAGCATGACGTTGTGGATTTGCAGCAACTGACCGACGCCACCGTCGGCGACTGAAATGAGGCGCACGGTTTCGACAATGGTTTCGACCGAGGCACCGAGCCCGCCAAAAGCCTTGGGAACGCCAATCGCGGTCAAGCCGCTTTCGGACAACAGTTGCGCCTGACGCCAGGGCAGTTGGCCGTTCTGGCTGGAGTCGGCGGCGATTTCGGCGATCTCCAGGACGATTTCCCTGGCCACGGCGATGGCTTGGGTTTCGCTTTGCAACACGCGGATGGGGGCCTGTTCCTGGGTCAGTGGGCCGCCAGGATGGTGTTCGACATTGCTCATTGCTGTACCTCTGATAATTGATCTGATGCCCATGTAAAAAATCCTCGCGGGCGCCGGCTCGCTGGCGATGGCGCCCTTGATTACGACGCAAGGTTCGAAGGCCAATCGCTGGCAAGCCAGCTCCTACAGTTCAGCCGCGTGAACCCGATGCACCCTTGCGAACCCGATCCGTGTAGGAGCCAGCTTGCTGGCGATGGCGTCCCAGGGTGTTGCAGGGGCTTGAGCAAGTTCTGCGCCAAAGGCTTGAAAGCGGGTTCTGCGCAGGGTCTGGCGCGGTGGAGGGATGGCGGGTGTTGCTGGAGAAACAACAAGATTGCGCCGATTGCTCGAACAGCAGCAGTCGCCATGCAGAGTTGCTTGCAGGCCAGCAGTTGAAGGCGGCTGATTTGCGGCGACTGGTCTGAGCGCCTTTAAAAACGGGGCTTTCAGCTTTTGGCACGGGCACTGCAATGGCACTGGCAACAGTCACCGCGACTGACTTGCCCAACCCGATGGAGTTGCCCATGACGCTTGCTGCCAAACAACACCGACCCGATACCCAGACCGAGCTGGATCAAATCTGGTTTACCCGTTGCCCGGTGCCGACGGCCTCCGGGATCGCTTACAAACTCGGTTGGCTCAGCGATGAATTCGCCGCTGATGGCCTGCCGGTTTCGACCTTGCAGGAGGCCCGTCAACTGGGTCACCACCACTACGATCACGAACTGCCGGGGCTGTTTCGCGAAGGCGGAAACGTACCGGCATTGGCGGCGCGGGCAGCCGGTGCGCCGAGTCGCTTGATCGGCCTGACCTGGATCGAAGAATGGCAAACCATCCTGGTTCGCCCGGACTCCGGCATCAGCCGGCCGCAGGATCTCAAAGGCAAGCGACTGGCGCTTCCCGCCTGGGGTGAAACCCGTCCTGGGAGCATCGCTCGGGCCATGAGCCTGCATGGCTACAAGGGCGCGCTGAGTCTGGCTGGGCTGGGGTTCGATGATGTCGAACTGGTGGAAGTCGCCCTTCAGGATCAAGAGCGGGCGGCGAGCCCACAGGAAGGTTTGCAACGATTGTGGTCGGGCCTCGATTACCTGGTACGCGGTGAGGTGGACGCGGTCTACGTCAAAGGCGCTTCCGCTGCCGACGCCGCACGGCGTCTCGGGCTGGTGGTGGGCATCGACCTGGACCTGATCGCCGAGCCGCGCTATCGCATCAACAACGGCACGCCGCGGCCCATCACCGTTCACCAGAGCCTGCTGGACAATAATTTCGACCTGGTGGTGCGTTTTCTCGCGCAAACCCTCAACGCCGCTGACTGGGCTGCCAATAACCGGGAGGCACTGAACGCCATTCTCGAGGAGGAAACCCGTGCCGGCAGCGCCGGGGTTGCTGAGGCCTATCGCGGCGAGTTCCACACCACGCTGGCGCCTGACCTGTCTTCGCAGCGCCTTGAGTTCCTCGATACGCAAAAAGACTTTCTTTATCTGCACGGCTTCCTGGAACGCGATTTTTCCATCGCCGACTGGGTCGATCCGCGCCCGTTGCAAGCCGCCCATGAACTGCTGGCCAAGCGCCGCGCCTGAATCCGGAGATCTGCCATGACCATTCTCGTCAATGAACAATTGATCAGCGAAGAACTGAAGAACTTTATCGACAAGGTGCTGATCGAGGCTGAAGAAGCCTTCACCGTGTTCCGTGAAACCAACACCATCACTGCCAATGGCACGGTCGGTTTCATCGAGCGTGTGCCGGGCCAGGAGCTGCTGGTGTCGGTCAACTACGGCGGCCCATGGAACTACCGCAAACCGCTGCAAGCGACGGTCACCGATTTTGAAGGCAAGGTGATTTACGGCAAAGGCAAGGGCGGTTTTGGCCGCTACACCAAACTGTTCCAACAGCATGCCGACATCACCACGGTGTCCCATGTGCATTCGCCGTACCTGGGCGCCTGGGCGCAGACCCATCGCACCCTGCCATTTCACTACGTGCCGGTGCAGCGTTACCAGCTGGCCCGGGAGCTGCCGGTGTACATCGACCGACGCCAGCCGGAGGTCGATTTCATCCTCGACAGGATTGCCGAGAACCCCTTCAACCTGGCGATTCTGGAAGCCAACGGCGGCTCGACCGTGTGGGGCAAGCAAGGCTTGCGCGCCACCGCCGAATTCATCCTGTTGCTGGAGGAGGGGGCGCAATTGCAATTGCTCGCCGATGCCTTGGGTGGTTCCCGTGCCTATGGCCCGGGCGTTCTTACCCAACAATGGAAAATGAGCGGTCTGTACGAACAAGCCACCGAACTGGGCCTGGTGCCCGCCATCGACCGCCGCACCTGATCGCCCGACCACCACGCACCCTGTAGGTGCTGGCTTGCCGGCGATCGCGGCCGCAAGAGCGGCGCAAAGTTGGAGGGCCTCATCGCCAGCAAGCCGGCTCCTACATGGATCGGGTTCGCAAGGGTGCATCGGGTTCACGCGGTTGAACTGTAGGAGCCGGCTTGCGGGCGAAGGCGGCCGCAAGAGCGGCGCAATGTTGGAGGACCTCATCGCCAGCAAGCCGGCTCCTACATGGATCGGGTTCGCAAGGGTGCATCGGGTTCACGCGGTTGAACTGTAGGAGCCGGCTTGCCGGCGAAGGCGGCCGAATGGTCGACACATAAACAAGGAGCACGCCCATGGCTGTAAAAATTCTCTGGTACCTCACCACCCCTGACGGACCTTATCCGTGGGAACCGCAAGGTCGCTGGAAAACCGATTTCGAACATTTGAAGCAACTGGCCGTGGCCAGTGATCGCTTGGGGTATTACGGGTCGCTGCTGGGCTCCAGTCCCAACGAAAGCCTGGCCGTTTCGGCTGCGTTGATCGATGCCACCCACCGCCTGCGTTTCCTGGTGGCGCAGCACCCCGGCGAGTTATCGCCAGCGGTGTTGGCCAAGTGGGCGCTGACTTTCGATCAATTCTCCAACGGCCGTCTGTTGTTCAACGTGGTCAACGGCAACGACGCCGGCCTGGCTACCCTCGGCGTGCATTACCCCCACGATGAGCGCTATGACTTCAGTCTCGAATACTGGCGCGCTTTCCAGAGCTTTTACGCCGGCGACACCTCAGGCTATGACGGTCAATACGTCAAACTCGCCCCTCGCTCGCCGGCGGCTGCCAGTCATCCGCTGGGCGGGTGGCATCCGCCGAAACAGAAACCCGGCATTCCGTTGTGGGGCGCTGGCACCTCGGGCCCCGGCGTTGCCCATTCGGTGCAGTTGCTCGACGTCTACCTGAGTTTCGCCAACACCCCACCAAAGCTTGGCGAGAAGTTTCGCAAAGTGGCGGCGGAGGCGGCCAGGATCGGCCGTGAGCTGACCTTTGGCACGCGTCTGCAAATCATCGTCCGTGAGACCGAAGAAGAAGCCTGGGCTCACGCCGAAAAACTTTTACAGCGCACCTCACTGCAAACTGCACGTACGGCGATCGAGCGGCAATTGCCTCCCGGCGAAACCCTGGACAGCTTTAACAGCGACGACCCGCAAATCCAGCGCAACGTTGAAGCCATTCGTGCGGGTCGCCTGCCCAAGGCAAGGGACCTGGAGATCTACCCCAACATCTGGCTCGGCCCGAGCCTGTTCGGCTTCAACATCCTCGGTCCGGCCGCTGGCACTTACCTGGTGGGCAGCGCCGAGCAGGTCGCCGAGCGCATTCGTGAATACGAAGCGCAAGGCACGTCGGCGTTCATTCTCTCAGGCTTCCCGTTGATCGATGAGGCGCACCGCGTGGCCGACCTGTTGTTCCCGTTGCTCGACCTGGATCACGGTTTCGAGGTGCCGCGCCTGCGGGCTGAGACGCCAGTTCTGCAACGCGCCAACGTAGTAGAGCAGGCCTGAGGAGTCAGTCATGAGAGAAGGATTTTCCCGTCGCAGGTTTCTCGGTAACGGCCTGGCGGTCGGCGGTGGCCTGATACTCGGCAGCAGCCTGCTCAGTGGTTGCGACAGTGGCGCGGCCGTCAGTGGCGCAGCAGCGTTGTCCAGCACCCCGGTGCACGGCGGTCGTTTGCGGGTCGGCATTATCGATGGCGACCAGTCGGGCAACCTTGACGCGCACAAACCGGTGGGCGGCGGGATCATTCGCGGCTGGGCGTTGTACAGCAAGTTCTGGGAATGGAACACCGATGTCAGCACGCGTCTGGCCTTGGCCGAATTTGCCGAGCCCAACGCAGATGCCAGCGCCTGGACCATTCGCATCAAGCCAGGGTTGGAATTTCACCACGGCAAGAGCATTGGTGCCGACGATATGCTGTTCTCGATCCTGCGCCTGACCGACCCGAAACTGGCTTCGCCCTTTGCCGGCCTGGTGGGGGCGATCGACCGCAATGCTTTGCGCAAACTGGACGAGCGCACCATTGAAATTCGTTTCAAGGAAGGACAAAGCTTCTATCCGCTGGATGAAACCCTGATCAGTTTTGGTGGCATCGTCCCCACCGATTACGACCCGATCAGCAATCCGGTGGGTGCCGGGCCATACAAACTCAAGAGTTTCATCCCCGGTCAGCGCTCGCTCTACCAGCGTTTCGAAAACTACTACAAACCCGGTCAACCCTATGCCGATGAGCTGGAAATCATCGAGTTCAAGGATCAGGTGTCCCGCGCTGCGGCTTTGCGTGCCGGGCAAATCGATGTCGCCAGCGGCGTGCAGGCCGAACACAGCGCGCTGCTCAAGGCCGATTCGCGACTCAAGCTGTACGCGTCGCCGAGCACGTCGTTTACCGGTTTCAACTTGAATCTGGCCAAGGCGCCGTTTCAGGATCTGCGCGTGCGTCAGGCCTTTCGGCTGCTCGCCGACCGTCGCGAACTGGTCGAGCGCGGGCTCAATGGTTTCGGGCGGATTGCCAACGATCTGTATTCGCCCCACGACCCGACGTACAACCACAGCATTGCCCAGCGCCCGTACGATCTGGAACAGGCGCGATCACTCTTGCGTCAGGCCGGGCAGGATGACCTGCGAGTGGAGCTGACAACCACGCCGGGGCCGGGTGTCAATGCAGCGCTGGTGTTCGCCCAACAGGCGAAGAAAGCCGGAGTTGAAATCAAGGTCACTCAGGTCGATGGCTCGGTGTTCAACGGCCCGCAACGGGAAAACTGGTTGTTATCGCCGGGCTCGACACCGGCTCGGGGATTCCTTGCTTCGGCGCTGCACAACGACGCGCCGCAGGCCATTTACAACCGCAGCAATTTCCACGATGAGCGCTTCAGTTCGTTGTACCAGCAGGCGCTGGCTCAGCCTGAACTGCAACAGCGCAAAACGCTGGTACATGAGGCACAAAGTATTCAACACGAACGGGGCGGTTTGCTGATCTGGGGCTTCAATGACGTGCTGGATGCGGCCTCTGTTCGGGTTGGAGGGCTCGCGCCTGAACAGACGACGTTCGCCTCCTGGCGTTTCGATGAGATGTGGGTGAACCATGCCTGAGCCATCCTGCAAAACCCCGCGCACGCCCGCCTGGTTGTCCTGGTTCATTGGGCGATTGGGCTATGGCCTGCTGACCGCGTGGGTCATCAGCCTTGTGGTGTTCATTGCCACTCAGGCACTGCCTTCGGATCCGGCGCGGGTAATCCTGGGCCCGGACGCGCCGCTGGAAAGTATCCTCACACTGCAAAGGCAATTAGGCCTGGACCGGCCGATTCTGGAGCAATACCTGCGCTGGCTCGGGCACGCGCTCAGTGGCGAGTTGGGTGTTTCACTCGACTCGAACGCGCCGGTCGGCAGCATCCTGTTCGGCCGTTTTGGCTACACGTTGGCGTTGTTGGCGGGCGTGATTGCAGTGGTGGTGCCGGCGGCGTTACTGCTCGGCGTGTCGCTGGCCTTGCGGCGTGACAGCCGCCTGGATCGCTGGAGCTTGTCGCTATTGATTTTCCTCAAGGCCACCCCGGGGTTTCTCCTGGCCATCGGTCTGGTGTTGCTGTTTTCCATGCCGCATATGGACGTGCTGCCGGCGGTGTCGATTCTCGATCCCGACAAATCACTGCTGCGCCAATTGCAGTTTCTGGTGCTGCCAGTGCTGGCCCTGAGTCTTTCTGCTTTGCCCTACCTGACACGCATGGTGCGAGCGTCGATGATCGAAGCGCTGGAGTCCGACTATGTCGTCGCTGCCAGGCTGCGGGGCATTCCCGAGTGGCGGATCGTCTGGCGGCACACGTTACCCAATGCATTGATTCCGGCGATTCAGGGCGTGGCCCTGACCTTGCGCACGCTGATCGGCGGGGCGCTGCTGGCCGAGGTGATTTTCAGTTATCCGGGGATCGGCACCTCGTTGAACGCAGCGATTCAGATGCGCGACTTGCCGATGGTCCAGGCCATCGTGTTGGTGATTACCCTGGGCGTGGTGCTGATCAACCTGTTCGCGGATTTGCTGACGGTGCTGTTGACCCCGAAACTGCGGACCGCCCGCCGGGTGTCCATGATCCAGCGTAACCGTCGGGGCATCCAGCCCTGGTGGCGTCGCTCCCCATCCAAGGCACCTTGAGAGGTGATGCATGACTGACTCCCGACGTTCGCGCTGGCAGCTGTGGCTGGCGGAACCGCAAAGCCGCAAAGGCGGGTTGATTACCCTGGCCGTGGTTGCGTTGGCGTTGTTTGGCCCGTTTCTGGCGCCCCACAGCCCGACGGAAATGGTCGGTTCGGTGTATGGCGCGCCCGTGGGCAAGGCGTTGCTGGGCTATGACTTTCTCGGGCATGACGTGTTGTCGCGCTTGCTCAGTGGCGGCGTGTCGGTGCTGTGGATGTCGGTGGCCGCGGCCTCGATTGCATTGTTGACCGGTAGCACGCTGGGCCTGTTGTCGGGGTTATCCCGGCGGCGTCTGGATCAATTGATCACCTGGCTGGCGGACGTGTCGCTGGCTTTTCCCGACCTCATTCTGGTGCTGTTGATCGTCTCCATGCTGGGGCGCGCGCCTTGGCTGATCGTACTGACCGTGTCCATCGCCTTCACACCGGGGGTGATTCGTCTGGCCCGTGGCAGCACGGTGTCTGTAGCAGGGCAGGAATTCGTCGAGGCTGCGCAGATGATGGGCTATTCGCGGTGGCGGATTCTGTTCAAGGAAATCCTGCCGAACATCCTCACTCCCTTGCTGGTGCACTTCGGCAACATGCTGACCTGGGGCGTGGGCATGCTCTCGGGGTTGAGTTTTCTCGGTTATGGCGTAGCGCCGCCCACCGCTGACTGGGGGTTGATGATCAACGAAAACCAGGCGGGGCTGCTGGTGCAGCCTTGGGCGGTATTGGCCCCGGCGATCTTGATCGGCATCTTCGCCTATGGCACCAACATTCTGGCCGAAGGCATCGGCCGCAGCAGTTCAAGGATCGGGGAGAAACAGCCATGAACGCCATTGCCGGAATCGAGTCCCGCTCCCCTGTGCTCAATGCGCAGGTATTACAGGTTGAGGCTTTGCGCGTCGAGTTGCCTGGACAGGTCGATGTGCTCAGCGGTGTGACATTCAGTCTTGCGCGCGGAGAAATTCTGGGATTGGTCGGGGAGTCCGGCTCCGGCAAGACAACCCTGGCCACTGCCTTGCTGGCTCATGCCCGAAGGGGAGCACGGATTGTCAGCGGAAAAGTCGAAGTGTCCGGCCAATCGCTGTTGACGCTGGAGGGTGAAGACCTGCGGCGGGCTCGGGGTAGCCTGATAGGTTACGTGGCACAGGACCCGGCGACAGCCTTGAATCCGGTACTGCGTATCGGCAGTTTGCTGCGTGAAACGCTGGGGGCTCATCAGGTTGATCTGGATCGCGCCGGGCAACGGCAACGCATCGTCGAGACCTTGCGCGATGTCGGTCTGCCCGATGACGCGCAGTTCCTGCGACGCTTTCCCCATCAGCTCTCTGGCGGGCAGCAGCAACGGGTGATGTTGGCGTTGGCCTTTGTCTTGCGCCCGGCCTTGATCGTCCTCGATGAGCCGACGACAGCGCTGGACGTCACCACCCAGGCCCACATCCTCGCGACGTTGCGCCGGTTGTGTAAAAGCCTGGGTGTCGCGGCGGTGTATGTGTCCCATGACCTGGCGGTGATCAAGGATCTGGTGGACCGGGTGATGGTGATGTACGCCGGGCGCATCGTCGAGGTTGCACAGCGCGAATTGCTATTCTTGCAGCCGGCTCATCCCTATACCCGGGGGTTGCTGGCGGCGATTCCCGATGTGTCGCAACGCCGCGACTTGCTGGCGATTGCCGGGCATGCTCCGGCACCGGGTCAGCGACCACAGGGATGTGCCTTCGCACCTCGATGCACCCGTCGCGTCGCGGCGTGCTCGCTGGTCGAGCCGTCATTGCAGGACCTGTCGCCACAGCAGCAGGTGGCCTGTCTGGTGCCGCATCTTCAGGCTTTGCAACCGATTGCCCGAGCGCCTGCGCCTCCCGCTGTCGAGGCGCTGGAGCGCAGGCCACTGCTGGAGGTCAAGGACCTGAACGTGGCCTACGACCGCCAGGTTCTGTTCGATGTGTCTGTGCGGGTGGCTGCCGGTGAATGCCTGGCAGTGGTGGGCGAGTCCGGTTCAGGCAAGACCAGTCTGGCTCGTGCCATTGCCGGGCTGGGAGAAAACGCAGAGGGCGCGGTGCATTACGCGGGCGAGTTGTTGAGCCTGTCGGGGCGGCAGCGTGTACGGGCGCAACGGCATCAGATCCAGTACATTTTCCAGAATCCATACCGCGCACTGAATCCGCGGCAAACGGTTTACCAGACGTTGAGTGCGCCACTGGAGCATTTCTTCGGCATCAAGGGCGCAGCAGCGCGACAAAGGGTGGATGCGGTGCTCACGCGGGTTTCGCTGCCGGCCTCGGTGGCGGATCAGTATCCCCACAGCCTGTCCGGTGGAGAACGTCAGCGCGTGGCGATTGCACGGGCGTTGGTCTGTGAGCCAAGGCTTTTGATCTGCGATGAGATCACCTCGGCACTGGACGTCTCGGTACAGGCGTCGATTCTGGCGCTGTTGCGGCAACTGCAAGGCGAAGGACTGACGCTGCTGTTCGTCACCCATGACCTGGGTGTGGTTCGCGCCATTGCCGACCGGGTGTTGGTGTTGAAATTGGGTCGTGTGGTGGAGCAGGGGCAGGTGGATGCGGTGCTGGACCAGCCGCAAGCGGCGTATACGCGCACATTGCTGGAGAACTCGCCGACGTTGGGGTGACGTCCATCGCCAGCAAGCCGGCTCCTACAATGCTGAAATATAATGCGACACACCCTTGTAGGAGCCGGCTTGCTGGCGATAGCGGTCGACCAGAAAATCCAGAACCAGACCTTGACGACGATCTTTCGCCTGCCTACTAGCCTGTTGTTTTTGTCTCAAACACAGGAGGGCAATGGAATGCCTGATCTTCCCCACGCCAATCGCTTGCACGCTGGGCGCTATTCCCAATCCGGGCAAATCTACCTGCTCACCGCCGTCACCTATCACCGTGATCCAGTATTTGCCAATTGGCGTACGGGGCGTCTGGTGGCGGATCAATTTCGCCAAACCCAGGCAGAAGAATGGGCTGACTCACTCGCGTGGGTGGTCATGCCCGACCATTTTCATTGGTTGGTGGAGCTGAAGAACAGCACGTTGCCGGCGTTGATGCTGGCCACCAAATCGCGCAGTGCACGAACCATCAATGCCCACCTGGGACGCAGTGGCCGCCTATGGCAAAAAGGCTTTCACGACCGGGCAATTCGACGTGAAGAAGATTTGCTGGCGGTGGCACGTTACGTCATTGCCAACCCCATACGAGCAGGCCTTGTCAGGCGAGTACATGATTACCCGTTGTGGGACGCGAAATGGCTTTAGGCGCAGGTTTGCCAGCTCCTACAAGGGATGGTTGTGAACACGACTCTGTAGGAGCCGGCTTGCTGGCGATTGCGATGGTGGATGTGCCGACGTCATCGCCGGCAAGCCAGCTCCTACAAGGGATGGTTGTGAACACGGTTCTGTAGGAGCCGGCTTGCTGGCGATTGCATCGTTATGCCACCCGCGCCTTGCGGCGGCGCGCTTCTTCGCGCACGGCCGGGATGATCCAGCGTCCATAATCCACGGTGTCGTACAACGGGTCGTAGCCACGGTTGAGGAAGGTGGTCACTCCCAGATCGACGTAATCGAGCAGGGCCTGGGCCACGGTTTCCGGGGTGCCGACCAGGGCGGTGGTGTCACCGTAGGCGCCAACGGCGGTGGCGGTTGGCATCCACAGCGCACGGTCATGACGATCACCCAGGGCTGCGGCGGCGAGCAATCGTTCGGAGCCGGTGCCCTTGATGCGTTTTTGCCAGGGGCTGCCCGCCGCAAACTGCGGGTTGGCCTTGATCTGTTCGAGAATCTGCTGCGCCCGTTGCCACGCCAATTCTTCGGTGGCCCCCAGAATCAAACGTACCGACAGGCTGACCCGTGGCGCCTCGACGCCCGCCGCGCTGGCGGCCGCACGCAGTTTGCCGATCTGCTCGGCCACACCGCTCAAAGGCTCGCCCCACAACGCATACAGGTCCGCGTGTTTCACCGCGATCTGATAGGCGATATCCGAAGATCCGCCGAAGGAAATCGGAATGTGTGGCTGCTGCAACGGTTTGACCGGCGAGAACGCCCCCTTGATGTTGAAGTACTGCCCTTCGAAGTCGAAAGGCTCCTCGGCCGTCCAGGTCCGGCGAACGATTTCCAGGTATTCATCGGTGCGTTTGTAGCGTTCGGTCTTGTCCAGCAGGAAGTCGCCCTCCTGAGGCTCGGCGGTGATCCCGGTGATGGCATGCAGGCGAATCCGGCCGCCACCCGTGGTGTGATCGAGCGTGGCGAAAGCCCGGGCTGCGACCGTCGGGGCGGTGAGGCCCGGACGGTGAGCGATCATGAACCCCAGGTGCTCGGTGTGAGCGGCGGCGTAGGCTGCGATCTGCAGACTGTCGGCGCTGCCTGGGCCGCTGGCGATCAGCACCCGGTCAAAGCCTGCATGCTCATGGGCACGGGCGTGGTGGCGGATAAACTCCAGATCGAAATCCGGGCTGCGCACGCCGCGGGTCTCGGACCACTGGCGGGGGAAAATCATGCCGACAAATTCAATGGACATTGGAACACTCCTGATGGCGGAAAGCGGTTTGGTCGCGACTTAGAACTGGTAATCCACCTGGGCGAGCACGGTGCGACCAGGCATGGGTTGCAGGAAGGTATTGGTGGACCCGGCCAGGCCGCTGACGAAGTTCAATTCATCGGTCAGGTTGAGCACGCGCAAGGTGGTGCTCCACTGCGGCTGGCGGTAGTACACAGCCAGGTCGAGGTTGTATTCGTCGGGGATTTTCACGGTCTTGCTCAGGTTCAGGTACCAGCTGCTGGTCCACCAGCCGGACAGTTCGGCACCGAAGCCTGAGTCGAAGCGATAGTCGAAGTAACCGCTGGCGGTGTATTCGGGAATCTGTACCGCATCGAAGCGCCCGGACGGCCGCTGGTTAAGGCTGTTGTTATCGCCAAACACTGTGCCGTTGTCGGGAATGAACCCCGCCGAGGCGAAACCGGCCTGGGAGGCAAACTCGTTGTAGGCGGTGAGCTTTGAAAGGTTCAACGCCGTGCGCAGGTGATCGTCTGGCTGATAACGAACGGTCGATTCCACGCCCTTGATCACCAGTCGCGCAATGTTGTTGTTGCTGTCGGGGGACTGATCACGTTCCTGCTTGAACGCTGCCAGGGTCATGAACAGTTCGTTGGGCACGGCTTCGACTTTCAATCCGACTTCGTGCAGCACGCTCAGGCTTTCGAACGCCAGTGGGTTAAGAAGATTGGCCCCGGCGCCACTGCCCCAGCCCAGGCCGTTGGAGAAGAACCCGGTGTTGACCGCCAACGAGCGATCAAAGGTGTAGTACAGCGTGCTGTTTTCGGTGGGTTTCACGTACGGACTGACCTGAAAGGCAAACAGTCGGTAGTTGTCACTGTCCTTGCGCGGATTGCCGCCGGCGAGCACGAAGGGGTTTTCGATTTCAGCGTCGATCCAGCTGCGGCTGGCACCGATGTTCAGACCGACACGCTCACCCAATCGCAGGTTGTGCTGGGTGAACAGCGTTTGCGTGGTCCAGGTACTTTCTGCGGTGTAGGGCGCGACGGATTCGGCGTACAGGCCATGCCCGGCCGGGTACATCGCTGGCAGATTCAACCACCCGTAATAGTTGGAGAATTGCGGCACGCCGGGCTGGCCGATCCAGGCACCATTGCCGCCGGCCGGATTGGAACCAGTGAGCCCCAACAGATCGCCCGGGTTCTTGCCCGACGGGTCCTGCGTCAGATCGTAGGCGTTGATGGTCGAGCCGAAATTGTTGTTGGCGGCAATCGACTGGTTGAACTCGCGGCGGTAGATCAGCCCGGTATTGCTGTCATCGCGCAGGGTAAAGCCGCCCAGCTGAGCTTCGTTGCGTGAGCGAAACTCGAAGCGGTTATCGAAAATATTGTCTTTGGACTGGACCTGGAAAGAGCCGACGGCGTCAGTCATGTCTTTTGAGCGCTGGTAAAACGTGCTGTTGGCCAGGGTGATGGTCGGCGTCAGATCGGCTTCTGCACGCAACTGTGTGGTGAAGCGCCGCGAGGTGTTTTCATCCTCGTCGCGCTGGCCGGTTTGCGAGGACAGTGAGGTCAGACCATTGCCGGCCAGCGAGGGGTCATACACCCAGCCGCGCAGACTGCCAGGGTTGCTTCGCGTGTTGGGGGAGGCCGTCTGGAAACTGCCGTTGACCACACTGTATTGCCCCTGGGCGTTGCGTTGACGCTGAACCCAGCCCAGGGTCGGCGCATCCGCCGCGCCGGAAGCCAGGACCGGCGACCACAGGGTGTTGCCGTTCTGGATGATCGGCGTCGCGCGCCCGGAGTAGTATTTTCCGCTGTCCACCAACTCCTGGTTGGCGCGGTTCCAGCCGTGGGTGATGTTGTAGTCGTAGTAGTCGTCGTAACTGGCATTCCAGTCCACGCGCACGTTGTCGTTGCGCCAGGCCAGGGCGCCGTAGAACGCGTCGAAGTTGTTGTCGACGTTGTCGTAGAAATCCTCCTGGCGCTGCTTGGTGATGCTGATCCGGTAGGCCAGGCTGTCGCTGAGCGGGCCTGTGTTGTCGACGCTGAATTTACTGGAATCACGGGATTCGCCGTCGGGTACCCAGGTGCCCAATTCACCGCTGAGTCTGGTTTTGAATTCGTTGAAATTCGGTTTTTTACTCAGGTAATTGACGTAGCCACCGCTACCGGACACCGAACCGTAGGTCACCGAGGAGGGGCCGGCAACGATATCGGCGCCTTCATAGGCGTTGAAGTTAGCCGGATGCCGCACGCCATAAGCCCGCTGACCGTCCTGAAAGACCTCAGAACCCTGGGCGCGGAATTGCGGTGCGATCCCGGCGTTCTGGCCGCCACCCCGGGTGATGCCCGGCGCATATTTGACCAGGTCGTCGGCGCTGCGGATCGGGTCGTTCGCCAGCTGTTCGGCATTGACCTGAGTGATTGAGCGCGGGGTGTCGAGCACCTTGGTTTCGATGCCTCCGTAGATGGAAGACTCTGGCCGGGTGGGCAGGGCGTCATCGTCGGAATCGGCGGCGCTGGCTTGAACAGTGACGGTTTGCAGTTGAGTGTCGGCGGCGAAGGTCGCGGTCGACAGGGTAGAAACGATGACCAATGCCAGAGCGTGGCCAGAAGCGGGACGAACGAAGCCGATAGAGGGCATGAAAATGTGCCTCGATAGATAAATTCATTGAATGGCGCAAACGTCATAACGGCCACCACCACCCTGTAGGAGCCGGCTTGTTGCGGGCGGCGTTCCGACGATGGCGGCCGTGATGGCGCCATTGCCGGCAAGCCGGCTCCTACAGGTCGGTGGTGTAGGGTCGACCGTGGGGTGTCAGCGCCCGTGCGGGTTATGCCGTGTCTTTCAACCAGAGTTTTTCAAAGCGCCAGGTGCTGAACAGCGACTCCTCGGCCGCAGCCCCGCCCACGCGGTTGGCCACGCTGTCGAGCAAGTCGGCGTATCCCCAGATCAACATGCCACCGCGTTCGTACTGGATCTGCTGGACCTGGTGCACCAGCGCCTTGCGTTTCGCAAGGTCGGGTTGGGCCATGGCCGCCAGAAACAGCTCGCTGAACTGCGGATCGTTGAAATGGGTTTTGTTCGACACGGCAAAAGGCGCGTCGGTGTGGATCGCGCTGGCCAGGAATGGCGCACCGATGCTGCCGCCGGTACTCAGTGTCCAGTCGTTGCGCAGCGGCCCCTGGAACGTGGCCAGGTCGACCTGCTTGACCTTGAGCGTGACACCGATGCGTTTGGCCTGTTCGGCCAGCACCAGCGCTGAGGTCAGTCCCGGACCAGGTGTCGTCACCAGTTCCAGTTCAAGGTTTTCATGCCCGGCTTCCTTGAGCAGTTGCGCCGCACGTTGTGGGTCGTGAGGGCGCGGCCCAAGTGTGTGGTTGAAGGTTGGATCGCTCGGCGCATAGAGGTCGTTGGCCACTCGGCCCTGACCGTTGAGCGCCCGGCGCACCAGTTCTTCCCGGTCAGCCAGCAGGCGAAATGCCTCCCGTACCCGCGGGTCGTTGAACGGAGGTTTGTCGAGGTTCATGTCGAACGACAACCAGTTGCCGCTCACCGATTTGAGTACCGTAAGCCGTGGATCGCGCTGCAGCACTTGCAACTGTTCGGTGGGCATCACGTTGGCCATGTCGATTTGCCCGGAGCGCAGGGCCGCCAGGCGCGATACCTGATCCTTGAAGTCGATGATTTCCAATTCGTCGGCGTAAGGTTTGCCGTCCTTGTAGTAGTTCTCGAACCGCGTGAACAGCGAGCGCTGGCCGGGGGTGAAGCTTTTCAGTTTGTAGGGGCCGGCGCCTACCGGGTTGGTCACCGGGTGATAGTCCACGGGCACGATCCCGCCAAAGTTGACCCAGGTTTCCGCCAGCGGCATGTAACTGCGGCCTTCACGAAAGTTCAGGCGTACGGTGCGGGCGTCGAGTTTGACCAGGTTATCGCGGTCTACCCAGTGCAGCAGCGCGGCGTAGGGCGAGGCCAGTTGTGGGTCGGTGAGACGGCGGATGGAGAAGATCAGGTCATCGGCATCGATGGTTTTGCCATGGTGAAATTCCAGGTCCGGGCGCAGGCGAAGCGTCCAGCTGCTGGCATCGGCATTCGGCTCGGCGAATTCGGCCAGGGCCAGGCGCGGCTGCATTTGCTCGTCCCATTCCCACAGCTTGCTGTATAGCGCGAAGCCGCGAACAATGCCGCTGCCGATGGGTTTGTGCGCATCGAGGTTGCCGCTCTGGTTGCCGTCGAGAATGCCCAGGCGCAGGCGTCCGCCATAGCGCGGCTGATGGTCGGCCATGGCGCTGGCGGATGATTTTTCGCTGCTCGGGCCGCAGCCGGCGAGCAGGCCGCCACCGAGCAGCAAGCCACCGCCAAGCAGCGCACTGTGGCCGAGAAAGTCCCGGCGGCTGAATAATGAGTGATCGTCGCTCATGGCATCAGGCTCCGGCCGGGCCGTTGGCGGAGCGCAGCTCCAACGGCGCTTCTGACGGGCGACTCAGTTCGACGCGCTCACTGCGAAAGTGCGGCAGGATGTGCTCACCCAGGCGGTAGGCTTCTTCCAGGTGCGGGTAGCCGGCGAGGAAGAACAGGTCGATGCCGATGTCGTTGTACTCGCGAATCCGCGCCACGACATTTTCATAGCTGCCCACCAGCGCGCAACCTGGCGGAATGCCGATATAACCGAAACCGGTCCAGACGTTGGGGTGAATGAAAAAGTCGTCGAAGCTTTGGGTTTCGGTCTTTTGCGCGAACCCGCTCTCGTAGCTGAGCTTGCGTGCGGTGCGCAGCCCGGCATGGGCCGCCACGGCCTTGACTGCGCCTTTGGCAATGCCTTCGTCGAAGAAACGCTTGGCTTCGGTGCGGGCCAGTTCCTCGGTTTCCCGGGTAATGACATCGATCGACAAACCGAAACGAATGTCGCTGCGTCCGTACTTCAATGCACGCTCGCGTATATCGGCAATCAGCGCGGCAATTTCCTCCGGATGCTCGGCACGCATCAGGTAGAAGTCGGCGTGTTTGGCCGCGAACTCGCGAGCCGGGATTGACGAACCGGCGGTGCAGATCAGTGGCAGTTCGGCTTTCTTCAAAGGTCCGCGCAAACCTCCGCCTTCGGCTTTGTAGAATTTGCCCTCGTAGTGGAAGTTCTCGCTGTGCCAATAGCCCTTGACCACGTCCATGAACTCGATGGCCCGTTCATAGCGCTCGTCGTGATCGCTGAAATCGCCGACCTGACGCTGAATCGCATCCGAGCCGCCATTGATGATGTTCCACACCAACCGGTTGCCCGTGGCGCGCTGATAGGTGGCGGCTTGTTGCACCGCTACCCACGGCGTGTAGTGATAGGGCTGGAACGCCGTGACGAATTTCAGCGTGCGGGTTTCCCGGGCCAGCAGTGAGCAGACGGTCCAGGGCTCTTCGCCTGAGGGGGCGTTGACCATCAGCGCACCGCCGAAACCGTTGATTTCTGCGGCCTTGGCGATCTGCCCCAGGTAGTCGATGTAGGTGAAGTGGTCGCCCACGCTGAACGCCGAGACGGCGCCAGTGCTCGGGCCACCGCGATGCCAGTCACCACGGTTGCGCGGGTCGCCAGGGAGGAATTGGGTTTCGCCATGGAGGGGCAGGCGGGTAAAGAATTCAATGCTCATGTCGAAGGCTCCGTCTCACTGCACGTTGGGGCTGCAAATCGGGGTGATGGGCTGGTCGTTGATGACCTTGTGGGCGAAAGGCACCGAGTCCTTGAGGGACGCGTTGACCGTTTCGCTATGGCCCAGTCCTTTGTAGAGATGGCCCTCAACCACGGAGCCGGTTTTGCAGGCGTCTTGCATCAGCGCGACCTGGGTCGAGGCCGCCGGGGTTTTGTCTTCGGCGCCGGTGCCGATGAAAATCGGTTGGGCCAGTTTCAGCGTCGGGTAGGACACTTGTTTCTGCCACGCCGCGAGCTGGTCACCCTGGTAGTCTTTTTTGGCATTGGCCGGCGTCAGGCCGACGCCGACCACATCGCTGACCAGGGCCGCCAGGCAGCTGGTGCGGGCTTGCTCGAACAGTGGCAGCGCCTTGTCGGTGTAGAAATCCTTGGGGTTGATGCTCGAGTCGTACTGCTGAGCCGCGAGCAAGGTATAGAAGCCGTAGGCGAGGGACGCGTCGACCTTGTTGACGTCCTGTTCACCGACGTTTTTCGCACCCGCGGTGTAAATCACGCCGGTGCCGATGCTGCCTTTTACCCCCAGGTCCGGCGCATAAGTCGGTGCGTAGGCGGCGGAGGCAAAGGCGCCTGCGCCCCCTTGGGACTGACCGACGATCAGCACTTTGTTGGCCAGCCCCGGAACCCCGGCGACCACGGCTTTGGCCGCATCGAGAATGCCGTAGGCCGCCATGCGATTGTTCAGCAACGGGTGGCCGCCGGGTACGCCAAGGCCCTGATAATCGGTAGCGACAATCGCATACCCTTCGTCCAGCCAGCGGCTGAGGTACTGCACGTCGCGGTAGGAGCGGCCTTGCCAGGACGGCGCGCAAACATCCGCTATACCGACCGTGCCATGGCCCCAACTGGCAACCGGCCAGCCACCGGCTGGCGCCTTGCCCTTGGGCAGGAACAGCGTGCCCGAGACCACGATCGGGGTCTTGTTGTCGATGCCGTCGGTGGAGGTGTAGAGAATCCGTTGCGCGCTGGCGGCGTTGGGCAGGCTCAAGGTCTTTTCCAATGGCTCGCTGCGCAGCAGCTTGCCCGGCGTGGACGGAATGACTTCTTGCCAGGTGTAAAACGCCGAGACACGGCCGTCGCCTTGCTGCGGATCGGGTTTTGGTGCGTGTGTACCGGCAGCCATGGCAGTGATGGACAGCGTCAGGACACTCAAACCGAAGACGAATTTTTGCGGCAGTTTCATGGTGATTTCCCTATTCATGGATTGTTGCTGACCTGGCCACGCAGGGCCGGCCAATAGTCGGTGAGTTGCAGATCGATCAGCGCCTGGTTGGTGAAACCGGTGGCCAGCGAAGGGGTGATGTCGTAGTTGTCGCGAATCAGGTGATTGGCCAGGGCGTAAGCTGTCAGGGCCTGGTAATGTGCTTTGAGTTGTTGGTCGCTCTTCGGCGCCCAGCGCTCCTTCCAGGCCACCGGGTCGTTCTGATCGTCGCGACGCAGCACGCTTTCCGCTGTGCCGGCGCGGGAGGAGAGTTGGTAGTAGGCATCCTGGTTCTGCTCCTGGGAAATCCACCAGGCGGCCTTGACCCAGGCCGTCGCCAGCAACTGCGTGATGTCGGGGTGCTGGGTGACGAAGTTATCGGTGCCCCAGAGGTCGGAGATCAGGCGCCAGTCGTTGGCGCCTTCCTTGGTCGACCAGAGAATCTTGCCCACGCCTTTGTCCTCCAGTGCGTAGGCCTCGCTGAGCAGTACCGCCGCATCGACTTTGCCGGCGGACACGGCTGCGGCACCGACTTGCGGGTTGAGGTTGGCGATCTTGAAGTCGTCGAGCTTCAGGCCTTTGCTGGCGAGAAAGTTGCTGAATGCGAACTCCCAGGGACGACCTCGGTGCAGGGCCAGGCGTTTGCCTTTCAAATCTTCGATGCTCTTGGCCTCGGAACCTGCCGGTACCACCAGATAAATGTTGTTGCCGCTGCCTCCGGGTACGATCAATTTACCCGGCACGCCACCGGCGCCAGCGATCACCGAGGGCAGATCGCCGCGCACGGCGAAGTCGATGCTGTTGTTGCTGAAGCCTTCGTTGATCTGCGGACCGGCGCCAGCGTGGGGCAGGGCAATCCACTCAAGTTTCACGCCGCGCTGGCTCAGTTGCTGTTCTAGCCAACCGTCTTCGATAACCCGCCCGGCGATGCCACCGAACACCGGTTTTCCGCCCTGGGTGTAGGCGACGATGGCGATCTTCACCGACGTCGGTACCTGTTCGGCCAGTGCGGTGGCACTGAGCAGAAAACCGGTCAATGCGACCAGGCTGTTGCGCCAGAAACGTTTCATTGAAATCTCCCTAAATGGCAATTGGCGAAAACCTTGCGTCGTCCTTGCGGACGCCATCGCTGGCAAGCCAGCTCCTACACAATTCACGTGGTGCACCCATCTCCTGTAGGAGCCGGCTCGCTGGCGATAGGCCCTTGAGCCTTGCGGCGCCGTTGCGGGCGCCATCGACGGCAAGCCAGTGCCTACAGGTGTTACGCTGTCGGGAGGGAGAGAGCAGATTGCATGCCACAGCGCGAAAATCCGCCTGCAGGCCTTGCGCGGCGGGACTTCAGGGTTGGGTAGCGAGTGTGATGTCGAGGGTAGGGTGCTGATCTGCAAACAGGGGAATGCTTGGCAGTTGCTGCTCCAGCAACAAGGCACGAGCAATTGATCGATATATTCGAACTGGGTATATGCAAATACTAATTAATAATTTTTTAGTCTAAACAACTTCGTGCAATATTGATCACGCGCTTTTACTGCCAGGAATGCACCATGTCGCTGATCACTCATCCAAACGCCCGCGAATTGACCAAATCGGTAAGGGCCACCGTTCTGGTTTTCAAGGACCCGCGCTCCCAGGAGTTGCTCAGCCGAATAGAGCGCCTGGCGCCCAGTGAAGCCAATACCCTGATCATCGGCGAAACCGGAACCGGCAAGGAGCTGGTTGCCCGTCACATCCACCACTTGAGTCGCAGGGGGCGCGAACCTTTCGTCGCAGTGAACTGCGGTGCGTTTGCCGAAACCCTGGTGGAAAGTGAGTTGTTCGGCCACGAAAAAGGCGCGTTCACCGGCGCCACTTCCAGCAAGGCCGGCTGGTTCGAAGCGGCCAACGGCGGCACGTTGTTTCTGGATGAGATCGGTGATCTTCCGCTGAACATGCAGGTCAAATTGCTGCGGGTCTTGCAGGAGCGCGAAGTCGTGCGTCTGGGGTCGCGCACGCCGATTCCGATCAATGTGCGCCTGGTGGCCGCGACCAACGTCAATCTGGCGGATGCGGTCGTCGCCGGGCATTTTCGCGAGGATCTTTTCTACCGCTTGCACGTCGCGACGATTCGCCTGCCACCCCTGCGGGAACGACCGGGAGACATCCTGCCGCTGGCTGAGTTTTTCCTCGAAGAGCACTGCCAGCGCCTGGGTTACAACCGTGCGTCACTGAGTGTCGAAGCCGAACGAAAACTGTTGGAGCACAGCTGGCCGGGCAACATCCGCGAACTGGAAAACTCCATTCACCATGCCTTGCTGGTGTGCCGCAATCAGCGGGTCGCACCCGCGGATCTGCATTTGGTGGACATGCGCTCCTCAGGCATCCGTCACGAGCAGGAACAAGCGGTTCATGCAAGTCTGGGGATCGCCGGACCGGTGGATCTGGAAGCGGCACTTAACGCACTGTTCGAACAGAACATTCCCGATCTTTATGAGCACATTGAAGAAACCATTTTTCGCGCCGCTTACCGGTTTTGCCATGGCAACCAATTGCAGACCGGACGATTACTGAATATCAGCCGCAACATCGTTCGGGCGCGATTGGAAAAGATCGGGGAGTTGAACAAGCCGGTGTCGGTGGAGAATTGACAGGGTGCCCTAAAGCGCTTTTTGCCGGCAGTGGAGCAGGGCCTCACTGATCATGGCGTGGACCAGTGATGGAGAAACACCAAGTTTTTTCGCGATTTCGTTCTGTTTCATGCCGTGAATTCGGCACATTTCGAACGCATAGCGCGTGCGTTCGGGCAAATCGGACAATGCTCCGCAAACCCTTTCCAGCACCTGTTGATCCGACACCAGTGCTTCCGGCGTTTCCGCCTGTGGGCCGGACACCTCGCTGCTGTCATCTTCCTGGACGATCAAGCGTTCTTCAAACTGGCGGCGACGGTAATGGTCGATCGACAGATTGCGCACTATACGCGTGAGGTACGAGGCTTGAGACCGGATCGGCCCACTCGCGTCAGCCTCGCCCATTTTCAGGAAGGCTTCATGGACAATGTCCTCGGCATGGCTGCGGCATCCGGTGATTCGCGCCGCGAGCCCAATCAAGCGCTGACGCCGCTCAAAGAACACTTCAAGCAATTGGGAGCCGCTCCCCGCCGTATTAGGCTTTTGCATGATGCACCTGAATTGTTTTTATGAATCTGCCAGCGAGGGTCGTGAATTTATTCTTATTAAGAATTATTTGCAATAAATCCTCTGTCGCATTTCACCCAAAGTGCCATCAACCATGCCGAAGGCGATTTCAACGGTGTGCTGGAACTGAACCAAAACCGCCGGACATGGAGTAAGCTTGCGGAAATTTTCCTTCTACCAGCCATGATGACCAATCCTTCCTGCCCGCAGAAATCTACTGGTGAAATTGCTGCCGACTGGTGTGTGCGACTGCACTTCGGCGAGTGCACGGATGCCGATCGCGCGCAGTTCCGGCGCTGGCATGATGCGGATCCGTCCCATGGGGTGGAATACACCAAAATTTGTCGAATCTGGCAGGTAAGCGAGCAGTTGCCAGCCAGCCTGGATGTCGACCGTTCAGGACGCTCGCGCTGGAGCGAGCGTTTACCCTGGATGGCGCGCGCGGCGGTGTTCGTGGTCGCCGTGGGTGCCGTCTGGGGTACAGGTTGGTCAGTGGGCATGCTGCCTGGCAGTGTCCGCTACTTCATGGCGCAGGAAGTCCGTCGACAGGTGCTACTGCCGGATCACAGTCAGGTGCAACTCAATCAGCGAACTGGACTTGTCTACCTCGGTTTTCGCGATCAGCGCCAGGTACTGCTGCGTAATGGCGAAGCTTTTTTCGATGTTCAGCACGACCTTGAAAAGCCATTCGTGATACGTGCCGACAACGCCAATATCAGAGTCACCGGTACTCATTTCAATGTCTGGACCGGACAGGAAATCACCACGGTAACCGTCACCCAGGGTTCGGTACTGGCTTCGCGCAATGACGGCAGCGATGACAACAATCAGGGCGCAGTGCTCACAGCGGGGATGCAAGCGGCATTCGGCCCTGATCGAATGGTGCAATTGGCCCGCATCGATCCCTCCCGGGCTGCTGCCTGGCGCAACGGCAAGCTGATGCTTGATGATGTCAGCCTGCGCGAAGCGCTGCCCCTGATCAACCGCTACCTTGACGTACCGTTGAAGCTGGCGGACAGCGGGGTGGGCGACCTGCGTTTCGGTGGCACCTATGACACCGCTGAACTTGGCCAGCTGGTTAGCGCGCTGCCGAAGATACTGCCGGTCAAATTGCGCCACAGCGATCAAGCGACTTTGCTATTGAGGCGCTGAACCCCACCTTCTGGATTTCTTTCTTGTGATTTTCTGAACAAATCACACGCTCATTCGTCGATCCGGCATGCCCTTACATTCAAGCTACCGGAAGCATTATGAGCGCCTATCCACTGAATCGACCCGCCCTGAGCCTGCGCCGCTGCATCGCCGCCACCATTCTGGGCCTCACACTGGTGACAGCCGTACCGGCGATGGCCGACCCGGTCCAGGTCAACATTCCTTCGCAGGCGCTGTCCTCTGCGCTTTCCGATCTGGCGAGGCAGGCCAATCTGCAGATCATCTACAGTCAAGACACCGTGTCCGGCATTCGTAGTCGTGACGTCGCCGGAAAGATGGAGCCGGAGGCCGCACTGCGTCAGTTGTTGGGAGGGGCCAGGATCGTCTACCAGATCGAAGGCAACCATGTGACATTGCAGGGCGGCACTGACGACTCGGCGATGGCCTTGCCTGTCACCAGCATCGTTGGTCAGGCCTACAGCTCCGTGAGTCCCAATGACGGCTATGTGGCCAAGCACGCTTCTGCCGGGACCAAGACCGACACGCCACTGGTTGAAACGCCATACTCGGTTTCGGTGGTCACCCGAGAGCAAATTGAGGCCCAGCAACCCAAGACCGTCTCACAAGCTCTGCGCTATACGCCGGGCGTCAATGCCGAAATTGCCGGGCCTCAGTTTGTGACCGACCAGTTGACCATTCGCGGTTTTCAGCAGGGCACCGGGCGCATGTTGCGTGATGGTACGCGCACCTTCCTGCCCGACTTTCTCGGCTGGGACGCCCCTGAACCCTATGGTCTGGAACGTATTGAGGTGCTGCGCGGTGCCAGCTCGGTTCTCTACGGAGCCTCCGACCCGGGCGGCCAGATCAATCTGGTGACCAAGCGGCCGACGATCGAGCCACTGCATGAAGTGCAGTTGCAAATGGGCAACGAGAACTACCATCAGGGCGCCTTTGATCTGGGGGATGCGCTGGACGAGGAGGGGATCTGGAGTTACCGGCTGACTGGCCTGTTCCGGGAAGCCGATGCCCAGACCGACCACATTACCAACCGTCGCCAGTACATTGCTCCAGCCATCAGCTACCGTCCCAGCGACAACACCGAGCTGACGTTTTTGGGTGAGTATCAGAAACAGACCGGCAACTTCGCCAATCCGTTACCGGCCGAGGGCACAGTGTTTCGAGACCCGCGTGGACGTCTGGACCGCGACACCTACGTGGGGGACACCGCCACGGACTTCATGACCAACGAAAAGACATCGTTGGGTTATGTGTTCGAGCATCAGTTCGACGAAATCTGGACTGCGCGCCAAAACGTACGTTACAGCGACTATCGTCAAGCCAGTTCCGAGATTGCCCTGTTCGGGCCGGTTGGCGACCAGTACTCGCGCTATAACGATCAACGCAAGGGCGACGGCCATCTGTTCACCATGGATAACCAGATCCAGGCCAACTTCGCTACGGGCCCACTCGAACACACGCTGTTGACCGGCATTGATTACAACAACGGCAAGTTCGATCAGGACCAGTCGCTGAACTTCATCCTGGAAAGCTTCGACGTGTTCAATCCGGTCAACGGGCAGCCACTGACTTTCATTCCGTTCAGTGCCAATAGCTACGAACAGAAAATGTCGCAAACCGGTGTCTACCTGCAGGACCAGTTGAAAGTCGACAAGTGGGTGTTCCTCCTGGGTGGCCGGTACGATTGGGCCACCAACCAGAAGGATGACCGCGCTCCGCAGACCCAGAAGGATGAGAAGTTCAGCGGTCGCGCCGGTATTGTCTACCTCTTCGACAATGGCCTGGCTCCCTATGCCAGCTACAGCGAATCGTTTTTGCCAGTGATGGGCGTTACTGCTGACAACTCGCAACTTGATCCGGAAACCGGCAAACAATACGAAGTGGGCCTCAAGTACGAGCCGCCGGGCTCCAACAGCCTCTACACCATTGCCTGGTTCGACCTCACCAAGCAAAACGCCACGGAGAACGTTAACGGCTTCTCCAGGCAGGAGGGTGAGGTTCGTTCCCAGGGCGTGGAGCTCGAAGCCAAGACTGAAATCACCCAGGGTTTCAACCTGATCGGCAGTTACACCTGGAACGATGTCGAAGTCACTCAATCGGAAACCGGCAACAAGGGCAATACTCCGTTCCGGGTACCAGAGCACATGGCGTCGCTGTGGGGTGATTACATTGTCCAGAGTGGCTCGCTGGCTGGCTTGCGCCTGGGGGCTGGTACCCGTTACGTGGGCAGCACATTCGGCGATTCGGCCAACAGTTTCAAAGTGGACAGCTATACCGTGGTCGACGCGCTGGTCAGCTATCAACTCGGCAAGGTCTCCGCTTCGCTGGATGGGGTAGAGGTGTCGCTCAATGCCACTAACCTGTTCGACGAAGAGTATGTGGCCGGTTGCTTCAGTACCGTTGGCTGCCAGTACGGACAGCAACGCACGGTCTACGGCACTGTGGGATATAACTGGTAACCCCGAGCTGCCCAGGTACTTTTTTTGTACCTGGGCGCCGACCGTACCCTGCAACGTTCGGCAAGCGTTAATTTATAAGGAATAGCACCGGACATGACCGCCCGAGCCTTGCGCAACTGGTATCTGGTCCACAAATGGACCAGCCTGATCGCCACCCTCTTTTTGTTGTTGCTGTGCATCACGGGGTTACCGCTGATCTTTCATGAAGAGATCGAGCACTACTTCGAACCCCACCCGCCGCTGCGTCCGCTGACTGCTCAAGCGCCACGAATCGACTACGACAAGGTGATTGCCAGTGCTTTGGCAGCACGACCAGGTGAAGTCGTGCGCTTCGTCGGTTTCGACCCGCAAGACCCGCGAGGCGTGGTGATCACTGCCGCGAGTCTGGGGCCAGCGCCGCTGGACGATCACGCTCAGCCGTTCGATACGCGCACCGCAGAGTTGTTCCCGCCGGAGCCACCGGATGATGGTTTCATGAACCTGATGCTGCGCCTGCATACCGATTTGTTCCTCGGACTGCCCGGTTATCTGTTCCTCGGTTTCATGGGGCTATTGCTGGTAGCGTCGCTGGTTTGCGGCGTGGTGGTGTACACGCCGTTCATGCGCAAGCTGGACTTCGCCACCGTGCGTAGCGGACGCAGCCAACGACTGAAATGGCTGGATCTGCATAATGTGCTTGGCATTGTCACCTTGGCCTGGGTATTGGTGGTTGGCATTACCGGCGTGATCAATACCCTGGCGCTGCCCATACAGGGTCTGTGGCAGACGGGCCAGTTGGCGCAGATGACCGCCCCCTACAAAGACGCACCGCCGCTGGAGCGCCTCGGTTCATTGCACAAGGCATTGGAGGCCGCCCGAAATGCGGCGCCGGACATGCAGCCGAGCTTCGTTGCGTTTCCCGGTACTCAACTCAGCAGCCAGCATCATTACGCGGTGTTCATGCGCGGTACCACGCCACTGACCGCGCGCCTGCTCAAGCCAGCCCTGGTGGACGCACGAACCAGCGAGCTGACTGACATGCGCGAGATGCCCTTGTATGTGAAAACCTTGCTGATCTCGCAACCCTTGCACTTTGGCGACTATGGTGGCTTGCCATTGAAGATCATCTGGGCCGCCCTCGACCTGATTACCATCGTCGTCCTGGGGAGTGGTTTGTACCTCTGGTTGGGCCGACGCAAAGTCCCGCTGGAAAAGCGCCTTGGCGAGCTGAATGCCAATAGCCTGGGAACGGGGAGCAGGGTATGAGACGCGGTCTCTGGATGATCTTTCGTTGGCCGCTACTGCTGGCGGTGCTGAGCTTTCTCGGGCTGCTGTCGGCACTGATCGGCGATGGGTTCTATGACCTGCTGTCGTGGCTCAGCCTGGCCGTGCCTTTGCTGCTGGTAGCGGTGGTCTGGATTCGCTTGCGTGGAGGAAGCCGGCCGCGTTCGTGAGCGTACTCGGCGTTGCTGACGCTCGGCTTTCCTACAACCGTTGGCGGTTTCGCTGCTGTTTCACCTTATACATCTCGCGGTCCGCCAGCTTCGTGGCCTCGTCCACAGTGATGCTGCCCGGTATCACTGCCACGACCCCGACACTCGCGCCGGTATATTGAATATCACCCAGACCGTGACCCAGCTCATATTGCCCTATTGTCGCTTGGGACAGTCGATCCTGAAGTAGTTCGGCGGCATGTTGCATGTCTTTTGCCAGGTCCGAGTGTTCCGATGGTGTGCCCAAGGCGATCACGATGAACTCGTCACCGCCACTACGGCCGATGATGTCGCTGGTTCTAAGACCCTGCTGCAATTGAGCGGCTACGCCGCGCAGTAGCTGGTCTCCGGCCTGGTGGCCGTGGGTGTCGTTGATGAGCTTGAACCCATCCAGATCGAGGACTCCCAGCAGTATGTACTTGCCTTCCCGCTGGGCCAGGGCGAACAGGCGAGCGGCATCGTTCAGGATGGCACGCCGATTGGACAGCCCGGTCAGTGGATCTGTCAGGGCCAGCTTGGTCAACTCGGCGTTGGCAGCCCGAAGTCGCTCAACAAGCAGCTCACGTTCAAGGGAGTATCCCAGCAACCCGGACAGCAACATCAGCAAGGGTTCCACTTCAGGAGTGCGGGCCACCTGAGCCGAGCTGGCGGCACATACCGTCCCCAGCACGTGCCCAGCCTGGGATCGAATCGGCGCGCTCACGTAAGTTCTGATGCCCAGGGCGGCGGCAGCCTCCGAGTCGCCCCAGCATTGGGCAACGTTATCCGAGTACATGCGATTTTCGTCCAGCGCCCGCTTGCACAGAGTATCTGTCCAGGGCACCACCAGCCCTTCGGGAATCACCATGTCACCGACGTTGCGTGCGAACTCGATACGCTGGACACCCTCGTCGGTATCAATGGTCGTCAGGTAGGTCGACTCCATACCGGTCACCTGGCTAAGCAGGGTCAGCAAAGGACGGGTCAGTTGCTCCAGGGTTTGGGCTTTTGGAAGGGTATCGGAGAGAAGAGAAAGAATCTGATCCATTTGGGCGTGCCGATAGCTGAGTGGTGTTTCAATTATCGGCTGATCGGCGCGGCACTGAACAGTACTGGGCTTCACCCGGCTGAATGGGGCGGCCGCGACCTTGCCGATCAACTCCACACACCCGCAACAATCGCGACGCGCGCCCTGGGCAGAACTAATTACCGCCCCAGGTGGTGTCTATCACAAGGTACGCAAGTCGTCGCGTCTTGCCTTGATGGTCGATGTACTCCATGGTCGCCGGATAAACCTCATTCTCGATAGGCGTTGCCGTCACCGAGACGACCTCGGCGATATCCAGGTGCATGCCATAGGTGTACTGAGTGTCGGCGACAGGTGACGGGCCGGCGGCCAGCACGGGACCTGAAATCAGTCCCAGCATGACGAAACACAATGGTTTTTTCATTTTCGCTTCCTCTATGTATCTGTAGCGCTTCGCATTCCCTGTCCGGTTGATCGAGTAACTGTCTGAGTCACGTTAGTGGTCGATGCAATCAACCAGTATGGACCCGTGCCGAGTAATGCGCCCCGTCCGGCGCGACTATAGATAAGGCGCAATTTCGTGCTCCGCCTCCTGGAAGTACGAACGGATGATAGTGAACGACTGCTTCGCGGCGGGCGTCAGCGTCCGATGCCGGATCGTTACGATGCCCAGGGTCAGGTCCAGCTCAAAGGGTGGCTGGACATCAAGGATCGCGACGGACTTTTCCCTGAGCAGTTTGATCATGGCGAGGAAGGTGGTGGGAAAAAGCGCGTTGGTACTGAGAATGAGGTCGTGCGCCGTCTCGATATTATTGATGCTCGCGGCAAAGTTGGTCTCGATGGGCATCTGCATGCCATAGAGATGGGCCATCTTCAGGGCCAGCATCTCATTGATATATCCCGAGCCGATCAACGGGTGCTCTTTCAGGTCATCCATGGTCAGGCCTTGGCGCGTGGCCAGTGGATGCCCGGCCCGGGCGAACCAGCCAAAACTGCAGGTGTACAAAGGCTCGACCATTAGCTCTGGGTAGCGGGCTGCTGCCCCCACGTCACCAATGAAGAAGTCGAGCCTTTCGTTTTGCAGGGCATCGAGCAGTACATCGGTACTGTGCACCTGAGCCTGGATCTTCAAACCGGGTCCAGCCGCTAGCAGTTGCCGGATCAGCGAGGCCAGGAAGTCATGGGCAACCGAGGAGCCCAGCCCGAATGCAAGCGGGCCATAGGCCCCGTTTTTCATCAGGTTCAGCGTTCGCGCCCCTTCACGCTCTTCAAAAATGATGCGCTTCGCCCGCTCGAGGTATTCCATCGCGAAGGGCGTGGGGTGCAAGCGACGATTGGTCCGGTCAAAGAGCGACACCCGCAATTCGTCCTCCAGCGCCTTGATGCTTCTGGAGAGCGCCGGTTGGCTCAGGTGCACCGCATCAGCGGCGGCGCTGAGCGATCCGGTGTTCATCAGCGCGAGAAAGTGCTGTAACTGTCGGGTATTCATGGGCTTTCCACTTGCAGATAATGCATGAAATCAGAATTTATTATGCAATTTACCATGGTTTAACGATCTCATAGACTGGGTCCTCGTTTACCCCTACGGGACTTGACCATGACCAGATCGCCACTATTCGCGGACGGCGCCAGACCCCTTGTTGCCATCGCCACCGATCGCGTTGATCGCTATGGCCATCCTGCGCATACCTTGCTGCATGGTTACGTGGACGCAGTGGCCAGCACGGCCCGTGCTCTGCCCTTGGCGCTACCTGCTGATCCCGATGCCATTGACTTCGAGAGCCTGCTGGCCAATATCGATGGCCTTGTGCTCACCGGCAGCCCGTCAAATATTTCGCCTCTGCGTTATGGCGGCACCGCCACGCCGGACGTGTCGACGCTGGACCTGGCCAGAGATGCAACGGTTCTACCGCTCGTCAGAAGGCTGGTGGATGCGGGAGTCCCGGTATTGGGGATATGCCGCGGTTTCCAGGAAATGAACGTTGCCTGGGGTGGCACGCTGGACAGTGCCGTTCATCAGCGCCCCGGTGCCATTGACCACCGCGAAGGTGATCATTCACGCCCGATCGTCGAGTGGTACCAGTACAGCCACAGCATCAAGGTGGCTGCGGGTGGGCTGCTGTCACGTCTGCGAGGCACGGATCATGCGCAAGTCAACTCCCTGCATCATCAAGGCATCGCGCAGCTTGGGACCGGCCTGACTGTCGAGGCGACCGCACCGGACGGGCTGATTGAGGCGTTTTCGGTTACTGACGCCAGCAGCTTCGCCCTGGCGGTGCAGTGGCATCCGGAGATGCGCGTGCACGATGACCGGCTGTCCCGCGACATATTCGAGGCATTTGGTGATGCCTGCCGACGCCGCCGCGAAACCCGCCTGCGTTCGATCGTACACGCAGCACGCGCCGAGGCTTTGATTCCATGACGAGCGCAGAACACATCGACGATCTTTTCAGTGATTCGTATGCACAAGCACGCGAAAAATTTTTTACGGCGGCCAACCAGCGAGGCCTTTCGATCGACAGCTATGAGCTGAACCTCAAGGGTGCCCGTGACGAAACGCTGGCAACGGATGTCGTGTTCGACGGTCCGAGGGATGCTTCCAAGGTGCTGATCCTGCTCAGCGGCGTCCATGGCGTGGAAGGATTCCCTGGTTCGGCGGTGCAGACGGGGGCGCTGCGGCTCGATACACCCAAGCCGGACGACACGGCGATTCTCTATGTTCACGCGATCAACCCGCACGGTTTTTCCCACCTGCGCCGAGTGACCCAGGAAAACGTCGACCTGAACCGTAACTTTATTCAGTTCGACGGTCCGCTTCCGCAAAACGAGGGTTACCACGACATTCACGAGGCCCTGCTGCCTGCGCAATGGCCCCCCGAGGATGATCAGGTGTTGCAGCAGTACCGTCTGACCCATGGTGACAAGAAGTTCCAGTGCGCTATCTCCCTAGGCCAATACCATTATCCGGACGGC
The DNA here is from genome assembly GCF_034008315.1 of Pseudomonas sp. P8_241. Classification (NCBI taxonomy): domain Bacteria; kingdom Pseudomonadati; phylum Pseudomonadota; class Gammaproteobacteria; order Pseudomonadales; family Pseudomonadaceae; genus Pseudomonas; species Pseudomonas sp. P8_241. The sequence goes on along the minus strand of NZ_CP125377.1, from coordinate 3,450,961 downwards.
ATGTTCTTTGGTGGACTGACACCGACATGGAGCAACTCCACCTTCCGGCAGATCCTGCGCACCTACGCCGCCAACGCCACGGTCATCGCTTCCGTGGACGTCCATACCGGACTCGGCCCCTACGGCTATGGGGAAAAAATCTTCGCCACCCGCGACACCTGCACCCTGGAGAAAGCCAGGCACTGGTGGGGTGAGATCACCGACGTACATGCCGGCAGCTCTACCAGCGTGCCGATGAGCGGGCCCATTCAGGTGGCCATTTCGCAGGAATGCCCAGCGGCCAGGCACATCGGCATTTGCCTTGAGTTCGGCACCTACCCGATCGAGAAAATAATCACGACGCTTCGGGCCGATCACTGGGTTTTCCGCCACGGCAAGCAGAATACGGCGCAAAGCAGCGAGATCACCCAACGGCTCAAGGATTTGTTCTACCCCAACCACGCGGACTGGAAAACACCCGTTTGGACGCAAGCCAGCCATGTCGTGAATCAGGCGTTGCAAGGGCTGGAAAACTGGTAACGGCATACAGCGAAAAACAGGGACCTGTTTAAGATTTATTCTAATAAGTACAGAGATCTTGATCCATGAACCATTCGACATTATCGATCACTGAAAGCCCGAGTGAGGAAAGCCCTGAAGTGGCTATTCCACACGCCACCCTCAACAAAAAATCAGTCGCCGCCGCGGTGGCTGGTAATGCGCTCGAGTTCTATGACTTTGTCATCTATGCGTATTTCGCGGTCTATATCGGCAAAGCCTTTTTCCCGGTGTCAGGCGAGTATGGCAGTCTGATGGCAGCGGCAGCGACCTTTGGCGTCGGTTTTCTCGCACGGCCACTGGGCGGTGTACTGATCGGCACGTTTGCCGACAAGGCCGGGCGCAAACCGGCAATGATCCTGACGGCGGCCTTGATCACTCTTGGCACGCTGGGCGTGGCCATCACCCCGAGCTACGAAGTGATCGGTATCGCAGCCCCCATCTTCGTGGTTTTTTGCCGCCTGCTGCAGGGCCTGGCCCTGGGGGGTGAGCTGGGTCCTGCCACCTCACTGCTGATTGAAGCAGCCCCCCCCGGTCGCCGTGGCTTCTACGCCAGTTGGCAAGTCGCCAGCCAAGGCTTGGCCGTTGCCGTGGGCGGCATGCTCGGGGTGGCGCTGTCCCTGAGCCTGAGCACTGAGCAGTTGGCCAGTTGGGGTTGGCGGATTCCGTTCCTGCTGAGTCTGGTGCTGATTCCTCTGGTGGTGTACATGCGCAAGTCCCTGCCCGAGACCCACGAGGGCTCGCAAGAACGCAGCGGCAGCGCGATAGTCGGCGAGGTGCTGCGTAATCACAAAAAAATTCTGATCCTCGGTGTGATGTTGTTCGCCTCGATCGCGGTCGCATCGCAGATCGGTAACTACATGGTGAGCTACGCGGTACAGGTCCTGAAACTGCCGGCAGCAGTCGCGCAAGGCAGTGTACTGATCGGCGGGATCGTAACCTTTGCCTTTTCCCTTCTGGGTGGCCACCTGAGTGATCGTTACGGTCGGCGCCTGACCAACATTTTCCCCCGGGTCGCGCTGGCCTTGGTGATCGTCCCGCTGTTCCTGTGGCTCACGGGTTCACCAAGCCTGATCACGCTGCTGACCGTCAATGCGGTCATTGCAGCCCTTACGGCGATGTTTGGTGCGGCGGGTATCGTCCAGGTGCCGGAGCTGTTGCCAATTGCTGTGCGCAGCACCGGCCTGTCAATTACCTATGCCATCGGTGCCGCAATTTTTGGTGGCAGTACCCAGTTTCTCGTCACCTGGCTGATTGCTGTAACCGGCAGCCCCATGGCGCCCGCCTGGTACCTGGTCGGTATCAGCCTGGTCAGCCTTGTTGCCATGCGGATGCTGCCTGAATCACGCGACACCAACGTTCAGGAATAAGCGCTGGCACCCCGTGCAAGATTGCATTTATGCGAAGCAGAAGGTTGAAGTGCGTTCAAAAGGCGCCTTCGACCTCGCGATAAAACAACAACAATAATTTCAGACGTTCGTCTGCCAACAACTGCGCTATAGGCAAAGTCAATGTACCGCACAGAGAAGCTTCCAGTATGGTCGGCGGGAATGCTCGTGGCCGCTATTTCAGCATCGCCGGTTTATGCTGAGGATCACGGGTTTGTCGAAGACAGCACGCTGACGCTCAATACCCGTCAGTGGTATTCCCATGAAATCGGCAGCAAGGCGGTGCACTTCCGCGCACAGACCAATGAAGGCCCCCGCGCGGTGCGAGATCGTACTGCCTGGGTTCAGGGGTTCAAGCTCGATTACATATCCGGTTTCACTCAAGGCCCCCTGGGTTTCGGTCTCGACGTTTCAACCTATTCGGCAGTGGCGCTGGAGCGCAGCCAGCTGACAACGGCTGGTGGCAGCAACCGCGTGCTGGTGGACAAGGACGGCAATGTGGTCGACGACTGGAGCAAAATCGGCGTGGCGGCGTTGAAGGTAAGGCTCGCGCAGACAACGCTGAAAGTGGGTCGGCAGCAGATGTCCAGAACGCCGGTCATGGGTTACGCAGACACCCGGACGCTGCCGGCTTCCTTCGACGGTGTTTCGCTGGAAAGCCATGATATCGACGGCCTGACGATCAAATCCGGGTACTTCGACAGAGCATCCCCTAGGACCGGCGCGGGCACTCAGGATCTGACCCCGACCTATACGTACCGGCACGTCACCGGCGACTTCATCGCCTACGGTGGTGCAGATTTCGTGACCAAAAGCGGATGGCGCGCCAGTGCCTACCTGTCGCGCCTCGACGATATCTGGGACCGTGAATACGTCGGCCTGGGCAAGAAATACCAGTGGGGCCCGATCAGTACCGACATGCAGTTGGATGTCTACAACACTCAGTCCAGTGGTGCCGAGAAGGGCGGCTATATCGATCAGCAGGCCTACGGACTGAGCGTCGCACCGACCTGGAAAAACCATACGCTGAAGTTTGGCGTGCAGAAGATCGATGGCGACGAATTCTTCGACTTTGTCGGCGAGTCGAATGCGATCAACCTGCCCAACGTCGGGCTTTCGAACTATAACGGGCCAAACGAAAAGTCGTTCCAGATCAATTACATGACCGACTTTGCCGCTTACGGTCTGCCAGGCTTTAAGTCCTCTGTCTGGTACATCAAGGGCTGGGGTATCGATGCCACTCACTACAAGGGTGGCTCGAACGGCATGTATGCCGACTTTAAAAACCAGGACGACGAAAACGAGTATGAAGTCGGCACGCTGGCCAGCTACACCTTGCAGTCCGGCAATTTCAAGGGGGCGAGTGTGATGAGCGGTTATGTCTGGCACCGGTCCAGCCCACTCCAACTGGAAAACAATATTGAAGAGTTCCGCTTGATTATCAACGTTCCCTTCAAGATCCTGTAACCCGAGCAAAGAGGGCAGCAATCGTTTCAAAAGCACTGAGCGCTTCTGAACCGATTGCTGCCTTTGCCGAGAGGCCGCTGTTCGCCAACAGGCGGCATTTATTGTTTGCGAGATCAGGGTCGATTCAGAGACAACTTTGTAACGCGGCCAGATGTTTTTTTGATATCCAGCGATACGTCGCAGCGTAATACTTAGCCACCGAGCCGGATTTTTCTGGCTGGATGTCGACAAAATACGCGGAACCACTCGTTGCTACGGTGTAGCCACCGTTGCTGCCGGATTCCTGAGTTGCCCCATCCCGTCCTTCAAAAACGAACAGGCTTTTCCACTCGCGCTGAACGCAATCAGCGATGACCTTGTCGGCTTTTTTTGAGTGCAGAACTTCGCGTGGTGCTTCCTGGCGCATCTCGTTCATGGTTGGCGTCGCACATCCTGTCAATGACAGTAAAGCCAACACCCCTATGGCAAATTTCATATTTTCCGTCCATGTTGAAAATAATCGAGAAATGCAATTCTGCAGGATACTTTACGTCAGGGCGAACACTCGCTCCACGACCGACATCAATTTCCGTAGGAATTAACGTCATGGCCAAGTACCTGATCTCCTTTCCCAGCGCTGCGATGATTGTGCCCGAAGGCGAGTTGGAGGCGGTGGGTCGCGACGCGCACGCCGTGATCGACGAGGCGAAAGCCGCCGGCGTCTACGTCTTCGGCGGCGGCATCGACGAAGGCGTGCCGCCCGTTCTCGTCGCAGCTGACGGGGCTGTCGCCGAGGGCGGCTACCCGTGGGCGCCCCCGCTTGATGGCGGCTTCACCGTGCTCGAACTTCCCTCACGCGAGGAGGCCGTCGCGTGGGCCGCGCGCATCGCGAAGGCCTGTCGTTGTGACCAGGAGCTACGCGTCTTCGGGTTCGACACGCAGTCCTGAGGGCCGCAGGGAAGTGACGCAGAAAGTGCGGCCTGACCCTTCTTTCAAGCGTTGAGTCACGCGGGAATTGGTTTATCCAGTGCCTGGCAATTTGCTCGCACCGGCAGATCCATCGCGGCAGGGTTGTTCTCTGGGACATCGAGAACAGTGGCTTACCACGGCAAGTACATCGGCTTGGGCTATCCACCCATGCCAATGCTCGCGCCTGGGCGCAGGCGGGCGAGGAGTCGCTCGCGGCATGCGTGCCAGAGGGTATTGCCCAGGCCCGATATCAGCGCTTTATCAGGGCATGTGGCACTTGGCGCACTGAGTTGTAGCAGGCGCTCTGGAGGGCTGGAGCAAATTGAATGCGGTCGACCGCAGAAAACGCTCTTGCGGGCAGGCAATGGTTAGCCTGCTTACGACTTGGCGTGGTATTTGCTATCAATTCGCCATCCGAATGTCGCGGTTGGAGAGGCAAATGTCGCTTTCAAGTAAGGTCATGCAATTATCCTCTAGCGAGAAGCACTGGTTACCCTGGTTCGGCAAGACCGGAAAAATCACGATGGGTTGGTCATGCCGACTCAATCGATCGGCTTATCCGGTGATCGAACAAACCTTTGAAGCCATCGCACAAACCCGTGCGCAGTTGCTGCACAACTGGACGCGCGAGCAGTGGGAACACCTCGCTGAACTGGCAGAACATCTCGGTCGGGATTTTGCCCATATCGACAGTCATTCACTGTTGGAAAAGCTCAACCAGGCGGAAGATTTTTCCGAGCTATTTGTCCTAAGTGTCGATGGCGCCGTCATCGCCTCTACCTGGAGCGGACGCGGTAAAAGTCAGCCTCAGAAAACCCGCGCCCTGGCCGAAGGGATGAAGGCGCCGTTTCTTCACGGCCCTTACAGCGATCCATTGACCTTGCAGATCGGTCCATCGACTTCACGCTTTCACGATGAAGTCACGTTGATGTTCTATCAGCCTTTGAAGGCCGATGGAAAAGTCCTGGGCTGCCTCTGCGGTCGCGTGCCAAACGATGTATTGGGCGATCTTATCCAGCGCGAGGCCGGGCACATCTATGCCGAGTCGGGCGACAATTACCTGTTCATGGCGCAATCACGCTTTGATCCGGCGATTGCACCGGGCACCGCGTTGTCGCGCTCACGTTTCGAGGACGGTACGTTCACCCACGGCGAAAACCTGAAAAGCGGCGTGCATACGCCCTGGAAGACCGTGCAGATTCAACGGCACACGGAGCTGGAGTTGCGCTTCACTGACCCGGCGACCCAGGCGTTGCACCCTGGTGTGCGCGAAACCATACGCATGGGCTCCAATCTGTTCGTGACTTATCCCGGTTACTCGGACTATCGGCACATTCCGGTGGTCGGCAAGGGGGTCACGTTCCAATTGCCAGGATCACCTGATCGCTGGGGAATGATGTGTGAAGCCGATCTGGAGGAGGTTTACCGCCGACGATCACTCAGCTATGGCCTGATGAAACCTTATCTGGCCACCATGGCAGGGCTGTTTGCCTGCAACTACACGGTCCAGCATTACAGCGGATTGGCACAAGGGATGATCGATGCCGTCGAGGTGTTGGGTATGGTCTGCGCCACTGTGCTGTTCAGCCTGTTGGGGCCTGGACGGCTTGCACAAAGGTTGGGCGAGATGACAGGCGTGATCAGGACCATCGCCGAGGGCGAGGGTAACCTTCGCCAGCGTCTGGACACCACACGAATGGCCAATGACGAGACCGGCGACATGGGGCGCTGGATCAACAGCTTCATCGATAATCTGGACTCGGTTGTCGGGCAAGTGGTCAAAGCCAGTCGCACCGTCGGTGCCACCAACCAGCTGATGTTGGGGCGTAGCCAGGAAGCCGGCGTCACTTCAGTGGAGGTGGCCGAAGCGGTGCATCACATGATGATTATCGTTGAACACCAATTGGGCGAGATCCAGCAAGCCTCTGCCAGCGCCGAGCAAATGAAGCAGGCAATGGACGAAGTCGTCGCCCGCGCCCGTGAGCAGTTTCTCGCGGTGCAGGCAGGCACCCAGTCGATTCGGGATGTGGTCGAGCGCTCTTCTTCAAGCGTGCAGTTGCTCGACAGCCGCATGACGCAAATCGGCAACATTACCGGCCTGATCAGTGACATTACCAACCAGACCAATCTGCTGGCACTCAATGCCGCCATCGAGGCCGCGCGCGCGGGCGAACATGGGCGAGGTTTTGCGGTGGTCGCCGATGAGGTACGCAGTCTCGCCTCACGCACCTCTCGAGCCGCCGACGACATTCGGCAGATGGTCGAAGGCTTGCAGAACGAAACGCAAACCGCCGTCAGCTTCATGAAGGAGGGCGTCACGGACGTCGATAACAGCCTGCGCCTGGCCGAAGATGCCTCCTCGGAAAACGTGCAGTTGCATCAAGCGGTGGAGAGTATGTTTGCGATCATTCAACAGCTCAACAAACGCAGCCTTGACTACGGCAAGACGATCAGACAGGTCGACCAGTCCTCGGCAGAAATGCGTCAGACGGTGGTGGTGTTGCAAGGCAGTGCCGAGACGGTGAGGCTCAATGCCAACAAACTGCAAAAACTGGTGGGGCAGTTTGAGGTGAGCAGCAACCACGGACGGGTGGCGGCTGCTTGAGAAGGCGGGCGAGGGCGGGCTGATCATGGCGGCAGCCCGCCATTTAGAAAAGGCCGTCAGGGGTGTGAGAGCATGGTGACTCGTGGCCCGGGTGCGGCCAATGCGATGGTCGCGTTGCACACCGCATGGCAGGACAGCGTGCCGTTGGTGCTGTTCGTTGGACTCATTCCCCGTACCGAAACCTATCGCGCCTCTTTTCAGGAGTTCGATCTCAATGGCTGGTTCCGTACGACCAGCAAAGGCGTATTCCAGATCGAACACGCCGAGCGAATACCCGAAATTGTCTCGCGGGCGTTTGCCTTGGCGCGAACCGGACGCCCGGGACCGGTAGTGATCGGCCTGCCGGAGGACATGCTGCGTGATCGGGTGCAGGCCCAGGCGGTTGCCCCTATCCAAATCCTGCAAAGTGTTCCGAACATGAAGCGCGTCTGGCTCGAGGCGGGTGGCAAGAGTCCCCACATCGTCTGCGCTGACGCACCGGATCTTGACGCGGCAGCGCAAGCCGCCGCGGCAGCGATTGCGTTCAACCAGGGTGAAGTGTGTACCGCAGGCTCGGCGTTCCAATAATTTCGCAAAACCCTCAAAGCAACCTTTCAATGGCAGAATCTGCGTAACTTGATTGTTTTGGAGACCACCATGCTTCGTGCATTTGAACGAAGGCTCGACCCTTTTCCTCCTGACGAGGTGCCACCGCCACCCGAGGGCCTGTTTCGATTCCTGTGGGCATGCACGCGGGGAGCCCGCGGCTACATCCTGGCGCTTGCGCTGCTCAGTGCCAGCGTGTCGATTTACGAAGCCTGGCTGTTTTCCTTCCTCGGGCAGGTCGTGGACTTGCTCTCGACCTGGCAGGCGGGCGGTGATGCGGCTTTGCAGGAAAGTCGCGTGTTGTGGGGGATGGGCATCGTGATGGTGACCAGCGTCGGTCTAGTGGCGTTGCGCACTACGGTGCAGCACCAGATATTGGCGATCAATCTGCCGTTGCGATTGCGCTGGGATTTCCATCGACTGATGCTGCGGCAAAGCCTTTCGTTTTTTTCCGATGAGTTTTCCGGCCGGGTCACTACCAAGGTCATGCAGACTGCGCTGGCCGTGCGCGACGTGCTATTCACCTTGATCGAGATCGCACCCGGGATTGGCGTGTATTTCATCGCGATCATTGCCCTGGCCGGCGGCTTCGCACTGAAACTGATGCTGCCTTTCGTTGCCTGGGTCGTGTTGTTCGGGGTGGCCATGCTGTACTTCGTGCCCCGCCTGGGGAAAGTCGGGCAGGAGCAAGCCAACGCCCGGTCGATGATGACCGGACGTATCTCGGACGCCTATACCAACATCACTACAGTGAAGCTGTTCTCCCACTCCAATCGTGAGGCGCACTTCGCGCGTGCAGCAATGGAGGATTTCAAGCAAACCGGCTTTCGCCAGATGCGCCTGGTCAGCCAATTCGAGATTGTTAACCAGGCATTGGTGGTGGCGCTGATCATGGCAGCCGGTGGTTATGCCCTGTGGCTATGGCACCAGGGTGAGGTCGGTGCGGGTGCGGTGGCGGCAATCACCGCCATGGCGTTGCGTATCAATGGCATGTCGCACTGGATCATGTGGCAAATGACCTCGCTGTTCGAGAGCATTGGTACCGTACAGGATGGCATGACAACGTTTACCCGCGGCCCCAAGGTGCAGGATGCGCCGGACGCGGGCGTACTGCTGACCTCCGGCGGGGCGGTCACCTTCGACAAGGTGAGCTTCAACTACAATGGCGAACGCCAAGTGCTTGATGGCCTGAGCCTGAATATCCGAGCGGGCGAAAAAATCGGCCTGGTTGGCCGCTCTGGCGCCGGCAAATCCACGCTTATCAACCTGCTGCTGCGCTTCTATGACGTCGACAGCGGGGAGATTCGCATCGACGGCCAAAACATCGCGAAGGTGACACAGGACAGCCTGCGCGGCTCCATCGGCATGGTCACGCAGGATACCTCCCTGCTGCATCGTTCCATTCGCGACAACATCGCCTACGGCCGTCCCGATGCGACCGATGCGCAAATTCGTGGCGCCGCGGCCAATGCCCAAGCCGATGAGTTCATAAGTCAACTGAGTGACCGGCAAGGCAATACCGGCTACGACACCCTTGTGGGTGAACGGGGCATCAAGCTGTCCGGCGGCCAGCGTCAACGCGTCGCGATTGCCCGGGTGATGCTCAAGAACGCTCCGATCCTGCTGCTTGACGAGGCCACCAGCGCGCTGGACTCGGAAGTCGAAGTGGCCATTCAGGAAAGCCTCGATGAAATGATGCAGGGCAAGACAGTGATCGCCATCGCCCATCGGCTGTCCACAATTGCGGCCATGGACCGGCTCATCGTCATGGATGACGGACGCATCATCGAACAGGGCACCCACACCGAACTGCTCGGGAAAAACGGCGTCTATGCGCGGCTGTGGCAGCATCAAAGCGGTGGGTTCCTGGGTGAGGATCAGGGAGTGGTCGAGGTTATGGATCAGGCGTGAAGGTGAAGGGGGCGAGAGCCCCGATTGCTACTCGTCAAGGGCTGATCTGCCCCTCTTCGCGTGCATGCCGTGTCTTTTGTTCATTCTGCTCATCACGACTCCTGCCTGGGATTGAGATGCTGGACAGCCTAAAGCCACGGTGGTGACGGAATAATTACCTATATACGCTCGTTCGTATGTATTGCGGCTGAAGGTGTGCTCGTTTTCCGAAATCCGGCTTCGAGTCATGAGCGTACAGGCCAGAATACGGGCATGTGTGCGTAATACGCCTTTGCAGCTTTACTGGATATACGGAAATACGTATATTCGAATAACCATATCCAATCCGGTATTTGGCGATGACCGATAAGGCCCGCGTGCTTTTTAAACGTTGAGACCCCTATGGCTGACCATCTGACACCGACCACCGTATTCAAATGCCTGGCTGACGAAACTCGTGTTCGGCTGATGTTGCTCATCACCCGTGAGCAAGAGCTGTGCGTCTGTGAACTGACCTGCGCACTCGATGAGAGCCAACCGAAAATCTCCCGGCACCTGGCGCAACTGCGCAGCTGCGGCTTGCTGGAGGATCGTCGGCAAGGTCAATGGGTGTATTACCGCCTGCATCCCAGTCTGCCGGATTGGGTGATTGCCGTACTGAAAACCACGCTGGACGCCAACCAGCACTGGCTCAGTCCAGACGCCAAACGCCTCGACGTGATGGGTGATCGCCCACAACGCTTGGCTGCTTGTTGCTGAGTTAACGTCGGCCCAAGAAACGCAGGGCCTTTACGAGATAGCCTGATGAAGATTCTGTTTCTTTGCACCGCCAACAGTTGCCGCAGCATTCTTTGCGAATCCATGTTCAATCACTTGGCTCCGACTGAGATGCAAGCCTACAGCGCCGGTAGCCAGCCAAAGGGCGAAGTCCATCCACTGAGCCTGAAAACGTTAAATATGGCTGGAATCTCTACCGCAGGGCTCTACAGCAAGTCCAGCGATGTCCATGTAAACCTGGTCCCTGATTTCGTTATCACGGTTTGCGACAAGGCTGCCGGCGAAGCCTGCCCGGTCTTTTTTGGCCCGGCCACCAAGGCCCACTGGGGGCTGGCAGATCCTTCTGAGTATCAAGGGACTCAAGAAGAGATCGAGGCGGCTTTCGAAGCCACTCTGGAACAGATCAGAACCCGCATTGAAGCTTTCCTGGCGTTACCACTTAAGCAGTTAAGCGCCGAGCAACTCAAGGCCGAACTGGCCTTGATTGGCACTCTCTGACTCTGGGGATATGACAATGAGTAAAAGTCGTCTTTCTTTTTTAGATCGCTACCTGACGGTCTGGATATTTCTCGCCATGGCGATTGGTGTCAGCTTGGGTAGTCTGTTCGAAGGGCTGCCGGTCTGGCTTAACAGCCTTTCGGTGGGTTCGACCAATATCCCGATTGCCATCGGCCTGATCGTAATGATGTATCCGCCGCTGGCTAAGGTCAGGTACGAAGAGCTGCCGGAGGTATTCAAGGACAAGCGCATTCTGGCCCTTTCGCTGATTCAGAACTGGGTGATCGGCCCAGTGCTGATGTTCGTACTGGCCATCGTGTTTCTCGCTGACAAGCCGGAGTACATGACAGGCCTGATCCTTATCGGTCTGGCGCGCTGCATCGCCATGGTGCTGGTGTGGAATCAGATTGCGGGTGGCAATAACCAATATGTCGCCGGGTTGGTGGCCTTCAACAGCATCTTCCAGATCCTGTTCTTCAGCGTGTATGCATGGGTCTTCTTAGGTCTACTGCCGCCATTGTTCGGCCTTCAGGGCAGTGTGATTGACACCAACTTTGTCAGCATCGCCGAGTCCGTGCTGATCTACCTGGGCATCCCATTCCTGGCTGGTTTCCTTACACGCAAAATCCTCATCAGCCGCAAAGGCGAAACCTGGTACAGCCAGCGCTTCATTCCGCGCATCAGCCCTCTGACCCTGGTCGCGCTGTTGCTGACCATCGTGGCGATGTTCAGCCTCAAGGGCGACATGGTGTTGCAGCTTCCGCTGGATGTGCTGCGTATCGCTATCCCGTTGACCATCTACTTCGTGGTGATGTTTTTCATCAGCTTTTGGATGGGCAAGCTGCTCCGCGCGGATTATCCACGCACCACTGCACTGGCCTTTACCGCTGCCAGCAACAACTTCGAACTGGCCATCGCTGTGGCCATTGCCACATTCGGCCTCGCTTCGCCGGTAGCCTTTGCCACGGTGATTGGCCCGCTGGTGGAAGTGCCGGTACTGATCTCCCTGGTTGGCGTGGCCCTCTGGCTCAAGCGCCGCTGGTTCGATCATCCGAAGGGCGCCATCGCTCAGGAGTAAACGTATGACTGAAGAACTGATCCCCAACCTCGATGCCGAACTGGTCGACCTGCCGACCCTCGATAAACTCGGCAGCACGCTGTCGGCTACCCACAAACCGCGAATCCTGCTGCTCTACGGCTCGACCCGCGAGCGTTCGTTCAGCCGCCTGCTGACTGAAGAGGCTGCGCGCCTGTTGCAACATTTCGGCGCAGAAACTCGCATCTTCAATCCATCTGAGCTGCCGTTGCCAGATGATGTGCCGGACAGCCACCCCAAAGTGCAGGAGCTACGCGAGCTGGTGCTCTGGTCAGAAGGTCAGGTCTGGTGCTCCCCCGAACGCCACGGCTCGATGAGCGCAGTGTTCAAGGCGCAGATCGACTGGATTCCGTTGACCATGGGCGCAGTGCGCCCAACTCAGGGCAAGACGCTGGCGGTGATGCAGGTTTGTGGTGGCTCGCAATCTTTCAACGTGGTCAACCAGCTACGTGTATTGGGTCGCTGGATGCGTATGGTCACCATTCCCAACCAGTCCTCGGTGCCGAAGGCCTACCTGGAGTTCGACGAGGCGGGGCGCATGAAGCCCTCGGCATTCTACGACCGTGTCGTGGACGTAATGGAAGAGCTGGTGAAGTTCACATTGTTACTGCGCGAGCGGCAGGACTATCTGGTCGACCGCTATTCCGAGCGTAAGGAGTCGGCGGAAGAACTCTCCAGGCGCGTTAATCAACGCTCTATCTGAAGGACGCTGCGCCCGCGTGCGATTCAGCACCCTGCGCCTATCAACTACGCCAGCCAATTCGACATCGCCAAGTCGTAATTGCCCCCAGTCAGCAGCCCCAAGAGAACAACAGCATGAGCATCAAAGTAGGTATCAACGGTTTCGGTCGCATCGGTCGTCTCGCCCTGCGTGCAGCCTGGGGCTGGCCAGAGTTCGAGTTCGTGCAAATCAACGACCCGGCAGGCGATGCAGTAACCCATGCGCACCTGATCAACTTCGACTCTGTGCATGGTCGTTGGAACAACGAAGCCTGCGCAGAAGGCGATCATGTAGTGATTGGCGGCAAGCGCATCAAGGTCACCGCGAACAAAGCGATTGCCGACACCGACTGGTCGGGTTGCGATCTGGTGATCGAGGCCAGCGGCAAGATGAAGACTGTGGCTGTGTTGCAGACCTACTTGGATCAGGGCGTTAAGCGTGTGGTGGTCTGTGCGCCGGTCAAGGAGCAAGGTGCCTTGAACGTGGTGATGGGCGTTAACCAGCACCTGTTCGACCCGGCGCAGCACCGCATTGTGACCGCTGCTTCCTGCACCACCAATTGCCTGGCCCCGGTCGTCAAAGTGATCCACGAGAACCTGGGCATTCGCCACGGTTCGATCACCACCATTCACGACCTGACCAACACCCAGAGCATCCTCGATCAGCCGCACAAGGATCTGCGCCGCGCCCGCGCTTCAGGCATGAGTCTCATCCCGACCAGCACTGGCTCGGCCACCGCCATTGCGCAAATCTTCCCCGAACTGCGTGGCCGCCTGAATGGTCACGCGGTTCGCGTACCGTTGGCGAATGCCTCGCTCACCGATTGTGTGTTCGAAGTGGAGCGCGCCACCTCGGTGGATGAGGTTAATGCGTTGCTTAAAGCGGCGGCAGAAGGCCCGCTGAAAAACATTCTCGGCTATGAGACGCGCCCACTGGTGTCCATCGACTACCGCACCGACCCGCGCTCATCGATCATCGATGCGCTTTCGACGATGGTGATCAATGGCACTCAAGTGAAGATTTATGCCTGGTACGACAACGAATGGGGTTATGCCAATCGTGCTGTTGAGCTGGCCAAACTGGTCGGCATGGCCGATTAACAGGGAGAGATCATGAACGCGTTGTCAGCCCTTTCCCCGCAAGTGCGCCAGTACCTGTCAGTGACCGGCAATTACTGGGCTTTTACTCTCACCGACGGCGCCTTGCGCATGTTGGTGGTGTTGCACTTCCATGCGTTGGGCTACAGCCCGTTACAGATTGCGTTCCTGTTTCTGTTCTATGAAATCTTCGGCGTCATTACCAATCTGGTCGGCGGTTACCTGGGTGCCCGTCTAGGTCTCAATCGCACCATGAACATTGGTTTGGGGCTCCAAGTGGCAGCCTTGTTGATGCTGACTGTGCCCGCCGCCTGGCTGACCATCCCTTGGGTGATGGGCGCTCAGGCGTTGTCGGGCATTGCCAAAGACCTCAACAAGATGAGCGCCAAGAGTTCCATCAAACTCCTGGTGCCCGACAACCAACAAGGCACCCTCTACCAATGGGTGGCGATCCTTACCGGCTCGAAGAACGCGCTCAAAGGCGTGGGTTTCTTCCTGGGCAGTGCGCTGCTGGCATTGCTGGGCTTTACGGTTGCCGTGCTAGCAATGGCCGCGACTCTGGCGTTGATCTGGATAGTCAGCCTGTTCCTGTTGAAGAAGGATCTGGGCAAAGCCAAGGCCAAACCGAAGTTTCGCGACATTCTCTCCAAGAGCCGGGCGATCAATATCCTCTCGGCTGCGCGAATGTTCCTCTTTGGTGCCCGCGATGTCTGGTTCGTGGTGGCGTTGCCGGTCTACCTGAGTAGCGTATTCGGCTGGGACTTCTGGAAGGTTGGTGGCTTTCTTGCGGCCTGGGTCATCGGCTACGGCGTCATTCAATCGTTGGCCCCAAACATAACCGGTAAGAAACGCGGCCACGTACCGGATGGTCGTGCGGCATTTCTCTGGGCACTTGCGCTGGCAGGGCTGCCTGCGGCAATCGCCCTCGGTCTCTCGACGGGTTGGTCGCCGCACATTGTGCTGCTGGGTGGGTTGATGGTATTCGGCGCGCTGTTCGCGGTGAATTCTTCTCTGCACAGCTATCTCATCGTCTCGTATGCCAAAGAAGACGGGGTATCGCTGGACGTGGGTTTCTACTACATGTCCAACGCCCTGGGCCGATTGCTCGGCACCGTGCTGTCCGGCTGGATTTATCAGGGTTACGGGTTGGAGACTTGCTTGTGGGTTTCCTCGGTCTGCGTGCTGCTGGCCGCTGTAATTTCTATCGCCTTACCCAGGCATGCCGAGGCGATTTTAAACCGTCAGACATGACGCAGTGCACCTCTGCTGCGTCAGGCTCCCGCCGTCAAGCGTTCACCCAGGATCAGAGCGCTCAAAAATCCTGAGTGCAGTGTCGATTGTAAAGGGCTCTGATCGACCCAAACCGGTCGGTGGTGGAGTCCAGGAAACCAGGGGCGATTCAAAAACGTTGTTTCACACATGAGACTGCTCCCTGAAAACGAGCTTCCTCACCATTTTTTGTGAAGCAAAGCGGCATCGTCCCATAGAGGACGGGTATGCCAAGCCATCTTCGACGAACTCGGAAGGGGCGTGGCTGCGCTGAGATCAATTTCAGTTAGTTAATCGAGCGAGGCAGTTCCGTTGCCATTTTTATGGCCGACAACGGGTTGCGCAGGTCATGACTGACAATCCCGATAAGCTGCTCGGCGAACAGGGCACTGTCTTCAGCCGCAGCGTACGTGATACGCAACTTGTCCTGGGTCATATCCAGCACGCGTCGTTCTTGAGGTGTTTCACCAAATGCCTTTCGGCAAGCATTCGGGCATTGAGCAGTTCGCGCTCGTACCTTTGGCTATCCGCCGCTTTGAACACGTCATTTCATGAAATATACCCGCAGAATGCTCACAGCTGTCCATTCACTGCGAAAGGAGCAAATTTTGAGGGTCCTTGCGCGAGTGGTGTCTATAATTTTCCAGATATCGGCCCCATTGGTCAGTGAATACAAATGCCCGCAGATGACGAGTTACTGCCCGGTTCTGAGGTTCTCTTCGAGGAAGCTGACTGCGGCTTACTACTTACCTCGGAAAATGGCGAGATCGCACGGGTCAACCTGACATTCTGCATTCGGGGGGAAGGGCACCCGCTGTGAATGACGGTTTATGGCTGTGGATTCAACCGGTCGACGCAACAGATCGGCTTAATCGTTCAGGGGGCAGCTTCATGGGACACGCCGCAATGGAAAGTAGGGCAGCAATCGTTCGGTTTCTCTCCTGACCACGGCGTAGCATTCGCAACTGAGCTCTTCGAGCCGGGCCCTGTCGAGGATCTTGATGTGCCCCCGACTGTATTCGATAACACCCAGGCGCTGTAGCTTGCCGGCGGCGTCGGTCACGCCTTCCCGGCGTACACCAAGCATGTTGGCGATCAATTCCTGGGTCATGGTCAATTCATTGCCTTTCAGGCGATCAAGCGACAACAGCAACCAGCGACACAGTTGCTGGTCGATGGAGTGGTGGCGGTTGCATACCGCCGTCTGAGCCATTTGTGTGATCAGTGCCTGGGTGTAACGCAGCATCAGCAGAAGCATCTCTTCATGGCGGTTGAACTCGTCCTTGAGCTGCTGACCGGGTAACCGGAACGCATGCCCGGCACTTTGCACAACGGCCCGACTCGGGGTGCTTTCACCGCCCATGAATACTGCAATACCGATCAAGCCTTCATTGCCGACAACCGAAATCTCGGCCGCGGCACCGTTCTCCATCACATACAACAGAGACACGATGGAGTCGGTGGGGAAGTAGACATGCCGCAGAGCGCCGCCGGACTCATAGAGCACTTTGCCAAGTGGCAGCTCGACCGGTTCAAGGTGGGGGAGCAGGCGATCCAGCGCTTGCGCCGGAAGTGCTGCCAGGAGGTAGTTCTGTTGTGGCTTGGGTACAGCAAACATATCAGCCACCGTTCAAGGGGAATACCCTGATGGGGACAGGTTACTCCAAAGCGCACTATGCGGGGCAACGCACCGAAGTAGCCGCTGAAATTTGCGATGCTCAAGGGAACGACGCCGCATCTGCAGCGCCGAACGCTGGAGAATGCCATGAGCAAACACATTGACCCCAATCTTCGCCAGGGCCCTGGCAAGCCCACTGCGAAACAGCCACAGAGCATGCCAATACCCCTGCATTACAAGCCTGGGCAGTCTGCCAACCAGCCTGTACACACCAAGTTGAGTAAGGCTGTGCAGCCACACCACCAGGGCCCGAATCTTCCTGCCTGAACTCAGGCCTCGCCAGGAGCGCTGTATCTCAGCGCTCAAGATCGGCTTCGACGGGTCTATCACGCCCTGAAGTTTCTGGTTGATCCGCTGTGACCGGGCATGACACCAGGACCTGATGTTCTCTGCCGTCATCGAGTAATTCCAGCGCGTCCTTGCCCAGCAGCTCGCCGTCCAGCGTAATCGAAGCTGAAGTGCCGGTGCCGGGGCGCACATTGATATGGTAGTGCGTCGCCCCATAGCGGTAGCGCAGCGTATAACCAGGCCAGCCTTGCGCCAGCAGCGGTACGATCTGCAATGAAGTCCCGACTCGCTGCAATCCAAGCAATGACTCCACGATGAATCGGTACGTCCAGCCGGCCGACCCGGTGTACCAGGTCCAACCTCCACGACCCGCATGTGGCGGCGTGCCGTAGACGTCGGCAGCCATGACATAGGGCTCGACCTTGTAGGTTTCGATCCGGCTGGCGATCTCATTGCCTGCGGGGTTGATCATGTTGAGCAACCTCCAGGCCCTGGTGTTGTCACCAAGCCTTGCGAAAGCCATGCCGGCCCACACCGCAGCGTGGGTGTACTGGCCGCCATTTTCCCGTACTCCCGGCACGTAACCCTTGATATAGCCGGGCTCAAGCGAGCCAGTGTCGAAGGGCGGATCGAGCAGCAGTACCGCGCCTGTGTCAGGACGCACCAGATGCTGCTCGAATGAGGCCATGGCCGTGCGGCGCCGCGTTTGCGAGGCGGCACCCGACAGTACGGACCAGCTTTGCGAGATCGAGTCGATGCGGCATTCATCATTCTTGGCCGAGCCCAGTACCTGGCCGTCGTCAAACCAGGCGCGCCGGTACCATGATCCGTCCCAGGCATGCTCCTCCAGACTGGCCTGCAACATGGCTGCCTGTTGGGTACAACGCTGTGCGAAAGCAGGGTCTCCATGCAATTGGGCGGTGATGGCAAACTGCTGTAGAACCTCGTAGCCGAAAAAGCCCAGCCATACGCTTTCCCCATGACCCAGATGGCCGACCAGATTCATCCCGTCGTTCCAGTCGCCAGTGCCCATCAAGGGCAGACCGTGGCTGCCGCGCTGCAGGCTGTGTTCGATTGCGCGTACACAATGCTGATAGAGGCTTTCTTCGAGGTGCGATTTGCCCGGCAGGTCGTAATATGACTCCTCCCCGGCATTGAGTGGGCGGCCTTCAAGGTAACCCACGGATTCGGCCAGCACGCTGAGGTCGGCGGTGACGTTGATATAGTGGCTGGTCGCCAATGCCAGCCAGAGATAATCGTCCGAACAGCCACTGCGCACACCCCGATCGAGCGGCGGGTGCCACCAGTGCTGAACGTCGCCTTCGGCATATTGATGGGCTGCACACAGCAACAAATGGTCACGCACACTGGCGGGATCGGCATGGATCATCGCCATGCTGTCTTGCAGTTGATCACGAAAGCCGATAGCCCCCCCGGACTGATAGTAGCCACTGCGGGCCTGGAAGCGACAGGCGATCACCTGGTACATCAGCCAGCCATTGACCATGACATCGATACTTGGGTCGGGCGTCTGGATCTGAATCACGCCAAGCAGCGAACGCCAATGTTCGCGTACGGCCTCGAGTTCCACGGTAGCCGAACCCAGTCCCCGGTACTTTTGAACCAGGCGTAGTGCTGAAGCAGTATCCTTGGCTGCACCGAGTCGGAAGACGACGTCCTGGCCATCACCGTTGTCGAGGTCCAGGGCAACCTGTACCGCCGCACAAGGATCGAAGCCGCCGCCTGTACGTCCCGACAGTCGTGCCTGCTGTAATCCGGCGGGAGCTTTGAGGCTGCCGTTGCGGCCGATGAACTCGGTGCGATCACCACTGATACTGGTGTCGCTCGAGTCGGTATCGAGGAACGCCACCCGTTCGGAAAACTCGATCGAATAGGCGTTCCTGGCGAAAAATGCGCCACTTGCGGGGTCGGCTTCAGTCACCACATGCATTGCTGATTTGCTGCGCAAGTCGCCCAGCACCCACTCGACATAGCAAGTCGCCGACAGGCGTCGGGCGCGGCCTGAGCGATTTCGAATCTGCAGGTGCGAGAATTTGATCGAAGCATCCAGCGCCACATAAACCCACAACTCGGTGTGGATACCGTCTTCATCGTGCTCGAAGACGCTGTAGCCGAAGCCGTGCCGGGTTCGGTACGTGCCAGTGCCGGGACAAGGCTGTGGCGTCACCGACCAGAAATGCCCGGTTTCTTCATCGCGGACATAGATCGCCTCGCCGCAGGCGTCGGTGAGCGGGTCGTTATGCCAGGGGCTGAGGCGGAATTCGTGAGCGTTTTCCATCCAGGTGTAAGCGCCACCACTTTCGGAAATCACTGTGCCGAAATGCGGGTTGGCCAACACGTTGGCCCATGGCGCCGGCGTCGGCCTGTCAGGCTGCAAGGTCATGACATACTCGTTGCCATCAGCGCTGAAGCCGCCATAAGCGTTGCTCAGGAGCAAACCTTCGATAGCTGGGAGGGGGACTGCCGCCGTTGTCTTGGGTTGGCGCTTGAGCGTGGGTACTAACGCCGGGTATACCGGACTTGCGTGACGCCGATGAACTTGTTCGGCAATGCTGCCGTTGCTTTCGCTCAGTACCAGGCGCGCCACCGACAGGATCAGCGTACGATCCTCGTTCGACAACTGCTGCGCCGGACGTACGAAAATGCCCCCGGGACGGTCGATCAGCGGAGCTTCGCTGCCGGACGTCACCACCCCCATGATCAAGTCCTGGAGTTGTTGGCGATAACCGGCCTGGTCTTCGTTCCAGATGACGAGGTCCACCACCAGCCCCTTTTGCCGCCAGTAGGCGTGGGCCTTGACCATCTGATGTACGAGCTCGATGTTCTCCACGGTTGCGATCTGCAGCAGAACGATGGGCAAGTCCCCGGATATCGCCTGGCCCCAGAGGCTCGATTGATCCCGTCGATTGGCCATCAATACGCTATTTTCAGTGCGCGACGAAGCATTGGCGTAGATGATCGAAGAGGCCATCTGTTCAAACAGGCGGGCATCTTCCAGCGATACATTGAGTTGGCGCAGCAAGACCTGGCCGTGAGTCCATGCCAGGTCGAAGACGCGATCGGCGAGGTGCCGGTCGCGGTATTTATTGATCAGATACAGACAACCTTCACGGCTGTCCGCGACGCCCGTCACCAGGTCGATGGTCGCCGCTTGCCCTGGCTCCAGTGAAATACGGCAGCGGATTGCCACGATCGGGTCGAGCACCGAGCCTGCAGTTCCGGACAGCTGCTGGACATTGCCATCAAGCGCCGCAGGTGCTGCAACGTTGCGCCCGCGGCCGATGAAGCGCGCTCGATCGGTCTCATAGGAAATGGCATCAATGTCCACACCATGGGCAGCCAGCAGGTGGCACATCCAGGGTGCCGCTTCCTTACTGGAGCGAGGCCTGCGGGTGCAGATGATTGCCTGCAGCGTTGGCAGCAACTCGGTCTGCACGAACAGGTTGCTGAAGGCCGGGTGAAGGGCATCACTGATTGCCGGCGCCAGGACCACCTCGGCGTAGGTGGTGATCTCCACGCTACGACGTACGCGGGCGCGGTTGGTGATGTGCAGCCTGCGCAGTTCGATATCGTCTTCGGGGGACACGACGATCTCCGTGTGCGTATCGAAGTCGAGCTCGCGAACACGAAACTCGGCCCGGGCATCGCTGAAAATCGCTTCATGGCTTTCTGGTCGGTGCCGGGTCGGCTGGTGGGCCGAGGACCAGAAAACGCCGCTGGTGACATCACGCAGGTAGCAGAACATGCCCCAGTTGTCGCAGGTCGCGTCTTCGTGCCAGCGGGTCACGGCGATATCGTTGCAGCGGCTGTAACCGCCGCCGGCACTGCTGAGCATGACATGGTAATGGCCGTTAGAGAGCAGCTGGACGGCGGGGCGCTTGCGCCCGGGATCGGCGAACACCCGAAGTCTGGTTTCCTGCGTCCGTCCGCCTTCTTCTGTGGCAGGGTCCTGGGCCGCATGCAGGTAGGGCGCGGCGGTCTTGGGTACGCGTTCCTGCAGCAGCAAGATGGTCGCCTGGAATGCCGGAATCGACTCGAAACGTCGCTGCATCGGCCGGTCCAGCAGCAGGCTGGTCAAGGCCAGCAGGCTCATGCCCTGATGGTGCGCCATGAACGACTGCACAACCGCATAGCGCTGGCCGCGTGGCAGACGTGCCTCGGTGTAGTCGACCGCTTCGTACAGACCATAGCGACCGGCCGAGCCCTGAGCAGCCAGGCGTTGCAGGTTCCGGCACGCCGCTTCCGGCTCGACCATCAGCGCCAGAGCACTGGCGTACGGCGCAATCACGGTATCCTCGGCCAACCCGCGCTTGAGGCCAAGGCCTGAAACACCAAACGCCCGATACTGATAATTGAAGTGAGCATCCAGGGTGTTGTAACCCGACTCGGACACGCCCCAGGGGATGCCCAACTGGTTGCCATGCTCGATCTGCAAGGCGACGGCAGCGCGGCATGTCTGCTCCAGTAGCGTACCTTCATAGCTGGGCATTACCAGGTTTGGCATCAGGTACTCGAACATTGATCCGGACCAGGAAAGCAGTACTGGCACCCCCCGATTGTTACTGAGCAAGCGTCCAAGGGTGAACCAGGCCTGCTGCGGCAGCTGGCCCTGGGCGATGACCACGAAATTGGTCAGGCGAACCTCTGAAGCGAGCAGGTCGTAATAGCCGTTGTCCAGCCTGCGCTCGTCGGCGTTGTAGCCTATCGAGAAGAGGTCACGTTGAGCATCGTAGAGGAAAGTGAAGTCCATGCTGGCCAGTGACGCGGACAATTCGGCCAGGCGCTCAAGGTGGATGATTCGTGCGCGAGCCAGGCGTTGCACCGCCTGCACTTGCGCCTGATCGGCGGGCAGCCACTGCGTGCAATCGATCTCTGCCATTTGACGCAGGGTGAGTGCAGGCGCCCTGGCCTGGGCCGTTGCCTGCGGCAGCTCGAAGCGCAGTCGTTCTGTGCGCAGATCCGCGCACTGCGCCTGTAATGCCTGCAACCAGTAGTGTGCTTCTTCAGCAGACGTGGCCGGATGGTCGATTACCAAGGCATCCGCCAGATCGAGTAATTGCAGGATGTTGTCCGGGGTGTCCTGGACAGTGGCCAGCTCCACCTTCGCACGTAGTTCAAGCACGGCACAGTCATCGAGATTCACGCCCTGTAACGCCTGCTGCAGCACATCGAGGGTGTCGCCCAGGCCGCCAAGGGTGCGTTGATCGAACAGGGGCGTGTCGACCAACCCCAGCAGCCCAGGCCGCAGGGTTAGCAGCAGGCCCGCCAGGTTGCCGCTGTCCACGGTGGACACGTACCGAGGCGCCAGCGGCTGGAGTGTCCGGGTGTCGTACCAGTTGTAGAAGTGCCCATGATGACGCTCAAGGCCGGCCATGCAATCAAGCGTTGCAGTGATGCGTTCGAGCAAGCGCCCGGTACTCAAATAGCCGAAATCGTGGGCCGCCAGGTGAGAGAGCAAGGCCATGCCCATGTTGGTTGGTGATGTCCGATGGGCAATGGTTGGCTTGGGAATCTCCTGGACGTTGTCCGGCGGCAACCAGTTGTCCTCAGGGCCCACATACCGATCGAAGAAGGCCCAGGTCTTGCGCGACAGCATGCGCAGGAATCGCAGGTCTTGCGCTGATGGGTTAAACGCCGCCGGTGTCGTCGGCAGGCTGATCCACCAGGCAATTGCCGGGCTCGCCAACCACACCAGCAGCAAGGGTGCCGCGAGTGCGAGTACGGAGAGAGAGGGGAGCAGGGCGGCGAATAGAATCAGCGCCAGCGCAGGGGAAATCCACATGCTTCGATACATGCCCGGCAGATCGTTGCCACTGGATCGCTCCACTTCACGAGAAGGCTGCCATTGCAGCAGGCGGCGTTTGCTGACCAGCATGCGCCAGAGTGAACGGCCAATCGCATCGATGCTCAACAACGCATCGGATGGCAACCAGACAATCGACAGCAGCGCTCGCATGAAATGCTGACCCGAGGTACGCAATGCAGCGCTCAGGTGTTGCCCCAGTGGAATATCGGCAGCTTTCTGTACCAGCGCCAGTACCGACTGCAGTACGGGTTGGAGAAACACCAGAATGACCACCGCCAATGTCCAGGAGACGGGCTCGGCCGTACCCAACCAGCCCCATGTCAGCATGACCAGAAAGGCACCTGGCTCCAGGCTGCGGCGCAGATTGTCGAAAATCTTCCAGCGTGCCAGGGCACTGAGGCGGTTGGGTGCGAATCCTCCCTGCGGTTTCGGCGCCCACGGCAGGGCCCAGTACAGCACTTGCCAGTCGCCGCGAATCCAGCGGTGTCGGCGTTTGGCGTCGGCGCTGTAGCGCGAAGGATACTCCTCATACAGTTGTACATCGCTGAGCAGCCCGGAGCGGGCATAGCAGCCTTCGATCAAGTCATGGCTGAGAATGCAGTTGTCGGGCAAGCAGCCCTCGAGTGCCTGTTCGAAGGCGTCGACGGCATAGATGCCCTTGCCGATGAAGGAACCGTTCTGGAACAGGTCCTGATAAACATCGGAGACCGCACGGGTATAGGGGTCGACACCCGCATCGCTGCCAAACAGGCGGGCGTAGGTCGAGCGTGCCGTGCTGGGCAGGCTGATCCCCACCCGTGGCTGCAGGATGGCGTACCCGCTGACGATCTGCCCGCTCTGTTCATCGAATACGGGATGGTTCAGCGGGTGCATCATAGCGCCGATGCACTGACGCGCGACATCGCGTGGCAGCAAGGTATCGGTGTCCAGTGTGATGACGAAGCGAACCGAACCCAGTGGCGCGACATCACCGACGATCAATGCAAAGCGGTCCTGTCCTTTGCCAGGCAACCCTTTGTCACGTAGCAAAGCATTGAGCTCAGCGAGTTTGCCGCGCTTGCGTTCATGCCCCATCCATACCCGTTCGGTGGAGCTCCAGTGCCGTGGCCTGTGCAGCAGGAAGAACCGGTCGACCTGGCCATCGGCATATTTGCGGTTTAGCGTCTCGACCAGATGGCGTGCCAGTGCGAGCAGTTCGGCATCCTCGGGCATCACCTCGGCAGGGGCGTCCATGAAGTCACTGAGTAACGCAAAATGCAGGTTGGCATCGCGATTGGCCAGGAATCGCACTTCCAGGCTTTCGGCCAAGGCCTCGATGTCGCCGGCGTTGGCAAACATCGTAGGCACCGCCACCAGCGTACGCGCCTCGGCCGGTATGCCCTCGCTGTAGTCCAGACGGGGCAGTATCGACGGGACTACCGTGAGGGTCACTAGCCAGTTGACCAGGCCGATCGCGAGACGGCTGGTCATCAATAGCGTGGGCACGGCGAGCAGGACCAGACACCAGATTGGCGTGCCACTGCGATAAGCGCTGCTGAGAAATGGCCAGGCCAACAGCAGTGTCAGCAGCAGTGCAGGGCACAGGTAGAACTTCAACGGGGCGCTCTGCAGCAGGCGCTTCCATCGTTCGAGCAGCGGCACACTGGCGTGCAGCGCCTGCTCCAGACTGAGCAACCCGTCAGCCACCAAGTAGTAGCCCACGTGCCCGGTTACACCGGCCGTGGGCTGTGTGGTGGTGGCCAGTTCGATGGCGGCTTGTGCCACCTTGGTTTCAGACTGCACACAATGCCGCGCGAGGCGTTCGACCACATGGCGGTAATGATCGCGGGTGGCGAAGTCCATCTTCGCGTAGACGCCCGCCGGGTCCGTGCACAATTGCTGTTCGACATGGCTGAGCCGTTCGACGAACTCGCGCCAGTCGGTTGCTGCCAGCAACCGCAAGCTGGCGATGCTGTTGCTGATGGACACCTGGTCACCGGATTGCTGCTGAGCATCCAACTGGACCAGGCGTTCGACCGTCAGACCGGACTCACCGAGAGTTTGTTCTATCCACGCCATGGGCAAAATCAGCGCAGCGCTTTGTCCGTGCAGGCGGCGCGCCAGTTCTGCAACGAAAGATGGCGTCATCGGCGGTGCCGATCGCGCCATGTCGGCAACGGTCAACACCACGCTCTTGGCGTCGCGCTCGGCTATTTCGATCAAGCGATCGGCCCAGTCATCGGCAAGGTTGCGGTCATCCCGGTTGGCCATTACGCGAGATGCCACGCGTCGCAAGTTCTCGATCAGCGCCAGTCGCAGCATGATCGGGATTGCCCAAAGCTCGCCCAGGGCCAATGGCGTAATGGTCTGATAAGAGGCGATGAAACTATTCAGGCTTTGCGCGTCGATCCGGCCATCGCCGTGAGCGATGGTTTCCAGGGCGATGTCGTAAACCCGCGGCAGGCCGGCTGAAGGGCCTTCGGAAAGGCGTGGCAACTCGCGGCTATAGCCATTGGGCAGGTGGGTCCTTGCGGTACGGATGTTTTCTTCGATGAGATAGAAGTTGTCCAGCAGCCATTCGGCCGCAGGGGTAGCACGTCGGCTGGACAGTTGTACGGTTCTGAGCGTTGCGCAGCTACGTTCCAGAATCAGTTGGTTGTCAGTCAGGCGGCCCAGTAATGCGTCCTTTTTTGAAAGACGCCCAAGCAGATGCTGCCGTGCCAGTACGATACCGTGGTCAGCGATCTGCTGCGCATTGAACAGGTCGGAACGCAGGATTGGCTCGTACTCGAACTTGTGCCGCGCTGCACTCCACCTGAGCCAGATGGCCGGTGAGCGCCAAAGGCTGGACAGCGTGCGTGTCAGGATATTTTGCATGAGATCCTTCGTACGAACCGCGCAGGGCAGGTCGCATGTGGAATGAAGGCGGTTCTACGCCAGGCTGGGTGTGCGGGGCATTGCGCCGCCGGGCGCAGCATTCCACCGACGAGTGTGGGTTATTCATCGGGGCGAAGTCTGTTCGCTAGCGAACATAGGCGATGTTGGCCGCAGGGGGCTGTGTGATCGGCAAACTATTGGAAACAGCGCTGTCGTTACGCTCAAGGTGGTGTGCGAAGCAGCCGCGCAGGTGACGAGGATTTTGCTTGTTTTGTTGCTACCGGAAACTCCCCGGACGGACGGGTACGATCAACACGGATGAAATAAATCGCATTTGTTAGCTCTCAGACCTGAAATGTATGGAAGAAAGGGTACTGGAGTGAAATCGTCGTATCGCTCAACAAGATAGAAAGGTCATTAATTAATAGCTCAACTAAATAGACGTTTAGTTGAGCTGGCTAATGATTTCACGTAGATGTTGTTGCGTTGCCATTGGTGGTAGACCACCTTCAAGAGCACATATCTCCTCGCAAACGCGGTGTCAGGGCGCTTGATGTGGTCCATCCTGATCTCGCGGGGGTGCCAGGCAGAGCGTTGAAAAACCTAGGCGCGCCGGGCAAATCAAGGCGAACACGCAGGGTCAGAATGACTCTGTTAACTTGTTTTTTTACGTGTTAACCAGCGTAGTTAACACGTCAGAATCGTGGTTAACAACGGTACCGGACTGGCATTTTACTGAGCTTTTAATCTAGCCAGATTCAGGAGAGCAACCAGGGTGTTGGGCGGGACGAAAGCTCAACAGCCTTCAAGCGCAAGGTGTTAGCCGCCAGACCGTCAAGATTTTCAGGTAAATCAGGCGGTGCTTTTCACGTGTCGCAGCCCCTTGAAATCTGCGCACCAACTCCATGCTCAATGCTGCAGATTTCACACAGCGACGTGTTTTCCGATGGACTTGCCGCGTAAGTCGCGTAAGTAATGCCGTAAACGATCGAGCGGCTCCCAAAAAAGCTTCTTCAATCTAACGAATGGGCAAATCCGCATACGATGACCGTCACAAAGGCCGTGCCAGAACCTGTAGCGCGCTGATCATTGCCGGACAAATGATCTGTCAGCAAATCAGTGAACGTGAGGTAAGGCTCGATTTACACGATTACTTCTGAGAACTGCCAGGCTTCAAATCTGACCACCATGGACCCCGCGTGGGAATACGAAGGTACGCATAATGTATATTATGTTAAACGAATGCCGTTTCAATGGTGTTGCAACTTGTTTTGTGACCGACCACAATTAAATGGAATCCTAACGGCAGGCAATAAATCTAACATTTTCATTCGGTTATGTTCCTAGCTAGCAAGCACGCAGTTATCTTCTGTCGTTGATCGCTGGAATTGTATCGATATTTATCAACTGATAAACCTAGCGACATCGCTCTTTTCCACCTGATAACGAGCAATTCCACTGATTAACAGCTACCAATTCCACTTTTTTCAGACGAATAAATCCATTGCTTACGCAATAACAATAAGAAATTCCACGGTTTTTGGTGATTTCTTTGTTGGATAGTCCACCTGATAGTTTTCCATGCGTAATCGATTATCGGTGGAAATATAAAAAGATTTCCAGAAATCGATATCAATTAATTGACTAATTGGAATCGGGCATTTACCGTTCCTAATGAGCCTGTGAGCTCTGTGTAACAACGCGCATTTACGGTGCGCACCTTTTCTTAATAGATGCGGAGTGTTCATAGGTGAAAATCTACTTGCGGCCTCGCCCAATTTTCGACGACAAGGCGTCTCTGGAAACTCCATTATTAAACCTCTATGCTCGTTATCCGTCAGTGTGCAAATATTTTGAGAGCTTCCAGTCTTCTATTGATGTCGAGAAAGACTACGTTTGTGCACGCAAATTTTTATTAGCGCGCTGCGTAGAACCTAATACGTTCCCAAACTACAGAAATTATATTGAGCGCATACTTCTTTGGAGTTGGATCTACGCGGAAAAATCACCATTAGCTTTGAGTGTCAATGACATCAGGGACTTTGTTAGTTTTAACGAGCACCCTGCGAATGATTGGGTGGGAAGCTGTCCGAGACAGCGATTCACTGATAATGAGGGCTATATAGATTTCAATGACGCTTGGCGACCAATGAGGAATCGACGCTCAAAGGCGATGGGGAATTGTATTAAAATAGATGATGAGGACGACTCGACTTTTCAGTGCGTGACGTCAGTTAGTTGCATGGTTCAGTTGCTTAGTGCATGCAGTTCATTTTATAACTACATGATCGAGATAGGTGTTGGTAAATCGAATCCTGCGGCGCTATTAAGTAAACGATACGCTAATCGCTTGAGATCCACAAAAAAAAATAGGCCATCACTAACGCACGAACAATGGGCATTGGTTGTTGATACTGCGGAAACCATGGCGCAGTGCGACCCTAGATATGAACGATCGTTATTCATTATCATGGTAACCTATTACTTGTACCTTCGAGGTGCTGATCTCGCTAGCTTTAATGAAAACACACCATGCATGAGTTCTTTTTTTGAACGCGACGATTGTTGGTGGTTTGAATTACCAGGTCGAAGCAAGTCTCAGATAATTTCGGTGGACCCCGAATTTATTCCATATCTTGTCCGCTATAGAGAAAGCCGAAATCTGTCACCCTTACCGAGTCCTGGGGACAGTGATCCGCTGCTTGTAACGGTACATGGTAGACCTGGATTAACGGATCGACAGATAAGAAAAATCGTTCAAAACATTTTTGATCTCACGCTTTTGAAGATGGTACGTAGTGGTTCGAGCGATGAGCAATGTACTTCCCTTCGTGCTGCTTCTTTAGCTTGGTTGCGCGAAACCGGGGCAATGAACGCCGCACAATTTAGGGATCTTAGACACCTTCAGCGAGATCTCCGCTACGCATCACTCGCCTATACGATGGACCGGTACTACAGCAAAGGAACAGAACAGCTCTAGGGTGCAGTTGTATTGCAACCTGCTTAGCCTTCTTTTGGCCAGAGTTTTCTAGGAATACCTAGCGGCCAGATCGGAGAAATACAGATGTGATATCCGATAACTGTCATACCCGGATACTGCATAAAAGGTTTGTGATGCGCATGCTAGGGCCATTCGAGTGACCCATTGGCCTCACCTATGCCACGTCTATCCCTGCCGCTGTAAGGTGTTTACCCAATTATCTAACTAACGTGTTATTGTTTCAGCCTTCATAACGCCGTTCGCGCCGCTTATTCTTACGCGCAAGGCCATCCGTGTGTTCGAGTACCTGCAAACGCCATCGCGGATCGCTAGGTACGAATGTCTGGCATTGAGAACCTGGGCGATTCAGTGCGCAGCATCTTCTCCAACAGACTCTCTAGGCGAAGAAGTTCCTCCGACGTGAGGCTTGCGGTGAATTCATTCATTGCAGCCACCTCCATCGTTGGCAGCACCGAACCTATGGCTTCCCCATCGGCTGTCAGCGCCAGGCGAACCTGGCGTTGGTCCTTATCGTCCGGCATACGAACGATCAAGCCCTTGCGCTCAAGGCGATCGAGCATGCGAGTCATCGCCGCGCTGTGGATGGAAAGGTGTCGGCACAACGCGACGGCAGTGTTTTCCCCGCGACGAATGATCCTCAGCACTTTGAGTTGGGCAGCGGTGATACCCAACGGCATCAGATGTCGATCCAGCAGCCGATCTTTCAATGCGGCCGCCCGCCCAAGCAACATTCCGAACTGCACTTGCTCAAAACCGGCGCCGGAAAAATCGTCCATGTAATCCCCTTCAATGCGTAGACGGATCGTCGTGCACGTCCCCGCCCGGTTGTTCAACCAGACAGTTCGATGTTCAGCTTAGGGCACGAGAATCTTCTGAATGGCAGGACCGACAATCCTGACCAGTTCTTCCGATTCGGCGGCAACCAGAATGGGCACCCCGATGATTCGCCGGCCGACGACCATGCCGACGAGCAAAGAAGCGGCCAGGCCGGAGCGGAGCATGGCTTCTGGATCGGGATGGTCACTGGTGCCTGTCAGCAATCGCGACTGGATGAAGCCACGTAGCTGCTCGCGAGCCTGATCATTGACGAATGCCCCGCGCAGCGTGGCCATCAACGGTTCTGACTCTTCGGCTATGCCTTCCCAGCCGGCGAGAAAGGCGCGCACCACTCGCTCGCCCAAGTGCTCGTCCGGTCCCTCATAGAGCGCATCGAAGCGCTGCAGCGCGGACGCCGGAATAGCCATCACCGCGGCAAAAAGCTCGTCCTTCGAGCGGAAGAACTGCATCACCTGGGCCACATCGACGCCCGCATCGGCCGCCACCAGGCGAATGGTGGTGCCGGCAAAACCGTCACTGGCGAAGCGCGCTCGTGCTGCGTCAAGCACCAACTGCCGCGTGCTGTTGGGTCCTGGCCGCCGTCCACGGCGCGGCGCGGGAGTGGATTCTTTAGTCATAGGCTCACCCTGATTTCCTGCGAATTCAATATATCAACACGTGTTGAATTAATTTCCATACCGCCGTACCTTACTGCAATCGGTCCCGAAACAAAAAACAAATATAAGGAGTTCGCATGAGTGACTGCCCAAAGATGTTTGTACCGTCTCACCCGCTGCCGGCGGGCAGAACCGGCCTTCTCACTGCGTTTGAACCAGGTACTCGCACGCTGAAGGCAGGTTTTCAGATCGCACCGCCATTCCGCCCGTTGCCGGTCGATATCGTGTTCGAGAAAGACGTGGCCGTCACCCTGCGCGACGGCGTGACCATTTATGTCGACGTCTTCCGTCCCGCCGGCACCGAGAAGGTCCCCGTGATCGTGGCGTGGAGCCCCTATGGCAAAGGCCAGGGCACCTCCATGAGTGTAATGGGTGTCTTCGGTCTGGTCGGGCTGAGCAACTCCGTGGTTTCGGGACTGGCAAAATTCGAAGCGCCGGACCCGGCGTACTGGTGCGCCCACGGCTATGCCATATGCAACCCCGACATTCGCGGCTGCGTGGATTCCGAAGGCGACAGCGTGCTCTGGGACCGCCAGGATGGCCGCGACAGCCATGACCTGATCGAATGGTTGGCAGAGCAGTCCTGGTGCACCGGCAAGGTCGGCATGAGCGGCACCTCCTACCTCGCCGTTTCGCAATGGTTCGCCGCAGCCGAACAGCCCAAGCACCTGGCGGCGATCAACCCCTGGGAAGGCGTGAGTGATGTCTACCGCGATCTGGTGATGCGCGGCGGCATGCCGGACACCGCTTTCGCACGCCTGCTCCAGGAAGGCAGCTTTTTCGGCAAGAACCGCAAAGAAGACATCCTGTCCGAAGCCGAACGCTACCCGCTGATCAACGAGCTATGGGCCAACAAAATCCCCGAGTTCGAGCGCATCAACGTCCCGGCCTTTGTCGTGGCCAGTTACTCCAACACCCTGCACACCGCAGGCACCTTCCGCGCCTGGCGACGCCTGGCCTCCGAGGACAAATGGCTGCGCATCCACAACAGCCAGGAATGGCCTGACTACTACGACGAAGCCAACGTGGAAGACCTGCGCCGCTTCTTCGATCGCTACCTCAAAGACATCGACAATGATTGGGAGGTCACTCCCCACGTGCGCTACTCGGTCCATGATTTCCAGGGCGGTGACCAGGTCAATGTACCGGCCGACGCTTTCCCGCCGAAGGAAGCGGTTTCGACCAAACTGTACCTCGACGGCGGTGCGCGCATTCTCAACCCCGCAGCGCCAGCCAGCGAAGTGCCTGCGATGTACGACGTCGGCGTCAATCCCGATGTGGTTTCCTTCATCACGCGCTTCGACAAGGAAACGGTGATGGTGGGCTATCCCAAGGCAAATCTGTGGGTCGAGGCACGCGGCGCCGATGACATGGACCTGTTCGTGCTCATCCAGAAACTCGACAGGTTCGGCTCCCCGCTCCAGCAGTTCACTGCGCATAACCAGAGCGCGAGGATTCATGACCTCACCGATCACGGCGCCACCGTCCTTCGCTACAAAGGTTCGGATGGGCGCTTGCGGGTGTCGACGCGCCACTTGGACGACAACTTGTCCACCGATGACGTTCCCGCCCACAGCTTCGACCGCATCGAGAAGCTTGCGCCGGGCGAAATCGTGAACATCGAAATCGACCTGCTCCCGATCGGCATGGCGTTCCACCCGGGTGAACAACTGCGCTTCATCATCAGTTCGCGCAACCTCTCGGGCACGTTGATGCCAGGCATTGCTGAATACGTTGGCGCCAACAGCGGGCAGCACGTGATCCATACCGGTGGCAAATACGCCTCTTATCTGCAATTGCCGATCCTGGCGGATTGACGGCGGCTGGCACCCTGCCCTTTGCGCATAGCGCCACGACCAGTCGGTCGGGCGCTTTGCGGCAAAGGGCACTTATTTGAAAGACCGCCTCGGCACCTTGCGGAACGACCGACTCGCCGAGCCCTTCTTTAGGAAACATCCATGAATACGTCTCCTGTACCCGCTCTGAGCCCTGTTTTGACAGGTGTTTTTGCCGGCCCGATCGCCGGTCTGAAATACCAGACACCGACGCTGTCCGGTGTAACCAACGACGAGGGCGAATTCCAGTACCGCGCCAACGAAGCCATCACCTTCCTGGTGGGCGGGATTGTACTGGGCGCCATCGAAGCCGCGCCACGCCTGAACCTGGCGCAACTGGCCAATCGCGTTGATGGCAAGATCGACAAGCTGCTGGACCCGTCGGTAACCAACTTGGCCCGTTTCGTCCATACCCTGGATCAGGACGGCAACATCGAGTCGGGCGTCAGGATTTCACCCGTTGTGCATGAACTGATAGGTTCAGCGCCGATCAACTTCAGCCCACCGGTCATGCCAATGGGCCAGGGTGGCGGCGTCGGCTTTGCCAATGATCCGACCTTGCTGCAAATCCTCGAAACGCTCAATGCCACGCCCGGTGTATTCACGGCCAAAACGCCACGCACGCTGTGCGATGCCGCCACCAGCCGCAACGAACTGCGACGCAATATTCGCGGCATCATCAAGATGACCGATGTGCGCATTCCGTTGCGCGATGGCTCCTACGTCTGCGCGGACGTGTTCCGCCCCGCATCCGCAGGCCGTCATCCTGTGGTGATGAGTAAAGGCTTCTATGGCAAGAGCTTCTACCACGACTGCATTTGCAACGACGCCGACGTCATCCGCAAGGAAGAGATGGAGGACCGCTACTTCTCCGGCAATCCGGACGGCGCCCAATACGAAAACCACGAGACCGTCGACACCTCGGTCTGGGTACCGGAGGGTTACGTCTGCATCCGTGTGGACGCACGCGGCGTGTGCAAGAGCCCGGGCAAGCAGGCCCCCTTCAGCGTCCAGGAAGCCGAAGACTATTACGACGCCATCGAGTGGGCCGGTGCCCAACCCTGGTCGAACGGCAATGTCGGTTTGTGGGGCATGTCTTACCTGGCCATGGCCCAACACAGCGTGGCCAGTCTGCAACCTTCGCACCTCAAGGCCATGATCGCGCAAGGCACCGATGCCGATATCTACAACGAGGCCCTGTATGGCGGCGGCATCTTCGGCGCCGGGTTCTGGAACTGGTGGTACAAGGTCTGGTCCGGCAATAACCACTGTGGCGACCGCCCTGAAACCCCGTGGATGGCCCGCGTGCTGGCCACGCCGTTCAACGACCCCGAGGCCTATGGCCCGCGCGGCAGCATCTTCATGATCCCCGATCTGAGCAAGGCGACAGCGCCAGTGTGGATCGTCGGCCCTCAAGTGGGTGCGATCATTCACCAACTGGGCAGCAGCGAAACCTTCATCCGGTCCACCGCCTCCAAGGCACGCAAGTTTGATTTCACCGACGCCTGGTTCCCCGGCTCCTACAGCAACAAGTCCCTCAGCGAACACATGCGCTATTTCGACTACTGGCTCAAGGGCATCGACAACGGCGTGATGGATGAGGCACCGGTACGGGTGCAGGTGCGGACTGGCAACGGCGCGCACTTCGTTCTGCATGAAAATGCATGGCCGATCGAGCGCACCCAGTACCGCCGCTGGTACCTCGATGCCCGGCCTTCGGACTGGCAGAACGATGATCGTCGCCCCGACCTGCTGCGCATTTCTGAAGCCCTGCCCGCCGAAAAAGGCAGCGCCGAGTACGACGCCCACCTTGATCTGGGCACGCCTACGATCGCACCGGCGGGCTCCAGTGACGGCACCCCACGCTGGTCAACGGGTATCTCCTTTGTCAGCGAACCGATGAGCGAAGACCTGGTGCTCGCCGGCTACATGAAGGTCGGTCTGTGGGTGGAATCGAGCAGCGCGGACATGGATGTATTTGTCTCCCTGCGCGTCCTTGATGAGCAAGGCCTGGAAATCCGCTACGAATCCGTGGTGCTTCCGGTGGACCCGGTGCACATTCACCCGGTGGGCCATGGCTTGTTGAAAGTGTCTCGCCGCCAGCTCGATGCCGAACGCACCACCGAGTACTGGCCGGTACATACCCACCTGGAAAAGGACAGCGCACCTCTGCAACGAGACGAAATCGTGCCGGTCGAAGTCGGCCTCAACCCCAGCACCGCGATGATCCGCAAAGGTTGCCGCCTGCTGGTGGATATCCAGCCCTACGCACCGGCGGGCGTACCGGTTCGTGCCTACGACGAGAGCTATCACGTCGATGCGGTTAACCGGATCTACACCGGGCCGGAGCATCCGAGTTACCTGCAGCTGCCTATCGTTCCCCAGTAAGCGCGTTGCTTTCGTAACCACGTAGGCTCAACGATGGTGTCCACCTGGCGAACGGGGTGGACACTATCAAGCAGTGCGGATCAGTCAGTGGCTATTGCGCCTTGGCTGGCAGGCAACAGGATGTGCTGGATAGCCGGCGCAACCATCGCTACCAATGTGTCTTGATTGGCCGTAGCAAGCACCGGCACACCGATGATCTGTCGCCCGGTCACCAGCCCCACGAGCATGGATAACGCCAGGCCCGCCCGCAGGCGCGCATCGGGTCCAAGGGACTCGCTGCCCCCCGCCGATAACCTGGACTCGATGTAGTCGCGCAGATGCTGACGCGCCTGTTCGTTCACCATCGCGTTCCTGAGCATCGCCATCAGCGGCTCCGACTCCTCGGGTGCCCCTTCCCACGCCTGGAAAAAGGCGCGAACGACCCGCACTCCCAGTTGCTCGTCGGTGCCGTCGAAAACTGCACCCAGCTTCTCCAACGCCGACTCCGGGATGTTCATGACGGCCGCGAACAGCTCGTCTTTCGAACGAAAAAATTGCATGACCATGGACACGTCGACGCCTGCATCGGCGGCCACGCGCCGCATCGTCGTCGCGGCAAATCCATCGCTGGCGAAACGAGTACGGGCGGCATCCAGCACTGCCTGTCGGCTGCTGCCCGAACCTTTACGCCGCCCCGTCCTGATTTCCCGGGTTGCCGCTGAGCCTGGTTCTTCTTTGATTTTCATGGCGCCGACGCTTCCTGTTCTTCGTTGTTTCGCGATGGACAAAGGTTACACCGAATAACTCAACAAGTGTTGAGTTTCTGTTTTTTTAGACCTACACTCGCCTCGCTGCACTGAGCAAGACCAAGATCTGCACCACAAGAGGACCTCTTCATGAGCGATACCCCGCAGACTTTTACCCCCGCCGATCCGCTGCTGGCCCAGAGCATCGGCAATGCATCAAGCACGCTGCAAACAGGCATTTTTTCCGGGCCTGTGGCTGGGCTCAGATACCAGACCCCTACCCTCAGCGGACTGACCAACGACAAGGGCGAGTTCCATTACCATAAGGGTGAACGCATTGCCTTTCTGGTCGGCAACACCTCGATCGGTTCTGCAATGGGCGCACCCAGCATCAACCTCGCAGAAATTGTCAGTCGAGTGGACGGCAACATCCACAAGCTGCTCGATGCGGGACTGACCAACATTGCACGCTTGCTGTGCTCGCTTGACCGCAGTGGAAGGATGGACGGCGGCATTACCATTGACCCGGTAGTACACGACGTTGTTGGCCTACATCGCATCAATTTCCGTCACGACATTTCCTTCGCCGGCCTGGCTCTGGATCCTGTTCTCGAGTTCGAACAAGACCCCTTGATCGCAACACTGCTCGCCGAGCTCTCGGACGCTGGCGTCTTTACCGATCGCACACCGCGTCAGCTCTGCCTTGCGGCGACCGCCCGCAATGAAGTGCGCCGCCACATCCTCGGTATCCAGCGTTTCAAAGACGTGAAAATCCCGCTGCAAAACGGCCTGTTTGTCTACGCGGATGTATTCCGCCCGGCCAAAGCAGGCAAGTTCCCGGTCATCATGAACTGCGGTCCCTATGGGCGGGCGTTCTATCATCACTCGATCGCCGACGACGCCGGCTTTGATGCCCATGAAGAGATGGAGGAACGCTATTTCCACGGCAATCCCGAAGGACAGGTCTTCGAGAATCACGAAACCGCCAACACCGTAGACTGGGTGCCCCATGACTACGTGCTGGTGCGCGTCGATGGCCCAGGGTCGGGTAAAAATCCGGGCACACTCGCGCCCTTTGGCATAGAGACGGCCGAAGCATTTCGCGACGCGATTGACTGGGCCGGCGTGCAATCCTGGTCCAATGGCAATGTCGGGCTGTGGGGCATGTCGTACTACGCCATGAGCCAACACGCAGCGGCCAGTCTTGAGCCGCGGCACCTGAAAGCGATGATCGCCATCGGCACCGATGTGGACCTGTACGATGAAGTGGCCTACACCGGCGGTATCCTCAACGAAGAGTTTTTCACCCACTGGTACAAGGCCGGCGTTCTGGCGGCGGTGTGCGGTGAACCCAATGCAGTCGACTTTATCGGGATGCTCAAGGAGTCCACGTTCAGGGACTCGGACACCAGCAAGGCATTCGGTCCCCGCTCGACGATCTTGATGAGCCCGGACATGAGCAAGGTCAAGGTGCCGCTCTGGTCCATCGCCTGCACCACCCACATGGCGCACTTCCATCAACTCGGCAGCAGCGAGGCGTATCTCGCCACGAACACGGCGTCGAAAAAAATCGACTTCTGGGAAGACTGGTTCACCAAAGCCTATTCACGAACCGCCATCGCCGATCACCGGGCGTTTTTCGACCATTGGTTGAAAGGTGTCGACAACGGCATCATGGACACCCCGCCGGTGCGCCTGGAGATCCGCAGCGGCAATGGCGCCTCCTGGATTCAGGAAGAAAACGAATGGCCGATTGCAGGGACCCAGTATCCCCAATGGTTCTTCGACGCCTCGCTTTCGGACTGGCAGGGCGATGAACATCGCGATGACTTCCTGCGCCTGTCGCTGACGCCGCCGAGGGTCGATGCCCAGGCGGATTATTCTGCAGAGATTGCGCTGGAGCTACGCACGGGCATGCCGCCCTGCTTCCTGCCCGTCAAACCGCCATCGGTACTGGAAATCTGGAAAACGGGCATCTCGTTCATCAGTGATCCCGTGAACGAAGACATGGTGTTCGCCGGTTATGGCAAAGCGAAGCTGTGGGTGTCCTCCACCAGCGAGGACATGGACATTTATGTCAGCCTGCGGATACTCGACGATAGCGGCCGCGAGGTCGATTACGCCGGTTCGACCACCATGGGAATGAACGTGCCCAATTACCCGCTGGCGAAGGGTTGGCTGAAAGCGTCCCATCGCAAGATCGATGCATCACGTTCGACCAGATACACGGTCAAGCACACGCACCGCAAAGCCGACTACGCACCGCTTGAACGCGACGAAGTGGTGGCGGTTGAAATCGAGATCATTCCCAACACCGCGTTGATCCGCAAGGGATATCGCCTGCGTGTGGACATTCAGCCCTTCGACGGGGTCGATCACGGCCCCCGCCATGGCTATGACAATGCCTACCACGACGGCGCGCGCAACACGATCCATACAGGGCCGGATCGCCCGGGCTTTATCCAGTTGCCCATCGTCCCGGCGCAGGGCTCGTAAGTCCGTCCGGCATCACTTGATGCAAAACCGAACATTGATTCGATAGCCACATCCCGGGCTCGTTGAGACACGAGGCCGCGGGTCGAAAGCTGCATGTCCAATAACAATGAGTACAGGAGATAACCATGACCCTCGAAGAACTCGCCGCGCGCACCGAAATCCACGATGTCCTGCTGCGCTATTGCCGTGGTCTGGATCGGATCGACATGTCACTGGTGCGTGGCGCCTTCCACAAGGATGCCTACATCCATTTCCCTGAAAGCCTGCATGTCGGAGGGGCCGAAGGATTCTTTCAATTCCTGACTGATGAAATGCCACGATTCAATCGCACCCAGCATTTCCTCGGCAATAGCCTGGTCGAATTCGATGGCCCGGAAATCGCCTATGTCGAAACCTACCTGCAGGCCGACCATGCCGCTTCCGAGCGGCATCACTGGAATGGCGACACGGTTAAATTATGGGCGCGCTACTTCGATCGTTTTGAGCGTCGCGATGGCGTCTGGCTAATCGCCGAGCGCCGTCTCATGGTTGATTTGATGTACCGCTATCCGAGAGGAAACTGGTTCGACGATCATCCGGACGCTTCCGGCAGTCCCCGCGACGGGACCGATCGGGTTCTGCGCAAGGTGGCCGGCTTCTCGGGCACCCCGATGGCAGCCAAATCACTCGCAGACGCTTGATCGATGTTCACCAGAGGGGCAATGCCCCTCTGGTCCCCTTCCCTGGTTCATTGCAGCCTGCGAACGGCCGACTGGTTGCCTGACCGAAAGCCACTCAGCAGCTTGATGTGCTCCTGGGTCACCTGCTGGACTGCACTGATCGCTTCCAGCATCAACGCTGAAGGCGTTTGCCGCGCCGGCTGCACCAACAACAGCTCCAGCGTC
Organism: Pseudomonas sp. P8_241; assembly: GCF_034008315.1. NCBI lineage: Bacteria > Pseudomonadati > Pseudomonadota > Gammaproteobacteria > Pseudomonadales > Pseudomonadaceae > Pseudomonas > Pseudomonas sp. P8_241. The sequence goes on along the minus strand of NZ_CP125377.1, from coordinate 3,412,612 downwards.
AGGCCGGCACCGGAAAAGGGGTTGAGCCTGAAATCCCGCTCCGATGGATCCGCACCGAAGTCGTGAACGAACAGCAAGCCGGGAAGAATCGCCATCCACTCGCTCTGCCTGATCAGGTCGAGCGTGGCCAGTACCGCGTCGAGCTGGTAACAAGGCCCCGGCCCTGTAAGCGCTTCCAGCTGCGAACCGATCCACTGTGCATATTCGCGACTGTCAGGCGCCAGCAGCTTGTGGCCCGTCAGCTCGTCGAGTTCAATTAACTCGCCATGCTCGAAGCCACTGTCATGGGTAATCGACGAGACCAGAAACGCCGGTGTAGCGGCAAATACAGTGGTCTCCAGATCCGCCGGCGGCTGGGAAATCGACGGAATGATTGCAAAGTCGAGTTCGCCGGCGCGGACCATGTCGATCAGCATATTGCTGGGCGCATCGATCACAGCGACAGAGGCGTTGGGGTTTTGCGCCATCAGGCGCAGATAGGCCGGCGCGAGCTGATAGGTTGCCAGTGTCGGCGTGACCCCTAGCCGGACCTCACCAGCCAGGCCCTGCTCAAAGCTGTCCAGGGCCAACAGGGCTTTTGAGTTGGCCTCCAGCACCTCCAGGCAATGCAGGTAGAACAAGGTGCCGGCCTCGGTCGGCTCCACACCTTTCTGCCGGTCGAACAGCTGCACGCCGAGCATCTCTTCGATCTGTTTGACGTGCTGGGAGATGCCCGACTGAGTGGCGAACTCACGTGCCGCCGCCGCGGTGAACGATCGTGTCTCGTACACCGCCACGAACATTTGCATCTCCCGCAGACCGGGCAGCGAGTCATTCATGGCGAAATCTCATTGGAAGCGGACGAGGGGTCGAGGTTGGGCAACTGCTCGCCATGGGCGATGCGAATCGGGATCGCGTTGATATCCTCGGTGGCCTTGCGCAAAAACCCGATGAAGTTTTCGGCCACCTTGGACAAGGGCTTGCGCGCCGGCTCTACCAGCAGCATGTCGTCCCAGAGAATGGGATCGGCCAGCGGATTGAGGGTGAAGCGTCGGCGCCGCAAATCATCGGCGATGAACAGCCCGGAAATGATCGCCGTCCAGTGACTGGAACGCACCAGATCCATGGCGCCGAGCATGGACTCGAACCAGTTGAGCCGCTGTACGATCTCGACCTTGTGGTCGATCAGGTACTGTTCCAGCAACGGCCGTCGCCCGACAGGCAGCACCAGGTGCAAGTCCTTGATATCGCGCAGGCGCACCGGCTCGCAATGGGGCAAACCTGAATCAGGCGAGGACACCAGGAACGCAGGTGTCCTGGTGAACAAGGACGTGACCAGCCCCGCGGCTCCGCCCGCCTCATAAGACATACGCTGGGTGATGGCGAAATCCAGCATGCCGCGGCGCACCGCGGTCGCAATCACGCTGCCGGCACCTTCGGTCAGGTGCACGGAAACGTTGGGATAAGCCGCTTCAAAAGCCAGGAGTGCCCGGCTGAACACCGAGCGGCTCATGGTTGGAATCATGCCGATGCGAAGCGAGCCGCCTGTGGGCTCTGCGCGGTGACCAACCGCGTTACAGGCGCTCTCATGCAGGCGCAGCAACTGCACACATTGTCGGTAATAGGCATGGCCGGCCGGCGTCGGGATGATCGCGCGGTCCCGGGCGAACAGACGTACGCCCAACTGGGTTTCCAACTGCCGCACGTGCGCGGAAACGCCGGACTGGCCCAGCCCTTCCCGGCTGGCAGCTACGGTGAAAGAACCTTCCTCGTACACGGCAACAAACATGCGGATGTGCATCAACTTCGGGAGCATCATGCGCGGGATCGTCTCTTGTTTTTTTCTTGCTATAAGCAATCAGCAAATTTGCGAAGAGTCGTACTGTATCCATATCGGGAATGGCTTGCCAGTGCAGCGCCCGACAGAATTGCGCCGGCTATGCCGGTCGGATTGCCAACCCCTCTGTAGGAGCGAGCATGCTCGCGATGATCGTCAACGATGACGTGGGTTGTCTGGATTGACGCGGTGTGTTTGAACCCATCGCGAGCAGGCTCGCTCCTACAGGAGGATGCGTTGTCGTCGCTTAGCAGACTTTCATCATGCCGCCGTCGACGGCCAACAATTGACCGGTCATGAACTGCGCATCGTCACTGGTCAAAAACAGGATCGGCCCGACGATATCGTTGGGCACTGCCATTCTTTTGAACGCTTGCTGATTGACGACGCTTTCGCGTACGGCATCGGGTAATCCACTGGTACCGGGTGTCGCAGTCAGTGCCGGCGCAAGGGCATTGACGGTAATGAAATCCTTGCCCAGATCGTTGGCCAGCCCGCGGGTAAAGCCAATGATGCCCATCTTGGTTGCCATGTAGTGGCTGACGCCCACGGCGTTGGTGACGATCGATGTTGAAGACAGGTTAACGATGCGCCCCCAATGGTTCTCGCGCATCATCGGCACGAAGACCTTGGCGCTTAAAAACATGCTGTCCAGATTAATCGCAAAGGTCCGGCGCCAGGTTTCGTAGTCCATGTCATCGATATGCACATTGGGGTAAATCCCGGCATTGTTCACCAGGATGTCGCAGCGACCATATTCCTTCCTGACCAGCTCGCCGGCAGCGATCCAGTCCTGTTCCTTGCTGACATCACAATGAATGGCGATGGCCTTGCCACCGGCCTCCTCAACCCGTTCGCAGGTTTGGGAAAGATCGGCGATATCGAGCAGCGCCAACATGGCACCACGCTGGGCGAGTTGAATCGCCAGTTCCTGTCCAATGCCTTTAGCGGCACCGGAAACAATGGCGACGCGATTTTCGTGGGTTTGCATGTTTTTACCTTTAGCGCCTTGAGAGTCGATTCAAAATGTCTGGCGTCTGAATGCTTATGCCTCTGATCTCCAGATGATGCTGGACATTCCACCATCTACCGCTACGTCGGTGCCGGTAATATAGGACGCCCTGTCTGATGCAAGAAAGACAGCCGTTTCGACAATCTCTTCCGCGCGGGCCGGCCGGCCCAGTGCGGCATGACGCCACAGTGGTCGCGCTTTCGGCAGGCCGTACTCATCAAGTATTGGCGATGGCAGCGCGTCCGGGTCGGCAATCAGCCCTGGACTGATACTCACCGAGCGAATGCCATGTGGTGCGCCTTCCGCGGCAAGCATACGGGTAAGCGCCATGACGCCTGCGTTAGCCACACCATGAGCAACGGCAGGAAAACCGGATAGCTCAAGATGGCCAGCAATCGATGCCACGTTGACTATCACGCCTTTTTTCTGAGACCGCATCTGCGGCCAAACCGCCCGAGCGGCCACATAGGCGATCGTTAGCTCATTGCGAATCGTGTAATTCCAATGCTCAATCGAGGCTTTCTCAAAAGGTGCGATGCTGACGCCTGCGGCGTTGTTATAGAGGACGTCAATTCGCCCCCAGCGCAATATGGCTTCATCGGCCCACCGCTGCGCATCCAAGGGATTGGCTAGATCGAGAGGCTCCAGCGAAAAAATCTCGCCACCCTCCTCCCTTACCAGCCTGCAGGTTTCTTCAGATCGCTGGGTTGAGATATCGCAGCCGAGCACCTTTGCGCCTTCCCTGGCAAACATCTGCGCAGCTATCCGCCCCATACGCCCACCGGTTCCTGAAATCAGCACCACCTTGTCTTTGAACTCGGCCATCGCAGCTATCCTGTACCTTAAGAATCCACACTTTCAAAGGTGCGCCGAATTTCGTTCGGCGCTAACCCGATCAGCCACCAAAACGCGGTTCAGACAGCCCTTGCACGCCAAGGCCGCGAATGGCGAACAGACTGCCGCGCATCATGTTGTCACCGGGATAGCGCGGCAGCGGAGGCTTGGCCATGGAGGTGACAAACAGCGTGTCCAGGTCTGGTCCGCCGAAGTTGACACTCGTGACCTTTTTCACCGGCATTTCGATGATACGATCCAGGCTGCCGTCAGGCGCGAAGCGGCACAGCTTGCCCGCGTAAACCTGGGCGTTCCAGAGGAAGCCTTCGGCGTCGACGGTCGAGCCGTCGGTCGCTGTGGTCGGCGTGAAGCCGGCTTTGGTAAAGGTGCGACGGTTGGCGATGGCGCCGGTGTCGAGGTCGTAGTCATAGGCCCAGATTTCCCCGGAGAAAGTGTCCGAGAAATAGAACGTCGACCCGTCCGGGCTCCAGCAGGGACCGTTGGAAATCGCAAAACCTGTGTCGAGCGTATGCACCGACAGGTCGGGATCGACGCGAAACAATGAGCCGTCGGCGAAGCCCTCACGAGTGTCCATGCTGCCAACGATGAAGCGCCCGCGCGCATCGACCTTGCCATCGTTCAAGCGGTTGTGCGGTTTGTCAGCCTCGGGGTTGGCGATCAACTCCGTCTCGCCCGTGTTGAAGTCAAGGAAGTGAAAACCCGAGCCGAGTGCAACGATAGCCCCGCCATCGCGGCGCAGCGCCATGGAGCCAATGGTGTCGGGCATCTCCCACGTCCGAACCTCGCGGCCGTCGGCGGTGCAGCGAAACACGCGCCCGCCGACCACGTCGATCCAGTACAGGCGCTGTTCCTGCACGTCCCATACAGGACCTTCACCGATGGTGGTCTTTACATCCACCAGAACATCGATCTGCATGTTATCTCCCGGATTCTATTGAACTGCTATGGAGCGATCCGACGCTGAACCGCAACCTCGAAGTTGACCTTGTTCAGGCCTTTGGCGGTTCGGCGATGGTGATGAACACACCGTAGGGGTCCTTGAAGCTGAACCAGGTCATCGTAAGATTGCCGCCAGGCTTGCGGATAATGATGTCTTTGGGCTCACAAACGACTTCGACACTTTCATAGGCACTGATCTTTTCAAAGGCCTCTCGGGTGTTTTCAACCAGCAGCGCCAAACGGGTAATGCCCACCTGGTTCATCAAGTCGTAAGGGCCGTCACCGGTGATGGTGGCGGGCTTGGTGTATTCGATCAGATTGATTTCGGTGGCGTGTTTTGGATCTGCGCCCGCCGTCAGGATGTGGTGCGCATAGATACTGATTTCATCTTCGGCAAAACCCAGCAGCGGACCGTCCGCTTCATCGGTGCGTGTTTCGAAGGTGGAAACAAAACCCAGTACATCCCGGTAAAACTTCAGGGCCTGATCGACGTCCGGGACGGTGATGCAAACATGCAGCAGTTTTTTTACGAGTGCGTTCATAACTGTTTACCGTCCGTTAATTAACCGTTCCAGGTGTTGGTGAGGTTGTAGCGGGTTGCCCATTGGACGTCATAGACTTTGTCGCCCCATGTCTTGGTTTTATCTTCCCCGGCTTCGATGCGCGCCGGGCTATTCATCCAGGCTTCAAACCTGGCCTGATTATCGAACTCATAGATCGTCAGATAAGTCGGGCAAGCCTGGGTGACGGTGCCGACGTGATAGGTCTCTTCGGCCAGTTTGAAGCGGGTGACTTTCTTGACGAAGTTGCCCTGCAACAGCATTGGCACATGAACGTCGTCGTACCATGCATTGAACTTGTCTTCGTCTTCGGCCTGGCAATTGATGCCAACTGTCCAGATAACCGTCTGGTTGCTCATTTTTCAGCTTCCGGTATGCAAAGTTGCTCTAATCAAGAGCAACATTATGGAAATTCGGGCAAAAGAAACCCCAGACCACTTCCGTTCGAAAACCGGAAGTGGGCCCGTCGTTACTTTTAGTTCTTACTTCCTGGCGATGGCTTCGAAGAATCTGACCTTGCCTTCTTCACGATGACTGCGCAGCGTGTGCGTGGTCATCACTGGGTGCTGTTCGTAGGCTGGCTCAGGCACATTCGGGTTGCCCGTCCAGGAAATCAGGCGGCACACGCGATTGCTGATGCGCCAGCCCTTGTCAGTACGAACCAGTACATCGTCATACCAGCCACGGCCAACCCAGTCAGGACCGCCCACCGCTGTATCGCGCGAGAGCAGCCAATCGCCATAGGTCAGTGCATAGGCGGTATCGCCGTCCACGTGCACGCAGGAACCGGTCATCGTGTGCATGTGATTGGTCAGGGTTTCGTGGAAGTCCTTGAAGGCGAACTTCAGCGCACCCACCGACTTCCAGACAGCGCCAGCCGGGCCGAAGTCAGCGTGGGCATCCTCGGTAAACACCTCGTCCAGCAAGTCCCAGGCGTGAGCGTCCAGCGCCACGCCATAGAGGTTGATGACATCGATAATTTCGGATTTATCTTGTGCAACACTCATTTAAAACTCTCCGTTTTGCCAGAGTAAGAGAAATCGAATCCAACTGGCATTTCGAACAATGCCCTATTACTTGCAGTATTCAATGACTTCCAGGACGTTGTCGAAGGGGTCTTTGAAGGTCAGGATCTTGAACTTGCCACCGGTAGGCGCAATCACCGTTTGTGGTTCGCACAGGAAGACGATGTCGCCACGCGCTTTGAGCTTCTCATAGATGGCATCGGTGTTGTCCACACCAAACGCCATGCGGTTGATGCCGGCATGGTTAAGCGGAGCAGATGGGGTGGAGCTGACGACGGTCCTTGGCTCAACGAACTCGATCAGATCGATGACGGTCGCGTTTTCCTTTTCCTTGCCGACCAGATGATCAGCATGGATTTCAATGATCTGGCCAGGGAAACCGAGGATTTCGCCTGGCGCCCTTTCGCCCCGCAGCTTGCCGATGGACTCGAGCCCGAGCACATTGCAATAGAATTCAAGTGCCGCTTCGATATCGGCAACGGTGATGCAGACGTGGAACAGACGGTTGATGTAGCGATCCATGTTTATTTCCTTTGTTTTTAGGTGGTACTGCAAATTGGAACAACGCTTAAGGTGAAACTCTGAAACAGCTGTGTTCGAAGTCACGTTATGCAAACAACGAGAAACAGCGCACGCAAACCCGCCTCAACACTGCAAATTCTTTACGGTTGATCAGGCTGCGAAGAAACTTCTTTAACCATTAGAAAAGCCATGAGCGCCACCAGACTGGGTGCAGCCATGCAAATCAGAATGACCGGCACACTGATGCCTGCGGCCAGCATGAAACCGGCTATCGCTGGGCCAATGATCGGTCCGACCCGGCCAATGGCGTAAATAACGCCCATCGCCGATGAACGAAAACTCAAGGGATACAGCGAGCCGACATAGGGCAATAAAATGCAGGTGGCGCCCATTGCGGCGAACCCGGCAAAAAACATGCAGATCAATGCGGCCGTCGGGTTCTCGATAACGCCGATCAGCGCGATCGAAACAAAGAGAACGGGCATGTAGATGGCAAACACCTTCTTGTAACCCATTCGGTCTGCCATCCAGCCGGCCAACGGCGTGGAGATGAAGTTGCTGCAGGTAAAGACCAGGATGAAAGACACCCCGGTGGTCAGCGAATAACCTCGCTGCACCATCAGCTGCGCGATCCAGGTCGTCAGGGTCACGGCAATCATCATGATGCAGAGCATGCCGATGCCGAGAAACAACGTGTTGCGCGCATATTCGCCCTGGAACAGGTGTTTGAGCGGCACCTTGGCGGACGGTGCTTCCTGCAGGCTGTATTGCTCATCGATGGCAGGCACAAACTGTCGATCGGCCTGGACCAGGATCCTGCGAATGCTTGCGCTGTTGCCCTTCTTCACCAGGATCGACATTGACTCGGGCAGCCCCACCAGAGCAACCGGAACCAGGACGATGCACACGAAGGTTCCAAGCAATATCGCCCGCCATCCGACCGTGGTCAGAATGGCCATCGAAATCACCGCCGATAACAACACACCCACCGAGATGCCGGTATAGGACACGCTGGACACCATGGCTTTCCACTTGCCCGGCGTGTATTCGAACACCAGTGCGATGGCAATCGGCACGATACCCGCCAGGCCGAAACCGGCGATGAAGCGGTAGATGGCGAAGTCGACGACGCCCTGGGCCAGGCCGCAGGCTGCCGTGAAGGTGATGAACACCGTCATGCCGATCAGCATCATGCGCTTGCGGCCAATGGCATCAGCCGCCACGCCAAAGAGAATGGCACCGCCCACGGCCCCGATATGCCCCACGCTCGCGAGAATCCCCGCTTGGGCCGGGCCCATTTTCATGTCGGCCATGATGGCGGGAAGCAGCGTACCGAACAGCGCGCTGTCGATACCGTCAAACACGATCGCGAGAAAACAGATTACTGCCACGCGCAGGCTGAACGAATTGAACTGGCCGCCTTCAATGACTTGCGTGACGTTGACTTGTCGCTTGCCGGATAGTTGAGTACTCATCAGATCAGTCATGGCAGGCATCTCTCGTACACCACTTTTTCAGGTTGGCCAGCCGGGACGGGCGTCGATGCGGCAGGCTGGGGCGCGGCATCAGTGGCCTCGACGATGGCGCCTTCACGTGCGCCGGGGAGCAGGAAACGCGCCAGGGCCGGAATCAGTACCAAGGCGCCGAGCATGTTCCACAGGAACATGAAAGCCAGCAGCAGGCCCATGTCCGCCTGGAACTTGATACTGGAGAAATGCCAGGTCGCCACGGCTGCCGCCAGGGTCACACCGGTCAGCAACACCACCCGGCCGGTGAACTGCAAGGCGGTGGCGTAGGCTTGTTTCAGGGTGGCGCCTGCACGCATGCGGGCCAGGGTCACACTCAGCACGTACAGCGCGTAATCCACACCGATGCCCACGCCCAGGGCGATCACCGGCAAGGTCGCGACCTTCACGCCCATTCCCAGGGCCACCATCAACGCCTCGGCCAGAATGGAGGTGAGCATCAGCGGCAGCATCGCCACCAGCACCGCCCGCCAGGAGCGGAAGGTGATGAAGCACAGCAGCGCCACCGCCCCGTAGACCATGAACAGCATCTGGTACCAGGCTTTGTGAACCACGATATTGGTGGTGGCGTCGATGCCAGCCGAACCGGCCGCCAGCAGGAAGCTGGCGTCCTTGTCATTGTTTTTCGCGGCGAAGCGCTCGACCAGGTCGACCACCTTCTGTAGCGTTTCAGCGCGGTGGTCACGCAGGTAGGCGTACACCGTCAGCAGGTTGCATTCTTCGTTGTACAGTTCACGGGGTGCCCGTGCGGTGATGGTGTTGAGCATGTTCTGGTTACCCGGCAAGTCGTACCACAATGGGCTGCCCTCGTTCATGCCCACCATCAGGCGCCGTTGCAGGCGCGCAATCGACTGGGTGGACTCCACGCCGGGAAGATCCATCAATTCCCACTCAAGCTGGTCGACCCGGCGCAGCACATTGGACTGACTGCAGTTGCCCTCGGAGGTCTTGACCATGACGGCAAACAGGTCATTGCTGGCACCGTAGTTTTTCGTCAGGTAGTTCACGTCGCGGTTGTAGCGCGAATCGGCTTGCAGCTCCGGAGCCCCGGGATCGAGGTCGCCGACTTTCAGCTGGGTGCCGACGGCAACCCCCACCACCGCCAGAACAGTCGCCACCACTACTGCCGACGTGGCTCGTCGTCCCTCGGTGAAGCTGATCAGCCAATTAAAGAAGGCGCTGCTCTCCCCCGCTGCGTTGGCCGATTCCCGGCGCACCGCCCGCTCGGCAGCTTTACGGCTGACACCCACGTAGCTCAGGAGCACGGGCAGCAGAATCAGGTTGGAAATCACCAGCACCAGCACACCCAGGCTCGCGGCGATGGCCAGTTCGCGGATCACCGGGATGTCGACCATCAGTAGCACCGCAAAGCCCACGGCGTCAGCCAGCAGAGCGGTCAGGCCGGCCAGGAATAGGCGCCTGAAGGTGAAGCGCGCAGCGACATAGCGGTGCGTGCCGCGCCCGATGTCCTGGAGGATGCCGTTCATTTTCTGCGCGCCATGGCTGATACCAATGGCGAAAATCAGGAACGGCACCAGCATGGAATAAGGGTTCAGCGAGTAACCCAGCAGGGGCAGCAGGCCCAGTTGCCACAGCACACCGGTCACAGAGGTAATCACCACCAGCGCCGTGCTGATCACGTCGCGGTTGTACAGGAACACCATGACGGCACAGATCACCAGGGCAATGAAGAAGAACCCGATCACCTCCTGCATGCCATCCATGAGGTCGCCGGACAGCTTAGCAAAGCCGGTGATGTGAATCGCCACCTCGTCACTGCTGTACTTGGCACGCAGTTGTTCCAGCTGTTCGGACAGGGCCGCGTAGTCCAGCGGCGTGCCGGCGGCATCATGCTCCAGCAGCGGTATCTGAATGACGGTGGAACCGCCATTGGCCGCGACCAACTGGCCGATTTCGCCGGAGCGCTGCACGTTCATGCGCAACTCCTCGAGCTTTGCCGGCGAGCCGTCATAATGCGCAGGAATCACCTGACCGCCGTCCAGGCCATCCTCGGTCACCGCGGTCCAGCGCACATTGGGTGTCCACAACGACTTCATGAACGCCCGGTCCACACCCGGCAGCATGAAAACGGCGTCGTTGATCTGGCGCAGGGTTTCCAGATAGCCCGCGTTGTAGATGTTGCCCTTGCGGGCTTCCACCGCGATGCGCACCGAGTTGCCCAGGCCGGTCAGCTCTTTCTTGTGCGCCAGGTAGTTGGTGATGTACGGGTGACCCGTCGGAATGGTCTTCTCAAAACTGGCATTGAGCTTCAGGCCCAAGGCGCTGACGCCCAGCAGAACCGTCGCCAGCACGCACAGCAACAGCACCAGGATGCGGTGGTTGAAAACGGCGCGTTCGAGCGGCGAGCCCGAGCGCGAATCAAAGTCTTCGAGCCGGCAAGCCGCGGTCGAGGGTGGTTTCACTGTGGTCATATCGTAGGACTCGTTCTATAGCGCATCGCGTGATCGGAGAGTTGCAGGTCGTCAGCCAAGCCGGGCGACTCCGCCCAGGCTGGTGGCAACGAGGCCACCGTCTGCGGCTTCGACCAACGAGGTCAGAGGATCGCGCCGCGCCAGCGGCTGCTCGGTGAAGTGGGCACCACCGTCGCTACTGGCAAGGACTCGCCCACCCTGTGCGAGCAGCATCACCCGGCCATCGCGAAGTTCCACGCTGGACAGGATCGTCAATGGCGCCGATAACCCGATCGGACTGACGGCCGAGCTGCCCGGATCGATGCGGCACGCTGCGCCCAGCAGCCCGGCGCAGACAAAACCACCGTTGCGTGTGGCCGTCGCGGTGAACAAGGTGCGCTCGGAAGGCGCTGCCAGTGATTCGAAGCTGGCGCCATCGTCGCGGCTGCGCATCAGCACGCCCTGCTCTCCGGCCACCACCCAGGTCTTGTCATGGCGGGCAACGGCGTACAGATGCATGCTCATGGGATTGGGCAGGCGCTCGCGGCAAGGCGTCCAGGTCTTGCCGCCATCGTCAGTGGCGGCTGCCAGGCCAAACGCGCCCACTACCATTCCGCGCCGGGCGTCGGCGAAGCAAATCGACAGCAAGGGTTTGTCTGCACCGTCCTCCACCAGACGCTGGGCGTCCTGGATGCGGTGATCGCGGTCGGCATTGGCGGAAGGCAAGCCCCGGGCCTGTTCCAGGGCAGCCTTGGCAAGCGCCACCCCGTCGGTCTGCAGCGACCAGCTTTCGCCTCCGTCAGAGGTATGCAACACAACACCACTGTGGCCAGCGATCCAGCCCTGACGGGCATCGACGAAACTCGCCGATGTCAGGGTCACGCTGACCGGCACGTGGGCCTGCCGCCACTGCCGTCCACCGTCGTCGGACAGCACGACCATGCCGCGCTCGCCGATCGCCACCAGCCGCTCACCGGCCAGTACCACACGGGTCAGCACAGCGTGTGCGGCCCGCGGGGTCATGGTGGCCGGTTCGCTCAGCGGGCCGGACATGGCTGCCGAGGCGAACGCTGCGACTGTGGACGCCATGGACGGCGCCAGCAGCACCTGCAGACCCAGGCCCATCCCGAGCAGTAACAGCCCGCGACGCGACCCGTCGACGCCTTCATTGTTGTTGTTATTGTTATTCATACCGGTTATCTCATCAGTTTCATTGTTCAAGCGAGATACAGTTTCCTAACGGACGCCTTCTCCAGCGAGCGACTCGGGGGTGAAGATCCGGTCCGGCAACGCAGCCTTGAGGTCGACCTGTTTTTCACGAGGGAAATAGGCAGACGCGAAGTAGCCACCGCCAATCAGGTCGTAGGACATGTAGCCCGCGACGATGGTGCCTGGGCCTGCCGGGAACACGGTCGGCAGGTTGTACGTCACCTTCCACAGTTGTCCCTGTGCGTCCCAGCGTTCGCCGGCGACAGCGATCCAGGTGTCTTCATCCAGATAAACCCGCAGGCGCGGAATCACATGGCGCTGGCCGGCCTTGAGGGTGCCTTCGACCACCCAGACCCGATGCTGCTCGAAGCGCACGAAATCAGGGTTGATGGTTTGTGCGGTCATGAGCTGGTCGAGCGACGGCGCCTGGTGGTAGCTATTGGAGTTGTACGGCACGTACATTTCTTTCTTGCCCACCAGCTTCCAGTCGTAGCGGCCGATGGAAGAGGAATACACCTCGGTCTCGTCGAAGTTGAGAATGCCGCCGGCCACCGGGCTCGGTACGTCGCAGCAGGTCAGTGGCAGACGACGCACACGGCGCTGGCCGGTCAGGTACACCCAGGTTTTCGACTCGATGTCATCGATGTTGTTACGCTGCAGCAGGATCTCGCCGGCGCGGATCGGCGGGCCGAAGGTGTCGACACGGCGTACCACGATGTTGGAACCGGCGGCTTGCCATTTTTCCAGGTTGCTGTTGGGGTCGTAGTAAGGGAACGAGCTCTTCGCCACGTTCTGCGACACCGGAATCACTTTGCCCTCCGGGGTTACCCGGGCAAGGCTGGGGGTCGTCTGGTAGCTGGGCGTGGTCCATCTGAGCAAGTGGTTCCAGATCGCTTCTTCGCCATTTTTAGGGATCGGGAACGGAATGCCGCCGTAGGCGCCCTTGGGGAAAGGACCCAGTTCGCCACTGGGGTCCATGGTCGCCCGGGTCGCGTTCGCGAAGGTGTTGTCATAGACCCATTGCGGAGCCGCCGCGGTGCGCCGTGTCGGGAATACCTCGACCTTGAAGTTCGGGAACTTTTTCAACAGACCCAGGGTACCTTCAGTCAGCTTGTCCGCATACTGCGCAGCGTTCTGCGGCGTGATGGTCAGCAGCGCTTTGTCCTTGGCGAACAGGTCCGGGATCGCCGGCGATGTGTACGACGCATCGACCGGATAGCCGCCGTCCCACGCCGGAATGCTGCCATCCTTGTTGCCGGCACGCTCTGCGCCCAGCGGAGTCAGGGTAGTTTTCAGTTTGGCCGCTTCGTCAGCCGAAACGGCGGCCTGGACAGTCGGGGCCGCCAGCGTGGCGCAGGCAAGCGCAAGCACAGTCATGCGAGTGAAAATGGTCATGTTGTTTTCCCTTAGAAGGTGCGACGCAGCGACACTGAGACGAAATCACGATCTTTCAAGCTTTGCTGGAAGGTGTACGTGCCGTTGACGGTGGGATCGGTGGACGAATACACGGCGGTGTTTTCAGCGCCGTAGTAGTGGGTGTACGCCATCGAGAAGTCCCAGACAGTCAGGTAGTTGCCTGCCAGGGTGAAGGTCATGTCGCCGCCATCGTCAGGGCCCATGATCGTCACGGGCGACTTGCCATGGTTGTAGCCGACCGTGAAAGAAGGCGTCAGGTCCAGACCATCGAGCACGTTGCGTTGCGGCAGCGCAATCAAGCCACGCACCGCTGCTGCGCGTTTATCCAGTTCCGGATCCCTGGCATTGCAGTTGCTGGTGCAACTGGTCAGCTGGTTGACGGCCACTTCCATGCTGAAAGAAGGCTCGTCGGAGAGGAAGTTGCGCGGCATCGTCCAGATCATCGAGACGTTGGCGTGGGCCGTGTTGCCGATGGCATAAAACGCGTGGTTGTTGTTGTCCGCTTCCTGGGTTCCAACTTCCTGCGGCAGGCTGGTCAGTGGCGTGTCTCGACGCACCGACAGCTCACCGGCGAAGTTGACCGTGTCCACGGTCGTGGTGGCACTGATACCGTAGGTTTTGATGTCTTCCGGATACACCCACTGGTACGTGCCGAAACCGGCACCGGTGACCGGGGTCCGCCCGGCATGGGAGTACAGCACAGGCGTCTTGGCATGGTAGCGGATCGCATAGACACCAAATTCCCAATCGCCCAACTGGCTGCGCAAGCCAAGACCATATTGACCATCGTCGCTGGCCTTGATGTCTGCGCCCCGGGACAAGCCAATGCCTGGCACACCGGGTGCGAAGCGAATACGCTCGCCACCGTCGCCGATAAAGTCGTTCACCGAGAAGTAACTGCCGGCCGCAGGCAGACGGGTGGCCTCCCAATCGTACTGGTAGTAACCCATGATGGTCAGTGCCGGCGAAAACTGGATCTGGCCCGAGAACTGGCCGACCGGGCGAATGATTTCCTTGGTGGTCGATCCTGGTACCGAGGAAGCCTTGACCGCATCCACCGGAGACTGGGTGCCGGCAATGGCGTTGGAACCGAAGAACAGGCTCTCGCCCCACAGCACCGTGTGCTGACCCAAACGACCGCTGACGCGGGCTGTACCGACGTCCGCGCCGCCAAACACGAACGCATCCAGAATCTCGGCCTTGCGGCCGTGCAGGTCGCGGGTGTCATCGGTGAATTCGTTGTACGGAACAGACAGCGAGTTGTTGGTCGCCGGGGAGTCGTTGTCATTCTTGTGGTTGTAGACGTCGTCGTACCAGGCTGCACCACTGACCCTCAGGCCGTAATCTTCGCGAAAGACCAGGTCCATTTCCGACAGCAGATCGAGCCGGTTGGAAATCAGCCTGCCGCTCTTGAAGTTACGGTCGCCGTCATCGCCGTTCAGCGCTGCGGGGCCACCGCTGCGATCTGCAGGAGGGGGAGCGAACTGGGTGAGCCTGTCAGACTGGCCCTCGACGCGCATGCCGGCGGAGTACTTGACCGTGTTATCCCAGCGCAGCTTGAAGTCGGGGTTGCCCAGATCAATGGGCGCCGCCAGTGAGGAGCCAGCAGCCAGCAGACTGGTCGCAACCACCACGGACCGAAGGCTTTGGTGGTAAGAGACGTCGTGCGGTGCTGCAAATTTTATTTTTATTATTTGCATTATTGCTACCTAGAGAGATTGTGTGACGCATGAACTCCGGTTGCTGATCGGCCCGTTGCATGAACTTCGGCCAGTCACAGCGACCCACAAGAAATACCTCCCATGTTGTGTGGCACCGGCTTGAGTTCATGCACGGACGAATCGTTGTGCAGGCAACACAGAGTCGTGGTTTGAGATTGATTTCTTATCCTCAGCCCTGCTGTGTTTCTGTGTTGGACCGAGTATATGCAGGCCCTTTTCGGCATGAACAATGATAAAACTGGCTACACCGCAGCCAGATTTCTGATGGTCAAGCCGGGGTGCCGGTTCGTCAGGGAAAGGCGCAAACGCCCACGGCTGCACCCGCCGTAAAGGCGTGCAGACGGGCAAAAAAGCGACGGGGATTTGATGGGGATTTGAATGCATTGTGGCAAGGGAGCTTGCGCCCTCGCCACAGGATCCTGTGTTGAATCATGCCGTCAGATGCATCGCCATTTTGTCGAACAGCAGCTTGACCCGCGTCAATTCCAGTCGGGCCGTCGGCACCATGATTTTCACCCAGCGCTCGACCAGGGAAAACTCCTCCAGCACCGGAACCAGTTCCCCGGCCTGCAGGGCATCGGCAACGATCGGCAGTGCCAGTTGCACGATGCCGTGACCATCGCGAGCCGCAGCGCACAGATAGCCTTCGTCATTGGTGATGAGCACGGGGCGCACGTCCACCTCGATGCGGCCCTCTGGCGAGTTGAAGCTCCAGATGGAACCGGCCAGGGAAAACGTCAGGCACGGGTGATGGATCAAGTCGCGTGGATGCAGCAACGAATCGCAGCGATCGAGATAGGCAGGTGCGGCGCAGAGCAATCGCGGAAAGGGCCGGATGACCTGCTCGATGACGTCCGAATAGGCCATCTGATCCATCCCGACCGAGATATCAAAGCCCTCCTCCGCCGGATTACCGCCCCTGTCCGAGGCGATGATCTCCAGCTGCACCAGCGGATGCTCGGCACGGTAGCGGATGAACAGATCACCCAGGCCCTGGCGGATGAGTACGGCCGGTGCCTTGATCCGGATCGGGCCTTCGATGCTGCCGGGGTTGAGGATCGCACCGCTGGCCATGTCGCTGTAGGACCGCAGCAGTTGCCGGGCATGGGTCAGGTAGCTTTGCCCGGTGTCGGTCAGCGTCAGTCGCCGGGTCGAGCGGTCGAAGAAGGTGGTTTTGAAGTCCCATTCGAGCTCGTCGACCCGCTTCATGATGACCGAGGGCGAGGTATGCAAAGTGCGTGCGGCGGCTGAGAAGTTACCGGTGTCGGCGGTCACGACGAAAGCCTTCAGCTTCAACAGCATGTCCATGGTGGAGCGCTCAAGATCAAGTGGTAAGTTCAGACTCGACGGCGCGACGGATTTCGACCTTCGACCAGAGGCGGTCGTGGTGTGCCTGGCAACCTGGACCCAACGCCCCGATCTTGTTGAGCACACACCAGTGCTCAAGGTAGAAGAGCGCAAAATCCGCGATGGTCATTTTCTCGAATAGCCAGTCTTTGCCGTTGATCTGTCGTTCTGCCCGGTCGAGCCCGGCCTGGAATATTTTCAGGCCCTGGGCTTTTACCGCCGCGTGCTCTGATTCGCTCGGCGCGAATTTCTCCGGCCGGCGAGCGCGAGTGTAGCCTTGCATGTGCACGGTAGATACCAAATATTCGAGCATTTCCAGCACGCGAATCTCGCCTTCGACATCGGTCGGGATCAGTTCTCTATCGGGGTTCATGCGCGCCAGATAAAGCGCGATCACCGGGAACTCCGTGAGTAGCGATCCGTCATCGCGAATCAGCGCGGGGACTTTGCCCTTGGGATTGATCTGCGTGTACGCCTCGAACTCCGGCGTCCCCGGACGGGCCGCCTTCTCGATCTCGAACGGCTTGCCGATTTCAGCGAGCAAGGCATGGATGCCGATCTGGCAGGCACCGGGCAGGAAATACAGTTTCATGAAACGCTCCATAAACGATGGGGAAATGGCGACGCGGCGTCGCTACACGATGAAAGTTTCGAGGACGCCGATACCGTCCACGCCCGCTTCGACCCGGTCGCCAGGCTTGAGGTACCACGGGTGTGGATCGGGCTTGTGGTGCAAGGCCACGCCTTCGGGCGTACCGGTGCTGATCAGGTCGCCGGGCACCAGGCCGAAACGCGACCAGAACGCGACCATCTCGGGAAAACCGAAGATCAGGTCACGGCAATCGGAGTGCTGGCGCAGTTCGCCATTGACCTTGAGCCACAGCACCAGGCCGTTCGGGTCCGGCACGTCGTCGGCAGTGAGAATGTAAGGGCCAATCGGGCCGAAGCCGGGGAAGTTCTTGCCCAGCATGATCATGCCGTTCTGCATCTCGCGAAGCTGCCATTCGCGCGCCGACAGGTCATTGAAAATGGTGTAGCCGAAGATGGCGTTGGCAGGGTCGATGTCGCTGTCGGCATCAATCGCCTTGCCCAACACCAGTGCGATCTCGACTTCGTAGTCGAAAGCGAGCACGTCATCGGGCCGCTTCACCTGACTCTTGTGCGGGACCAGCGTGCGCCCGAGCTTGACGAAGCCCGTTGGAAAGTCGCTGTGCAACTTGCTGGCATTGGCGGTATCGCCCTTCATTGACTCCAGCTTGTGCCGGCCAAAGTTGCGGCCGGCGCAGAACATGGATTTTTCCGGCACAGGCGTCAACCACTCGACGGTGTCCGGGTCATCCATCCATAGCGGGTCCTGGCGCTCCGCTGCCCAGGCGAGCAACTTGCGCGTGGCGTCCATCGCCGCCGCGCCACCCTCAATCAGTGCCATGACCGACGCTGGCGTGACCGGGCCATTCCGGACAGCGGCCGCCTTGGCGACATCGACCAGAAGCTCCCGTCCCGTTACAGCGGTGACGATGCCGAGCCGCTCCGGGCCCGCGGCAGATTGGTAGCGTGCGATTTTCATGGGTCGAGCCTTGCCAGCAGGTGTTTGAGCAGTTGCACTTCGCTCGGGTCCAGCTTGCCTTGCACATCGGCCTCGCTCGACTTGCGGATGGCGATAAGTTCCAGGACCGCGAGGCGACCTGCGGCGGTCAACCTGACAGCGACTCGACCGTCGCCGGGATCAACCTCCTCCAGCAATCCACGCTCGATGAGGTTCTGCACGATGGCGGCGGAAATGCCCTGGCCGCGAACCTTCTCGCTGCGCGCCACGATCTCAGGCATACACAGGCCGTCCTCACGCCCGATGATGCTCAGCACGGCGTACTCCTCGGCAGTCCACTGCCGGGATTCGAGCTTTTCAATCACGCTCTGGCGGGTGCGCAAGTAGGCATTGGAGACCTGGTACAGCAAATCATCGGAGGACAGGTTGCTGAACTCGTCCGCCGACTCGACAGAGGCAACGGTTTGCTTGGGCAGCAGCATGCCGTATCGGCCGCCGTGGAACACCAGGGGCTTGCGCGCCGAGTGGCCGAAATCGACAATCTCGCCGACGAAGATCACATGATCGCCACCCTCGTACTGATAGGCCAGCTTGCAGGTGAAACGGGCCATGCAGTCCGCCAGCAGCGGAACACCGTCGGGCCCGCGTTCAAGCGTCAGCCCCTCGAAGCGGTCAATGCCCTTGCTGGCAAAGCGCGACGACAGCGCCTCCTGATCGGCAGACAGGATATGCACGGCGAAATGCCCGCTGTTGCGAAACGCGTCCATGTTCAAGGAGGTCCGCGCCAGGCTCCAGAGCACCATGGGCGGGTCCAGCGACACCGAGGAGAAGCTGTTGGCGGTCAAGCCGATATCCACACCGCCCGGCCCGGCCGTGGTCACAATGGTCACACCGGTGGCGAACGAGCCGAAAGCGTCGCGCAAGGCGCGGCCGTCGAAGCCTGGGTCCGTCTTGGCGGGTTCTGTTTTTGTTGTTGTCTGCGTAGTCATTCTGAGTGCCTCCAATCTCTCGTTCGAAACCGCCCCCGCTGCGTCGGGGGCCAGTGCTCCGGCCCCCGGCAACGTTACTTGGCGGCTCTGGCGCGTGCCTTGTCCGCCAGGTAGGTCTCAAGGGTCACCAGCGGGCCGCGCTGGTGGTCCAGTTCTTTGGTGGCAATGCCGCTGAACGCGGTCGTATCGTTGAACCAGCATTCCTGCGGCGGCAGGCCCCAGCGCAGCGACAGGCCGGGCTTGCGCACATCCCACGCAACCGGCTCGACCTCGATATCGATCAGCAGATAGTGATCGCAGAACAACTCCACCCGATGTCCATCGGGATCGCGCAGATACACGAACAGCACACCCGCCGGGCCATGGCGGCCAGGTCCGCGCTCGACCACATCGCCCATGCCCAGGTTGCCGGCGATGTCGCAGGCGCGCAGGATGCTGTGGGAGTCGGAAACGGTGTAGGCGAAGTGATGCAGGCGCGGACCCGGGTTTTCCAGGAATACGATGTCCTGTGTCCCGGGTTTGCGGAACATGAAGGTCGCTATCAGCTTCTCGTCCAGGGCCATGTATTCGGAAATGCGGAAGCCCATTTCTGCATAGAAATCGGTCTGTTCCTGCACATTCGGCACCTGGATCTGGTAGTGGTCGAAGCGCATGGCGGCGCCGCCCTTGAAGTCCTGGAACTGCGTGTACACACGGGGCGTCGTCGACATGGTGGCGCACAGTTGCACCGGGGTGCCGGCCGGGTCGTTGACCAGCAGCGTGCGGCCCTGGTGCGGCACTTCGATCCAGCGTGCCGGCAGGCCTTTGGAGCGGTAAAAGTGCTCGGCCTTGTCCAGTTCCTCTTCGGTGTAGACCCGGAAGCCGATCGCTTCGGCTTCATGGTCGCCGCTCTTGCGCTTAATCACCAGGCTGTGGTGGCACACCTCTTCCAGACCGCGGAAATACAGGGTGTCGGCATCCCGCTCGGTCAGCACCAGGCCAATGACCTGCTCGTAAAAATCGCGGCTGGCTTCAAGGTCGCGGGAGGTAATGACGGCGTGGCTCGAACGGGTGACATTGAATGGTGGGTAATAGACCGGTTTTGGCAGTGGCATGGTAAGTCTCCTGATGTCTTTTCAGAGCCGAGTGAAATCGGCCTCGTTGCTCAACTCGAGGGGGCCAGTCAAGCGACCGGTCATGTTGTACCAACCAATATTGAACAGCAGCGCCATGCTCTGCTTCGGGCCGAGACGGTGGTAAACGTCTTCCCAGACCCCGGTGCTGACCTGGGCTGGCGCACGGGTGGCATCGCGGGACAAGCGCAGTACCGCCTTCTCGAGGTCGGAGAACAGCGGGCTCTTTTCAAAATCCCACAGCGCGAGCATTTGCTCCTTCGCGACGCCTTCCTTGATGGCCCGATTCCAGTGGGGGTCGTGTTCGTATTGGGTGCCCATGGTCTGGCACGCCATCACGATGGCCATCTCGCGCAATTTCGGATCGATGCCGTAGCCTTCGCGGACCGCGTCGGCCATGGGGATGAAGACCTCGAGGATCTCCGGGCAGATGGCCAGGGTCCGAAAGATCTGCGCGTTCGGTGCGTGACCACGCTTGGCCGCCAGCAGCGCGAAGGCTTCCGGCTCTTCGTCCGGCGTGGGCAGGTGAATACGAGGCATACAGAACTCCACACATTATTGTTGTCTGTCAGCGGCCGCAGCGTGGCTACGGCCCCTGCGATCAGCGGCCGTTGATGCGCCGGTCCCATTCGCCATTGCGATCCAGGAACGCCCACACACGGTCTTGCGCCTCGCGGGCGCCCGGGTAACGCTCGCCGCGCATCTGGGCGTTGCGCCATGGATCACCGGAGAAGAACTTCTCGTACAGGTTCTGACGACCGGCAAAGGACGAGCAGGAGGCATCCCAGGCCAGGCGCAACAGCTGCATCTTGCGTTCGGCCGGGATGTCGGCACCGGCGCAATAACGCTCGATGGCCGGACCGTTTTCGCTGTAGAGATCCTCGACCGTCGGCGCCACGACCACGTTGCCGGCGCCGAGCAGTTGCAGGATTTCCAGGGCGCGGGCATGCATCGCCGGGTACTGCGCGCGCACCACATTGAGCGGTTGCTCATAAGGCACCACGGTGCCGCCAGGTCCTGGAATACAGTCGATTTCCGCCACGCGAATCAGGGCGCGCAGGGTCTCGACATAGGCCACCAGCTCGGACAGTTGCACCATCACGTTGGGGAAACGACTGTGGTTCACTTCCGTCAGGTTGTAGGCAATGCCCAGCAGAAACTCCATCTTGGCCAGCGAGCGCGTGGCCGACTGGTGCGAACCGTGGGGGCCGGAAGGCGATTTCATGGCCGACTCAACGGCCTTGATGCTGCGGTACATGAACACGCGTTCCCACGGAATGAACGCTTCGTCAAACCACAGCACCGCGTCCATCTCATCCATCCGCGCCGAGAGCGGGTCGTTGGCAAACCGGCCCGTGGTGGGGAACGCGGGACGGCAGATCATCTTCATCCCGGGGGTGTCGATGGGGCAGGCAAAGCCGACCGCGTAAGCCTCGGCATCTTCCACCAGGGGGAATTTTGCCGCCGCCGGCATGATCAGCACTTCGTTGGCCAATGGGCCCAGGGTGGCGACCGAACGCGCGCCGGACACGTAGATGCCGGCATCGGATTCGCGCACGACGCGCATCACCATGTCGCCTGGCTGTTCGAACATCTGCAGGCGTTTGTCGATGTCCGGCGAAACCAGTGAGTGGGTCAGTGCCAGGTCGTTTTCGCGAATGAATTCGTGGTACTTCAGGATGTTCTGGCTGAATCGCTCGCCACCCGCTGCGAACAGTTCGTGCGCCGAGGCATGGGCGCTGACCATGACGTTCAGGAAATCAGGGGTGCGCCCCATCATGCCGCCTACTGCATCCATCCAGGTCTTCATCATTTCCCGGCGCAGACGCAGGTCTTCGGCAGAGCGCGGCAGCATGAACGAGCGACCGACACGGGCGCCGGAGGTTGGCGAGACAAAGGTCATTTTGTCCTGCAGGGCTGGCTCGCACTGGATGTCATAGAGGTCGGCGATGGATTGAACCGCGCCACGGAAACGGCGATCCACCGTCACATCCTTGATGCGCTCGCCATCGATCCAGACGGAACGACCGTCTTTGAGAGAGTCGATGTAATCAGCCCCGCTGCGTACTCCGACCCGGGCTCCACTCATGGCAGTTGATTTTTTGTTTGCGTTATTTTCCATGGGTACTGCTCCTGCATTTGTAACGTTTGGCCTGAGGCGGGATGACCGCCGCAAGTAAAATTCGGCTGCTGTTTCCACACCTCGATAGTATTGAGAGAGGCCTGTTTTAAGAATTTGTCATTTGGACCAAGAGCTGTTCCAAAATAGAAAAGAGCAACCGGCGTCAGAGGCCAAACTCTGCCGCCAGCGCGAGAATCCGCGCCGCCCGTGCCATGACCGGCGCATCGATCATGCGGCCATCGAGCACCACCACGCCGCCGCCGGCAGCCTCGGCCAGCCGGGACACGGCCTTCGCCCATTCGATGTCCTGAACCGAAGGCGTGAAGGCCGCAGCGGCTTCGATCACCTGGCTGGGGTGGATCAGCAACTGGCCACTGAAGCCGTGGCAACGGGCACGCGCGGCGTACCTGGCCAGGCCCGTCTGGTCGCCGATCGCCGTGTACACCCCGTCCACCGGGGCCGGCAAGCGGGCCCGCTGGCTGGCGAGGACCAGCATGGCGCGCCAAGGCAGGAACACCAGTTCCTCGGGGTCTGACTCGTCGGGTATCAGGTCGAGCTCGACCGCCAGGTCCAGCTTGCCGAACATCAAGCGCGCGCACCCCCGCGCCGCGGCGATTTGCGCCAGCGCTTCGAGGCCCTGCCCGGTTTCGATAATGCACAACACCGGTTTGCCGCTGATGTCATGGGCGTGTTCGACCTGCGCAGCGCTGTCGGCCTTTGGCAACATCACGCCGGCGATGCCGGAGTGGCGACAGGCCGCCAGGTCATCCTCATGCCACACCGTGTCCGCGGCATTGATGCGCACGGTGACCCGCTCTTCAGGGTGGGCCTCCAGCCAGGTCAGCAAGGCCAGTAGCGCGGCCGGCTTTTCGGCTGGCGCTACCGCATCCTCGAGATCGACCACGACCACGTCGGTGCCGCTGGCCAGCGCCTTGGCAATGCGTTCCGGACGGTTCGCGGGTACGAAGAGAAAGGTTCGCGCACGACCCAGGTTCAATTGTCGGATCGCCATCACACCACCTTCCTTTCGCGCAGATCATCGGCGCGGTCTGTGTAGCCGAGTTCGCGCAGGATCGCGGCGGTATGCTCACCCAGTGCCGGTACCGGCCCCATGCGGGCGGGATGATCACCGCCCATGCCCGGCGGTTGCAGCGCGGGCACGGGCCCGGCGGGCGTATCTACGCTGGTCCAGCGCTTGCGCGCCTCGAGTTGCGGATGCTTCCAGATGTCGCTCATGGTGCTGACGTTCGCGTTGGCAATGTCGGCAGCATCGAGGCGAGCCATGACCTCTTCGGCGGAGAACCCGGCGAAGCTCTGCTCGATCAGTGCGCTGACGGCATCACGGTTGGTGGTGCGTAGTGCGTTAGTGGCGAACCGCTCATCGGTGGCAAGGGCTGCATCGCCCAACAGTTTTTCGCAGAACACCGCCCACTCACGCTCGTTCTGCAGGCCGAGCATGACCGTGCGGCCGTCGCCTGCGCGGAATGGCCCGTAAGGATAAATGGTCGCGTGGGACGCGCCGGTGCGCCGCGGTGGCGCCTGATCCTTGTAGGCGTAGTACATCGGGAAGCCCATCCACTCGACCATCGCATCGATCATGGCGATCTCGATGCGCCGGCCACGCCCGGTTTTGCCCCGCTCGATCAGGGCGCCGAGGATGTTGGTGTAGGCGTACATGCCCGCCGAGATGTCGGCGATCGAAATACCGGCCTTGACCTGATCCTCCGGCGTACCAGTGATCGACAGGAAGCCCGACTCGCTCTGGATCAACAAGTCATAGGCCTTCTTCTCGGTATACGGACCGCCCTCTCCATAACCCGAGATGTCACATACGATCAGCCGTGGATTTTTCTCCGAGAGCGCTTCGTACGACAGCCCCATGCGTGCGGCTGCGCCTGGCGCCAGGTTCTGCACCAGCACGTCGGCCTCGGCCAGCAACTGCATGAGAATTTCCTGGGCCTCGGGTTGCTTGAGGTCCAGGGTGAGGCTTTCTTTCGAGCGGTTGACCCAGACGAAGTGCGAGGCAAGGCCGTCGACGCGATCGTCATAGGCGCGGGCAAAGTCGCCGCTGCCAGGGCGTTCGACCTTGATCACACGGGCCCCCTGGTCGGCGAGATGACGCGTCGCCAGGGGCGCGGCAATCGCGTGCTCGAGGGAGACCACTGTGATGCCTTCGAGTGGAAGTACCGGTTTGCCAGTCACCATGTCAGGTTCCTCAGAAAGAGCGCGGCAGCCCGAGCAAGTGCTCGGCGACGTAGGAGTAGATCAAGTTGGTGGAGATCGGCGCGACCTGGTACAGGCGGGTCTCGCGGAACTTGCGCTCGATGTCGTATTCGTTGGCGAAGCCAAAACCGCCGTGGGTTTGCAGGCAGACGTTGGCCGCTTCCCACGAGGCCTTGGCCGCCAGGTACTTGGCCATGTTGGCCTGGGCACCACAGGGTTGGTTGGCGTCGAACAGCTGGCACGCCTTGAAGCGCATCAGGTTGGCCGCTTCGATCTCGATGAAGGCGTCGGCGATCGGGAATTGCACGCCCTGGTTCTGGCCGATCGGACGGTCGAACACCACGCGCTCATTGGCGTATTTCACGGCGCGTTCCATGAACCAGTAGCCGTCGCCGATGCATTCGGCGGCAATCAAGGTGCGCTCGGCGTTGAGCCCGTCGAGGATGTATTTGAAACCCTTGCCCTCCTCGCCGATCAAGTTCTCCTCGGGAATCTCCAGGCTGTCGAAGAACAGTTCGTTGGTCTCGTGGTTGACCATGTTGGGGATCGGCTGCACGGTGAGGCCCTTGCCGATCGAGTCCTTGAGGTCGACGATGAAGATCGACATGCCCTCGGACTTGCGCTTCACTTCGGTCAACGGTGTGGTGCGCGCCAGCAGAATCATCAGGTCGGAGTGCTGCACCCGCGAGATCCAGACCTTCTGGCCGTTCACTACATAGCGGCCGTCTTTCTTCACCGCATTGGTCTTGATCTTGGTGGTGTCGGTGCCGGTCGTCGGCTCGGTGACCGCCATCGACTGGATGCGCAATTCGCCCGAAGCGATCTTCGGCAGGTACTTTTCCTTCTGCGCCCGGCTCCCGTTACGCAGCAGCGTGCTCATGTTGTACATCTGGCCGTGAACGGCGCCGGAGTTGCCGCCCGAACGGTTGATCTCTTCCATGATCACCGACGCTTCGGTCAGGCCCAGGCCCGAGCCGCCGTACTCTTCGGGGATCATCGCCGAGAGCCAGCCGGCACCGATCAAGGCGTCGACAAACGCCTCGGGGTAGGCACGCTGCTCGTCAATCTTGCGGAAATATTCGTCCGGAAACTCGCTGCACAGAGCACGTACGGCGTCGCGGATTTCCTGGTGTTCGTCAGGGGTATAGAGCATGGTCATAGCGATTTTCCTGTCCTGTATTAGGCAATTGCGGCACGGCAGTGCCCTTGGCGCTCCCTCACGGAGGCACCTTTTGAATCGGTAAGTGGGCTGGCTGATCAGTCGAAGGTGACTTCAGCCTTCATCGCTAGGCGCCCGTCGCAGTCGGTCCACAAGTCGGCGCTGTCCGGGCCGGTGAACTGGCCGCACAGATCAAAGTCCGCCGTATCGAAAAGCGGGCCGACTGCACGGAACACGAAGCGTCGAATGCGTTTGGCCGGGTGCGCAGCGCGAAAGGTTTCGAGCAACAGCGTGGCGGCCAGTGGACCCTGCACGACGAGACCGGGATAGCCCTCTTCGCGCGTCGCGTAGGCCTGGTCGTAGTGGATGCGGTGGCTGTTGAACGTCAGCGCCGAGTAACGGAACAGCAACACCGGGTCGGGGTGAATACGCTGACGCAATGCTGCGCTGCCACGGGCCTGTTCACCGGCGAGGGTCGCACCTGGCGGGGCTGGCTGGCGGTAGACGATGTCCTGCTCCTCCACCAGACACACGCCACGCTCGCTTGAAACTGTGTGCTCCACAGTCACGAACACCAGTTCGCCATTGCGTCCGGTCTTGCGCTCGCAGCGCGCAATGCGGGAAATCCGCGTGACGGCCTCGCCGACCCGCAGCGGCTGCTCGAACGTCAGGCGACCGCCCGCCCACATACGGTTGGGCAGGTCCACCGGCGGCAGGAATCCGCCGCGTTTGGGATGTCCGTCGGTACCGATTTCGCTGGCCCGAGCGTTGGGCGTGAAGTACACCCAATGCCACAAGGGCGGCAGTTCGGCTCCCTCTTCCAGGGTTTCGGGATCACGATCGAGCGTGGCGGCCAACGCATGGGCAACCCGTTGATCGATGCGGTCGGTACGCAGTTCCCCCCGGCCCACCCATTGGCTTAAGTCAACCGTGGTTGCCTCTTTGCAGTCGTTCATTGTTATCTCCTGCGTCACCTGTTTTTGTTTTATGTCCCGTGGGGTCGGTCTCTCGGCGTCGATCCCGAGGCTATTGACCCGCAGCCTGAGGGGCCGAGATAGCGTCCAGCGCAGCGACCGCATCGGCCGGCAAAACCAGCGATGCGATCGCGAGGTTTTCATGCAGATGAGCGACCGAAGAAGTGCCGGGGATCAGCAGGATGTTCGGTGAGCGTTGCAGCAGCCACGCCAGCGCGACCTGCAGCGGCGTGGCACCCAGGCCATTGGCGACTTCGGACAGCGTCGCTGACTGCAGCGAGTTGAATCCGCCCAGTGGAAAGAACGGGACGTAGGCGATGCCGTCTTTGGCCAGGGCGTCGATGAGCGTGTCATCAACGCGATGCACCAGGTTGTAGTGGTTCTGCACGCAGGCAATCTCGACGATGTCGCGACCTTCCTGCACCTGCGTGGCCGTCACGTTGCTGAGGCCGATGTGGCGCACGAGCCCTTGTCGCTGCAGCTCGGCGAGTGCCTGGAGCGGCGCGGCGATGGAGCCTTCCGCCGGCCCCTGGGGGCTGAGCATGACGCGAAAGTTCACGACATCGAGGGCTTCCAGGCCGAGGTTGCGCAGATTGCCCTCGACCGCCCGCACGAGATCATCCGGCTCGCAGGCTCGAATCCATGACCCGTCCGTGCCACGGCGTGCGCCGATCTTGGTGACGATCAGCAGGTCCTCGGGATAGGGTGCCAGCGCTTCGCGAATGAGTTGATTGACGACCTCAGGGCCATAGTAGTCGCTGGTGTCAATGTGGTTGACGCCTGCCGCCACCGCCGCGCGCAAGGTGGCGAGCGCGCTGGCCGTGTCCCGCGACGGCCCGAACGCGCCGGGCCCCGCGAGTTGCATGGCGCCGTAACCGAGCCGCTTGATGATGCGGCCGCCAAGAGAGAATGTACCCGCTCTTTCGATCATCTGAATTCTCCGTCTCTGGTCATGACTATTGCTGCGCCTTGAAGGCTGAATATTCCTTGCGCACGAAGTCCTCGAAGCTGGCCGGTGCGCGACCCAACAGCCACGACAGGACATTGGGATTACCGAGGAAATCGTGGTGGCTGTAGCGTTTCTCGATCGACTCGCTGACCCGGGCCTGATGGGCAAAGGTCACGGGATCGCCACTGCCGAACCGGGCACGGACGAATGCCGCCATATCAATGCGTTCGACCTGGATCGGGCGCTCGAGCACATCCGAGAGCACCTGCCCGATATCGTGTGCGGTGAACCGGCCTGGCCCCACCAGCTCATAGGTGGCTGCGCCATGGAGTGCCGGCTGTGCGAGCACCATGGCAGCGACCTCGGTCACATCGTCCAGATCGACCATCGATTGGAAACGATCCAGCGCCCAGGACAAACGGAACACGCCCTCTTCGAACACCGGCTTCATGCGTGTCGCCAGCATGTAGTTGGCCGGTTGCAGAATGGTGAACTCCAGTCTGGAGGACAGCAGGTGCTCCTCGATGTCCCGCTTGATTTCATGCTGGACCAGGTCAGTGGTGATGGCATGCAGCACCGAGCTGAAGACGAAGTGCCCTACCCCTGCTTCCCGTGCCGCATCCACGATGTCGAAGCCGATCGCCCGTTCCGCCGGGTGCAGCGTCGGGCCGATGTGGTAGATACTGGCGACGCCGCGCACCGCGTCACGAATGAACGCCGGATCTGCCAGATCGCCCACCAGCACCTCCTGCACACCCAGTTTTTTCAGGGTCTCGGCCGAGGCATTGCTGCGCACGCAGGCACGTACGTGATGTCCTGCGGCGAGCAAACGGGGCAGCAGCCGCTTACCCTGATTGCCGTTGGCCGATGTGACGAGAATCGTGGCTGGAACACTGGTCATAGAGGTTAATCCCACTCTGGTCGATAGCAAGGCGAGGCGCTGAAGACGCGTCCTGCCCATGTATTTTTATTGTTTACTTCGAGTGCATCCCCATCAGGCGTCTCAGCGACGTGCCGGCGGCAGGTCGGTGCAACTGCCATGGGCGACTTCCGCCGCCATTCCTACCGTTTCACCCAATGTCGGATGCGGGTGGATGGTCTTGCCGATATCCACGGCGTCGGCGCCCATTTCGATGGCCAGGCAAACCTCACTGATCAGATCCCCGGCACCGGTGCCAACAATGCCGCCGCCCACCACGCGCCGGGTCTCGGCATCAAAGAGTAGTTTGGTGAAGCCTTCATCACGACCGTTGGCAATCGCCCGTCCCGACGCAGCCCATGGGAACACTGCGACCTCGACCTTGACGCCCTTGTCCTTGGCTTCCTGCTGAGTCAGGCCGGCCCAGGCCACCTCCGGATTGGTGTAGGCAACGCCGGGAATCTGCAATGCATCGAAGCGGCTGCGGGCCAGTTCTGGATTGTCCGAGGCCTCGCCTGCCGCCACTTCAGCGGCGACGTGGCCCTCGTGGACGGCCTTGTGGGCCAGCATCGGCTGGCCAACAATGTCCCCGATCGCGAAGATGTGCGGCACGTTGGTGCGCATCTGCTGGTCCACGGCAATGAATCCGCGCTCACCGACATTGATACCCGCCTTGTCGGCACCGATCTGGTCGCCATTGGGTTTGCGGCCGACCGCCACCAGGACCAGGTCATAGCATTGCGGCTCCGTGGGGGCTTTTTCACCTTCGAAGGTCACCCAGATGCCCTGCTCGCCGGCCTCGGCTTTCACCGTGCGGGTTTTCAACATCACCTGATCGAAACGGTGGCTGTTGTGCGTCTCCCAGACCTTGACCAGGTCGCGATCAGGCCCCTGCATCAAGCCGTCCAGCATCTCCACCACATCGATGCGCGCGCCAAGGGCTGAATAGACGGTGGCCATTTCCAGGCCGATAATCCCCCCGCCGACCACCAGCATGCGCTTGGGCACTGCCTTGAGTTCCAGGGCGCCGGTGGAGTCGACGATGCGCGGATCCTTCGGCATGAACGGCAGCTTGACGGCCTGACTGCCGGCGGCAATCACGCACTGTTTGAAGCGAATGACCTTCGTTTCGCCGGTCTGTGTCCGGCCGGAACCGGAGGAAACTGCCACCTCGATATGATGCGGATCGAGGAAGCGCCCGACGCCACGCACCACGTCGACTTTTCGGCCCTTGGCCATGCCGGCAAGCCCAACCGTCAGCTTGCTGACCACCGACTCCTTGTGGGTGCGCAATTTGTCGATATCCACCTTGGCCGCACCGAAGTCGATACCCAGGGCTGCCAGATGCGGTGTCTCCTCCATCACCGAGGCGACGTGCAGCAATGCCTTGGAGGGGATGCAGCCAACGTTCAGGCACACGCCGCCAAGCGAGGCGTAACGCTCCACCACAATGGTCTTGCGGCCCAGATCCGCCGAGCGAAAGGCGGCGGAATAACCGCCGGGGCCGCCACCCAGGACGAGCACGTCGCATTCCATATCAGCGCTGCCGGCGTGGCTGGAAGCCGTTGCGGGCGCGGGTGTCGGCGATGGCGCTACGACAGGAGGTGGTGCAGGCCGGGCTGCCACGTCATTCGACTCCAGCGTCAACAACACCGCGCCTTCGGCCACTTTGTCGCCGATTTTGACCAGCACTTCCTTGACCACACCGGCGCCCGAAGACGGCACATCCATGGTCGCCTTGTCGGACTCCAGCACGCAGATGGCTTGATCAACGGCAACCACATCGCCGACCTTGACCAACACCTCGATCACCGGCATGGCGGCAGCGTCGCCGATGCCTGGCATCTTCACTTCAATAACCTGACTCATGGGCTGCCCCCTCACAGTGTAATTCGACGGAAGTCAGCCAACAGAGCCGCCAGATGCTGGAGGAAACGTGCCGCCGCCGCGCCATCGACGACGCGGTGATCCCATGAAAGGGCCAGGGGTAGAATCAGCCGCGGGGCAAACCCGTTGCCGTCCCACACCGGTCGCGTCTGCGCACGGGTAACGCCGAGGATCGCCACTTCCGGCGCATTGATGATGGGGGTAAAACCGGTGCCGCCGATGCCACCCAGGCTGGAAACGGTGAAGGTTCCACCGGTCATGTCCGCCGGGCCCAACTTGCCATCCCGTGCCTTTCTCGCCAACTCACCGCACTCAGTGGCGATCTGGCCGATGCCTTTTTGATCGGCGTCGCGAATGACCGGCACCACCAGCCCGTTCGGCGTGTCGGCGGCAAAACCGATGTGGTAGTACTGCTTGAGGACCAGGATCGGCTCGCCGTCTTCGTTGCCCAACGAACTGTTGAACTGCGGGAAGACTTTCAAGGTAGCGACCGCGGCCTTGATCAGGAACGCGAGCATGGTGTACTTGATCGCGTCCTTGCCGCCTTCCGTGTTGAGCTGGACACGAAACGCTTCAAGCCCGGTGATATCCGCTTCTTCGTTGTTGGTGACGTGGGGAATCATCACCCAGTTGCGCGAGAGGTTTGCGCCGGAGATTTTCTTGATCCGTGAGAGCGCGACCTTCTCGACGGTGCCGAACTTGCTGAAATCAACGTCCGGCCAGGGCAGCAGGTTGAGGCCACCGGAGTGATCGCCACGTGGTGCAGGACTGTCGAGGCGAACCAGGGCGTCCTTGACGAAGCGCTCGATATCGTCACGAAGCATCCGCCCGCCCTTGCCGGTGCCCGCCACTTTCGAGACGTCTACACCCAGTTTGCGCGCATAACTGCGGACCGAAGGACTGGCATGTGGTTTCGGGCCGGACGTCATCACCATTGGCGCAGGGGCAGATGCGACAGGTGCAACCGGCAGCGCTACGACAGGTGCCGGCGCAGGTACATCCTTTACAGCATCAACCAGCGCATTGCCATTCACTGCAGGCGCAGCGGCAGGCACTGCATCGGCCGCCATCTGCAATGTAAGGATGGCGCTGCCCCTGGAAACCCGATCACCCTCCTTGATCGTCACCGCGACAACGATGCCTGCGCCAGGACTTGGCACATCCATCGAGGCCTTGTCCGATTCGAGGGTCAGCAACGGGTCGTCGAACGCTACCGTATCGCCCGGTTTGACCAACACTTCGATCACCGGAAGGTCTTTGAAGTCCCCGATGTCAGGGACATGAATCTCTCTGATTTCACTCATGACTTACCGTCGCCAAGAAAGGGATCCGTTGCGCGTTCACGCAACGGATGGAGCGCTCATCGAGCGCATACGAAGAGAAAACCGTTAACGCGTCCAGGGCGCTGGACGATCACCGTCCAGGGCGTAGCGTTCGATGGCTTCGGCCAGCACCTGACGCGGCAGCTTGCCTTCGCGCACCAGTCCGTCCAGAGCCGCCAGAACGACCTGGTGACGGTCCACCTCGAAGAAACTGCGCAAGGCGGCACGGGTGTCACTGCGGCCAAAGCCATCGGTACCCAGGGCAATGAAGCGCGCATCGACGTAACTGGCGATGAGTTGCGGCCAGGCGCGAACGTAGTCGGAGGCGACAATGACCGGTGCATCGCCGGCGAGGGAGGCGCACAGGTGGCTGACCTGTTCGGTTTCAGCGGGGTTCAGGCGATTGTGTCGCTCGACTTCACGCGCTTCACGAGCCAGCTCGCTGAAACTGGTGACGCTCCACACCTCGCTCGATACCTGCCAGTCAGCCAGCAGCAACTCGGACGCCGCGATCACTTCCCGCAGGATGGTCCCGCTGCCCAGCAACCGCACCGCACCCCGTGACGCCGGTGCATCGGCCACTGCGTAGCGATACATGCCGCGAATGATTTGATCTTCAACGCCGGACGGCAGCGAAGGCTGGGCGTAGTTCTCGTTCATCACCGTGATGTAGTAGAACTCGTCGACATCGCGCTCCATCATCTGGCGCATGCCGTGGTCGACAATCACCGCCAGCTCCCCGGCGAAAGCCGGGTCATAGGCACGGCAATTGGGCACGGTCGCAGCGACCACATGGCTGCTGCCATCCTGGTGCTGCAGCCCTTCCCCACCCAGGGTCGTGCGCCCTGCGGTGGCGCCCAGCAAGAAGCCGCGGGCACGTTGGTCAGCCGCTGCCCAGATCAAGTCACCGACGCGCTGGAAACCGAACATCGAGTAGTAGATGTAGAACGGCAGCATCGGATTGCCGTGGGCGCTGTAAGAGGTTGCCGCGGCGACCCAGGAAGACAGCGCTCCCGCTTCGGTGATGCCCTCTTCCAATAGCTGGCCATCGCGGGCCTCGCGGTAATACAGCATGGAGCCGGCATCTTCCGGCTCGTAAAGCTGGCCAAGCGGCGAGTAGATACCGATCTGGCGAAACAGGTTGGCCATGCCGAAGGTGCGGGCTTCGTCCGCGACGATAGGTACGATGCGTGGCCCCAGCTCCTTGTCTTTGAGCAAACCGCCGAGCATCCGCACCACCGCCATGGTGGTGGACATTTCCTTGCCATCGGCCTCAAAGGCGAAACGCGCGTAGTCAGCCAGGGCTGGAATGGCGACGTGTTCGTTACCCTTCTGCCGCGCCGGCATGTAGCCGCCCAACGACGCCCGGCGCTCACGCAGGTAACGCATTTCCTGGCTGTCTTCGGCCGGGCGATAGAAGCGCAGTTGTGCGACATCGTCGTCTGACAGCGGCAGCGCGAAGCGATCGCGGAACGCCTTGAGGGCGTCGATATCCAGCTTCTTGGCCTGGTGCGAAGTCATGCGCGACTCCCCTGCACCGCCCATGCCGTAACCTTTCTTGGTTTTGGCGAGGATGACGGTCGGACGGCCCTTGTGCGCCTTGGCAGCGGCGAACGCGGCATGCAGCTTGCGGAAATCGTGGCCACCGCGTTTCAGGGCATCGATCTCGGCATCGGACATGTGCGAGACCAGTTCCTTGACCTCTGGATCCTGCTGGAAGAAGTGCAGCAAGTTGTAGGCGCCGTCCTTCGAGCCGAGGGTCTGGTACTGGCCATCGACGGTCTGGGCAAAGCGTTGCAACAGGGCGTTGTTGGTGTCCCGCGAGAACAACGGGTCCCAGTCCGATCCCCAGATGACCTTGACCACATTCCAGCCGGCACCGGTAAACAGCGCTTCGAGCTCCTGGATGACCTGGCCGTTGCCACGCACCGGCCCGTCCAGGCGCTGCAGGTTGCAGTTGACGATAAAGGTCAGGTTGTCGAGCTTTTCCCGTGCCGCGAGGGTCAGGCCGGCAATGGATTCCGGCTCGTCCATTTCACCGTCACCGAATACGCCCCAGACATGGCGGTCGCCGGTGTCAGCGAGATTACGGTTCTCCAGGTAGCGCATATAACGCGCCTGATACACCGCACTGATCGGACCAATGCCCATCGAGCCGGTGGGGAATTGCCAGAAATCGGGCATCAACCAGGGGTGCGGATAGGAACTCAATCCGTTGCCGCCCACTTCCTGGCGATAGTTGGCCAACTGTTCTTCCGACAGGCGTCCCTCAAGGAACGCACGGGCGTAAACGCCAGGCGCCGAATGCGGCTGGTAGAACACCAGGTCGCCGCCGTGCTGTTCATCGCGGGCACGGAAGAAGTGGTTGAAGCCGACCTCGAAGATCTCGGCGGCCGACGCGTAACTTGCGATATGCCCGCCCAAGTCTCCGTAGGCCTGGTTTGCGCGCACCACCATGGCCAATGCATTCCAGCGAATGATCGACGTGATCCGTTCCTCGACAGCAAGGTCGCCCGGATAGGGACCCTGCCGTTCAATCGGAATTGTGTTCCGATAGGCCGAGTACGGGTGCACATGCGAGGTGATGCCAAGTGCTCTTGCGTGTTGCTCTAACTGTTTGAGCAGGAACTGGCCGCGCTCCGAACCGCCATCGCGCACGACGGCTTCTAGCGACTCCAGCCACTCCCGGGTTTCGTCCCGGTCAATATCCAAAGACGCCATTGCCCCGGGGTTTTCGTTTAGCGAACTCATGTCTGCCTCCACTCTTATTGTTGTTTGCTTAGAGATGAACCGACAGAACGTGCCGCCGTACTAAGCTTCATTACTTACGTTTCAGTACTGTCGAGTCCCTGAAACTTGATTGATCGAGAAAGGAGCCCGTTTCAGGTCGTCGTGCGAAAACCGCCAACCGCCGCGTTGAGCGCACCGCCCACCTGTTCCAGCCCGCGCACCGATTCTTCCAGCAGCCCGCTGGCAGCGGTGCTCTGCTCCGCGACCGTACGTACCCGCGCCATGCTTTCGCCCACCTGTTCCGCCACCGCACTCTGCTGCTCAGCCGCCGCGGCGATCTGCTGACTCATCTGTTCCACGGTCGACACCGCTGCGGCGATTTCCTGCAGCGCCTGGGAGGCCTGCGCGGCAAGCACTACGCTTTCGCCGGTCAGCACCTGGCTTCCCTGCAGGCGACTGTCCGCCTGCTCGGCGACACTGCGCAGTTGCTCGATAATGGTGGCGATGCTGTCGGTAGAGGCTTGTGTGCGCCTGGCGAGGTTGCGTACCTCGTCGGCCACCACCGCGAAGCCACGACCGTTTTCGCCGGCACGTGCTGCTTCAATCGCCGCATTAAGGGCCAGCAGATTGGTCTGCTCGGCCAGGGCCTTGATCACATCGAGCACCTTGCCGATGGCCGCACTCTCGTTGAGCAGCAAGCCCATGGCCTCGGAGCAACCACTCATTTCCTCTGCCAGGTGACCAATCTTGGCCGTCGCCTGACGCACCAGCTCCTCGCCTTTTCGCGCCTCACTGTTGGCCTGCTCGACCGCGTTGCGGGTCTGGCTGGTATTGCGCGCGACGTCCTGGGCGGTAGCCGCCATCTGCTGCATCGCCGTGGCCGCCAATTCGGTTTCCTCGCGCTGGGAGTCGACACCCTGACGCGTACGCTCGGTCACCTGCACCAGGCCGTTGGCGGCCTGATTCAACTGTCCGACACCTTGGCCAATCCGGCCAATCAGCCCACGCAGACTGGCGAGCATGAGCCCAACGCTGCCGAGCAACTGCCCCAGCTCATCACGGCGCCCAGCGGCATCGACCTGTGCGCTGAGATCGCCCGATGCCACGCGCCGGGTCAGCTCAACCGCCTGACGCAACGGCTGCAGGATCAAGTGGCGAATCAACAGGCTGGCGCCGAAGCCAAAACTCAGCGCCAACAGCACAATCCCACCCAGCAGGCGCGATACCCGCTGACTCATCGACTGCGAGGCCTGCACCTGCGCGACGCGAGCCGCGCCCAGCAATGCACTGACCTTGTCGGCGGCGACATTCATCGCGGACTGGCTATCGCCGGTCTGGTCACGACTGGCGGCATAACCGTTGAATGCAGCGCGATATTCGTCCAGCGCTGCACGTGCCTGGGCCAGGGACTCGCGCTCCGTACCTTCAAGGCGCAGCTCGAGGTTTTCCATATACGAGCGCAACTCGATTACCCGCGCCTCCCAGGCGTTGCGTACTTCGGTGCTGCCCTGCAGCGTGAAATAGAGTTCGCTGTCGCGCAGGTTGGCCAGCTTGTCACGCAGCGTGGAGGCTTGTTCAAGCTGCAGCATGCGCACCGAGTCAGCTGGCTCAGTCCGCGAGGCCAATAGATTGACCGCGTCGAGTTGATCGAGCATGACCACGGTGAATCGCTCGCCAACCACCTGCGCCAGCTGTTGCATGCGCAGGCGCGCCTCGCGGGCATCGCGCTGGGCCTGGGCGTAGCGCTCGAACTGGGCGAGATAAATTTTCGCGGCGTCCATGGAGCCGCCCTGCCCGGTTTCCACCCGGGACTTTTCCAGCAACGTCACCAGCTCGCCGGTGAGGCGGGCAACCTTGTGCGCCTCGTCCTCTGCCAGCTCCAGGCCGAACGCCTTGACCGCTACCTGCGCCTGCAGCAGCAACGACTCGACGGTGGCGACGTCGTTCATCTTCCCGGCCCGGGCTTCGAGCACATTGAGGGCATAGAACCCGGTCGCGGCAACGCCCAGTGTCGACAACAGCACCAGACCGAAACCCAGGGTCAGCTTGGTGCCTACTGACAGATTGCCCAGGGCACGCGCGATCATAGAGACACCCCTTCGCACAACGACAGCACAGTGCAAGTTCCATTGAGGTCATGGCGGCCGAATCTGAACCAAAGAGGATATGGCGTGGAGCACGAAGGCGCGCTTGGCATATGAATTCTTCTTGTTGTTCTTCGATTGTCGACGCTCTGCGCCGCTTGCGTTTAGAGCCTATCCCGTATGCCTGCGGGACGGCCAATGGCCAATAATGATGCGCGCTAGTTGAATTGCTGATAGCCCCGGACTCGCCCGCCGAGCCACCGCATTGCACGAGCGGCTCGACTGATCGGGCGTGTGTTTAGCCGATTTCAGGCATCAAAAAAACAAAGTGATGCCGACCTGCAGATTAAGTGCATCCTTGACGTCGGGACTGAACGCTGGATGCTCGACGTAACTGAGCCCCGTACGCAAATAGGTTCCCGCAGCAAGACGCATGTTGTAGGCAAGGGTCGTGGACTTTGAATCGTCGGCGTTCGACACGTGGAATTTGTCGAGCTTGGCGTTGGCATCGTCGCTGTAGCTGGTATACCCGTATTCCAGGGTCAACATGTCGAACGGGCGCGAATCAAAGGGCCCTTTGGCGAAGACGCGAAAGCCGTAATACAGGTCAAACAGGTTGCGATCCTCTGGCGCAGACATCCAGGTAAAACCGGCATATAGGCCCCTTGAGGCAATGGCGCTGTCGAACTGGTAGAACTGGTAGTCGCCGAGGACGTAACCGGCGTAGTTGTCGTCGCTACGCTCGTTACTCAAGAACTGCGTGTAGTCCGAGGTGTTGTAGATATAACCGGCACGCAGCCAGGCATAGGGCGTGCCCGGGGTCGCGTTGCGTTTAAAGCCGAGCTCATCGATATACAGCGCACCGCCATGGTCAACGTGCATGTCGAGTTCGCCCAGGTGGCGGTCAATTTCCGGCCCCATACCGTCGGGACTGATACTGCGTTGCACGCCGAACTTGTTATAAAAGTTTCCCATGTTCAAGGTCACGTTGGCTGCCGGGCTGGACACAGGCGCGTGGCTCAGGCCGACCTGGTACGGGATAAGCGCCTGCAAACCCTGGGTTCCCCCCACCAGCGTACCGCCAGTGAAGGGGCCGACGAACTCCAGGTCGTTGGGCAACACACCGATTTTGAATTCGACAGTTTTATCCCACAGGCTCTGGTAGTAGGCGATACGCGTGTAGCTGAATTTCGAAGACGGATTCACTTCGTCCCAGCTGGAGTAGTAACTGCCCACCCCGAAGATGAACTGGCCATTTTCCAGGCCAACCTGCCCCAGGTCATAGGTAAACCCGGCCACCAGGTTCGACGAGTAAGTGGGACGCTCGCCGCCGTAGGCTTGCGGATTGTGCCGGTCGTGATTCGTGTAGTTATTGGTAAAGTTGGACATGTTGAGGATGTTGAAGCCAATCCCGTGTTCAGCCAGATCACTGCGCAGTCCACCGGCATCACCGAGGATACTTTCCGACGGCGGTGGCAACTCGGTCAGTTGGCCGTGTTCCGCCAGGGCATCGATTTTCGCGAACTGTTTTTTACGCTCGATGATTTGGCCAAGCAATTGACTGTCGGGCAGTGATTTCTGCGCTGCTGCCGGTTCAAGGGACGCAGCCGGCAATTTCAGTTCCGGGGCCACCTGCCCGACCAGATTCTGCTCCTTGGGTGATGTTTCAGCGCGAGCATTCAAGCCATGAGCTGCCCAGAGTGCCAGGGATGCCGCCAGCGTCAGCCTTATGAATTCGGGCGCACGCCTACGGATTCGGTTCATCCCGATTGAGGTGGGCCGCATACAATTACCTTTTATTTTTGTTGTATTCAGAAGCTGAAGTGAATGGATCGAACTAGGTGACTTTGGCCGCAGTGGACATCCACGTCTGTTGCGGCGACCTGGCAGACAGGCACAACAAGCCGAACGCCAGAACCGGCAGTACCGGGAACAGCATCAAGCCGAGGTTATAGGAGCCGCTTTTATCAAACACCATGCCCAGCACGATGGGGCCGATAATGGCGCCCAGCAGGGTGACCGAAAAGGCACTGCCGAAGATCCGCGCGTAAGCCAACCGGCCAAATCGGCGGGCAATCAGATAACCGAGGATATCGATCTCGGCGCCCTGGGTTGCTCCGATCAGAAAGCTGGCGACCAGCGCCCAATTCGGCCCTTCGATCAGCATCAGGAAACCGACGAACTGGCAGGCGAGGAAGATCCCGGCCACGGTGCGGGTGTGCAAATGATCCAGCAAGGCACCACCGAACAGCCGCCCAAACAGTGACCCGACAGACCCGGCCGCAACAATGCCGGCAATCTGCGCGGGGGATACGCCCCAATCCGAGAGCATCGCAGGCAGGTGAAAACTTGCGCCGACAGCGCCAAACAGCACCAGCACAAAGGCCAGGGAATACAGCCAGAAATCCCGCGTCCCCATGGCACTGCGCAGGGTCAGACCGTCCTGACCAGGCTGCGTTTTCTCACCGCGGCGTTCTGCCTCGGGCATCGGCCCCTTGTTGTCACGGACAAACACCGCGAGATTGACCAGGCCAATGACCAGGGCAATCGCCCCGGCCACCACAAAAGCGTCCCGCCAGCCGTGCAACACGATGTTTTGCGAAATCAGGTAGGAGAACCCGCCGGTGCCCACCGCCAGGCCCGACGAGGTAATGGCAAAGGCAAGCCCAAGGTGCTTGTCGAACCAGCGCTGGGTCAAAAACAGGAAAGCCGGATAACTCGCCAGATTGCCCAGGGCCACACTCAACGCCGTGATCGCAACAAAAGCGCCGAAAGAATGGGTCAGCGACAGGCACATATAGCTGCCACACCCCAGCACCGTGCCCAGCAGCGCGACCCGGCGTGCGCCAAAACGGTCGACGAGGTAGCCGGCGAGCGGCATCACCAGGGCATTACAGATAGATGCAGCGGAAATGATGATGGAGAAATCAGTCCGCGACCAGCCGAACTCGGCGGTGACCGACTTCATGAACAGGCCCAGCGGAATCAGGAGAATGGCGGGCGGCGCGATGCTCATCCCCAGGAAGCATCCAACGAGTACTGACCAGCGTTTCATGTGATGTGTCCTTATTATTGTTATGGAAAACCAGCTGGCGTGGCGTCTGTAGGCGGACTCGCGCAGTTTTAAACACCGGCGTAACGGGCTGAAGCTCCCTTCATGTCCAGCCGATACCGCCTCCTGCAGCTGGAGCATCGCCGTTTCTTCACGAGCCTACGTTCACCCGCAAATTATATCAACAGTGGTTGAGATATTCCCTTCACCCTTGGTCGCATTAATCCGAGCGAATGAAAGGTTCCAGTGGGCGAATCAGGTCGGCCTACTCGAAGATGGCCGCTTTACCAGATCAATGATCGAGACGATTCCCTCCGTGCCACCCAGGCTGATCACCGTTGAAAAACAAAAAAAAGCCTGAAACCTTTCGGTTCCAGGCGCTATTGCCTGTTCTTTTGTGGTGTTGAAGCCAGCTATTCCTGG
This sequence comes from Pseudomonas sp. P8_241, assembly GCF_034008315.1. Lineage (NCBI taxonomy): Bacteria > Pseudomonadati > Pseudomonadota > Gammaproteobacteria > Pseudomonadales > Pseudomonadaceae > Pseudomonas > Pseudomonas sp. P8_241. The sequence goes on along the minus strand of NZ_CP125377.1, from coordinate 3,372,762 downwards.
CTCAGGTCCCTACCTGCTGCCGCAGCACCCTGGCTGACGATGTCAGACACTGAGATCAATATGAATAATCCTGTCGACCTCATCATGAGCAACCCCCATCCCGCGCAAGATGTACTGCACCATGCTTTCTACAGCACTGACCGGACGACCACCCTCAAGGATCTTGCGCAACAGGAACAGCATGCCGCCAATGATGCAGTCCACGGTGGAGTCGATGTCGACGACGTCGAACGCCCCTTCGTTGTTGCCGATCAGGATATCCCGCGCCAGGGGATTACCCATGGTCGAGATCATGTCGTTGATGCTGTACATGGAGTGCACCAGGAACCAGCCCCAGACCGGATCGGTGAGGCCGCGGTGGATGGTACGGCGGATGTTGACCCCTACCCGTTCGGCGATGCCCGCATCCGCGGCGTTCCCCGCGTCGAGCTCGGCAATCATGGCGAGGGCGTCTTCGATGAACACCGCCCGGGCGACTTCTTCCTTGCTGGAGAAGTAATTGTAGAAGGAGCCGAAAGAGAGCTCGGCCTCCTCGGTAATGTCATTGATGGCGGTCGCTTCGATGCCTTTGCGCCCCATCACCGAGCGCGCGGCACGCAGCAATTTGTTGCGCGTGCGCAGGCGGGCTTTTTCGTTGATGCGCGGTTGGCGTGGTGCGTCTGTGTCGTCGGCCAATGGTTCAGCGGCCTTGGCTTTTTTCTGTGCCGGCGCTTTTTTGGCAAGCGTAGCGTCGGCTTTGGGACGCTTTGGGGTGGGGATGGCCTTTTCGTTCATTACCGGTACCGACTGGGCGTTAGGGGAGCAAGGATAACCGACTCTACCAGCCCCGCCCACCCGGGACCCTGCCGGCACTCGCGCTGCTGCGCCACGGTTGAGAGTGGCGCAGCTTTATCGCTTAGAACTTCATGCCAATGCCCAACAGAACTTGCGAATAGTGCGCGTCGATGTTGCTGCCGGTGCTGGGCCCGGTACCGTGCAGGGTGTCGGGCAAGTGGTATTCATAGCCCAGGGAGATATCGGTCTGCTCGGGCAGGTGATAGGTGAAACCGGCGGAGACCGAGTCATTGAGGATGCCGGGCGAGTAGTAGTTGGCCGCCGTATGATCTGAGTCCACGGCCTCGCTGGCGTGCTTGAAACCGGCGCGCAGGGTGAATGTTTTGCTGGCGTTCCACGAAGCCCCCACGCGGTACACATCCTGACTGTTGAGGCCGGCACCCTGGGGATTATTCAGGAAGCCCACGTCGCCCCAGCCAATGCGCAAGTAGTCAAGCGCCAGGGTCACATCCTGGGTGACGCGCAGCGCCACCCCCACGCCATATTGCTCAGGCAAGTCCAGGTGGCCACCGGCAATCGCCAGCAGGTCATCCTTGTAGCCCTTGGCATCGCCAAAACGCATTTTCGGTGAGTAAGACGCGCCGACACTCAGCAACGGGTTGATGTGCCACAGGCCCCCTACCCGCCAGCCGTAGCCCGTGGTGGTGGCGATGCCGTGGCTGGGTGACAACGCCAGGCTGCCATCGGGACCGGGTGCCACCAGGCCGCGGGCTTGCAGTTGCTGGACGCCGAGCAGGACGGACAAGCCCAGGGCAAAATCCGGGGTCACTTTATAGGACAGGGTCGGGGCGAAATTGACGTAGGCGATCTTGGTTTTCACATCGGGATTGCCCATGCCCGGTACCGCTTCATGGCTGTAATCGGAGCCGGAGCCAATGGAATAGACCGACATGCCGACCGACATGCGCTCGTCCAGCACATGGTTGAAACCGCCGCTGGGGATCGGCACCCGTACCTTGAAATCGTCCTTGTTGTTTTCGTTGCCGAAGCTTGAGTGAAAGTTGCCGAAAAACATCTGCAGGCCGCCGTCGATGCGGTTGCCCAGGTCGGCCATGCCGGCGGGGTTATCGCTGGCGATCATGCTTGACTGGGGGAAGGCCATGGAGGCGCCACCCATCTGCGCCGACTCGATACTGGCGGAGGTGGGGCTGTTGAAGTTCATCGCCTGGCAGGCTTGAGTGCCGCACAGCAGCAGGCCGACGCCGGTCAGCGAACGACGCAAGGCCCTGGTGTTCAACGCAAGGTTGATGTTCATTGAAACTCCCGTATGACTATTATTTTTATTGGCATGGTTGGGTGAAGCCGTAGGGCCGTGGCGCGGATGGGCAGGCTTCTGCCAAATGCGGCGCGCACGGGTCCGCTGCCGCTGTTCGCGGCAGTTGTGGCGGGTTCCTTGAAGGGGCTGGGTAGCGGTGGCGCGGCGCTTAGAAAGCGACGTTGTCACGCCCTTTGAGCTGCATGATTTGCCGGGCGTCCTCGGCCGTCGCCACTTCGAAACCCAGGGACTCGATCACGCCCCTGATGGCCCGTACCTGCTCGGCATTGCTCTGCGCCAGGCGGCCCTTGCCCAGCCACAGGTTGTCTTCCAGGCCCACGCGCACATGGCCCCCCAGCAGCAACGACTGGGTGGCGATGCGTGGCTGCTGCGCGCCGACGCCGAGCACCGACCAGTTGTAGGTGTCGCCGAACAGGCGGTCGGCGGTGCGTTTCATGTGGGCGACGTCTTCGGGGTGGGTACCGATGCCGCCACGGATGCCGAACACCGACTGGATGAACAGCGGGTCCTTTACCAGCAGTCGCTCACGGAAATGCGCGGCGGTGTACAGATGGCCGATGTCATAACACTCGATTTCAAAACGGGTGCCCTGCTCGCTGCAGGCCGTTAGGATTTGCGCAATGTCCTTGAAGGTATTGCGGAAGATGCGTTCGTCGCTGCTGGCCAGGTACGGCTGCTCCCAGTCATGCTGGAACTCCTTGTAGCGCTGCAACAGCTCGTACATGCCGAAGTTCATCGAGCCCATGTTCAGCGAGGCCACCTCCGGCTTGAAGCGCATGGCCGGTTCGATGCGTTCTTCCACGCTCATGGTCGGCGAGCCACCCGTGGTGAGGTTGATCACCACATTCGACTCGCGCTTGATCTGCGGCAGGAACTGCTCGTACAGGGCCGGGTCCTGGCTGGGGAAACCGTTGTGCGGATCACGGGCATGCAGGTGCACAACCGCAGCTCCCGCCTCAGCGGCTTCTATGGCGGAACGGGCGATCTGCTCCGGGGTGATCGGCAGATACGGCGACATCGACGGGGTATGAATGGAACCGGTGATAGCGCAGGTGATAATGATTTTCTTGCTGTGTGCAGCCATGGCGGAGGACCTTCTTGTTGTTATTCAGGCATGGGAACGGCCGGCGATGTGCGCCGGCCGGCCATGTTTCAACGGGGCTCGGCGACGATGGTGTTCTGGATATGGCCGATGCCTTCGATTTCCACACGCACCACATCGCCCACCTGCAGGAAGGTTGGGGGCTGCATGGCGATGCCGACGCCCGCCGGGGTGCCGGTGATCAGGATGTCGCCAGGCTCCAGGGTCATCACTTCGCTGAGGTAGGCAATCTGCTTCGCGACGCTGTAAATCATCAGTTCAGTGGACGAATGCTGGCGACGCTCACCGTTGACGCTGAGGCTGACGGTGAGTTGTTGCGGGTCGGCGATCTCGTCGGCGGTGACGATCCACGGGCCGATCGGGCCATGGGTGTCGAAGGATTTGCCCAGGGTCCAGGTCGGGCTTTTGGCCTGCCAGTCACGGGCGCTGACGTCGTTGGCGACGAAGTAGCCAGCCACGTGTTGCAAGGCATCCGCCTCGCTGATGCGGCGCCCGCCCTTGCCGATGACCACGCCCATTTCGGCTTCGTAGTCGAGGCGTTCGACCACTTGCGGGAAATGCACGTCGTGGTAGGGCCCGGTGATGCAGGTGATCTGCTTGCTGAACCAGACTTGCGAGGTCGGAATGGGCACACCCAGGCGACGCGCTTCTTCTTCGTGGTCTTTGTAGTTCATGCCCAGGCACATGAATTTTCCCGGACGCAGGATGGGGGCCAGCAGGCGCACCTGATCCAGGGCAATGCTGTTTTCAGGGGTGGCGACCAGGTGGGCAGCGGCGGCCAGCACTTGCGGCAAGGCCAGTACCGCGGCCACGTCGGCAGCATCGGCGGGCAACAGTGACGCCAGGTCGATCACGCGATCACCGTCGACGCGGCCGATGGAAGTGGTGCCGTTGTAGCTGTAGCGAGCGAGTTTCATGGAGGATGTTCCTTGTTCAATAGGTGGCTTAGCTGAGAAAGTCGGGATTCAACGGCGGCGCCCACTGGGACAGCGCATCGGGTGTCAGTGGCTCGTGGCTGACCGGGGTGGCGTCGTTGACCAGGTCGCCATCGGTCCAGTGCTCGATCTTGTTGCCGGCCGGGTCCAGCCAGTAGTCGAACACCTGGCTGCCCTGCACGTGCCGGCCAATTCCCCAGGAGTGACGGTGCTGGCGCTGCGTCAGGTACTGGTTGCCACAGGACAGGTCGTCCCAGTCCAGGACCTCAAAAGCGCAATGGTCGAACCCGGGTTCCGTCGCGCCGAGGTTGAGCAAGGCGACGGTGTGGTGATCGGTAAACTCGTCACCCAGGCCGCAGTGCATGAAGGCCGCGACGGTATTGCCCGGCACGCCACCGTAGTAGCTGTCGGATACCCGCAGGCCGAGCACGTCCTGATAGAAGGCGAACATGGCCGGGAAGTTGACGGTCTTCAGTACGACGTGGCCCAGACGCATGACATGGGAGGCCCGCACTGCTACCCGGTTGGTGGTGCCGACACGGCGACGCTGGTCAGCGGTATTGAGCTGCAGTGCCGCACGCACCGGGCGTGGGCTGATCACATCACCGCCGAACAGCAGGTCCAGGCGCCCGCTATCGGGGTCGTGAAGCGTCACGATGGAACCCGCACCGAGTTCTTCATTGGTGCGCACAGGCACATCGAATTGCGCCGCTACACGGTGCAGATCGTCCAGGCTGGATACCCGGTAGCCGACACCCAGGGCCTTGTTCGGCCCGCGTTCGGCGATGTAGGCCGGATAACCTCCGCCGTAGCTGGCCATCTGCAGCGAGGTTGCGGTTTGCTCCTGTTCGAGCAGGCCAAAATCACCGAGGAAACTGGCCTGCGCATCAAGGTCGGGAACCTGATAGCGCACGTAGGCGATGTCACGTATGGCAATCATGTGGTGCTCCTTTTATTGTTGTTCAACCCGTGGATCGTCAAAAAAAGGGCGCGATTAACCACTACCGCGCCCGCGGCAGCACAGGACTCAAGGATCTTTCAGTTAGCCCAGATCGAACCAGCAGGTGGCCGGATCGAGGGCGTGCAATTGCTTGTAGGCGCCGGAGAAAAACAGCAACGGACGCCCGTCTGACTCTTCCAGGGCCTCGACATCGGCGGTGTAGATCAAGTGGTCGCCGCCGACATGCACGGCATTGGCCCGTACCGCGAGTTGTACCAGCGCACCTTCCAGCACAGGTGCCGCCCCGAGGTCACTGAACACAGGGCTGTGCTCCGGGTCGGGACGACCGCCGAAATGGCTGCTCAGCCCTTCATGTTCCTCGCGCAAAAAGCTGATGCCGAAGGCATCGCCGGCCTTGATGCTGCTGGCAAAACGCGCCTGGGTACGCACGGCAATCAACACCATGGGCGGGTCGACCGACAACGACATGAATGCATTGGCGGTCATCCCCGTGGGCTGACCCTCGTGGATGAAACTGACCACCGTGACGCCGGTGGCGAACTTGCCCATTACGCGGCGAAAGGACCGCGCATCAACTTCGCTGACTTGCATAACCAGGACTCCTCATTGATACCGGTGAAACGCCGCTTAGATAAACGGGGTGCCAGGCGTCATGCCGCAGAGAATCCGGCCATAGGTTTCGAAGTTGGTGTTCGGCGTGACGATGCCGTGCAGGGAGGCAATCCGCGCGTCCTGCCAGATTTTGGTCATCGGGTTGTTGGCTGAGGCCAGCGAGCCACCGGAGGCCGACGCGAGCATATCGACCGCTTCCCAGATCAGCTTTTCCGCATAGCCGACGTCACGACGGACCTTGGCGCGTTCGAGGAAATCCATGTAGACGCCGGAGGCGGCGCCAGCATCCATGGCATCGGCGTGGCGTTCGAGAATGGCGCGGGCGGCGTCGATCTTGGCCGAGGCTTCGCCCACTTGCAGGTGGGTGATGGGCGCCTCGGATTGTTTGGCGTACCAGGAATATTGAATGCTGCGACGTGGCAGGGTTTCCAGGAAGGTTTCCAGCGCCGCCACGCCCAGGCCCAACGCCGGGAAGGCCAGGATGATTGCCAGCATCGGCATGCAGGCGGTCTGGAACAGCGGCTCATCCGCCAGGTGACTGGACGGGTAGTCGCCCTCGATGGCCCTGGTCACCGAGCCGATGCGCGCGTTCGGCACGAACACGTTCTTCACCGACACGCTGGAACTGCCGCTGCCGCTGATGCCGATCACATTCCAGTCGTTGAGAATCTCGATCTGCTCGACGGGAATCAGCGCGACGCCCTGGTCCACAACTTTGCCGGTGGCGTCGACCAGTGGGATGCCGAGCATGTCCCAGGTGGCGTGGTAGATACCGGAGTTGAACCCCCACAGCCCCTCTTCGATCAGGTAACCGCCTTCGACTTTCTTCACCACCGCCTTGCGCGGCGACAGCACGCCGGTCACCCGTGCCGGCTTGGCGCCACCGAAGACTTCCTCGGCGGCCTCGGCACCAAAGAAGGTAGCCGCGCACCAGGTGGTGACGTTGGTCAGCGCCGTGACCCAGGCCACCCCCGCATCGGCCCGACCCAGTTCCGCCACCACATTGAGGAAGGTGCGCACTGACACCGCCTCACCGCCGAACCGGCGCGGGGTGGTCATGCTCAGCAGGCCGCCGGCTTCCAGGTCAGCGATGGTTTCGGCGGGTAGCCGTCCAAGGGCCGCGGTGTCTTTGCTGCGGGCCTTCAAGGTGGGGATCAGCGAACGAGCGTAGTCCTGCAAGGCGAGGCCTTTGCCAGCCGCGGTGTCGACAGCTTGCACGGTGTGTTCTGCGTATTTCGCATTCATGACTTCATCCTGCTTTTGATTGTTTTTGTGGTGCTCATGCCCGGAGCTGAACTGGCCCGGCGCGAGTTATTGATATATTCATCATATTTGATAAAGTCATCAATAGTTTTCAGAAATTATTTTTCCCCATCACCGCCGAGGTTCAGCAATGCCCGAATTCAATGCCCCCTTGACCGACATGCGATTCCTGCTCAACGAGGTCTTTTGCGCACCGGCACTATGGGCACGCCTGCCGGCCCTGGCAGACACCATCGACGGGCACACCGCCGACGCGATTCTCGACGAGGCTGGCAAGCTCACCGCCGGCCTGCTCGCCCCGCTCAACCGCAGCGGCGATGAAGAAGGCGCGCATTGGGAGCAAGGACAGGTGCGTACGCCTTGCGGCTTCAAGGAGGCTTATGCGACTTATGCCGAGGGCGGTTGGGTCGGCCTGAGCGGCAACCCCCGGTTCGGCGGCATGGGCATGCCGAAGATGCTGGCGGTCTGTTTCGAAGAGATGCTCTACGCCGCCAACTGCAGCTTTGCGTTGTATTCGGCCTTGAGTTCCGGCGCCTGCCTGGCCATCGATGCCCATGCCAGCGAAGCACTGAAAAGCCGCTATTTGCCGCCCATGTACGAGGGTCGTTGGGCCGGTTCCATGTGCCTGACTGAAGCACACGCCGGCACTGACCTGGGCCTGATCCGAACCCGGGCGCAGGTCCAGGCCGATGGCAGTTACCGCATCAGCGGCAGCAAGATTTTCATTACCGGCGGCGAGCAGGACCTCACCGAGAACATCATCCACCTGGTGCTGGCCAAGCTGCCGGATGCACCGGTGGGGCCAAAAGGCATTTCGCTGTTCCTGGTGCCCAAGCGACTGGTCAATGACGACGGCTCACTGGGCGAACCCAACGCCGTCAGCTGCGGCTCCATCGAACACAAGATGGGCATCAAGGCCTCGGCCACCTGCGTGATGAACTTCGACGGGGCGCAAGGCTGGTTGATCGGCGAGGAAAACAAGGGACTGGCGGCGATGTTCACCATGATGAACTACGAACGCCTGTCCATCGGTATCCAAGGCCTGGGTTGCGCCGAAGCGTCCTACCAGAATGCCCGCGCCTATGCCCGCGACCGCCTGCAAAGCCGTGCGCCTGCCGGGCCGGTGGCTACCGGCAAGATAGCCGACCCGATCATCGTTCACCCCGACGTGCGCCGCATGCTGCTCACCATGAAGGCCATGACCGAAGGGGGGCGCGCCTTTGCCTGCTATGTCGGGCAGCAACTGGACCTGGCAAAGTTTTCCGACCAGGGCGAAGAACAGCAGCGCGCCACTCAACTGGTGGCGCTACTGACGCCGGTGGCTAAGGCATTTTTCACCGACACCGGGTTCGACAGTTGCGTTCTTGGCCAGCAAATATTCGGCGGCCACGGCTACATCCGTGAATGGGGCCAGGAGCAACTGGTGCGCGATGTGCGCATTGCGCAGATCTACGAAGGCACCAACGGCATTCAGGCCCTCGACCTGCTTGGGCGCAAAGTCGTCTGCAACGGTGGCAAGGCGCTGCGGGTATTCACCGAGGAAATTGTGCAGTTCGCGCAGCAACAGCACAGGCCCTACGGCGCCGAACTGGTTGCTGCCACCCGGCGTCTTGAAGCGTTGAGCGACTGGTTGATGCAACAGGCCAAGGTGGACGCCAACCTGCTAGGCAGTTCCTGCGTGGAATATCTCCAGTTGTTCGGCTACGTGGCTTACGCCTACATGTGGGCACGCATGGACCAGGCGGCCATTGACCACAGTCCCCCTCATCAGGCAAAACAGGCCACTGCGGCGTTTTTCTTCAGCCGTTTGCTGCCTCGTATCGAAAGCCTGGACACCTCGATTCGAGCCGGGAGCAGAGATCTGTTCTGTTTGGGTGAGGAACACTTCTAAAGAATGGAATCACTTCGCTCAATCAGACAATGCCGACGCCTTGGTGAGGCGTCGCTTGCCTATGCTGAAAAATAGCCGCTTGAGCGAGATGTCATCACCGCTATCCGAGCAGTGCGTGCTTGAGTACCGAATCGGTCGTGGTCTGATAGTGACTGGCCAGTAACTCGCACGCCTTGTCGATATCTTTGGCCAACGCGGCATCCATCAGTTGGCGGTGTTCACCGGGCACATCACGCTCGCTGCTGTCGGCATAGTGCATCGACAAGAAACGATAACGTGCGGTCTGGTCCCGCAGGGACGCACACAAGCGCAGAAGTGTTGGCGAATTGCAGCTTGAAATCAGCGCCTGATGGAACAGTTCGTGGGCGTTTTCCCATTCCGGCTTGAGCAGGCGCTCCGGGCCTTCGACGATGGTGAGGCGATCAAGCCGGTGATGCGCGGCCAGAACCCGACTCTCCCACTCCACGTCCCCCAAACGAATGGAATCGGCCAGCGCTTTGCATTCAATGTGTAACCGTGCAGCAGTGATATCAGCGATTTCCGCTGCGGAAATGCGCCCGACGCTGAAGCCTTTCTGATCCGCCGCCGAGACGAAGCCACTGCTGGCCAGGCGCGACAAGGCTTCGCGCAGGGGAATGACACCGACGTCGTAGGCATCGGCCAGTTCCTTGAGCCGCAGGCGGCTGCCAGGAGCCAGGTGACCGTTGATGATGTCCTGGCGAATACGGGCTTCAAGCTGCGAGGCCATGGTGCGCTTTTCCGCGACGTCTGCGGGTTGCCAGTTGATCTGTGGGGAACTCACGGTCGACTCCTTTACGCCTTTTGTCCTGATGAATCATACACAGACGGTGAATTTTATCACATTCATAAAAATATATATTTTTGTTGACGATATATTTTATTGGTTTTAGCTTAGTGACTACGCGGTCGGCTGCTTTTCACCACCGACCCTTTTCCAATCCAACTAGAGAATTCGTCATGCGCTACGTTCGCTTCCTCAATCAAGGTCAACCTGTCCTGGGTGTCGTCACTGCCGACGGTGTACGCGTACTAGGTGCCGAGTCTCTTGAGTCCCTGCTGGCCCGCGGCGTCGACCTGACCACCCACGGTGCCCAGGCTGATGGTGCTTTGGTTGAGATCGCTGAAGACGCCTACCTGCCATTGCTGGCGCGTCCGACCAAGATCGTCTGCGTAGGCTTGAACTATGCCGACCACACCAAGGAATCGCCTTACGCTCAACCGAGCTACCCGACCCTGTTCCCGCGCTGGAACTCAAGTCTGACGGCCCACAACAAGCCTCTGATTCGCCCTCGTGTTTCCGATACCCTCGATTACGAAGGCGAAATGGCGGTGGTGCTTAAAAGCGGCGGCCGCCACATCCGCAAGGAAGATGCGCTGGACCACGTAGCTGGTTACGCGCTGTTCAACGAAGGCTCGGTACGTGACTACCAGTTCATCTCGCCACAGTGGACGGTCGGCAAAAACTTCGATGACACCGGCGCATTCGGTCCGGTGCTGGTGACCGCCGACGAATTGCCGGCAGGTGGCAAGGGCCTGCTGCTGGAAACCCGGGTCAACGGCAAGGTCGTGCAATCGGCCAACACCGACGACATGCTGTTCGACGTGGCGACCATCATTTCCACCCTGAGCGAAGCGGTGACCCTGGAAGCCGGTGACGTAATTGTCAGCGGCACCCCGGCCGGCGTTGGTTTCGGCATGAATCCAAAGGTGTACCTGAAGGCCGGCGACGTAGTCGAAGTGTCCATCGAGGGCATCGGCAAGCTGGTCAACCCGGTGGTCGACGAAGCCTGACAACACCGGTTGAAACCTCGCGCAGGGCCGCCCTCAAGCCCTGCGCGCTACAATTACAATAATTAAAATGGAGGCATTCATGAGCCAGTCCCATGGTGTGCATTCAATCGATCACTACGCGCTGAACGTTCCGTCCCTGGATGAAGCCTGCCAGTTCTTTGCAAGCTTCGGCCTTGATGTCGAGCGTGGCCCGGAGCAACTTCTACTGCGGGCAGCGGACGGGCATGTGTGGGCGAAAATCCTGCCTGCCGCCTCCAAGTCCCTGGCCTACCTCAGCTTCAATTGCTACGAACAGGACTTCGCCGCGCTGCGCCAGCAGATCGAAAGCGCAGGCGGCCGTTTTGAAGACCGCATCGGCGACGGCATCTGGTTTCGTGACCCGGACGGCAATCTGTTGCAGGTCAAGGTGGGCGAAAAGACCATGCCCGACCAGAAGACGCCTCACCACAGCAGCGACACACCCGCCAATAGCCGCGGCGCAACAACACGCGACGGCCTGCCGCAGGTCCGCCCTCGCCGCTTGTCTCACGTGTTGCTGTTCACGCCGGATGTGCTCGGCGCCCTGCACTTCTATGGACAGGCGCTGGGCCTGAAGCTCTCGGACAAATCGCTGGACATCATCGCCTTCAGTCACGCCGCTCACGGCTGCGATCATCACCTGGTGGCGTTCGCCAAGAGCAGTGCCAAGGGCTGGCACCACGCGGCATGGGAAGTCGACAGCATCGACGAAGTCGGCTCCGGCGCATCGCAGATGGCCGTGGCCGGACACACCAAGGGCTGGGGCACGGGCCGTCATTGCCTGGGATCGAACTACTTCCATTACGTGCAGGACCCTTGGGGTTCCTTCTGCGAATACTCGGCAGACATGGACTACATCTCTGAAGGCAGCGAATGGCCGGCCGGCGATTACCCACCGGAAAATTCCCTGTACCTCTGGGGCCCGGACGTCCCGGACAACTTCATCTTCAACACTGAAGCGCACGCTCCGGCACCGACCTGAGCCACCTCTAACGAAACTGACTTCCTGCATCGCGCGATTCAAATGAAACGCGCGACGGGTCCGGCCATGTCCGGAAATCATTGAGAAGTACACGAGGTACAGTCATGAATCAGCACACCACAGTCGATGTCGCCATTGCCGGTTACGGTCCCGTAGGCCAGACCCTGGCCATTCTGTTGGGCCAGATGGGCTATTCGGTCGCCGTATTCGAACGCTGGCCAGCGCTTTATCCCCTGCCGCGCGCAGTTTTCTACGATCATGAAATTCGCCGCGTTTTCCTCTCCATGGGGCTGGGTGAAGAGCTGGCAAAAATCTCCCAGCCTTCGGCGCGCTATCAGTGGTTCAACGCCGACTGGAAAGTACTGGTGGAAATCGACTGGTCAGCCGAATCCATCAGCGACGGGCCGTTCGGCTATCTGTTCAACCAGCCGTCACTGGAAGCCGCCCTGGACCGCAAGGCCAAAAGCATCGGCAACGTGCAGATTCATCAGGGCTGGGAAGCCACCGCGCTCAAGCAGGACGCCGATGGTTGCGACATGGTGCTCAATCGAGTGATTCGTGAGGACGGCAAGTTTTCATTGGGTCAGGAGCAGCAAAGCGTCCGCGCCCGCTATGTGATCGGTGCCGACGGCGCCAACAGCTTCGTACGTCAGTCGCTGGGCATTGAGTGGCAAGACCTGGGCTTCCAGGAAGACTGGCTGGTGGTCGACCTGCAGCCCAAGCCTGGTGTGGAACTGGATGTGCCAGACATCGGCCAGTGGTGTAACCCCGAACGCCCGACAACCATGGTACCGGGTGGCCCCGGCTATCGCCGCTGGGAATTCATGCGCCTGCCTCACGAAACCATCGAAGACCTGCAGGACTCCGACAAGGTCTGGTCGCTGCTGTCGCGTTGGGTCGCCCCGGACACCGCCGACCTGGTACGCCATGCGGTCTATCAGTTCCGCTCGCGCATCGCCTCGAACTGGCACAGCGGCCGGGTGATGCTGGCCGGTGATGCCGCGCACGTGATGCCACCGTTCATGGGCCAGGGCATGTGCTCGGGGATTCGCGATGCGTGGAACCTGTCCTGGCGCCTGGACCTGCTGCTGCGCGGTCTGGCCGACAACAGCTTGCTGGACAGCTACACCCTGGAGCGCAGACCGCAGATCCGCGCGGTGATCGAAGCCTCCATGGCCATGGGCAAAGTGGTCTGCGTGTCTGACCCCGTGAAGGCCGCCGAGCGTGACGCGGCGTATTTGAGCGGCAACGTTGCACCACTGCCACCGTTCCCCGGTCTGACCGATGGACTTTTGCAAGAGGACGGTCAATTGCGCGGCATTCTCGGGGTACACGGCTCGATTGAAATCGATGGCAAGGTCAGCCGCTACGACGACGTCATTCAACGCGGCTTTCACCTCCTGGTGCGTGGCGACGAAGACCCACTGGCGCTACTTGATGCGCAGCAACTGAACTTCATCCGTGACTACGGCCTGCAAGTCGTGCGACTCGCGCCGCAAGCCGACAGCGCAAAGGGCATTTACCGCGACGTCTCCGGCAAGTACTTGCAATTCATGGCCGAGGCCGGGCTCAAGGTCCTCGTTGTGCGTCCGGACTACTACTGCTACGGCGGCGTGGCCGAGTTGTCGGCGCTGCCAAAGCTGCTCACTTCCCTGAGCCACCAATTGCAACAGAACGTCGGCCAACAATCCCTCGTCAATGACACCAGGGCCTGCCACGTCTGACAGCGAGTTTCCGGGGGCACGGACGCCCCCCCTTCAAAACTCTGACAACAAAAACAAGAGACAGACAATGCACAACATCAAGGTGAAAACGCTTGGTGCGGTTCTGGCCGCCTTCGCGACGCTCAACACTCATGCGGCAGAAAACATTGGAACCGGAGAAGGCACGCTGTTTCGCAGCCTGTTCGGCGACACCCTGGAAAAGAACTACGGAATAACGGTCTCCGGTCTGTTTGACGTTGGCTATTCGCGCAACAACCGCTCGACCCATGACGAGCGCCAGGATGGCCTGAGCAACCTGCCACTGGTGGGTTTCGCCGACGAAGGCCTGGAATGGGGCGGCCTGCACCTGTTCGTCGACAAGGCACTCAAGGGCAACATGATCCCGCGTATCACACCCCTGCCCGGCCCGGCGCCAACCGAAGCGTCCTTCGGCTTCACCTTCGAAATGAACTACGGCCGCAATGCGCAATTCGCCCGTACGCAAGGCTGGGACATGCATTGGGACGTCAACTCGCCAGGCGACGACGACTTGGCCAAGGCCCAACGTGACAAACAGAAATTCCTCGCCGTTCCCAACATCGCCGCGACCGCGTATCTGCCTTACGGCCCCGGCATCACGGCCATGGCCGGCGTCTTCGGCCCGGCGCTCGGCTATGAAATCCCGCCGAACATCCGTGCCGCGCGTAACCCGTTTGCCAGCAAGACCTACGCCTTCGTCAGCGAGCCCGGCACGGTTGGCGGCGTTCAGATCGGAACGCGCCTGTACAACGGCGAGTCAGGCATTCTCGGTGTGGAACTGGGCGTAGTGCAGGGCTGGAACAACCTGCGCGACAACAACGACAGCAAATCGCTGATGGGTGCCGTGCGATGGCGCACTGCCGACATGCAGACCTGGATCGACTACGAGTTCATCCTCGGCGATGAACAGAACGACAGTTTCAGCGATGTGCAGGCGCCGACCTCGCGCCTGGTCTCGGCAGACGGTCAATTCAAGCAGCAGCACTCGCTCAACGGCTGGCACCGCTTTGACTCGAACTGGTCGATGGGCGCCGAAGCGGTCTACGGCCATCAGGACGGCGACGGCAAAGCCACAACCGTCGACATCATCAACGGCCCCGGTTTCGATGGCGCGCATTGGTGGGGCGCCAACGCAGTGCTCACTTACCAGCAACGACCGGACCTTTCGTACTCGGTACGCGCCGAGCATTTTGCCGACCCTGACGGTTTCATCCTGCTGCCCGCCTCCACCGCCCGCGGCAACTTCAACGCCGTCACCGCCGGCCTGCGTTACGACCTGAACAAGTACATCTCGCTGCGTCCGGAACTGCGTTACGACGTGTTCGATGGCAATGCCGACGATCACCCGTTTGGCGCTGGTCGCGACCGCACGCAATTGACCGGACTGGTCGAAGCACTGGTTTATTTCTAAGCCCCTGGCAGCCGGGTGCTGATGCGGCTGCCTCCCTCAACTCCATCCGAGTAACAACCATGAACAACAATAAACACGCGTGGGATGTTCGCTACGAGTTCAAAGCGGTGGCCCTGCTCGCGCTGGGTTTCGGCCTGGTGGGTCTGGATCGCTTCATTATCCTGCCGCTGTTCCCTGTGATGATGAAAGACCTCGGTCTGAACTATCAGGACTTGGGAAGTGTGACCGCCATCCTAGGGCTGGCGTGGGGTATTTCTTCGATTTTTATGGGGCGACTGTCGGATCGAATCGGACGCCGTAAAGTACTGATCCCGGCCGTCCTGGTGTTCTCGTTGCTCGCGGGGCTTTCCGGGCTGGCCACCGGTATCGGCGGTTTGATGCTGATTCGGGCGATCATGGGCATCTCCGAAGGCGCCTTTACGCCAACGGCACTGGCGGCCACGGCGGAGTCTTCGCACCCGACGCGGCGCGGCATGAACATCGGCATCCAGCAGGCCTTTTTCCCGATCCTGGGTCTGGGCCTCGCGCCAATCCTCGCTACCCAGTTGTTGCTGGTGGTGCCGTCGTGGCGCTGGGTATTCGTGATTGTGTCGCTACCGGGGTTCCTGCTGGCCCTGGCGATGTACCGCTACCTGCGGGAAACCCGCACCGTCGCGCCGGTGAATAACCAAGCCCATGCAGCCACCGTCCAACCGAGCTGGCTAGATGCCCTGCGCTTTCGCAATGTATGGCTGAACATCGTCGGCATGTTCTGCATGCTCACCTGCCTGTTCGTCATCAGCGTGATGATGCCCAACTACCTGATGGACTATCTGCACCTGAACGTGCAGCAGATGGGCTTTGTGATGTCGGCCATCGGCCTGGGTGGTTTTCTTGGGCAGTTGATCATGCCAGCCGTGTCCGACCGCATCGGACGTAAACCGGTGGTGCTGATTTCGTTCATCGCCACCGGCGTGTTCCTGTGGCTGCTGATGGGCACCGGCGCCGAACCGATGAAGTTGTTCGCTCTGCTGTTCCTGACGATTTTTTTCAACTTCAGCATGATCTGCATGACCGTTGGGCCACTCACCAGCGAATCCGTTCCAACGGCGCTGACCTCCACCGCCACCGGCCTCGTGGTGGGCATCGGCGAGATTTTTGGGGGCGGCATCGCGCCGGCCATCGCGGGCTATATCGCCCAGCATCACGGCATTGAAAACACGATGTACCTGGCACTCGGTGCCGTGATCGTCGGGCTGCTGGTCGCCACCTGCCTGCGCGAAACCGCCCCGGCCAGAACGAACGCGCCTGCCGCCGAGGGCATTGACAGCGTTTAAAAACCACTGAAGATCAACACTGTAGGAGCTGCGGTGCGGCGATCCGTTTTGCCAGCGAAGGCGGCATCAGCTTCACCAACGCTATCGCCAGCAAGCCGGCTCCTACAGATTTGTGGGGTGCCAAACAATCCGCATGAGGCTTGTCAGCGAAGGCGGCATTAGCATCACCGCAAGCACCAACACTTTCTCTGCAAGGTTTTCCACATGATCGAACTTCACCAAGTCACCGCCTACCAACAACAGACCCGAGTGCTCAACCAACTCTCCCTGAAGATCGGGCCGCAGGAGCGCGTGGCGATTCTCGGCCCCAACGGCGCGGGTAAAAGCACTCTGCTTAAACTGATCAACAGGGAACTCTACCCCGTCGCCCAGGACGGCAGTTACCTGAAACTGTTCGGCAGTGAGACCCTGAACCTGTGGCAACTGCGCAACAGGATCGGCTTCGTGTCCCAGGACTTGCAAGAGGATTACACGCCCTACACCAGCGCCCTGGACGTTGTGGTTTCCGGTTTTTTCGGCGCCATCGGCCGTCATGACCATTTGCAGCCGACCGCGCTTCAGCTCGAGCAGGCGCGCGCCATGATGGCGAGCCTGGGGATTTCGCAGGACGAATCCTGCATGTTTCAACGCCTTTCCACCGGCCAGAAAAGACGCCTGCTGCTGGCTCGAGCGCTGGTGCACCAACCCCAGGCACTGATTTTCGATGAGCCGGCCAACGGCCTGGACATGGGCGCGAGCCTGGCCATGCTGACGTTGCTGCGTGGCTTTTGCAGTGAGGGCCGGTCGTTGCTCATCACCACCCACCACGTTGACGAGATCATTCCGGAAATCGAGCGCGTGGTGCTCGTCAAGCAGGGGCAGATTGTTGCCGACGGCCCCAAAACGGAACTATTGACCAGCGCACACCTCTCGGACCTCTATCAAACGTCGCTGCACATCAGCGAGAAAAACGGCTGGTATCGCTGCTGGCACGACTAAGAGCAGCTTGCCCGCCGTTCAGGACTGCCGGGGCGTCGCAGCGGCCATTCCACCCTGGCGTGCAACTTTCAGGAACGCGTGCACCGCACCCGCTGTTTCACTTACGCGGCTGATGAGCAACAGGTCTGCTTGTGGTTCGACGTCATCGAATGTTCGATAGATCACTCCGGGAATCCTGACTTGAATCAAGGGCGCAGGTACCAGTGCGACGCCCATTCCAGCCGCGACCAATGCCAGCACACTCAACGTGCTGGTGGTGCGCTCAACCTTGGGCTCGCGCCCCAGCGCTTTTCGCAGCGCAGCCAGCATATGCTCATCCGCACCGTGTGCGGCATAGACGATCAGCGACTCGGCACCCAGCATCGGCACACGCAACGGCTGCTGATTCGCCAACGGATGGTCCTCAGGCATTGCCACGACCAACGGCCAGGTGCCAATCCGTTCAAACAGCAGTGCGCTGTCGAGGGCCTGCCCACCATGACTCGGTGCATAACCCAGATCCAGCTGCGCATTCTGGATTGCTTCGACCTGCAGGTGCGGTGCCAGCTCGCGAAGGATGACCTGGGCGTCTGGGTATGCCGCACGAAATGCCCGAACGTCAGCCATCAACCTGCCACTGAACACGGCATTGCCTGCGAAGCCAATCCGTACCGTGCCCATTTCCCCGCGTAAAGACCGTTGCACCAGTTGTTGGGCATACGCCGCCTGGTCGAGGGTGCGTTGCGCTTCGGCACGCAACAGAGCGCCAGCTTCCGTGAGCTCCACGCGACGGCTGGTGCGCAAGAACAAGGCCCCGCCGAGCTCTTCCTCCAACGAGCGGATTTGCATGCTCAGCGCCGACTGAACAATGTGCAGACGCTGGGCGGCGCGACCGAAATGGCCTTCCTCGGCCACGGCTAGAAAATAACGTAAATGCCGCAGATCCATCGCGCTATCCCCCATCAGTTTTTATGATCAATTGTTCATATCAATCTATTTGAAGTTATCTGTCCATAGGGAGATGCTGACTTCGACACCCCGCTACCTGCCAAGGACAACTCATGCAGACTTTTCTGGAAGACCGTTTTCAAATCACCGACCTGATCACCGGTTGGATTCACCGCGACCTGGGCCAATGGGACGAGTTGGCCAAGCTCGCTCATCCTGACGGGATCATTGAAATCACCTGGTTTGAAGGGCCGTTCGCCGAGTTTGTCGAAGGCTCCAAGCGCATGGGCAAATCCGATTTGCGTACCAAGCACCTGATCGGCACGCCGGTGGTGACCTTCAACGGCAATAAGGCCATCGTCGAAACCAACGCAGTAATCGTTGCCGAAAACGTCAAGCTGGGTCTGGGGTGCAGCGTGCACAACCGCTTCTACGACCTGGCGGAAAAACGCGACGGAATGTGGAAGCTGGTCAAGCGACAAAGCATCTATGACATGGGTAGCTTCACTTTCCCGCAAGGCCTGGTCGAGATCGATCGTGAGGTCGTGGCGCACTACCCTCGTGAATACGCGCCGCTGGCTTATCTACTGGAAATGAGCGGTTTTCCACTCAATCGTCTATTCGCCACCCGCGGCAGCGAGCTTGAACAAGGTATGCGCGCCGAAGCCAGCGCATGGCTCGCTGACTGATAGCCCGCTATCGCCAATCCATACAACCGAAATCTTATCCGAATCCCACTCATTCCTGCTTTGCACACCTGACACCGCTATTACCGAAAATAATTACAACAGAGGTATTTGCTTGTGAACAATCAACTCGACATCTGCGCGATCGTCGAAAGAAGCCGTTTGGGCGCCTTTCAACTACTTGTGCTGGTTCAATGCTTCCTGTGCATGGTCGTCGATGGCTTCGATATTCAAGCCATGGCCTATGCCGCGCCCAGCCTCATCGCCGAATGGGGCATTCCCAAAGCCAACCTGGGTCCGGTGTTCAGCATCAGCATGCTCGGCATGTTGATCGGATCGCTAGCCCTGGGCTCGGTAGCCGACCGCGTCGGGCGACGCCCCGTACTGGTGACTGCCTCGCTGGCCATGGCCGTTCTGATGTACTTCACCGCCCACGCGACGACGGTGGATGGCCTGTTGGCACTGCGATTTTTTACCGGTATCGCCATGGGGGCCATCGTGCCCAACGTCGCGACGCTGGTGACTGAGTACGCCCCCCGACACAACCGGGTGATGCTGTTGACGCTGGTGGCGTCGGGCATGGTTGTCGGAGGTCTGGTAGGCGGCGCCATCGCGGCGGCTGTGATTCCGCTGTACGGCTGGCAAGCGGTGTTCTATCTGGGTGCCTTCGCACCATTGTGTGTAGGTCTGCTGATGTTTTTTGCACTCCCCGAATCGCTGCAATGGAGTGTGTTGCGAGGACGAAAGCTCGACCGCGTCAAGGCCATACTCCTGCGCATCGAGCCTGGGCTGCAGATCGATCCACAGACCACTCTGGTGATCGCTGAGCCACGCAAGAAAGGCCTGGCGTTTTCACTGTTGTTCGCCGATGGTCGGCTTCCCGGCACGCTGTTGCTGTGGCTGATCAACTTCATGAACATGCTCTGCGTATATTTCCTCGCGTCCTGGACGCCGGTATTGATGAGTGGCGCCGGCCATTCTCCGTCGCAGGCGGTACTGGCGGGTACATCCATGTGGCTGGGTGGTCTGGCGGGCGGGTGGTTGTTGGGCTGGTTTGTCGACCGCAGAGGCTTCGGTGCGGTGCTGGTGCCCACCTTCATTGTCTCTGCTGTAGCCATCGTTCTATTCAGCCATTTCTATGCCTCGATCAATCTGGCTTATTTGACAATTGCGGTCGCAGGTTTCGGCATTCTCGGCGGCCAGGCGGCATTGAACGCCATGACCTCTACCTTCTATCCGACCGCCCTTCGCGCTACCGGCACCGGCTGGACGCTTGGCCTTGGACGGCTGGGTGGCATATGCGGCCCTTTCATAGGCTCCACCTTGCTGCACTTGCAGTGGTCGACGAGTGATCTGTTAGTGGCCGCCGCCATTCCCGCCAGCCTCACGGCCATCGGCATCATCGCGTTCTGGCGATTGAACCGAATGGTCGGATTATCGGTTACCAACTGACGGCCGTGCCCAGCGGCCAGTGCAAGGCCGCTCTCAAAATAAAAACAAGAGAAAACCATGAAGAACATCAACGTCAAATCGTTTGGTGCGGCTCTGCTCGTCTTCGCAACAGGCCATTGCAATGCAGGCCAGGGTGCGGGTGTCGGCGAAGGCACTGTGTTTCGCGGGATTTTTGGCGACTCCCTGGAGCGCGACTATGGCATCACAGTATCCGGACTGTTGGACGCCGGTTTCTCACGCAACAACAATTCATCCCAGGATGATCGTAAATCCGGGCAAACCAACACACCGATCGCTGGCTTTTCGGACGAAGGATTTGAACTCGCCACCCTTCACCTGTTTGCCGATAAAGCGTTGAAAGCCAACTTCGTTCCGCGCGTGACACCCCTACCCGGGCCAACGCCCACTGAAGCCTCCTTCGGCTTCACCCTTGAGGCCGCTTACGGACGCAATGCCCAGCAGGCGCGCACTTATGGTTGGGACATGCATTGGGGGATAAATTCCCCGGGGGACGATGACCCCGATAAGGCCAGGCGCGACAAGCAAAACTTCCTCGCGGTGCCCAATATCGCCGCGACGGCTTACTTGCCTTATGCCGGTGGCTTCACCGCGATCGCCGGCATCTTTGGCTCAGGGCTGGGCTACGAGATTCCACCTAACGTGCGTGCAGCGCGAAATCCGTTTGCCAGTCGCTCCTATGCCTTCATGACCGAGTCTGGCGCGGTTTCCGGGTTGCTGCTGGGTAAACGCCTGGTAAGCAACCAAAGCATGCTGCTGGGTGCCGAGTTAGGGGTCATTCAGGGCCAAGGCAACCTGCGCGACAACAACGACAGCAAGGCGATGCTCGGCGCAGTGCGTTGGCGTACGCCAGACATGAGCACCTGGATCGATTACGAGTTTCTCGTGGGTGACTCACAGAACGACAGTCGCAACGACATACAAACACCGCGTGGCCGTGTGATTTCCGCTGACGGTCAGTTCAAGCAGCAGCATTCCCTCAATGGCTGGCACCGGTTTACCGAGCAGTGGTCCATGGGCGGGGAAATGGTTTACGGCCATCAGGATGGCGACGGCAAAGCCTCCACCGTCGATATCGTTACCGGGCCGGGTTTCGATGGCGCGCACTGGTGGGGAGCCAACGTCGTGTTGACCTACCAGCAGCGCAAGGACTTGTCGTATTCCGTTCGCGCCGAGCATTTCGACGATCCGGATGGCTATATCCTGTTTCCCTCCTCTACCGCTCGTGGCGCGTTCAATGCGCTGACCATGGGCCTGCGTTACGACGCCAACAAATACTTGTCGCTGCGCCCGGAACTGCGCTACGACTGGTTCGACGGGCGCGACGATGCACAGCCGTTTGGTCAAGGCGATGCCCGTAACCAGTTGACCGCTACGGTGGAAGCGCTGGTGTACTTTTGAAATGGGATAGATAGCAGGGGCAAAAACCATCGCTCACTGTGTTTGGCAACGAGCGATGGTGTTGAAGCAGTACTAAAAATAATAGAGCGCCTCGACCATGGTGCTCAGTTGCGTGCGATCGCGGCCGTTACCGTAGGGACGGTCTTGATCTCGCGCATCGAACCAGTCGTAGCGCAGCTCCGGGCGCAGCGACAGGTTCTTGTTGACGTCATAACGAAACCCCGTGGTGACTGCATTGAAGTCACCTCGGGCAGTCGTTGTCGGGAAGAGGATAAAACCATCTGGATCACTGAAGTGCTCACCCCGCAGGGACCAGGACAGCGGCGGTCGAATCTGATAAGCCACCACCGCGTTTACTCCCCACCAGGAAGCGCCGGCAAAACCAGGACCATTGACGACATCGACAGTCGAGGCTTTACCATCCCCATCCTGACGGCCATAAACAACTTCGGCGCCCATCGACCAATGCTGGTCAAATTGGTGCCAGCCATTCAACGAGTGTTGCTGCTTGAATTGCCCCGACGGCGACACCACTCGCGAGGGCGGTGCCTGCACATCACTGAAGTCGTCATTCTGTTCATTACCGACAATGAACTCGTAATCGATCCAAGTCTTCATATCTTGCGTGCGCCAGCGCATCGCACCCGTCAGCGATTTGTCGTCGTTATTGTCGCGAAGATTATTCCAACCCTGCACCACGCCCAGTTCGACCCCCAGAATACCCGAGCCACCGTTATAGACACGGCTGCTGGCGAGTACCCCGGCTACCGTGCCGGGCTCGCTGACAAACGCGTAGGTTTTGCTGGCGAACGGGTTTCGCGCGAAGCGGACATTGGGCGGGATTTCATAGCCCATGGCCGGGCCAAATACGCCGGCCATGAAACTGACACCGGGGCCATAAGGGACATACATCTCTACGGCTGAATTGGGTATCGAGAGAAAATAGTCTTTATCGCGCTGTGCCTTGGAATTGACTTGCTCGTTCATGTCCAGCGCCATATCCCAGCCGTATGTCCTGGCGAATTGGGCGTTGCGGCCGTAGTTGAGTTCAGCGGTAAAACCGAAAGAAAAATCCTCGGGCTTTGGACCGGGTAGCGGAGTGATGCGCGGGATGAAATCACCCTTGAGTTGTTTATCCACGAAAAGGTGCAGGCTACCCAGTTCCAGCCCTTCATCGGACATGCCGGTAATTGGCAAGTTGCTCAGCCCGTCCTCCCGCTCTTTATGGTTTGAGCGGTTATTGCGCGAGTACGCTATGTCCAGCAAGTTGGATACAGTGATGCCGTAATCGCGCTCCAGGCCTTCGCCGAACAGGCTACGAAACAATGTGCCTTCGCCCGGTTTTTCGGTTTCATCGGCATGACAGTTCACCATCGCGAGGGCGGCCAGAACCGCGCCAAGCGCTTTCACTTTGACGTTTTTCATCTTCTGTCTCTTGTTCTTATTGTCAGAAGCCCACCTTGGAGGTGGGCTGCAAGTGGGTGTTAGATGTTCGTGGCCTGGAAGCTGATCTGTCGCCAGGTATTGTCTCGGCGCAGCCAAACTTGAGTGGTGATGACGTCCATTTCGCGACGCTCGCCGGTGGCGCGAAATTCAATGCTTTGCAACAGGCGCCCGATGGCTACCGCGACGTGGTTGTGAACCTGCACCTGGAAATCCTGCTGCCGTTCGACGCGCAGGAAGCGGATGGCATTCTCGACCAGTGCCAGGTACGCAGGCTTGTCGTCAATCTGGCCGGTGGCATGGATATGCACCAACTGATCATCGACCAGCTCACCCAACGCGCCAATATCTCCGTCTACCAGCGCAAGGCAGCGAGCGTTTTCCAGTTTGGAAATGGTGTTTGCGATCACTTGATCATTCATGGGTGATTCTCCTCAATGGAAATACGAAGGACCGCTCGCCGCATGCGCACGGCCCTCGCCTTGCACGCCTCAGATTTCGTTGCGCACTACGTTTTCGATAGCGCCGAGCCCGTCGATTTCAACACGCACCCGATCACCTTTGCGTAGCCAGCGCGCTGGTTTGAAACCGGCGCCCACACCACCCGGAGTACCCGAGAAAATCACGTCGCCAGGCTCCAGGGTCATGACCTTGGAGAGGTGCTCGATCTGCTGGTAGCAATCGAAGATCAACTGGTTGGTATTGGAGTCCTGGCGCTTCTCGTCATTGACGAAGCACCGGATACCCAGCTGGTGGGGATCCTCGATGTCATCAGCCGTGACGATCCACGGGCCAAACGGGGCGTGAGTATCGAACGACTTGCCGAGGATGAATTGCGAAGTCCGTAGCTGCCAGTCACGCACGCTGACGTCGTTGCCGACGCAGTAGCCGAAGATCGCCTGCTTCGCCGACTCCGCGGTGAGGTGGCGACAGCGTTGTCCAACAATGAAGACCATTTCGGCTTCGTAATCGAGGGCCTCGGACACCTTCGGCAAGTCGACGGGTGCGAACGGCCCATTGGCAGCCGTGTTCATCATGGCAAACCACAGCTGGTCCGCCGGCATGTCCATGCCCGACTCCTGGACGTGGTCGGCGTAATTGAGGCCGATGCCGAGGATCTTGCCTGGACGAGGTACAGGTGCCAGCAACGTGACCTGGTCGAGCGCCATACCCGCCACGCCACTTGCCGCCAGCTTGCGTAGCTGTTCACGCCACGCGGCCCACTCGGTGATCAGGCCGATCATGCTGACGGGGGCGGCACTGAGATGCTCAGCGACGGCAATGACCTGTTCGCCGACGACCAGCCCGACAGCCGGAGCGCTGTCACGCTGCTGAAAAGTACAAAGTTTCATGACACTTACCTTTTTTGCGGGCCGAGTGATTGGCCGGTAGCGGCGGTACCCAGTGCGCACAGTTGGGCGTCAGTGGCACCGTTGCGCCACATCGCGACCATCTCATCGGGATCGAACTCGATACCGATGGGATTGTTGGCGAAAATTTCGGTTTTGAAGAAAGCCGCCGCATCGCTCTGATCCGGGAAGTTGTCGACTTGCAACTCGATGTTGTTGCCTTCCGGATCGCTGAAATACAACGACGTGGTTGGCCCGTGGTTGATGCTCCAGACCGGCAGGATGCCCAGCGGCTTGAGCCGGTCATAGGTGCTGAGCAGGTCGCCGATGGAGCGGTAGCTGTAAGCAATGTGGTGCACGCCAACCACGGCGTCTTGCTTGCTCGCCAGTTCCGGCTTGTTGAAGAACGCCAGGCGATGATGCTCTTCGTCAAAGGTCAGAAAGGTCAGGACCTCATCCTCGAACACCAGGTCGGCCTGGAACAGCTTGCGGTACCACTCGACCACGGTCTGGCGATCGGCGCACTGGAAAACCAGGTGTGCCATCTTGAACGGGACAATTCGCCCGTTGCCTGAGGTGAGGTCGTCTTCGCGCTGCAATGCAGTCATGTTTGTTCTCCTTGTTTTTGTTGTGATGAGCTAGATCGAGACTCGGCGGAAGTCCGCCAGCAACGTGGTCAGTAACGCGAGGAAGCGACCGGCTTCGGCACCGTCCACCGCGCGGTGGTCCCACGACAGCGACAACGGCAATTGCAGGCGCGGCTGGAACGCCGAGCCATCCCAGGAGGGCTGCATCGCCGCCCTGCCGACGCCGAGGATCGCCACTTCTGGTGCATTGATGATCGGGGTGAAATGCCCGCCGCCAATTCCGCCCAACGACGAGACGGTGAAGCAGCCTCCACGCATCTGCTCACCGGAAAGCTTGCCGTCCCGGGCCAACTGCGAAAGCTCGGCCATTTCAGCGGCGAGCGCAGCGATTCCCTTGCGATCCGCGTCGCGAATCACCGGGACCACAAGACCGTTGGGCGTGTCGGCGGCGAAGCCGATGTGGAAGTACTGCTTCTGTACGATTTCGTCGCCTTCCAGGCTGACGTTGAACTGCGGAAACCGCTGCAATGCCGCCACGCACGCCTTGATCAGGAATGCCAGCAGGGTGATTTTGGCCTGCCCTGCTTTCGCTTCCTGATTGAGCTGGACACGCAGCGATTCGAGATCGCTGATATCGCTCTGGCTGTGATTGGTGACGTGCGGAATGCTCACCCAGTTGCGATGCAGATTGGCCGCCGACAGACGCTTGATTCGCGACATCTGGCGACGTTCGATCGGGCCGAAGCGGGCAAAGTCGACTTCCGGCCAAGGCAGCAGATTCAGGCCAGTTCCCCCGCCCATTGCTGGTGCCGGGTTGGCACGCTGGGCCTTGACGAACGCCTTGACGTCATCACGCTGGATTCGGCCGCTCGGATCGCTGGCTTTGACTTCATCCAGATCGACATCCAGTTCCCGTGCAAGCTTGCGCACGGCAGGACCGGCCAGGGCCAACGACGCGGCACGTGGTTTGTCGGTAGCGAGCACCGCCTCGGGGACCGCCGTATTGGTTAGCGCAGCCGTCGCTGGCACCGCTGCCTGAATCGAGGCAGGAGCCGGAGTCGGTTCTGGCGTTGGCGTTGGCGTTGGCTGGACGATTGCGGCATCCGCGAACTCAACGTGCGCAATCACACTGCCCTTGGAAACGCAGTCACCGGGTTTGATCAGCACTTCGCGAATCGTGCAATCACGAGTGCTCGGTACATCCATCACCGCCTTGTCCGATTCGAGGGTAATCAGCGCCTGCTCGACCAGGACTTTGTCGCCGGGTTTGATCAGCACCTCGATGACTGGTAGATCCTGGAAGTCGCCGATATCGGGAACCATGAGTTGTTGCATAGTCAGTCTCCTCGTTAGCGCAATCAGCAGTTCCAGGGGGCGTCGTGGGCAACGTCGATGCCGTAGCGCACTCGGGCCTCGGCGGCCTTGTGCGGATCAATGGCCGCCAGCGCGGCGACTGCAATGTGTTGGCGGTCCATCTCGAAGAAGCGGCGCAAGGCGGGACGCGTATCGCTGCGGCCAAAGCCGTCGGTACCCAAGGCGACGTAAGGCGCCTGGACATAGGGGGCGATCAGCTGCGCATAGCCGCGCACATAGTCGGTAGCGGCCACGATGGGTGTGTCGCCCGCCAGGCACTGCTGAACGTAGCTTTGGCCCCCTGTCTCGCCGCCAAAGAGCGCGCAACGCTCGACCTCCCGGGCTTCACGCGCCAGCTCGGAGAAGCTGGTCACACTCCAGATTTCACTGGTCACGCCCCAGTCCTCGGCCAGGAGTTCAGCGGCGGCGATGACTTCCCGTGCGATCGAACCTGAACCAAGCAAGCGCACGACCGGCGAAACGCCCTCGTCGCCACGGCAGCCGAAGCGACGCATGCCTTTGATCACCGCGTCATAATCAACGTCAGTCAGAGGCGCCTGAAGGTAGTTCTCGTTGGTGACCGTGAGGTAATAGAACTCGTCCTGCTGCTGTTCGAGCATGCGCCGACTGCCGTGATCGATGATGACCGCGACCTCGCTGGCGAACGCCGGGTCGTAGGCGCGGCAGTTCGGGACCGTGGAAGCAATCAACTGGCTGGTGCCGTCCTGATGTTGCAAACCTTCACCGGACAGCGTGGTGCGTCCGGCAGTGGCGCCAACCAGGAAACCGCGGGCGCGCTGATCCGCGGCAGCCCAGATCAGATCGCCGATACGCTGGAAGCCGAACATCGAGTAGTAGATGTAGAACGGCAACATGGTGACGCCGTTGACGCTGTAAGAGGTCGCCGCAGCCACCCAGGAAGAGATCGCACCGGCTTCCGTTATGCCTTCCTCCAACAGTTGGCCATCCCTGGACTCCTTGTAATAAAGCATCGCGCCGGCGTCTTCCGGTTCATAGAGCTGCCCGGCGGGCGAATAGATCCCGATCTGTCGGAACAGGTTCGCCATGCCAAAGGTGCGCGCCTCATCGGCAACAATCGGCACAATGCGCGGCCCAAGTTGTTTGTCCTTGAGCAAGTTGGTGAACAGCCGCACTACCGCGGTAGTGGTCGATGTCTCACGCTCATCAGGGGTCAGCGCGAATTGCGCATAAGTGGCCAATGCCGGTACCGGGAGAGGTTCGGCCCGGGTCTGGCGACGTGGAAGGTATCCACCCAGCTCCGTGCGGCGGGCATGCAGATAGCGCATTTCGGCACTGTCTTGCGCCGGTTTGTAGAAGCGCATTTCTTCCAGCGCCTCATCGTCCAGCGGAATCACAAAGCGGTCGCGGAAGGCCTTGAGCGCATCGATATCGAGCTTTTTCTGCACATGGGAGGTGTTGCGCGATTCACCAGCCAACCCCATGCCATAACCTTTCTTGGTCTTGGCAAGGATGACCGTTGGCTGGCCATTGTGCTCTTTGGCAGCCGCGAAGGCGGCGTAAAGCTTGCGAAAATCGTGACCGCCACGACGCAGGCCGTCGATTTCCTGCGGGCTCATGTGCGACACCAGCGCCTGCAACTCCGGGTCGAGATCGAAGAAGTGCTCCATGTTGTAGGCGCCGTCATTGGCACCCAGGGTCTGGTATTGACCGTCCACGGTGTGAGCAAAACGGCGCAGCAGCACATGGTTGCGGTCGCGAGCGAACAGCGCATCCCAATCCGAGCCCCACACCACTTTGATCACGTTCCAGCCGGCGCCTTTGAACAGCGATTCCAGCTCCTGGATGATCTGGCCATTGCCTCGGACCGGCCCATCCAGCCGTTGCAGGTTGCAGTTGACGATGAACGTCAGGTTATCGAGGTTTTCCCGGGCCGCGAGTGACAGCGCGGCAATGGACTCCGGCTCGTCCATCTCGCCATCGCCAAATACACCCCAGACATGGCGTTTCGACGTGTCAGTGATGCCACGATGTTCCAGGTACCGCAGGAAGCGCGCCTGGTAGATCGAGCTGATCGGACCAATGCCCATCGAGCCCGTAGGAAACTGCCAGAAGTCGGGCATCAACCAGGGATGAGGGTAGGAACACAACCCACCCCCCTCTACTTCCTGGCGGTAACTCGCCAGCTGCGATTCTTCAAGGTCGCCCTCAAGAAACGCCCGGGCGTAGACACCGGGTGCGGAGTGCGGCTGGAAGTACACCAGGTCGCCCTTGGAGTCGCCGTTATCGGCCTGGAAAAAATGGTTGAAGCCGACTTCGAAAATCTCGGCAGCCGAGGCGTAGCTGGCGATATGGCCGCCCAATTCTCCGTAGGCCTTGTTGGCCCGGGCGACCATCGCCAGCGCATTCCAGCGGATGATCGAGGTAATGCGTTCTTCCATCGCCAAGTCACCAGGAAACGCCGGCTGCTTATCCAGGCCGATGCTGTTCTGGTACTGCGAGTAGGGATGGGCGGCACGTCGCACACCCAAGTGGCTGGCATGCTCTTCCAGACGTTGCAGAAGGAAGTCGATCCTTTCACCGCCCGCGCTGCGGGCAATGCTTTCGAGCGCATCAAGCCACTCAAGGGTTTCCTGTTTATCGATGTCGTTGTCTGTTTTCACAGGCAAATCGTGGGTGTTGGCGGTCATGGCAAATCACTCGGTTTACATTAATTCGGCACGAGCGCGCCCTATGGCATTTCAAGAAGGAAATGCCGCATGGACAGCTCAGGCATCAGTTCGGTTTATGTGGCGGGGGTCACCAACCGTCGACGCAACCGCTCCACTCCACGCTGGGTGCGCGAGCGTGCATCTGGTGATAGCGGCCGCCGAAAAACAGCAGCGGTTTGCGTTGTGCGCCAACGCGGACATGCTCGATTTCACCGATGTAGAGCAAATGGTCGCCTGCCGGATGAACATCGACCGTGCGAGCCACCAGGTGCACGAGACTTCCGTCCAGTAGCGGTGTGTCCTGGTGATAGATGTAAGGCAGGGCTGCACCCTCCTCCGGTTTGCCGCCGAAATGACCGCTCAACCAGCGTTGGCTCTCGGCAAGGAAGTTGACGCCATAGCGCACTCCTTCTTTGACAAACTGGTTGAAGCTGGAGGCATTGCGGATGGAAATCAGGATCAGCGGCGGCTCCAGCGAAACCGACATGAAGGCGTTGGCAGTCATGCCTGCCGGTTGGCCATCGGCGACGAAGGTTACAACGGTCACACCGGTAGCAAACTGACCCATGACCGAGCGCAGCAGTTTGGCGTCCATAGACATTTTCCTCAGGTTCGTCGCGGTGTTTACACCAGCGCAGTGACAGTGTTTTCCACACCCAGCAGCGCCTTGCCATAAAGCTCGTTACCGACTGCGGGTAACGCCACGGCATGGCGAGCGGCGGTGTTGGAATCACGCCACCAGCGTTGCATCGGACTGGCTTCGGAAAAACTCCCGGCACCATGGGCGGACAACAGGATGTTGATCGCGTCGGTGATCAGGGTGTTGACGTAACCGACGTCTGCGCGAATTCGCGCACGGGTCAAATGATCCAGCTTGACGCCCTGGCGCGCAGCTTCATCCATCTCATCGGTGGCGCGGAACGCACGCAAGTGCGCGGTATCGATCTTCAGAGCTGCTTCCGCGATTTGCGTCTGAAACACCACCGAGTCGGTCTGCTTCTCAAACGAGGTGTAGGCCACTGCCCGACGCGATGCATTGTCGATGACGTACTTCAACGCTGCGCGCCCCAGGCCGAGTTGCGGGCCGTTGAGGATCAATGATGCAAAGGGCACGAACAATCCACGATAAGCCGCTTCGTCCTTGAACTCGGTGGCGTACTTGCCTTCGATCGCATCGCCCATATTCAGCAAGCGATGATCGGGCACAAAGACTTCATCGGCCACGATGCAGTTGCTGCCTGAAGCGCGCATGCCCGCGGTGAACCAGGTGTCTTCGATGGTGTAATCGGATTCAGGCATGAGCGCCAGATACTGAGCGACAACAGTGCCGTTGGCATCACGCTCCTCAGCACCCACGACAGCCCAATCGGCATGGAGACTGCCCGACGAGGAGTACCACTTGCCCGAGACGATCAAGCCGCCGGCGACACGACGGGTAGTGGGCGAGGCGTTGAACACGCCGGCGACCCGGGCATCGGGATCAGCACCAAATACATCGTTTTGAGCCTGCTCCGAGAACAGGCTGGTGAACCAGGCACACACGTTGGTCAAGGCCACGACCCACGCGGTCCCACCACAGGCCTCGCCCAGCGCGGCCGAGATTTCCAGGTGCGCTCGCAACGACCCCTCATAGCCGCCATAACGCTTTGGCACCATCAAGCGGAACAGCCCGGCCTCACGAATGGCTTCGATATTTTCATCGCAAGTGCGGCGTTCCTTTTCGCACGACACCGTGTTCTTGCGCAGCAATGGCTGCAGAGCCTCTGCACGCTTGATCAGATCTTGCAGGCTCGGAGTTGCTGCGATCGAAGTTACGGAACTGATGTTCTGGAAAGTCGCTTCTGTGGTCATACCAACCTCAAATATCATAATGAACAAAGTTGTCATTTATAAATTTCGGGTGAGCGAATCCCCCAGCGAGCAACATTTGCTCGGCCGGCAGTCGTTCTGGACACCCGTTCGGGTTTTACATCGTCAGAACTTCATTGCTTGCGCAGGGATACAGAGGATCAGCGAATTTTGAAAACCGTGACGTGCCAGTTCGAGCGAGCGTAGGGGGATGTCGGATGAGGCCGTGCTGGCGGGAAGGAAGGATTGAACATTTTTCGTCTCCTGTTATTTTTATGACGATATTGTCATTACGACAATTGAGTACAATGTAGGACAGGATTTTTCGTCGCGCAAGGCGTTTTTAGACAAATTTGTCATTCTTAAAAAAAGGCGTTAATTTGTCATTCTGACGACGTGTCACTCCCTTGAGGTCCAGCAGTGCAAACACCAGAAACCGCCGCCCCCGAGTCCGATCACCGTCCCAGAGTCGCCAGGAAGAAACGGCAGGCCATGCGCAGCAAATTGCTTGATGCAGCCATGCGCGTGTTCGCCACCTCCGGCGTGTCGCCTCCGGTCATTGATGATGTAATCCGCGAAGCCAATGTTTCGCGTGGCACGTTCTACAACTACTTCGACTCGCTGGATCAAGTGCTCCTGGCTATCGGGCAGGAGCTCAACAATCAGATGACAAGCGACATCCTT
The DNA here is from genome assembly GCF_034008315.1 of Pseudomonas sp. P8_241. NCBI lineage: Bacteria > Pseudomonadati > Pseudomonadota > Gammaproteobacteria > Pseudomonadales > Pseudomonadaceae > Pseudomonas > Pseudomonas sp. P8_241. The sequence continues at coordinate 3,341,191 of NZ_CP125377.1, read as the reverse complement.
CCGGTCTACGACGTTTTGACCAAGCCCTGGCAGCGTGCGGCGGTGGCGTCCAGGCTTTTCCTGGTACGCGCCCTGCTCGATCCCAAGTGGGCAGGTTTCGTGACACGTGTCGATGCCTGGCAACACAACACACTCGTTGCGGAGTACATGTCCAAAGACCTTGAGAACGGCAAGGCAACAGGCGACTTCAGGTTCGACCGCCTGGATGCGGCGACGGATTTCCTCATGGGCGCCTCTGCACACGGCATTCAAGCCATCCAGCAAGGCGTGGACCATCCCAACAAATACATGGACGCCTGCGTTCGCATGACGCTTTCGAGCCTGGGCTGCAGCGTCGAAAGGTGCGAGGAAGGCGTCGCGTTTTCGGTCTCGTATCTGAAGTCCTGGGTGAGCGGAGAGCTGACCGCCACGCTGCCCGAATGGGCACTCGACATGGAATCTGAAACGGTTTGACGATGACTCAAATCACCGACTGACTGCACTGGCGCGTATGCGCCCGAATAACCCGCACCCATTACTCCAGGAGCCTCTTGATGAAAGCTGCCGTAGTCCACGATTTCAACGCGCCGCCGCGATACGATAACTTTTCCACACCAGTGGCTGAGGCTGACGAAACCCTCGTTCAGGTCCGCGCTGCAGCGCTTAGTCAACTGGTCAAGGCTCAGGCATCGGGTCGTCATTACAGCAGCGGCAAAACCTTGCCCCTGGTTCCGGGAGTGGATGGCGTCGGGCTTCTACCTGATGGTCGACGTGTCTATTTCGCTTTTCCGAGAAAACTGTTTGGCTCGATGGCCGAGACGAGTGTCGTGCCACTGGACAATTGCGTGGAGATTCCCGATGGCGTGGATGACGTGACAGCCGCCGCCATCGGTAATCCTGGCATGTCCTCGTGGGCTGCCCTTCTGGATCGCGCAAGATTTGTTCCTGGCGAAAATGTCCTGATCAATGGTGCGACGGGGGTTTCCGGACGTTTGGCAATACAAATTGCAAAACATCTGGGTGCGGCAAAGGTCATTGCCACGGGGCGTAATGCCCACAGCGTCCAGGGATTGACAGCATTGGGAGCTGACCTGGTGATACCTCTCGACGCACCGGCCGAGGAGTTGAAGGCTAACTTTCACGATGCCTTCCACAAACACAAGGTCAATGTGGTGCTCGACTACCTGTGGGGGCCATCGGCCGAAAGTCTGCTGCACGCAGCGGTTGGCCAGGATCATCAAGCAGGCGAGCCGCGAATCAGATTCGTACAGATCGGCTCACTGACAGGCAACAACATCAATCTGCCCGGCTCACTGCTGCGCAGTTCCGGCCTGGAGCTGATGGGCAGCGGCCTGGGCAGCGTGTCCCATGCAGGTCTGGTTGAAGCGGTAGGTGGCGTCCTGCGGGCAATCAACAGCGCTGGCCTTTCGATTGCTGCCGAGGCGGTGCCATTGGCAGAGGTGGAAAGCGCGTGGCAGCGTGAGGGAACATCGCGACTGGTGTTCACACTGTGAGGTCGCCCTTCCCTCGAAACTGATATTCATACTGCAAATAAGGTCCATGAAAAAAACACTCATGGGCCGACGAGGTCCAGCCACTCATTCTGCTTACACCGCGGGTATATACAACCTGACTGCTTGATGCAGTGCATCCAGTGTCTGAATCGCCCCGGGTTTCGTAGACACCTCTTTGCCTTAAACTGAGGCCAATTAGGAGGTGCCATGAGCAACCCGCGTTACCCCGAAGAATTCAAAATCCAAGCGGTCAATCAAGTGACCGAAAAGAAGCTGCCTGTCGCTGATGTAGCGGCCCGTCTTGGCGTGTCGACGCATAGCCTCTACGCCTGGATAAAGCGCTACAGCAAACCTCAAGAAGAACGGCAGCAGGACGATGATCAGCACGCTGAACTGCGTCGTCTGCGAGCAGAACTCAAGCGGGTTACTGAAGAGCGAGACATCTTAAAAAAGGCCGCCGCGTACTTTGCCAAGGAGTGCGGTTGAAGTACGCCTTTATCAAGCAGCGAGCAGATGACTATTCCATACGACGGCTTTGCCTGACGCTGAAAGTCCACCCCAGTGGGTATTACGCCTGGTTGTCTGAGCCGCAATCTGCACGCGCCAAAGACGACCAACGACTGCTGGGTTTGATCAAGCATTCATGGCTGGAAAGTGGCGGCGTTTATGGCTATCGCAAAATCCATGACGATCTGCGCGAGGTCGGTGAAGACTGTGGTCGCCATCGTGTAGCGAGGCTGATGCGTCTTGAAGGTCTGCGCTCTCAGACAGGGTATCGACGTCGCCCTGGAAAGTACGGCGGTAAGCCAGCGGTCGCCTCACCCAATTTGCTGAAGCGCCAGTTCGATGTCGTGGAACCCAACAAGGTTTGGGTCACCGACATCACCTACATTCGTACATATGAAGGCTGGTTGTACTTGGCTGTGGTGCTGGATCTGTTTTCTCGTCAGGTTGTAGGCTGGTCAATGAAGTCTCAGATGACCAGTGATTTGGCTATTGATGCGTTATTGATGGCGGTTTGGAGGCGTAAACCGAAACAAGAGGTAATGGTTCATAGCGACCAAGGTAGCCAGTACAGCAGCTCCGATTGGCGCAGCTTTTTGAAGGCGAACAATTTGGTTGCCAGCATGAGTCGCCGAGGCAACTGTCATGATAATGCCGTGGCCGAGAGCTTTTTCCAGCTTCTGAAACGGGAACGGATCAAGCGGAAAATTTACACCACGCGGGAAGATGCTCGTAGTGATGTGTTCGATTACATCGAGATGTTCTACAACGCAAAACGTCGTCATGGTTTCAACAATCAGCTGTCGCCGGTAGAGTTTGAAAAGCGTTACGCAATGAGCTTGCAAGGTGTCTAGAGAATCCGGGGCGATTCAACACTCGCCGAGCATGGACACATGGTGCGTAAAGGCAACTCCACCCTAAAAGCTTTAATCAAAGCGGAATGAGGCGCCGTAAGCAGAATCCGGTAAATGGTTAGCGCCATCGCTCCGTAACCGCGAACGGAAAGTACCGCTCTGTGGCTGGGTACGATACAAGCCTCGTTTTTGCAGCTCAGGAATGACCAGCTCAACGAAGTCCTCAAGACTACCTGGGCTAATCAGCGGGTTGAGCATGTAGCCGCTGGTGCCGGAGATCCGTGCATGATCTTCGATTCGTTCGGCCACTTGTTGTGGTGTTCCCACCAGTATCAGATCACTGCCTCGGGTGACGTTGGCAAAGCGCTGTTTGACATCGCCGGCGGTCAAGGGCTTGCCACTGCCATCAGGGCGCATCACGTAGGAAGTCATGCCTTCGGTGTGAGTCGACAACGCGTCGCCGTCCGCGTAGCGGCTGATATCGATTCCGGTATCGCCGGCATAACTCACCAGTTGCGCCTGCAAGTGATAGTTGCTTTGCAGTTCATCATACTTACGCTGGGCTTCGATCTCGGTCTTAGCCGTGACGATTCGAAGTACTGTCAGTGATTTAACATCCTCAGCGTGACGACCCCGTGCCCTGGCCTGTGTCCATATATCTTCCAATCCCTGGCGAATCTCCAGCGGGTTGGCCTTGGCGATGAAAATCAGTTCGGCGTGCTTGGCCGCAAACTCACGACCACGGCCTGACCAACCGGCCTGGATCAGCAACGGTGTGCGTTGCGGTGATGGCGACGTCAAATGCGGCCCGGCCACCCGGTAATGCTCGCCGACATGATTGATCGGTCGCACGCGATCGCCCTTGGCATAGACCTGGCGAGACTTGTCGGCAACCACAGCATCGTTTGCCCAACTGCCTTCCCAAAGTTTGTAGACCACATCGAGAAACTCCTCGGCGCGTTCATAACGATCATCGTGTTTGATCATCTGCTCCAGGCCGAAGTTGCGAGCGGCGCTGGTCAGGTAGGAGGTGACGATGTTCCACCCGACTCGGCCATTGGTCAGGTGATCCAGCGTGCTGAAGCGCCGGGCATGGGTGAAAGGATGCTCGTAACTGGTGGTGACAGTGACGCCGAATGCCAGGTTTTCCGTCACGGCGGCCAATGCCGGGATGATCATCAACGGATCGTTGGCTGGCGCTTCCACCGCCCACTTCATGGCCGCGTCGGCATTACCGCCAAACACATCGTAGAAACCCAGCACATCGCCAAAAAACAGCATGTCGAGATGAGCCTGGTCGGCGATGCGTGCCAGGTTCGACCAGTAGCCCAGCGAGTTGATGGTCAGTCGTTCATCAGCCGGGTGCGTCCAGAGGCTCGGCGCGCCGCCACAGCCAACACTGGCTTGCTCATATAACGCAAACAACAGAGGTTTTGGATCGGACATCGTAGTACCTGTAAAAGTCATTAAACGGGGCGGGTCAGCGCTGATGCTTGAAACCTTTGCCGTAGTAGCGTTCAAGACGGTTCTGTATCAACTCAAGTCCAATGGACAGGAGCCAATAGATCACGGCTGCGGTGGTGAGCATTTCGATGTAGCGGTAGGACGAGCGACCGTACGACTGCGCCAGGAACATCACTTCCCAGACCCCCATCACCGATATCAACGATGAGTCCTTGAGCATTGAAATGAACTGACTGGTTGTCGGGGGAATGATCGTACGCATGGCTTGCGGCAACACGATGTGCAGAAACGTTGCCGCCGGCCCCAGCCCCAGAGCCATCGCCGCTTCGCGCTGTCCAGGTGCTACAGCCATGATGCCGGCACGAAAAATCTCGCTGAGGTAGGCACCATAATTGAGCGAAAGCGCAATGATCCCAGCGCTGATGGCGCCCGGAACAACACCCAACTGCGGCAGACCCAGGTAGATCAGCAGGATCTGAATCAGCAGCGGAGTACCGCGAAAAAAAGACGCATAGAAACTGGCAATGCCGAAAGCCATTGCGCTGCGAGATAGGCGCGCAAGTGCCGTTACGAAGCCAAGGAGCAATGACAACCAGATCGAGCAGAAGCAAAGGAACAACGTCAGCGCGGCGCCTTGCAAGAAACCGTCAGGCCCCAAATGCAGGCCGACCAGGTTGGGCAACTTCTGCACAATGATCGAGAACTTCAGATCGAAGCTCATGAAAAACATGACGCACAAGCCGAAGAGCACCGCCCAGGTCAAATACAGACGAGTGCGAAAACCAAGTAGCTGGCTGAAACGAGGCGTCTCGGCTTCAGGGGCAATAGTCGCCTTGGCCGGGTATGGATTGAGGGCTGTCATTGGCTGATATCGGCACCGATCCACTTCTGTGAAATCTTGCTCAATGTGCCGTCGGCCTTGAGCTGGGTGACGACCTCAGTGACTTTGGCGTTCCATTGCGGATCGCCCTTTTCGATCGCTACAACATTGGGCTCTGCATACAGCGTGTCGCCAGCAATTTTAAAGCGAGGATCCTGGGCGATGCGTTCGCGAGCAGTGATGAGGTTGGTGACCATTGCATCCAGGCGTACGCCCGTGCCCAAGGCCAGATCCTGGAAGGCCACCGTTTCGTTGTCGTATGGCGCGACTTGTACGCTTTCGAATGGATAGCTCAACGGCTTGTCCTCGGCGCCCTCAATCACCAGATCCTTGTTCAAATAGGCTTCGTAGGTCGACGCACTGATCACACCGACTTTTTTACCTGATAGATCCTTGCCCGTGACAATGTCCTTGTTTTTGGCATTCACCACGATCACGGCCGGTGACTGGTAATACTCCACCGGGAAGTCGAACACTTCGGCCCGTGCCTTGCTCGGGGTCATCGAGCAGACGCAGATGTCATATCGTCCGTTCCAGTGTCCAGCTGCGATGACATCCCAGGACGGTGTCTGCAACTTCAGCTTCACCCCTAGCCGTTGCGCAACAGCCTTGGCGACATCTACGTCAAAACCGTCCAGTTGGTTCTGTTCATTGAGAAAGGAGAATGGCGGATAGCTTTCCATCAGTACGCCGCTCAGCTCCCCGCTGCTGGTTACGCGATCCAGCGTGGCGCCCGCGAAAGCCGTCGAGAATGTAGCCAGTAACGCAAAGCCAAAAGGTAAAAGCGCCGTAGTTTTCAAAGACAAGTGCTCCAATCAATTCAGAAAATCCGAATAGATTAAAACGCACTATAAAATTGCTTTGTACTAGATTTATGGAATAACAGGCTGTGTTCAAGCTATATGGGTCTAGCGATTCAAATGCAAGTCGTTTCATACATCGCGATCTATGTTCTACCGATTACTATCTACTACGAAGCGTAGGGGATGGCGCGAATTTGCTTGTGGCAAAGATAATCTGAATCAGTAAATCGCGTTATCTAGATTGCTTCGCGCAGCGCGTTGGCAACTAGCGAAAACGCCGGAGAGGGCTGCCGACGGTTAGGGTAGTACAAATAGTATCCAGAAAATGGTGGGCACCAATCTTCCAGCATCCGCACCAGCTGGCCTTCCTGGAGATGAGGTTCAAACTCCTCTTCCGGAAGGTAGGCAATGCCCAGCCCGGCCAGTGCAGCATCCACAATGTGGGTCGACGTGTTGAAAATGAGCTGGCCATCTACTCGTACGTTCAATTGTTTTCCGCGCCGTTCAAAGTCCCATACATAGAGTCCACCCGATGTCTGCATCCGCTGGTTGATACAGATATGGCTCATAAGGTCACGCGGACTTTTGGGAATGGCATGAGCGGCAAAGTATGTTGGGGAGGCAACAGCGGCCATACGTAACGGCGGCCCAATTCGGACTGCGATCATGTCTTTGTCGATGGTGTCACCCAGGCGCACACCCGCATCAAAACGATCCGCTACGATGTCTCTGAATCCGTAATTGACGTCGAATTCGACCTTGATATCCGGGTATTCGTGTAGCAAGGCAGTGAGTTTGGGCAGCAACGTTGTCCGCAGAACGTGATCACCGCAGGTAATGCGTACCGTGCCGGCTGGCTTGTCGCGCATTTCCGTTAAGACATCAAGTTCCGCTTCGATTTCATCGAAGCGATGGCCGATCGCTTGCAGCAGTCGCTCCCCCGCTACTGTCGGCGAAACGCTACGCGTGGTGCGCGTCAATAATCTGATTTGCAGACGTGCTTCCAGACCGGTGATGGCCTGACTTATTGCAGACTGCGTAACGCCCAGTACTCCAGCTGCGCGCGTAAAGCTGCCTTCTCGCGCTACTGTCACGAAAGACAGCAAATCGTTGAGATTCCTTCTGGCCATTGTGCAACCGTCTATTTAGTCTATTGATTAGCTGCACTTATAACCATGTTAAGCATTCATTAGCTAGTCGCCCGAGTGTTCATTCGTCACCATTGCCGGCATGAATACGAATGTACCTGAGGCCCCGATGGGCACTATTTCCTCAACAAACGATGTTCCTGCTTGCTGGAGCGGCGTCTTTGCAATGACGCTTTGTGTATTCGCGCTGATCGCTTCGGAGTTCATGCCTGTCAGCCTGCTGACGCCGATGGCCGTTGATCTTCATGTTACCGAAGGGATGGCAGGTCAAGGCATTGCGATCTCCGGGGCATTCGCTGTGCTGACCAGCCTGTCGATCTCTTGGATAGCCGGAACCCTCAACCGCAAGACACTCTTGCTGGCACTTGCTGGGCTGATGGCTGTCTCCGGCGCGATTGTCGGGCTGGCGCCCAATTATCTGACGTACATGGTCGGTCGTGCGCTTATCGGTGTGGTCATCGGAGGTTTTTGGTCGATGTCCGCTGCGACGGCCATGCGGCTGGTGTCTGCCACGCAGGTGCCCAAGGCCTTGGCCATCTTCAACGGTGGCAATGCATTGGCTACCGTAATCGCCGCCCCGCTGGGCAGCTATCTGGGCTCGATCATCGGTTGGCGCGGCGCTTTCTTTTGCCTCGTGCCAATAGCGGCGGTTGCGTTCATCTGGCTGTGGATCAGCCTGCCAACCATGAAGGTAGAGCCGCGCACACCGGGAACCGGCAACGTCTTGAAGTTGCTCAGGAACCGTTCCGTTGCGCTCGGCATGGCCGGATGCGGCGCCTTCTTCATGGGGCAGTTCGCCCTGTTTACCTACCTGCGGCCTTTCCTCGAAACGGTGACGCGCGTCGACGTATCCACGCTGTCGCTAGTCCTGCTGGTGATCGGTATAGCGGGCTTTATCGGGACTTTGATCATCGGCCTTTTCATAAGACGCGGTCTATTCCGGACATTGATAGTCATACCGGTGCTGATGGCGTTGATTGCTTTGGCACTGATCCCTTTTGGAACCTCCGTCGTTGTCGTTGGCGCACTGCTTGGATTTTGGGGGTTGCTGGCAACTGCGGCCCCTGTAGGCTGGTGGAGCTGGATCGCACAGGCCTTACCAAAAAATGCCGAGGCCGGAGGTGGCTTGATGGTGGCGGTGATTCAACTGGCCATCGCCCTGGGCTCCACCGTTGGCGGACTGCTGTTCGATAGTCGCGGCTACCAGAGCACTTTCGTCGTGAGCGCAGCCGTGCTGCTGCTTGCCGCATTTGTGACGGTGCTGACATTCCGTTCAACAACACCTCAATCCGCTTGAGCTATGCAACTTTAGGGGAGACGGGTCATGAGGACACTTCGTTGGCTTGGTTTGCTGTCTGCAATGCTCGTGTTGGGTAGTTATGTATCTGTGAATGATGCCGCGTCGGCGTCGTCGATACCGGAGAAATTTCGCATGTGGATGACCATCGGGGAACAACGCTTCGCCATTACCTTGGTCGACAACGCCGCCGCTGGTGCATTTGCCAAGCGACTACCGCTAACGCTCGACATGAGCGATCTGAACCGCAATGAAAAACACGCCAGTCTTCCAGAAAACCTGCCTGCCGATGCGAGCAAACCGGGAACGATCCGCAACGGCGACTTGATGTTGTATGGCGGGGACACCTTGGTCGTCTTCTATTCAACGTTCGACTCGACGTACTCCTACACGCGCCTTGGGCGAGTGGATGACACCGCTGACCTGGCTCAGGCGCTAGGGCGCGGGGATGTGCAAGTGCTGTTCTCTAAAGACTGATGACTCCGCATCAACAAGGATTCCAATGAAAAAGCTCATTGTTCTATTAACGCTTCTTGTCAGTTCACTCTCTGGAGAAAGGTGCGCAATCGTTCTACTAGCTGGTTTCCGCCGCCTTCATCTGGCCGGTGATGATCGGCCTCGGCATGCTCTATGTACCGCTGGATAGCGTGGTAAAAGTCTTCTCGGTTGGGTATGTGCTGGTCTGCATATCGGTCGTGGTCTCGATGACAGTCGCGGGTTTCTTCATTGGCAATGTGATGAAGATGTATCCCATCGACTCGGCCATTGTCACCTGCTGCCACAGCCGCCTGGGTGGAACTGGGGACGTTGCAATCCTCTCTGCCTCTAATCGCATGTCGCTGATGCCTTTTGCTCAGATTTCAACACGCATCGGTGGAGCATCGACGCCAACTCAATGCACAATCGCGGACATAAGGTCGTGATTTTGTCATGAATTGAAAACCCGTTGTCGCCAAATGAAAGGCTGTCCATCCCCCCGTCTATAAAATCCCAGAGACCTGCGTGGCAAGCCCCTGCCCTTTGCTGCTCGCCTGACCGGCACGCTCTCCGGTCTTGCCCGCAGCCATAAAACTACCGGGTGCCCGTCTCGGGTGCCCTAGCGGGTGTCACGATGGATAAAAAAAATAAAGACCTCTCCCAGCAAGCTGCAATGCACACGCTGAACCTGAACCCGGCCTTCGGTCCTCGCGGGCGCGACCTGCTCGGAACCGCCCGGATGGTCCTGCGACAGGTGTTGAAACAGCCCGTGCATAGCGCTCGCCATATGGCGGCATTCGGCGTTGAGCTGAAGAATGTCCTGCTCGACCGCTCCCAGCTCGCGCCGGCGGCGGGAGACAAGCGCTTCGACGAGCAGACCTGGCAACGCAACCCGCTCTACCGTCGCTACAAGCAGACGTACCTGGCCTGGTGCCAGGAGATGAATGAATGGATCAGCACCAGCAACCTGAGCGAAGAAGACGCCCAGCGTGGTCAGTTCGTCATTGGCCTGCTGACCCAGGCAATGGCGCCGACCAATACCCTGGCCAACCCGGCAGCGCTCAAGCGCTTCTTTGAAACCGGCGGCAAGAGCCTCCTGGATGGTTTCTCCCAGCTGACCCGGGACCTGATCGAAAACGGCGGCATGCCAAGCCAGGTGGACAAGACCGCTTTCGAGGTCGGCCACAACCTGGGCATCACCGAAGGTGCGGTGGTGTTTCGCAACGAGGTGCTGGAGTTGATCCAGTACAAGCCTCGTACCGAACAGGTGCAGGCGCGTCCATTACTGGTGGTGCCGCCACAGATCAACAAGTTCTACCTGTTTGACCTGACGCCGGAAAAGAGTCTGATCCGTTATCTTCTCGACAGCGGTATCCAGACCTTCGCCATCAGCTGGCGCAATCCGGGCAAGGCACAGCGTGATTGGGGTTTGTCCAGCTACGTTGAAGCCCTGAAGGAAGCGATCGACGCGGTGCTCAAGATCACCCGCAGTCCCGACCTGAACACCTTTGGCGCCTGCTCCGGCGGTTGCACCCTGTCCTCGCTGTTGGGCCATTACGCCGCCCTGGACGAGAAGAAGGTCAATGCCTTTACCTTGGCGGTCAGCATGCTGGACATCCGCCCCGACACTCAGGTCGGGCTGTTCGCCGACGAGAAAACCCTGGAGGCAGCCAAGCGCCGTTCGTACCAGGCCGGTGTACTGAAGGGAAGCGAACTGGCCAAGGTCTTCGCCTGGATGCGCCCCAATGATCTGATCTGGAATTACTGGATCAACAACTACCTGCTCGGCAACGAGCCACCGTCATTCGATGTGCTCTACTGGAACAACGACACGACCAATCTGCCCGCCGCGCTGCACGGCGACTTCATTGATATGTACCAGACCAATCCGTTCGCCCGCGCCGGCGCCATGGAGGTTTGCGATACACCGATAGACCTCGGTCAGGTCACCAGTGACTTCTATTGCATCGCAGGCCTTACGGACCACATCACCCCGTGGGACGCCTGCTACCGTTCCATGCATCTGTTTGGCGGTCAGGGCGAGTTCGTGGTGTCCAACAGCGGGCATATCCAGAGCATCCTCAATCCGCCGGGCAACCCCAAGGCGCGCTTCATGACCAGCAGCGAACTGCCGGTCGATGCCCAGGAGTGGATGGACTCCGCCAGTAAACAGGCGGGTTCCTGGTGGCCCCACTGGCTGGCCTGGCTGCAGGCACGCTCGGGCGATCGCAAAAAGGCTCCCGCGAAACTGGGCAACAAGGCTTATGCCCCTGCCGAGGCTGCGCCGGGAACCTACGTGCACCTGCTCTGAAACGGCGATCGCCGGACGTGTGCAAGGTGCCTTTCATGAGCAGGTGCTGGCACCCTTCGCGCAAATGTCTTAGCCACAAACAACCAGGCCCCGATTGAAATTGGGGCCTGGCGAGGATCAAACGGCGTCAGGACTTACGTCCTCCGCCATCTTTGTGCTGACCTCCTTCGCGTCCCGCTTGAGAGGTTTTGTCCTGGTCATCGGCATGGGTGCCGCCACGACCGGCTCCTTGCCCGCCGCCCGTGGATTGATCCGCATCGCTTGATTGCCGTCCACCCGATGCCTGGCCACCTTTTTGCCCTGGCTTGTCCATGGTGTCGTCATCGTCGGTAAATTCGCCACCGCGATTACCTTGCCCGCCTCCGGACATGCGATCTGTATCGCGGGTCTGTTGGCCGCCTGAAGCCTGACCACCTTTCTGGCCCGCCCCGGTTGCCCGGTTGGGATCGTTGGTCATTTCACCTTGCTTGCCGGCTTGTTTAGCCTTGTCTGGGTCATTGGAGAAATTGCCGGGATTTTTATTTCCTGTATTAGCCATTTCTATTCACCTCTTACATCGTTAGTTCGAGCATTCGCTCGTATACTTCGGAGGTCACGGCAAGTTGAAAGTTTGGCGCAATTGAGCAGGCTTGCGACGAGTGGAATCGCGCCGTTAGTTCCATTGAAATCAAGGGCTTTCGACTGGCGGTGGGCGCTGGCGAAATGCGTGAAAACAGCCACTTTTCCATGGAAAATGGTCAATATTCACCAGGTGGGATAGTTAAAAAGAAGGTTTACAAACGCCGAATTCCGGAGGACAGCCAATGACCGAGCATATCGCTCACTTTCACTGTCAGATCGACCAGCCGACCACCGAGCGTTTCAGGGATTGCTGCCTGGAAGCCATCGATCAGGGCGCCACGTCACTGCTGCTGATCCTGTCCACCTGCGGCGGCAGCACCAACTTCGGCTTCACCCTCTATACCTTCCTGAAGTCCTTGCCGGTGCCGCTTTGTGCGATCAATGCCGGCAACATCGAGTCGATGGCATCATCATGTTCCTGGCCGCAGGCCGACGTATCACCTCGCCCCATGCACGCTTTCTGATTCACCCGATGAACTGGTATTTCAGCCAGAAATCCGTCGACCACCAGCGCCTGCGCGAATACCTGTCGAGCCTGGACAATGACCTCGCCCACGAGATGAAGCAGATGGTGTTTGCCGACGATGTCAACCACTGGAAAGTCAGTGGTGGGTGATCCGCCTACAAGCTGGGCACCCCACGATCGGCGATGGCGGAGTATCAGGCAACAGGGATGTTGGATGTGCTGGCCTCATCGCCAGCAAGCCGGCTCCTACGGGGATCTGCGGCGAACCTAGGGTTTGTGAACGCCACCAAACAGTGTAGGAGCCGAGCGCATCTGCAACTCGATAGCGACCACAGACCGGACAATCTCTCTCCTCCCACGGGCCATGACACTGAATGCGTTCAGCGACACCTGCACAAACCAGACAGCTCATGGGATCACCATTATTTTTTTGTTAGTTTGTAGCTGATCCGTCTTTTTTTCAGCCGCTTTAATCTAATAACTCACCGCGTATTCAATTACCGGACCCCCAGTCATAAGTCGGGGGCTTGAACCATTGGGATGTACCTCAGCACGGTACCGAGCCCATGGATGTCTGGCTCAATAGCGGGATCTGTTTTTTCGAAGAAAATCCCCGATGCTTAGGGCTAATTCCACGCCTACAACAGCGTGTGCGACTGCCGATCAAGCAGAGCAGCTGTCTTGCGACTAGCTTTACCTCGAACACTAAAGCCTCCGCCCACAACTCAACCAGGTAAATGTTCGTTATGACTAAAAAAATCGACCTGACGATCACCCACGATTACCTCAATCCGTTTGCCTCGCCGGATAACCCCAAGCTAAGCCCCGGCCTGGTGGACTACCTGTCGGATAGCGCCTGGCACCACCCCGAGCTGTGCCTGCAGATTTGCTGCCCGCAAGATGAGCGAGAACGCCTGCAGCAAGCCATCAGCAATACCTTTGCGCAAAAGAGCGAACAACTCAGAGGAGATATTCGCTCCCAGCGGCTGGTAGCGCTGACACTCTTGGGCTTGGCACTAGCCTTGGCACTGGCAGGCACGGCTCTGGGTATTGAAGGCACCATCCCCGTGGGAGTCGTTACCGTCACCGCGTGGATGCTGCTCTGGCGCAGCGGGGAGATATTTTTTCTGGATATCCGCAGCGCTAACCGGCAGTTGCGTAAGTACCAGCGCATCGCCAGCGCATCAAAGCAGTTTGATTGAGGTTGGCGCAACCACAGGAACGCACTGCACGGCTGACTCAAGAGCAGGCGAATTCCTAAAAAACGACTGTCAGCCACCAACAAAAAGAGCCCTCGAAGGGCCCTTTTGTACTCAAACCAGACTCACTGGCCAGCCAAGACTCGACGGTCGCGGAGGCTCGCCAGTGTCGAGCCTCTTCAGGCAGGTTGATGTCGGCGAGTTCTCCAGCAATGTGCGCGTATACGCCGCTTTCCCAGGAACTTCGCTCTTGCGTTGTTGCGAAGGTCCGAGCACCCGCCGCGCGGCACGCCAAGCACTTCATAGGTGCCTGCCGAGCCGGTCGGCGACTGTAGACGTCGCTAATGGTCCGCCACGTTCTTCTCTTCGCTCCTGTCTGCCCCTCAGCCGTGATACTGCGGATCGGGATCCGGCATCGGCGCATCCGCCAAATGTGCATCGTGGTGCCCGGTGTCAGTCAGCTCGGGCGTTGCGGCATCCGGGTGCAACGGGCTATCCGGGGGCGGTTGGTGATCCAGCGATAGCGCTGGATCTGGGTGGCTGAGGTGGGCTGCATCCACGCCACCGAGCTGTAGGTATTCCTCGACTGACGATCGCGCTGAATTATCTCCATGCTGGGCCGATGTGCTGTCGCTATGCCTATCGAGCCCTGCCAAATGATCAGCATCGGTCTGGGCAAATTGCAGGTAAAGATCCACGGTTGAAGGCTGGGCGGTCGTAGCGTGCGCCGCATCGCCAGCACTTGCTTGCTGTGCCGTCCCATCCGGAGAGTCCTGGTGCTCTGCCGGCGGGTTGTCAACTGTGGAGGGCTCTACAGCCATATTGGCCATATGCCCCGACACGCTTGGTGCATCGTTGACAGCTGCCGCACTCATGACACTCAGGTTGGGTACATCATTGAGGCCAGTCAGGGTGATGGTCACGTTGTGCGTGGTGCCATCGACACTACTGACCGAAAAGTGCTCAGTCAGTTGTTCACCTTCGGCCAATTGCTGCACGGCAGCCTGGTTGTTGTCGGCGCTGTAGTGCCAGGCACCGCTGGCGTCGATATCGAGCAAACCATAAGAGCCCACCAGCGCGTCCGCACCGTTATGCGCTACGAACGACGCTCCGTTGTCGTCGGGGTCGCTGATGGTGAGTTGACCGTTGGTTTCCAGTAAATGGGGGGTATCGGTGTAGCCTTCTTTCTGGACGTTGCCAATATCGACGCCTGCAATCACCGCCGCCTGGTTAGTGCCGGTCAGCGTGATGATCAGGTCCTGTGTCGCTGCCGCACCTTGACTGTCAGTGACGGTCATCGCAATGGTCAGTACCTGCGTCGCCCCTTCGGCAAGGTGCTGCCAGGCCGCATCGGCCGGGTCGAAGCTGTAGCTGCCATCGGCATTCAAGGTGAAGCCTGCCACGCTCGCGCTGGTGCTGTAGATCAGCGTGTCGCCGGTGTCGATATCGGTGCCGAGCAACTGGCCAGTGACCATGGCACCCTCTTCCATCGCGTCCTGCGCGCTGATGGCGTTGAGTAGCGGCACATCATTGGTGCCAATCAACGTCACGCTGATCTGGTGCTGGGTGCCGTCGGTACTGCTGACGGTGAAATAGTCGCTGACCTGGGCACCCTCGCCCAGTTGTTGAATGGCAATCTGGCTGTTATCCGCCGTGTAGTGCCAGGCGCCGCTGGCGTCGAGGGTCAGACTGCCAAAAGTGCCCAAGAGCGGGCTGCTGCCACCGTGCGCGACGAATTGAGCTTCGTCGCTGTCAGGGTCACTGACGGTGAGCTGGCCCCCGGTTTCCAGTTGGCCGGTGACACTCTGATCCTCAATGACGCTGCCGCTATCTACCCCGGCGATCACGGCACCCTGGTTCGTACCGGTCAGCGTGATGGTCAATATCTGCGTGGTACTGGCGCCGTGATTATCAGTGACTGTCAGCGGGATGCTCAGGGTCAGCGTCGCACCGGCGTTCAGGCTTTGATAGGCCGCGTTGCTCGGGTCGAAATGGTAGGTGCCATCGGGGTCGATAGTAAAACCATCGACCGTAGCATTACTGCTGTAAGTCAGCGAATCGCCGGTGTCGACGTCTGTCGCCGTTGCATGGCCGGTGATGGCAGCGTCGCCTTCGGTGATCGTACGTGCAGTCAGCACGCTCATGACTGGCAGGTCGTTGCTGCCGGTGATGGTTATCACCAGGTTTTGCGTGGCTGTCGCACCTTGACTGTCGGTGACGATGATCGGAATGGTCAGTACCTGCGTCGCCCCTTCGGCAAGGTGCTGCCAGGCTGTATCGGTCGGGTCGAAGCTGTAGCTGCCATCGGCGTTCAAGGTGAAGCCGGCTACGCTCAACGTACTGCTGTAGATCAACGTGTCGCCCGTGTCGGTATCGGTGCCGAGCAACTGGCCAGTGACCCTGGCGCCCTCTTCAATCGCGTTTTGCGCGGTGAGCACACTCAGCACCGGCACATCGTTGGTACCGTGCACCATGATGCTGATCTGGTACGGCGTACCGTCGGCGCTGGTCAGACTGACATTATCGGTCAGGGTCGCGCCTTGGCCCAGGTGTTGAATGGCATCCTGGGCGTTGTCCGCCGAGTAGCGCCAGGTGCCGTCACCGTGTAACTCCAGGGTGCCATAGGCGCCCTGCACGGTCTGCGCATTGATAATGCCTTCGCCGGTATCGACGTCAGTCAGGTGGATCTGCCCGGAAACCACCAGTTGACCATTGGTGACATCCTGGTCCTCAGTGAGGTCGCCGGTGCGCTGCCCCGTGATGCTGGCGGCATCGTTGGTGCCGTGGACGTCGATGGTAATGACCTGCGTGACTTCACCGCCATGTTGGTCTCTGCCGTGAGCAATGAAGGTCTCGCTAACGACTTGGCCATCCTTGAGCGCCTGCACCTGAGGTGAGTTGCCATTGAGCAGGTAGTTCCAGGTGCCATTGGCATACATCACAAAATGGCCATACGCACCAGCCGTGTTCATGCCAGTCCACTGGGTGATGTCGCCGGTATCCACGTCATTGGTGGTCAACTGGCCATGACTGTTGGACGTGGTGTCTTCCGTGGTGCTGCCGCGCACGTCGCCGCCCACCACGGGCAGGTCGTTACTGCCGCGGATGGTAATGATCACGTCCTTGCCCGCCGATACACCGTTGCCGTCGACGGCCGTGACATGGAATGTCTCGGTGAGACTGTCGCCCGCGTTGAGTGCCTTGACAGCGGGGTTCAGCACATTGAGCGTATAAATCCAGGCGCCATCGCTTGCGACTTCGAAATGGCCATGAGCGCTGTCCACGGACTGCGGGTTGACCGTCGCGACGTCGCCGGCATCCGGATCGCCCGCCAGCAGCTTGCCGCTGGTCTGGATGATGCTTCGATCGGTAACGGAACCTGTAGTCGCACCGTTGATCACCGGCGCATCGTTAATCCCGCTCACCCGTAGACGGATCTGTTCCAGGGCCATATGACCGTTGCCGTCTCTGACCTGCACGGTAAAAGTGTCAGTGAGTTGTTGGCCCGCAGCCAGGCTTTTCAGTGCTGAGTTGGCATCGGCCTGATCGAGCTGATAGTGCCAACTGCCGTCCGGATCAATCGACAGCGTGCCAAATTGGCCTTGCGAGCTCGATACCAGGCTGAAGCTGAAAGTCTCGCTGATATCCGGATCGAGGACCGGGATTTTTCCAGCCAGTGTTTCCTTGCCGCCAGGTACGGCGATGCCGTCAGTGACACTGGGGATCATCGGGCCGTCGGCCGTGCCATACACGGTCACGACGACTTCACGTGAGCTGGTCCCGTTGTGATTGTCGATGACATTGACCCAAAAGCGTTCGACGACTGACTCGCCGGCATTCAAGTACTGCGCCTTGGCATTGTCGAGGTGGTAGGACCAGTCACCGTTGTTGTCGATGCTGAAATCGCCGAGTTGGCCTTTGCCATCCTGCACGCTCCAGGTCGTGCTGTCGCCGGTGTTCAGATCCTGCACCGCGAGACTGCCACTGGCGGTGAACTGTTGGTCCTCGATCGTCGTGCCCTGGAGCACGCCGATGATTTGTGGTGTGTCGTTGGTACCATTGATGGTCACGGTGAACTGCGTTTGCACCTTATTGCCACTGGCGTCAACGCCGTTAACGTTGAAATACTCCTGGACTGACTGTCCTTCATTGAGCGCCTGGACCTGCGCCGCATCGTTATGCAAGTTATAAACCCACGCTCCGTCGGGCCCCAGGGTAAGGACACCGAAGGTACCGTTGACGGGCGTCACCTGCCAGGTGACTGGGCAGCCGATGGGCGAAACGCCGGTCAGCAGGCCTGAGCGTATGAGTGAAACATCCTCGGTCACGCTGACACTGACTGACGGCAGGGTCAGCGGGGGCGTGCCGGTATCACCGCCGCCTGTGCCTGGATCGGGCGGCGCGTCAGGGGCCTGGGTGCCGACCACGCTGACGTTGACGAAGCATTCCACGCTAACGCCCTGATTGTCAGTCAGTAACACACGAAAGCTATCCGTCGCCTGATCACCAGGCTGTAACGCCTTGGTGTCGGCGTCGTTTACGTCGAGCGTGTAGGTCCAGCGTCCATGGTCGTCGAGCGTCAAGGTACCGAACGTGCCCTGGCCGTCACTGAGGCTCCAGGTGTTGGTGTCGCCCTGATCCGGGTCGTAGCCGACCAGCCGCCCGGATGCGGTGTGTGAGACGTATTCGAACACCACGCCGGTGGTAACGCCGCTGATGACCGGCGCATCGTTGGTGCCGTGCACCGTGATCGTGACCGGCTGGTAGGTGACGCCGCCATTCTGATCGTGCGCCGCGATGGTGAAGGTTTCGGTGACGGACTGTCCTTCGGCGAGGGCCTGGACGTACGCCTGCGAGTCGAACAGCTGATAGGTCCACTGCCCATCGGTGTTCAAGGAAAAATGGCCGTAGGTGCCGGCGTACTGACTCTGCTCGAAGCTCGACTGGTCGCCGCTGTCCACATCATTGACGCAGAGGCGCCCGGTGACGCTGTTCTGCTGGTCTTCGGTGACATCACCACTGTCGACGCCACTGATAAACGGCGCATCGTTGTGGCCATGAACCGTGATAGTGATGTCCTTGAAGTCGGTCGCACCGTGCGGGTCGGTCACCTGGACGCGGAACGTCTCGGTTGCGCTAGCGCCCTGCCCCAAGGCATCGACACTGGCCGAGCCCGTGTCCAGCTGGTAGGTCCAGACACCCTGCGCATTGAGGGTCAGCGTACCGAGCTGACCATGCGGCTCGCCGATGATGGCCCAACTGGCGGTATCACCGATGTCCACATCGCCAGGCAGCAACTTGCCGCTGACACGGGTAGCAATGTCCTCGGTTACTTCGCCGCTGCTGGTACCGCCGATGTATGGGCCGTCATTGGTCCCATGGACCTGCACCTGAATCGTGGCGGAGCTGCGCTCACCAGCCGCGTCAGTGATATTGACGACGAAGCGATCGACGACCGTCGCACCTTCGGCGAGTCGATCCGCTTTGTCGTGGTCGAGCGTGTAGGTCCAATGCCCGTTCTGATCGAGCGTCAACGTGCCGTAACTGCCAACACTCTGTCCGCTGTAACCATCGATCGACCAGGTCAACGTGTCGCCGATGTCCGGGTCGCCACTGGCAATAGTGCCTTGGGCAGTGGTCGAGCCGATCTGGTCCTCGGTCACATCTCCCGTGAGCGCGGGCGAATTCGGGTCGATGGCCGGGCCGTCATTGGTGCCGGTGACCTGAAGGGTGACCTGCTGATCGGCATGACCGCCGTGGTTGTCGGTGACGCGTACGATGAAGCTGTCTTGTGGCGTGTCGCCAGCCTTGATCGACTGTGAGCGCGCAACATCGAGGCGATACGTCCAATTGCCGTTCTGATCGATGCTGAGCGTGCCATAAATACCTTGGGGCGTGAGCACCTGCCACGTCCCCAGCTTGTCGCCTGTGTCGATGTCGTTGAACGACAGCGCACCGCTGGCGGTCATGGTCCGGTCTTCGACCACGCTACCCTGATGAGCGCCGCTGATGGCTGGATTGTCGTTGCTGCCGTTGACCTCGATCGAGATCACCTGATTGACCGGCGTGCCGGACGCATCGGTGCCACGCACGGTAAAGTTATCGGTATGGCGCTCGCCCACCGCCAGGGCCTGGGTGGCGGCGCGTGAGTTGTCGAGGCTGTAGTTCCAGGTACCGGTCGAGGTGTCGAACGTCAAGGTGCCGTAGGTACCGCCGCCGTTGACCAGCGACCAGGTGAAGGTGTCACCGGTGTCCGGGTCGGCATGAGTCAGGGTGCCGCAAACCGCGCTCTGCAGGTCATCCTCGGTAACCGCTGCGGTGCTGCTGCCACTGATCACGGGCAGATCGTTGGTCCCGCTGATGACGATGTCCACGGTCCGCTGCGTGATAGCGCCGTGGTTGTCGGTGACGGTGGCAATGAAGCTGTCGTGCACCTGCTGGCCGGCCGCCAGGGCCTGGGTCGCTGCGCGACTATTGTCCAGGGTGTAAATCCAGCTACCACTTGCGGCGTCGAGGGCCAGGGTGCCGTAGCTGCCCTCGGTCGACGTCAGGCTCCAGGACAGACGGGCGTCGGAATCGACATCACTGGCCACCAGCAGGCCGGTGGCCGTGCGTACGGCGGCATCTTCAGTGACCGCGCCGATGAGGACGGAGCTCGGGCCAATCTGCGGCGCATCGTTGGTGCCCAGCAGGGTGACCGTGATCTGATGCGCCGTTCCATCAACGCTGCGCACGGTGAATGTGTCCGTCACCGTCGCGCCTTCGCTCAGTTTCTGCACGGCCGCAAGGTTGTTGTCGGCGCTGTAGTGCCAGGCGCCACTGGCATCGATGGTCAGACTGCCATAAGTGCCCGCGAGGGCGCCGGTGCCAGTGTGCGGCGTGAATGCCGCCTCGCCTTTGTCCACGTCGCTGATGGTCAGTTGGCCGCCGGTTTCCAGTAGATGACCGCTGGTGACCAGGTCTTCGGTGACGCCGCCGCTATCGACGCCGGCGATGGCCGCACCCTGGTTGGTGCCTGTCAGGGTGATGGTCAGGATTTTCGTCGCAGTGGCGCCGTGGTTGTCGGTCACCGTCAGCGGGATGCTCAAAATCTGCTTCGCACCGGCGTTCAGGCTTTGATAGGCCGCGTTGCTTGGGTCGAAATGGTAAGTGCCGTCCGGGTCGATGCTGAAACCATCGACCGTCGCCGACGTGCTGTAGATGAGCACATCGCCGGTGTCGATATCGGTGGCAACGGCCTGGCCGGTGATCGCGACGCCTCCTTCGGTGGCCGTGCGTGCAGCTAGCACGCTCATCACCGGCAAATCGTTGCTGCCGGTAATGGTAATCACCAGGTTCTGCGTGGCTGTGGCGCCGTGGTTGTCGGTCACCGTCACCGCAATGGTCAGGACGTGCTGTGCCCCTGCGGCCAGGTGTTGGTAAGCCGCGTCGCCGGGGTTAAAGCTGTAACTGCCGTTGGCATTGAGAGTGAATCCGGCAACGGTCGCGGTTGCGCTGTAACTCAGCGTATCGCCGGTGTCGATGTCGGTCGCCGTCAGTTGCCCGGT
Organism: Pseudomonas sp. P8_241; assembly: GCF_034008315.1. NCBI lineage: Bacteria > Pseudomonadati > Pseudomonadota > Gammaproteobacteria > Pseudomonadales > Pseudomonadaceae > Pseudomonas > Pseudomonas sp. P8_241. Next base: position 3,320,127 of record NZ_CP125377.1, on the reverse strand, counting down.
GACCTTGGCACCATCTTCCACCGCGTTCTGCGCGGTGATGGCGTTGAGTACCGGCACATCGTTGGTACCGTTCAACGTGATCGTCACGGTATGCGGGGTGCCGTCGACGCTGGTAATGGTGAAGTGTTCGCTCAACGTGGCGCCCTGCCCCAGTTGCTGCACCGCCGCCTGGTTGTTGTCGGCGCTGTAGTGCCAGGCGCCGCTGGCGTCGATACTCAAGCTGCCGTAGCTACCGGTCAGTGCCGCGGCACCCGAATACTCGGTAAATACCGCTTGGTCGCTGTCCGGATCGCTGATGGTCAACTGGCCAGCCGCCTCCAACAGATGCGTGCCCGGGGAGTCAAAGTCCTCGGTGACGCCACCGGTATCCCGCCCGGCGATGACGGCACCCTGGTTGGTGCCGATCAGGGTAATGCTCAAAATCTGCGTCGCCGTACCGCCGTTGCCGTCGTTGACGCTCACCGGGATGTTCAGGGTCTGCGTGGCACCGTCAACCAAGTGCTGGTACGCGGCGTTCGACGGGTCGAACGAATAAGCGCCATTGGCGCTCAGGGTGAAGCCCGGTACCTGCGCCGAAGTGCTAAAGCTCAGGATGTCGCGAGTATCGACATCGGTGGCATTGAGCTGTCCGTGTACCACGGCACCGCCTTCCAGCACGTTCTGGGACGGTACATTCAGCAGCACCGGGTTGTCATTGGTACCCCGCACACTGATGACGACGTCCTGACGAGCCGACGCGCCATGTTCGTCGGTGACCAGCACACTGAAGTGCTCGCTGACCTGTTGCCCCTGCGCCAGACCTTGGGTGGCTGGACGACTATTGTCCAGGGTGTAGGTCCACTGGCCGCTGTCCTCGTCGATGGCCAATGAGCCGTAGACACCAGACGCAGACACCAGGCTCCAGTTGAGCTGGCTGCCGTTATCGACGTCACTGGCGCTCAGCGCGCCGACTACCGTGTTCGCCGTGGCGTCCTCGGTGATCGCACCGGTGGTAATCGAACTCTGGCTGATCACCGGCACATCGTTGGTGCCGCTCAGGCTGATGATCAGGGTCTGCGTGACGCTGCCGCCATGGTTGTCGGTGACCGTCAGCGGGATGCTCAGGGTCAGCGTCGCACCGGCGTTCAGGCTTTGATAGGCCGCGTTGCTCGGGTCGAAATGGTAGGTGCCATCGGGGTCGATGCTGAAACCGTCGACATCGGCCGACGTGCTGTAGGTGAGCACGTCGCCGGTGTCGATGTCGGTCGCCGTGGCATAACCGGTGATGGCCGCGTCGTCTTCGGTGGACGTGCGTGCGGTCAGTACGCTCATCACCGGCAGGTCGTTGCTGCCGGTGATGGTAATCACCAGGTTCTGCGTGGCGGTGGCGCCGTGGCTGTCGGTCACCGTCAGCGGGATCGTCAGGACCTGCCGGGCCCCTTCGGCCAGGTGTTGGTAAGCCGCATCGCCGGGGTTAAAGCTGTAGCTGCCATCGGCGTTCAAGGTTAATCCGGCCACGCTCGCGGTGCTGCTGTAAATCAGCGTGTCGCCGGTATCCACGTCGGTGCCGACGAGCTGCCCGAAGACCCTCGCACCATCCTCGTCGGCACTTTGTGCGGCGATAGCATTGAGTACCGGCACATCATTGGTGCCGATCAGCGTCACGCTGATCTGGTGCTGAGTGCCGTCAGTGCTGGTAACGGTAAAGTGGTCGCTGACCTGGGCGCCCTCGCCCAGCCGTTGAATGGCAATCTGGTTGTTGTCCGCCGTGTAGTGCCAGGCGCCGCTCGCATCGAGGGTCAGACTGCCATAGGTGCCCAAGAGCGGACTGGTGCCGTCGTGCGCGACGAATTGAGCTTCGTCGCGGTCAGGGTCGCTGATGCTCAGCTGGCCCCCGGTTTCCAGTTGGCCGGTGGCACACTGATCCTCAATGACGCTGGCGCTATTCACCCCGGCGATCACGGCACCCTGGTTGGTACCGGTCAGCGTGATGGTCAGCATCTGCGTTGCCGTGCCGCCATGATTGTCGGTCACCGTCAGCGCGATACTCAGGGTCAGCGTCGCACCGGCGTTCAGGCTTTGATAGGCCGCATTGCTCGGGTCGAAATGGTAGGTGCCATCGGGGTCGATACTGAAACCGTCGACATTGGCCGACGTGCTGTAGGTGAGCACGTCGCCGGTGTCGATGTCGGTTGCCGTGGCATAACCGGTGATGGGCCCGTCGCCTTCGGCGGCGTTCTCGCCCGCATGCACGTTCATCACCGGCAGGTCGTTGCTGCCGGTGAGCGTGATGAGCAGGTTCTGCGTCGCCGTGGCGCCGTGGCTGTCGGTCACCGTCACCGGGATCGTCAGGATCTGTTGGGCCCCTTCGGCTAGGTGTTGGTAAGCCGCATCGCCGGGGTCAAAGCTGTAGCTGCCGTCGGCATTGAGGTTGAAGCCGGGGGTGAACGAGGTTGTGGCGTAGCTTAGCGTGTCGCCAGTATCCACGTCGGTACCGACAAGCTGGCCGTACACGACGGTGTCGTCTTCGGTGAGATTCTGCGCCGGGATCTGCAGCAGCACAGGGTTGTCATTGGTTCCGCGCACACTGATATCGATGTGCTGTTGCGCTACTGCGCCATGCTCATCGGTGACCAGCGCAGTGAAGTGCTCTGTGACCTGCTGACCCTCTGCCAGGGCCTGGGTGACAGGACGACTGTTGTCCAGGGTGTAAATCCACTCGCCACTGAGCGAGTCGATGGACAATGTACCAAAGGTTCCCTCTATCGGCTCCAGGCTCCAGCTGAGCTGGCTGCCGATATCGACGTCGTTCGCGACCAGCACACCCGTCACCGTGTTCTGCGTAACGTCCTCCAGGATCGATCCGCTAGTGATGGAGTCGTGACTAATAACCGGCACATCGTTGGTACCGGTCAGGGTGACATCGATGTTCTGCTGGGTGCCATCGACGCTGGTAATCGTGAAGTGATCGGTCAGCGTGTCGCCTTGCCCCAGTCGCCGCACAGCTGCCTGTTTGCTATCAGCCGCGTAATGCCAGGCACCGGACGCGTCAAGGGTCAGCACCCCGTATCGGCCGGCCAGGGCGTCGCTGGCGCCGTGGGGCGAGAACCGGGTTTCGCCGCTGTCGGGATCGCTGATGGTCAGCTGCCCGCCCGTTTCCAGCAGGTCCGTGCTGCTGGTGTTGTCGTCGGAGACCGTTCCGCTGAGCGCGCCACTGATGACGGCTCCCTGGTTAGTCCCGGTTACGGTAATGACCAGATTTTGCGTGGCCGAACCACCATGTTCGTCGGTGACTGTCAGCGGGATAACCAGCGTTTGCTGAGCCCCGGCGGGTAACGATCGATAGGTGCTGTGGGCCGGGTCGAAGCTGTAGCTGCCATCCGGATTGAGGGTGAAGCCGTCGACCTCGGCTGCGGTGCCAAAGGTCAAACTGTGGCCATCATCCACGTCGCTGGCATTGAGTTGTCCCGTCAACAGCGCGTCGCCTTCAGCGGCTGTACGCGCAACGAGGGTGTTGAGCACTGGCAGGTCGTTGCTGCCGGTGAGATTGATCACCAGGTTCTGCGTGGCGGTGCCGCCATGGCCATCGCTGACCGTTACCGGGATGACCAATTGCCGCGTGTCGCCTTCGGCCAGGTACCGGTAGGCGGAGTTGCTTGGGTCGAAACGATAGCTGCCATCCGCTGCCAGGATGAAGCCAGGTACATCGGCAGTGGTGTTGAAACTGAGCTGGTCGAGCGTGTCGACATCGGTGGCAGTGACTAGCCCCTGAATACTGTCGCCATCTTGCGTCGCCTGGAGCGAGTCGATGCGACCAATGATCGGGTCATCATTGAGTCCGATGATGGTGATGTTCAGGCGCGCGGAGGATGTCGCACCGTACTCGTCGACCACACTGGCGAGGAATGACTCAGTAGCCAACTCGCCCTCGGCGAGCCCCTGAGTCGCGCCTCGGTCGTTGTCGAGGTGATACTGCCACTGGCCGGTGGCCGCATCGAGCGTCAATTCGCCGTATTGGCCGTGCACGGTGTCGACCTGCCAGTGCAGCTGGGCGCCCTGGTCTGCGTCCTGAGCCTCAAGCTGACCGCTGGCGAATGTTTGCCCGTCTTCGCGACTGCTGCCGGTGAGTACCGAACCTTGAGTGATTTGCGGGCGGTCGTTGGTGCCTTGCAGGTCAATGCGAATCAGCAGATCGACGGGCGCACTATGGCCCGAACTGGCGCGCACCAGAAACTCCTCGATGACATGCTGGCCTTCGTTCAGCCCCTGAAACGCCGGGCTTGTTTCGTTCGGGGTGTAAAGCCAGCGGCCATCGGGCGCGACTTGCAACTGTCCGTACACGCCATCCGGCGCCAGCGCCTGCCATTGGACAGCCGCGCCGGCCTCGCCACCGCTTACACTCAGATGGCCGCTGATCTGATGTTGACTATCTTCAATCACACTGCCGGCGAGATCACCGGCAGCCAACAATGGCGACGAGCCTTCGTCGCGGCCCGATGCGTGCGGAGTAAGCAGTGCGCTGGCATCGCCTCCGACAGGCACCAGGTCGGTAGCCGGTAACGCTGCTGAACCCAGGTCAGCTGTCACAAAAGCCCGGGCCGCAGTGTTGATGCTCGGCGAAGGCATATTGCCGCCAGCATCGGCATCGAAGCCAGTCGGGCTGTATGCAGGTGTCGCAACGACTGGCACCTGGCCAGGCTCGGGCAATGGCTGCTCGGCGCTGGCATACGCCGGGGCACTGCCATGCGGTTGCTCGGGGGCACCGCCGGCGTGGGGTTGCTCGCCAGGCAGTGTTTCCCCTTGCTTGTCTTCGGTCCAGCCCAGCGGGCTCTTTTCCTCAACCGGATCTTGCTTGCCCAGTGGCTGCTCATGCGCACGCAGGCGCTTGGCGGCTTCGTCCGGGCTCATCCCCGGGTGTGCGCCAAATGTCGAACCGTCAAAATTATTGGTCATGGTCAATTACTTTTGCACCTGCACCTAGCGTTCGTGGAATGCCATATCGGCACCGAGGAAAACGGGTTTGGCCAGATACTGGAACACCGACTTGCGGCCAGTGACGATATCCGCCTCACCGGTCATGCCCGGGATCAGTTGGCGGTCCGCGTCGGTCCCGACGAAGGCCTTGTCGAGCTGGATATCAACCTTGTAATAAGTCGCGCCGGTTTGCTCCTGACGAAACGCCGATGGCGAGATGCGTTTGACCTTGCCCGGCACTGAACCGAAGCGGCTGAAGTCGAAGGCATCGACCTTGACCAGTGTGTTTTGCCCGATCCGTACGAACCCGATATCGCGTGGCGAGACCAGTACTTCCATCACCACGCCGCCTTCGCTAGGCACCAGCTCCGCCACCGTACCGCCAGGTGCAATCACCGCGCCAGCGCGGGTATCGGGCAGTTGCTTGATAAAACCGGCCACTGGCGCCACAACGTCGGTGCGCTTATGGCGATCTTTGAGGGCAACTATCTCGGCATCCAGCTCTTTAATTTTCTCGATCAGCTCGCTGCGCCTGGCCCCAGCCTTCTGATTGACCTCGTCCAGCACCTGCTGCAGCGCCGCCTGGGCCACGGCGATGGTCTTTTGCAGTTCGGCGATACGCGATTGCAACTGGGCCAGGTTGCGTTCGACCTCCGCCGCATGCTCCTGCGCCTCGGCCATGCGCACAGCAGAAATAGCCCCCCTGGCGAAGCCGTCCTGGTAGCGGGCCTGGACGCCAAGGGCCAGGTTCAATTGATTGCGCATCGCAGGCAATTCGCCCTGTGCACCGGTAAGCGCCGCCTTCTGTTGTTCGAAGACGGTACGCTTGGAATCGGCGAGTGAAGAGTTAAGGGCCAGCTCATTGAGGTAACGCTTGATCGCATCCGCCACCAGAACCGGCTGATCGGCGAAAGCGGAAAAAATCGGCTGACGTGTCTCGATGACAGCTCCCCACAGTTCGAGATCGATCTGCAGGGCGGAGCGCCGCACACCGACCTGATCGAGATCTTTCTGCACATCGGTCGTGGCAAACCGGGCGATGACCTGCCCCGCCTTGACATGTTCGTTCGCCTCGACCAGCAGTTCAGTGAGGATGCCGCCCTCCTTCGACTGCACGAGCTGAATACGCGACACCGGCTGAACCTCTCCACGCGCCTTGGCCAGCTCATCAACCTGAGCGATCAGCGTCCAGAGCAGGAACAGCACCACAAGGGCAACAATGGCCAACAGCATGCGTCGCAATTGCCGCGAACTGCGGCCATCGTTAAGCAAGTTGGCAATATTGGCGCTGGCACGGTCGTCGGCCCCAGTGATGGTAATGATTTTTGGAAGTGGGTCGATCTTAAGCATGAATCGGTCCTTTTAAACTGTCCTGCGCCGCCGCTTTCGGGCTCTGAAGGGCGACTGGCCCGATATGAATCAATTTGCCCTGATCGAGAATCACGATCTGGTCTGCGGTTTCGATCAGGTCCGCACGGTGAGTAGCAATCACCACGGTGCTGATGCCACGCAGGTTGTCGAGCAGGCGCTTGAACATGCCGTCCAGTACCGGATCGCCGTCGCGCAACGGGTCATCCAGCAAAAGCAAGGGTGGATCGTCCAGTACGGCTTCGACCATTCCCACCACGTGACGTATGCGCAGGGCGTCGGGGTCTTCGCGCCAAGGATCGAGCTGCAGGCTCAGCGCCTCTTCCTCAGTCGTGCAGCCGAGCAAACTCCACCAGGTTTCGCCCGCTACACGGGAGAAACAGGCAACGATGCGCTCGTCACAGGCAGACGGATGGGACAGCTGGAGGAAATCACGCACCGATAACGGGAGGTTCTGCAGGGTCTGCGCATGAAAGCCGACCCAGACGCGGTAATCCGCTGGATCGAACTGGCGGATGTCCCGCCCATCGAGCACCACGCGGCCACTCTGTGGCAGGCGCACGCCGGACAGGCACTGCAACAGAGTGCTTTTGCCGGCGCCGTTGGGCCCGACCACCACCACACGCTGGCCCGGCTGCAACTCAAAACTGATGCCGTTGAGTGCAGGTTCCTGCTCGGCGGTATAGCGATAGTACAAATGGTCCACGGCGATACGAGGCGCCAGCGGTTCGATCGGCGAATACATTTGCGGGTGTTGCGCCTCGCCAGCGGACTGCATCAGCCGCTCCAGTTGCAGGCGCGATTCTCTGATCTGGCTCATGCGCAGGCTGAGGAAAAAGAATTGCTGGGCCGGGGTGGTAACGTGCCAGACCAGCATCATCGTGGCGATCAGCCCGCCCGCCGTCATACCTTGAGCCAGGACCAGCGCGATGCCGGCGGCCATGGTGCCAAGCACAGTGAACATGCCCAGCGCCTGGCCGATGCTCTGCACCAGCGCCTGGGCCAGGGCCAGATCACGATTGGCCTTTGCCGCCTGGCTGGACATATCGCGCATGCGCCGCAACCAGTGGTGGTTGCCACTGATGCCCTGAAGGGAGCGAAGTCGCTGGATACCGCTGGAGTATTCCTCCAGCAGTCGATTGCCAACGCGGCTTGCGTGAACGGCTTTGCGCTGTACATAGGGCTGTACTAACCAGGCAGCGAGCAAGAACAGCAGCAGCCCGATGATTGGCACGAAAACGATCCATCCGCCAAGCAACGCGATTACCACGATGAACACCAACACGAACGGATAGTCGACCAGCGCCACACCGCCGGCACCGCTAAGGTACTGACGCACGCCTTCCAGCGAGCGCATGCGGTTGAGGTTGTTGTTCAGGCCCAGCCGCGATGAGTATTCCAACGGCAGGCCGAGAGTTTTGCGAAACGCCGCGGTACCAATGCTTGCGCCGGCCCATGCACCCATGCGCGCAAGCAGTGAAGCGCGCCCGAGGCGCAGCCCCCAACCACTGATGATGGCGATGATCGCCCCCAATCCCAGAGTGGTCAGCGTGCCAGTGGCGCCACTGGGGATCACTGAGTTGTAGACAGTCATGGTGAACAACGACACCGACAATGCCAGGAGGTTGGTGACCAGGCTGATAAGCCCAATCCCGACCAGCTCGCGCCGGGCCTTCGCCATCAGCCGCGCAAACCAGTCGGGCTGGGGAGCGTCGAGGGGGATGAACCCGGCTTTGCGCTGGATCATCAGAAACTCGGTGCCACTCGACGGCTGCCAGCCTTCGACCGGGCTGACTCCGTCATGCCACCAGTCATTGCTCTCAAGGCGCCCGAGATAGAGCATGCAATGCTCATCGGTGAGTGCCAGGGTGCCGACCGGCAGGCTTTCCATCAGGTTGTCGCGGTTGCCATGGGGTAAGTAATCAGAGCGGAATCCGATGTCCACCAACAGTGTGCGCAAGTCTTCTACGGTAAAACCGGCGCCTTGAGGCGGAAGGCTGGGCACCAGATTGCGCGGCGCACCGAACCAGTCCAGCGTCACCAGCAGTGCGGGCAGGCAGCGGGCGATCGCCGAGGCGCCGAGACGCGCCTCGCCCAGCAGTGTGGCGATACGCTGCATGCGCGCGCGTTCACTCCAGAACACCTGCAGTCTGCTGTCGCTTTGCGACCGGTCGGAACTGATATTTTCAGCCTGCATGTTGATGACTCCTGCCAATGTGGATGCTGCGATCGCACGCGCCAATCATGATCGGCTTGTTACTGGCCACCAGCACCGTGGGGCGTCCGGCCATGTTTTGCAGCAACTCGGCAAGGCGTTTTTGCCCGTCCAGATCAAGGCCGCTGCCAGCATGATCCAGCAGTAAGATCTTGGGCTCGCGCACCAACGCCCGAATCAGCGCGATGCGCTGGTAAACCCCTTCATCGAACTGTTCAGCGCCCAGGGCACCTATTTGCGTCAACGCGCCACTGCGCAAACGGCCGAGAAATGGCAGCAGGCCTAATGCGTCCGCATAATCGCGCGCCCGCTCGTTGTACCGAGGGTCGAAAAGGGTCAGGTTGTTGAGTATCGAACCTGCCACCAAAGCCGGATGACGCGGTACCAGGCTCACGCTATGGCGCAGGCTGGCGGCCGAATATTCACGCACCGAATGACCGTCCAGGCGCACTTCCAGCCCCTGCTGCCGCCCGGTACCGGCCACCAGCGCCAGCAGTTTTGACGCCAGTGCCGCATCGCAGGCATCCAGATGAACCAGTTCGCCGGAGGCAATGTTGATGGTTAGCTCGGGGTTGTTCTCCCTGAGCAGCTCAATACAGCCTTGGGTGACGATGAGCGATGTCCGGGTCTGCTCATGCGTCTGCGGATACAGCACCGCATCGCCGACCGGCAACTCAAGCAGGTGATGGACTTTCGCCTGTGCATCCCGTGCCTGCGCCAAACGCGCCAGGTAACCTAATCCGAGCATTGCCGGCCCAATGGAGCGACCGGCGAGCAATGTACAAGCGGTAAGTCCGCCAGTGCTCAGTTCGCCCTTCATCACGTCAATCGCACCAAAGATCACAATGAGTACTGTGGACAACTGGCCCAACAGCGTAGCGTTCTCGCGAACCCAGGCGACAAGCATTTCCAGGCGCGCCGACGCTTCCATGTAGTGTGCATTCATTGCGGCGTAGTTGCGGCTGAGACCGGGCTCGGCTCCGCGCGATTTGACCTCGGTCAGACCGGCAAAGGACGCCCACAACAAGTTACGGCGGCGGCTATCGGCTGCCTCGACGCGGCCCAAGGTCCGCTCGGTGGCTGTCTTGACCAGCAGCGTCATGCCTAGGGTGACCGCGAACAACACCAGCGGAATAAAAGCCAGCCAGCCACCGATGTAAGCCACCAGACCGATGTAAACGGCGATGAACGGCACCTCGTAAAGCGCCACCGTGGCATTGCCGGACCAATGATCGCGCACCTGCGCCACCGAACGAATGCCGTCGATCACACTGGCGGTACCCATGCCCTCTACGACATTGATATCCGCCTTCAGCAGCCGGTCGAAAATACGCGTGGTTGTTTCGCTTTCGTATTGCGCGGCGATGTGCGCAAACAACGCAGTGCGGCCGTAACGCAGGATGGCCTCGAGCATGATGGCGACACCGACACCGACCACCAGGAACACCGCCGTGCCGTAGGACTGGCTTGGCAAAATGCGGTCGTATATCTGCAGCAATGCCAAAGGTAAGGCCAGGGCCAGCAGATGAATCACAAATGAGACTGCTGCTATGTCCAGTCGATGAAAGCGAGAATTATCGTCGCCGACCCGCACGGTGGGTTTCGGGGTTGAGCTGTACAACAGGACTTCCTCGTGAACAGGTCACAGATGTGTAGGTAAAGCAGCAGGGGGAGCAATCACTTCTGCCAAGTGCGTGCAGTAACGCACGCCACCCACCCGCCTGCTCTGAAATGGACTGAAACCGTTTCCGCCGGGCGATGAAAAACGCTGAAAAACGCTGAAAACTTCTGAACAGCCTCCTGGGGGGAACTCTGAAGAGGACTTACGCCCAGGTGCTGGAGACTGAACGCTGGCACTGGCCAGATGTGGAGGCAAAGCGCTTGGTACAAACGCTTCAGATAAGCGCTTATACAACCTGCACACTGTCGGCCCACGTTGACAGACCACCGATCGAATCGCTGGCCAAGCGCGTGGAGCCTTCGATATACCGCTCTTCATGCAGAGCAATAGACGGTTGACTCAAGGATGCATTGCCAGGTCCTCGATGGCTTGATGATGGCTAAGGAAGATTTTCAGGCCTGAAACCAAGTTCAAGGTGAACCAAGGAGATCAGTTCGTCTGGATTGATCGGCTTGAGCAGAAAGTCGACGACATTCAAGCGCATGGCCTCGATAGCGTCTCGAACACCGGCATCTCCAGAGATGATCAAAATGGGCAGGTCAGCCCACTCAGACTCACGGATCATTCGAATCAATTGCAGACCATCGTGCGGATACATGCGTAAATCCGTAATGATCAATTCAACCGAGTTGTCGTTACTCAATGCACGCATGGCTTCAACTGCACTTCTAGCCTGCAGGCACAAAAGGCCATTGACTTGAAGAATCTCAGTCAACATCTCGCGTGTGCATGGGTCGTCCTCGACTATCAGGATTTTTTGAGGTTCCAGCGCAGCCTCTTGGAACACGGTATTGATGGCCACGAGTTCGTCGGCAGTCAGAATATTGTTATAAGGCATAGTCTTCGAACCACTTAGGTAGGAGCCGCTGGCTGCTTGTTTGCCGCCTTCAGATGAGAATTGAAAACGTCTGGTAAGTGTTGATCAGCCATGTACTCGGGGACCGACCCGGATGTTCAACGCACTTGGGCAAGGCTTGGGGCCGCTTGGCAAAGTGTTGATCGTGTTATCGCCTGCTGCACAAGATGAACATGTCATTACCATCCTCGATGAGATAACGCGACTCACTCAACGACCGCCCTCCCCCTCGGCTGAATGGCTGTCGAAAATAAAGACTGCAGTGGCGGTGATCATCGAAATTCCTGTGAGGATGGTCCAGGTTAAAGGTCGGGTTCAGACGTGCGTATGCAACGAGGGAGTACGACAGTACTCACTCACGTAGCGATCGCGGCCTTGTTGCTTGGCTTGATAAAGCAGCAGATCTGCACGCACCAGCAGGGTCGAAAAGTTTTCCTCCGGGCCTCGCCAAGCGGCGACTCCCATGCTGCAAGTGACACCAAAACTCCTTCCGCCATATTCGAGCATTGAATTGTGCAAGGTTTGCAACAGACGCTCAGCCATCGTCTGCGCACCGGTCAGATCGGTATCGGGGAGCACGATGAGGAATTCTTCGCCGCCGAAGCGGGCCACCAGGTCCGGTTGGCGCAGCGTTTGATTGAGCAACTGCGCGAAAAACTTCAGTACCTCATCTCCGCCGTCATGACCATACGTATCGTTAACCAGCTTGAAGTGGTCGATATCCACCATCAATACGCACAAAGAACTGGGCTTGCGTGTGGCGCGGGCCAACTCCGCCTCTGCTATGGATATAGCTGCCCGACGGTTGTACAACCCGGTAAGGTAGTCGCGGGTAGCTGCTCTATATTGCACCACACTGGAATCGACAAGATGCATCACCAGCCAGTTAATCATCAGTAAACACATGATTATCCCCACCAGCAGTAACATCCCGAAGCTGTTCCATTTAAGAAACTGGGGCAAAAAATTCTCGACCAGTGGCTCGCTGTAATAGCGCATCTGCAGCCCTTGGTGCAGGTTCGAAAACTGCCGGACAAACCGTTCCTGATCTGGCCCCTCAGTCGGGAGCGAGGCCGGCCAACCAGCGCCTGTGGCGGGGATATATTCCGCGTTATTGGGGGTGAAGTGGATGTCAAAGTACCAGGTTGGCATCTGATCGTCTGTCACCGCCACATGCACGACGAGCCTATCGACAAATGCCGGACCTGCCGCCGTGCGAGGCGGCAGCGGCTGTGCCTGTAACCGGGTTTGCGTTTCCTGAATCACCACGTCCCCGCCGCCGCAGCTATAGCCCAAGAGCTGCCGGCTGGTCATCTGAATCTGGCCCTCTTGTAAACTCAGGCGTGGCCTCTGAGGGGAAGGCAGAGGCGCCACCTGGTGTATCGGCACCCGTAATGTGAACTGTTTCAGTTCGTCCACACCCGCCGACTGGATCTCCGTGGTGCGCTGTTGCATGGCAATGTATTCATCTGATAAGCACCCAGGCGGAGGTGGATCGGCCTCAAGCAGCGTTTGTTGCAGTTTATGGGTCTGCTGCTGACGCACCAGGTTGGAATAATTCCAGGCGCTTCGCTGAGTGAGCAGCGCCTGCTGCCCTTCCAGAAACATTACGCGTTGGCGCTGAAAACGGTCGGCGATCCCTATGACCGTCAGCAACGACAATATGACCACAAACACCCAGCAAACGCGCTTGATCGTGCGCGCGTTCTCAACGACCCAACTCATGAGGCTTACTCCGGGGTGAATTCAGGCACCTTTTGTTTTGTGTCTGTCATTGCAAGGCAACCGTTAACCGAACATGGCCTCAAGGGGCTCTTCTGCAGCAGTGTCGGCGTAGCGCTCGGCGATTTGCTCAAACTCTTTTTCCAGCGCCATGAACGCCGCCGCGACTGCCGGATCAAAATGCCGGCCGGCACCATCACGGATGATCGCAACTGCCGTCTGGTGGGTCATTTCCGATTTGTACACCCGCCGGCTGATGACCGCGTCGTAGACATCGGCGACCGCCATCAGGCGGGCGCTCACGGGAATGGCCTCACCGGCCAGACCGCTGGGGTAACCGCTGCCATCCCATTTTTCGTGGTGGCACAGGGCAATTTCCTTGGCGATGCGCAGGAAGGGCACTTGCGCTCCCAAAAGCTCCTCAGCATGCACCAGAGCCTGATACCCCAATCGGGCATGCGTTTTCATGATCTCGAATTCGGCGGGCTCAAAGCGCCCTGGTTTGAGCAGGATCTGATCAGCTATTCCGACCTTGCCGATGTCATGCAGCGGTGCTGATTTGAACATCAGCTCGATAGTTTGTTGATCTAGATAAGGCCTGAATCGCGGGTGATTACGCAGTTTCTCAGCCAGCGCTCGAACATAATGCTGCGTTCGGCGCAAGTGATTGCCGGTCTCGTTGTCACGCGTCTCGGCCAATGACGCAAGGGCCAGAATGGTCACATCATGGGTGGCTTGTAACTCACGGGTGCGCGCCACTACTTCCTTATCGAGATAGTCGTTATGCAAGCGCAACAGGTCCGTTGTCGCCTTCAAGCGTATCTGTGTCTGCACTCGTGCCAGCAGTATTGGCGGGTTGATCGGTTTGTTCAGGTAATCGGCCGCTCCCAGCTCGAAGCCCAGGCATTCGTCTTCGTCCTGATTCCTGGCGGAAAGAAACAACACCGGCACGTCACAGAGCTTCGGATCGCTCTTAAGCGTACGGCAGACATCATGGCCATCCATCTCGGGCATCACCACATCCAGCAGGATCAGATCGGGCATCGACCGTTCGACGCTTTTCAACGCCTGCGCCCCGCTGCTAGCCACGCGCACGTGATAACGCTCACCAAGCAGCTCACTGATCAGCTGCAGATTGGCCGGCATATCATCGACTACTAATACGGTGGGCCTGTGGGTTGGACGGTTCAACTAGAGTTCCTCAAGACGAGTTCACCGATACGCGGGTAAACAAACGCTACTGTCCTGGCAGCACGAGACGGTTGTCCCCGATCGTCGCCTCGACCATGAGCGTGCAGTAACGCATGCACTGTAAAAATCTGCTCTGAAATGCCTTGAGTTTTGCCTCGCCGAACGATGAAAAACGATGAAAACTTCTGAATTAAGGTCTTTTGAGAGTCATGAAGACCTGTGCCCCATATATTTCTATCCGCTCACTGCGACGGCTTCACAGGCCTGCAGGGCCTCACTCAGACAGACTCGAGCGCGCTCGAAGTCAAAACGTTTCACGGCGGCCTCCAGTGGCGGGAAGCGGTTCGCGAACGCGCTGCGAAGCATGCCGGCATGCATGGAAAAATAAGGCACCGTCTGCGCGTCAAAGTCCGCTAGCAGCACATCGAGATCTCGGCTTACCTGCTGCAACTCGACCCAGCTGACCTCTGTCAAAGATGCCTCGGTCTCACGGGGTAACCTCTGACGTAACTGCTCCAACAATGCCGTCAAGGGTTGCGTCAAAACGTCCAGGCAAACCTGCAATTGATCCTCGGGTCGCTTTGCTTGCAGAGCCTGTTCCAGCGAATCTGCTGCCTGAGCGACGGCGTCCGCGCCGATGGTCGCCGAGACGCCTTTGCAGCTATGCGCCAACAGTTCGGCTTGTGCCAACTCGCCCGATGCCATCGCCGCGCTCAACTTTTCTATAGAGGGACCCTGGTCGATCAGATACCGTTGCAATAATTCCAGATACAGGCTGTGCTTTCCCAACACACGGCGCAGCCCGGCAGCCATATCCACGCCATCGAGGTTAAAGCCTACATCGCAGCTGTTTGACGCCAACGGCACAGTGCGCTCCTGATTGTCTTGCGTCTCAGTGAGCAATCGTTGCAATACCGAATAGAGCATCTGCGGTTCGAAGGGCTTACTGATAAAATCGGTCATTCCTGCTGCCAGGCAAGCGTCATGATCACACTGCCTGGCGTTAGCGGTCATCGCGACGACGGGTAATGTGCTCAATCCGGGCAACTGCCGCAGTCGCCGGGTGGCCGTCAGGCCATCGAGTACCGGCATCTGCATGTCCATGAACACCAGGTCATAGCGCTCTTCGACCAACCTCCTCAGGGCGTCGCTACCATTTGCCGCAATCTCGACAACACAACCAACTGCCTGCAGTAATTCGGCGGCCACTTGCTGATTCAGTTCATTATCTTCCACCAGCAAAATGCGTGTGCCTTCGGCCACCCTCCAGTCGCTGAGGCCCTCTTCTTCGAACAGCCCCTCCAGGACATCACTCTGAGCCAGGTTCAATCGGACCTCGAACCAGAAGTTGCTGCCCTCACCCAGGACACTCTGAACGCCGACTTGGCCGCCCATCATTTCGGCCAGTTGTTTGGCGATTGCCAGCCCCAGCCCCGTGCCACCAAAGCATCTTGTCGTGGAGGCATCTGCCTGCAAAAAACTCTGGAAGATGTGTTTCAACTGTTCGGCAGAAAGACCGATACCGCTATCGATGACACTAAAGCGCAGCAAGGCATCATCCACGCCAGCCTCACGCAAGCTCACTTCAAGCCGGATGTGCCCACGTTCGGTGAACTTAACTGCGTTACTCAAGTAATTCAGCAATATTTGCCGTAGGCGCAGTGGATCCCCGCACAGGCGTTCCGGCACATTTGCGCCGACATTGAACTGCATACCCAGGCGCTTATCGTCAATGCGAGGACGCACCTGGTCGAGCACCTCCTCCAGCATCTGAGTCAGGCTGAAGTCGCGAACCTCCAATTGAAGCTTGCCGGCCTCGATCTTGGAAAAATCCAGAATATCGTCAAGCACGCCCAGAAGGTGTCGGCTGGAACTCTGTACCTTGCTCAGGTAGTCACGCTGTCGCTCGCTCAGATCTGTTCTCAAGGTGAGGTAGGTCATACCGATGATGGCGTTCATCGGCGTTCGTATCTCGTGACTCATGTTGGCAAGAAACTCAGCCTTGATACGTGAACTGTCCTCCGCCAGTTGCCGCGCCTGCCGCATCTCGTCCGCGGCCGCGTGCTGGGCAGTGACATCTTCAATGATCCAGATCGAGCCTCGCGACGACAGCTGTCCGGGCGCGACCGCTCGGGCACTCACGCTTGCCCAGAAACTGCTTCCGTCCTTGCGGCACAGTTGCATCTGTTGGTGATAGACCTCGCCGCGGTCCAGTGTTTGGCGAACTTCGGCTTCGAATGTGAGCATTGCCTCGGCGGGCATGATGTGATCCATCCAGATCAGCGGAGTGCGCTGCAACTGTTCGCCCGGTGCATAACCGAGCAACTCATCCAGCCGCGAATTGACCTGTAGAATCAACATGCCGCGCACCATGGCAAGTCCATAGGGTGCCGCGGACACAATGGCTTGCTGCTGTTCGTGCGCTTCACGCAACAGGCGCTCGTCAGCCTCGCGCTGAGTGAGATCACGGATTGCAACGCACAGACATTTGCCTTGCCCTTGACGCGCGGGCAGCAAACACAGACGCAACTCGACCGGGAAATCGCTGCCATCGGCTCGTCGGGCAATCACTTGGGCTGTTTCCAGCCCCTTGCTGGCGCAAGCCCGCTCGATCATGCGATCAACCAATGGGAGTTGACTTTCCGGCAGCAGCATCCGATAGGTTTTGCCTAACAAGTTGCCATGCGTATAGCCAAAGGTCACCTCACTTTCCTGGTTGGCCAGGATCACGCTGTGCTCATCAAACACCAGCAGCGCTTTAGGTGCGAACTCAACGATACCGCGATACCAACTCTCGGTGAGCTCCAGGGATTCCTGTCGCTGTTGTAATACGAGTGCCTGGCTCTCCAGTTGCGTTGCCTGCTGGCAGGCCTGGCCCAACAACTGCTGATTGCGCGTGCGTTGTTGCAAAAGGCTCAACAGCCCACTGAGCGGATCGACCATGGCATCGAGCAAATCCCGTTGGGCAGGGTCCAGTCGATGACTGAAATAAAGTTCAAGGCTGGCCAATTGTTGGCCATCTTGAAACAACGGCAAGCTGTAGTGAACTTGATCAGTACGCACCACACATGAAGTATCGAACAACAAGTCGACTTCACAGTCCAGGCAAGCGCTTAGATGCTGTTGCAGCGTCTCAACAAATAATTCTCGATCGCTGCACGACTGCAACGCTTGCATCAACTCGCCGAGGTGCCCTTTGACCCAATGCTGTCGAAGTAGCTCTTCATTAAGATCGACATACGCATCCAGAGCCTCAGCCAGGCTCACGACTTCCGCGAGCCCCCGCATCGGTCCCAATTCCCCGATGGTTTCCCCGGTATGCAGGCGGCGCATGCGATCGGAAAGCGCCAACAGTGGAACCATCAATTGGCGACGCAATACGACCCAAAAGACCAGCAAGCCTGCCCCTAGGGTAATCAATTGCATCAAAATACTGATGTGAGCAGCCAGCTCGGCCTTCTCCCAGGCCGCCTCGAAGTCGGCGTTCAGACGCTTACTGATGGAACTTCTAAGTTGATTAAGCGCACTGGCGAAGTTCCACTCGGAGGTGATGTAAGTGGTGCTAGCCAGCAGCGATGATGCGCCTGATCGCCAAAGCTCTTTCATGGCTGAGCGTTCCATGCCCGTCTGTTTGCGGTCCATGACTTCGACCGCGTCCAGCAATTTGCCTTCTCTTTCAGTCAGGCCAATCGCTCGAAGGTTCGTCGCGGCGTCCTGGAATGCACGGCCTTCTTTCCACTTCAGGTCATATTGGGTCAGCAATAGCTGTTCGCCCGTGCCTACGTACAAGCGAGCGAGCTGAGTAAGTTCGCTATTGAGCGTTGCCATCTGAGCAACGACGATAATGGTCTGGTGACGTCGTTCAGTGGCCTGCGCGGCTTGGTCACCGTAATACTCATCCAGCGTCACGCTAATCAGGCAGGCAACCAGCACCAAACCAAATCCTACCGAAATGAGTTTACTCAGACGCTCAAGGCTCACACCTGCTCTCCTGCGGACACTACTGCGACCCATGCCGGCAGCTAGCCCACCCAGTAAACCTGCACACCGTCAGCGCCGTTGTGAAAAACCATGATTCATTGGAACCAACTCGATGAAAAACGCTGAAAAAATATGAAATGCATTATGAAAGCCTGCCGCACGAGCCCACTGACGGTACTGAAAGAATGCCCTCTCGTTCAAGGGCGTTACCAGCCAGTGCGGCAACAGTAGGCTTGGAGCCTATTGGGCAAAGCTGCTGATCGTAACGCACGGAAAACCATGACTCTTCAAACCTTCGACAATGAGAACTGCACAGTTGCCAGTGCACCGCGACCATGTTAAATGCTGCTCCACGTCGGCCAATCTCGCTCATAAGACAATGGCGATTTCAGGAACAGGACAAACATGAAAACAGTCAATAGTTCGAGATTCGTCCGGTACGCCCTGATTGCGATTGCTGCAACGTTCGCAAGTCTGCTCTATACCTTTTTGACCATCAAGCAAGCGGCATACGACGCACGTGAGGCCAGTGAGAAGCGCTACCGCTCGTTTTTACTTGCTGATGAATTACGTCGCAGTTCTGATGAACTGACGCGTCTGGCGCGTACTTATGTAGTGACCGCAAACCCGGAATTTGAACGCGAATACCTGAAGATCATCGAAATTCGCAACGGCAAGGCACCACGCCCGAAAGACTATCACCGCATTTACTGGGACTATGTTGCGGCGGGCCAAGCTCAGCCTCGACCCGACGGGGAAGCTGTGGCGCTGAAAGTATTGATGGAACAGGAAGGATTTACGGATGAAGAGTTCGCCAAACTCAATGAGGCCCAGGTCAGTTCCGACAACCTGGTCAAACTTGAAGTCAAAGCGATGAACGCGGTCAAGGGCAAATTTGAAGATGCCCAAGGTAACTACTCGGTAAATGCCGAGCCTGATCTCGCCTTGGCCCGAGCACTGCTGTATAGCCGGCAATACCATGCTCTCAAGGCACAGATCATGAAACCGCTGGACGAGTTTTATGGCGAGATGGAGATGCGCACTTCACAAGAAGTCGCCCTGGCGAACAACACGCTGGATTTTTCCCAGAACGTATTCGTGACTATTTTGCTGATGTTGATAGGCGAGATCAGCTTGTTGATTTACCTGGGTCGCAAGCAGACCCAGGAGATGCTGGGCGGGACTCCCGTCGAGCTTAAATGGGTGTTACATGAGCTGGCTAACGGCAATCTGGAGATATCAATTCCCGAAGCGTCTCAAAACAGCGCTCTCGATCGCGTGCGGATAATGGCCGAAAAACTGAGATCGTTGATGGAAGCGACAACCAAGAGCAATCAGCAATTGCATGCTGCCCTCGTCGCTATCGAGAAAAAAAATCATCAGCTTGAAATCGCCGATCAGCATAAAAGCGAATTCGTGGCCAATATGAGTCACGAAATTCGCACGCCGATGAACACCATCATCGGCATGAGTTACCTGGCGTTGAAAACCGAATTGAGTCCACGCCAAGCGGATTACATAGAGAAGATCCAGCAATCGGCAAAGCATTTGCTGGGCATCATCAACGACGTGCTTGATTTTTCAAAGATCGAGGCTGGCATGCTGAGCGTTGAGCGGCGCGCATTTACCCTTGAGGAAGTGCTCAACAACGTCGTGAATCTGGTCGGTACGGGAGCCGCGCAACGCAACCTGGAATTGACCCTTGATGTAGCCAGCGACGTCCCGGCCACGCTGGTTGGCGATGCGCTGCGCGTGGGGCAAGTGTTGGTCAACTTTGCCAGCAACGCAGTCAAGTTCACCGAACAGGGACAGATCACTATCGAGATTCGCTTGCGTGGACGCAGCGAGTCCGATGTGCTGCTGTATTTTGCAGTCAGGGACACAGGCATCGGTATTTGCGAAGAGCAAATGGGGCATCTGTTCCAAAGTTTCCACCAGGCAGATGCATCGACAACACGCCAATACGGTGGCACCGGTCTGGGCCTGGCGATTGCAAAGAACCTCGCGGAGTTGATGGGAGGTGCGGTCGGGGTCAACAGCGTCGTCGGCCAAGGCTCTACCTTCTGGTTCACCGTTCAACTTGGCACCGTGCAAGTCGAATGCAAAGAACCGCAAGGTGGTCGGGTGTTGGTGGCGAGTGGCCCAATTGCCAGGATCATGGCGACAATTTCCGGTGCGCGGGTACTTTTAGTGGAAGACAACGCACTGAACCAACTGTTGGCGAGCGAACTGCTGAGCGATGCCGGATTGCTTGTCGATATCGCTGATAATGGCCAGATTGCCATCGACAAGGTACAAGCGGTTGCCTACGATCTGGTGCTGATGGACATGCAGATGCCAATACTCGATGGCCTGGGTGCGACGCGTGCCATTCGTGCCTTGCCGGGCAAAGCTAACCTGCCCATTGTCGCCATGACTGCCAACGCCATGCAGGCCGATCAAGAGCGCTGCATAGAGGCGGGCATGGTGGACTTCGTCGCCAAGCCGATCGACCCCGAAACGCTATTCCGTACCCTGCTGCGCTGGATCGAGCCTACCGGTTCGCGCCCTCCCTCTACAGGCGCATGAGACTGCCCCTGTCCCTACCGCCGATGCGTCGCTACCGGTTAACGATCTATTTCGCCGGTATGCCAGGCACGATCACTCACCCTCCGATGCCGTCAGTCGTTCCGGTCTAAGCGGAATATGTCGCACCACATAATCGAGCAGTATCTTCAAACTTTCCTCAACCGATATTGTTCCAGTATCGATCGCCAATTCAGGACACTGCGGCGCTTCGTACGGCGCACTTACCCCCGTGAACTCAAGCAGCTCACCGGCATGTGCCTTTTTGTATAGCCCTTTGGGGTCACGGGCTTCGCAGGTCGCCAGGTCTGCGGCGATATGTATTTCGTGAAACATCGGCCCGACCGCCTTACGTGCACGCTTACGGTCTTTGCAGTAGGGGGAAATGAGGGCGGTGATGCATATCAACCCGGCATGTGAAAACAAGGCGGCCACCTCCCCCACGCGGCGAATGTTCTCGGTCCGGTCTTCGGCACTGAAACCCAGATTCGCATTCAGGCCATTGCGCACGTTGTCGCCATCGAGCACATAGCAGCTGTAGCCCATTTTCGTCAGCGCCAGTTCCAATGCCATGGACAAGGACGACTTGCCCGAAGCGGACAGCCCGGTAAGCCACAGAACCGCGCCGCTGTGGCCATAATGCGCTTTTCGGTCCGACGCACTCAGGGCGTGCGGTACGCTTGTCAGGTTGTTATTCATGCTTTGCACTCGTCGAGCACGGTAAAAAGATAGCGAGAAGTTCAGGCCAGCGTCTAGCCCAATCGCTTTCATGGTTCATGCCCGCCACGATAAAGCTGCGCGCGCATCGATTGTCTGTCGCACTGACAAAATGCTGCGCTATCACGGGGGGCACGACGCTGTCATCCGCGCCACTGAAGTGGATCTGCGGTATGGCGGCGATCTGATCGGCAACGTCGATGGCATTGAGCGACTCCGGCATCGCCGGCACCTGATGCAGGCGATTGACTTCGGCATGATCAAGGTTACCGGCCACGGTGCGCAGCGAGGCTATGTCCTGGCGCCTGGCGGCAATCAAAACCGCCAGCGCGCCGCCTCCCGAATAGCCGACCAAGTGGATGCGTTGCCCTGGCACCCGCGCGGCGTAATGGCTCACCGCCTGGTTCATGGCCACGACGACTTCCTCGGCAAAGCGCTTGTCGGTCCAATAGGCTTGGTCGCAACGCGGGCTTTGCACCAACGGCGTGAATTGGCAAGGGCGTGCCAGGTACACGACGTTGGCCGCGGGGTCCACCGCTGCCAGTGTCAAACCCAGGGCCTGATGCGGCGACGGATTGTCCGAGGGCAACGTGCGCGTACGCCAGGCTTTACCATCACCCTCGATATAGACGGTCAATGGCAGATCCGGGCGGCTGATCCGATGAAAACCGGTCAACACGAAACCGTCGGTGTCGACCCGGTCACGGTACAAGTGGCCGCTGAGCGCCAGGCTCTCGGCATGCCTGTTTGGATCGGCACAACCGGTCAATCCCCCTGACGCCAAACTCACGCACATGAGTGCCCCCCCTAGACAGCGCAACAACGACGCACTCGAGCTTTTCACGCTTCACCTGTATCCAGCGCCCGCAACAACGGCCCGAGCTGTGGGGCATGCGCTCGCCAGCGGTCTTTAGAGGTTTTGTAGATCGGCTGGCGCACCTGATTGACACTCGCGGTACGCACCACGCGCCGAGTCTTGTGGAACTCAAGGCAGGCGTCGTTCCACGGCAGGCCAATGAAGTCGATCAGACGCCGGGCTTGCCCTTCCAGGTCATCCACCACCGCTTCGTAGTCCACTTCAATAAACGACTCGACGGGCAATAACGCTCGCCAGTGAGCCATCAACGCCTGGTAGTTACGATGAAACTGGCCCAGTTCGGCCTGATCGTAGGTGAACAGTTGCTCGCCACCGAACAGCTTGCTGTAGCAGGAAAGGCAGGTGTCGACCGGGTTGCGACGACAGTGAAGGATGCGCGCCCCTGGCAGGATCAAGGGGATCAGGCCGGCATACATAAAGTTGGCCGGCATCTTGTCAACCAGACGATCACAACCGTCGAGCAGTGGCGTGATGCGCTGAAGATAGTCCTGACCGAGCCTGGCCAGATCCTCGACCGAACAATTGACCAGACTCTGCGGAAAAGCGCCCAGGCTTTCCACCGCGAGACGCAACGAATCCAGCTCACCGGCACCCTGCACCCGCGGATGGGAAGCGAGAATCTGCTCGACCAAGGTCGTGCCCGAGCGCGGCATGCCGACGATAAACACAGGCATCGACGACTGCGCGCCCATCCCCTGATGTGCGGCCATGAACTCTTCACTCAAGACCTCGGCAATGCCGTGCATCCATTGCTGCGTCGCTTGCGGGTCATAACTGAAGGTGGCGCGCTTGAGCCGATTGCCCGCATCCAGATGCTGGAACGCGCGCACCGAATCACCCGCGTCCAGGTAAGCCTTGCCCAAGGCAAAATGGGTCGACAGTTTGTCGACCAGCAGCAGGCCTTCTGAATGCAGCAAGCCAGCTTCCATGGCCGCGATGTCGGCATCATCGGCTGTGAAAGTTTTGCTGTCCGAGCGCCCTGCCAGCACACGAATCGAACCCGGGAACGCCGCCAATGCCTGTTCGAAGGCCTCGGCGGCGGCTTCCTTGCGTCCCATCTCCAGCAGCAATGATCCTTGCGCGATCATCGCCTCTTCGGTCACCGAGCCGGGCAATGTCGCCGCTTGAAGGAAATGCTCCAGCGCCTCTTCATGCATACCGATGGCCTGCAGCGTAATGCCCATGGCGTTGTGGGTATTGGCGTCGTGAGGGGCCAGGGCCAGCGCTTGCCGCGCGCAGTGCAGTGCCTCATCGAGCAGCCCGCCCTTTTTCAGGACCTGGGCTCGCGCCGTAAGGCCGCCGACATGCTTGGGGGCGAACGCGTACAAGGCATTCAGCCAGCGTAACGCCTCGCCATCTTGAAGGCGTTGCGTTTCGGCTTCAGCGATATTCAGGTAAGCATCGATCAGCCGCGGGTTGAGTTCGATGGCCCGTCGCCCGATAGCTACCGCCTCATCGAAATGGCCTTGTGAACTCAATAAAAAAGACAGGTTACTGTAGGCCTCGGCGTAATTCGGGTCGAGGGTCAGCGCCTGTTTGTAATGCCACTCGGCGCGCTCAGGGCGATCCAGCCGGCGGTAGGTGTTGCCCAGGTTGTTGTGTACTTGTGCCGTTTCAGGACGCAAGTTCACCACACGCAGCAGACACTCAAGGCTTTCCTCCAGCTTGCCCATTTCCTGCTGGATGATACCCAGATTGTTCCAGGCATCCACCAGCGTGGGGGCCAGGGCGACGGCCTGCTGCCCTGCCTGTTCGGCCTCCTCCAGCAAGCCTTGTTGCCGACACATCTCGGCCAGGTTGCTGAAGTAGATCGCCGGCGCGCTCGGCGTCTGGCACGCCTGGCGCACGAAAGAGATGGCCAGATCCATACGGCCATAGGCGTGGGCCATCAGCCCAAGCAAATGCGAAGCATCGGCCTGTCGTGGCCATTTTTCCAATATTCGTTGGCACAACTGCTCGGCCTGCTGGGCCTGGCCTGCGTTCCAGTGTGCGTGGGCCAGATTCAAGGCCTCGGCGAGTGTCAGTTGTGGAGGGTCGGTCGTTGTCGGTGTGCCGCTCATGGGGGAACCTTTGAGTCGGGAGTAAGGACAGTTGTGCAAAAGGCGTTGGTTCTCCGGCTTCGGCAGGCCTGAACGCCCATTGTCTATCACCAACAATGGGCGTTATCAGGTTAACCGTGGCTAGCCGATCAGAAGTTCCAACGCACCTGCACATCACCGGTATTGGCCGTGTAACCACTGGCCGCTTCCAGGGTGTACTTCGCCGACACACTCAGGGCACTGCTTTTGAGCAGAGTCACGCCCATCGTCAGTACGCCAGTGTCATCCACCGGCTTGGCGCCCAGGCTGCTGAAGCTGGTGGCCCCGGCCGTGTCAGCGGCAAAGTTGGCGACCGACTGCAGACGCGTGTCCTGGTACTCATGACGCCAGGTCAACTGCGCCGATGGCACGACATTGCCGTACTCAGTAGCGTAGGAACGCTCCAGCTTGGTGCCCAGGTCGCTTTTCAGCGAGTGGGTGCTGGTAGAGTTCACATGCAGTGCCGCACCATTGCCGCCTTTTTCGGTGTAGCTGTCTTCGTCAAGAGTACTGTAGGTCAAACCGCCAATCGGCGTCAGCACCGTATGGGAACCGAGGTCGATCGGGTAACCGACCTGGGCCGCGGCGATGTACTGCATGGCGTCATGGTCGCCCTTGGCTTCGCCGTTGAAGCCAGGGAAGTTAACGTCACGCCGGGTGTCGAATTGATGCTGGATCGCCCCCATCGATAGGTCCAGGTACCACGGGTTGGCCGTGTAGCTGGCATAGCCGAACAGACCATAGGACTTCACGTCGGCAGAACTGCCGGTGTTGTCGCCGTCGCTATTGACCGTGGTCTGGGTGTAGCTGAACAGACCACCGGCCTGCCAGCTGTCGTTGACCGCACCGTCGGCACCTATCAGCATTCCGCCGTAATGGCTGTGATAACCGGCGATATTATCGCTCTCGCTCAGACGCGAAGTACCGCCGAAAGCCTGGCCCCAAAGCCCGGAATTGCTGGTTCCCTCACCCGTGGCGATACCGCCGCGGGTCTTGTCGTTCTGCGCGATGCGCATCCCGTCCAGGTGCGCCGCCGTGACATTGAGCACTTGCACCGTGGACGCCATGGACGCCTGAGTCGCGGCAGACGCGGTCGCCGCCGGGCTCAACTGCGCACCGGCCTTGTTACCCGCGGCCGAAGAGCCAAGGGCCGCGGTGGCGTTGAACAGGTTCATCAACGGAGCATCGTAGGCGGTGTAGTTGAACAGCCCGGAGAGCGTTGCGATCCCGGTAGTGGTGGTCGCGCGGTTGATCGGACCGCTGGATGGCCCGTCATGCGGCGGCGTCACGGCTGGTGGCGGTAGCGTCACGGCAGGTGGCGGCGGCGTCACAGCTGGTGGCGGCGGTGTCACGTCAGGTGGCGGTAGCGTCACGTCAGGTGGCGGCGGCGTCACGGCAGGTGGCAGCGGCGTCACGGCAGGTGGCAGCGGTGTCACGTCAGGTGGCGGCGGCGTCACGGCAGGTGGCAGCGGTGTCACGTCAGGTGGCGGCGGCGTCACGGCAGGTGGCAGCGGTGTCACGTCAGGTGGCGTAGCGCTGCCCACTGTGACCAACAAACCGCTATTGCCGCCGTTGTCTACGCTGGTACCGGAAGCGTTGTACCCGGCGACATTATAGTGAAGGCTGCTGGCGTTATATTCGGTGCCAGGGGTGGCCGCCTGAACCACCAGGTAGCGTTGTCCTTGAGCAAAGCCGTAGCTGCCCAGCTGCTGCAACCCAATCGTGGAGCCCGAAGCGATGTTGGCAGTCCCGGATACTACCAGGCGACCATAGCCGCTGTCGGTGCTGACATCGCCAGTGGTCACGGCGTTGCTGGCCACACCGGAAATCAGACTGGCATCGGCACCCTGGTAGTAATTACCGGTGATATTGATCGTATTGTTGACCTGCAGGACGCCGGTCGCATCATTGGTGACGTTATGAGTGCCCACGTCGATGTGGTCATTGAGCAACTGGTTGCCAGGGCCGAACACCACGTTCGAGTAGGTGCTGGTGATCAGGCCGATGTTGTCTGCCCCGACGCCTGTGCCTGAGCTGCCTGTCAGTGTGCCAAACACCGAACCATTGCCGCCATTGATCATCAGGTCCTGCGAAGCAATATTGTAGATCGTACCGGCGATGGTACCGGTGTTGGCAATGGAGCCGAGCACGTTGATTGGGCCATTTAAAATGGCGTATTGAGCGCTGATGAGGCCACTGTTGTTCAGTGCACCGATACTGCCACCATTGATAATACCGAAGTAACCACCGGAGATAACGCCATCCGTTTCGTTGCTAAGTAAATCAATGCTCCCGGAACTAATCGCAATACCGGTCGTGCCGCTGATGGTGCCATGATTGCTTAGTGTTCCAATGCTGCCTCTACTCATATAAATGCCTGAGGAGCCGCTGCTGGAGATGCTGCCACTGTTGCTGAGCGTAGAGATGGTGCCATCGTTACGAATGCCTGATCCGGCGCCAAAGATAGTGCCATTGTTGCTCAGGGCGGTGATTGTGCCGTCGTTGGAAATACCAGTAAAACCCTCGATGATACCTTCGTTGCTCAGCGTACCGATGGTGTCATTGTTAGCAATCCCCGCTGCGGAACGTTCAAGCACGTTGCCCGCAATATGGCCATCCGCATCATTGTTCAGGCTGAGGATACCTAAGTTAAGAATGCCGTTAAAACCGCTGACAGTACCGCTGTTGGTGATGGTTGAATCACCCGCTGCAAAAATACCGGAGCCGTCAATGCCTTCTCTGCCATCTGCGCCTTGGCTGCCGTTTAGGCCGTTTTGGCCACTATTGCCGAAACCGCCTTGGTAGCCGCCTGCACCTGCTGCACCTCCTGTACCTCCTGCACCACCCAAGCCCCTGACCCCGCCCATACCGCCTCGAATAGTCCCGGTGTTGACCACCACCATGTTGGAACCCGAGACGCCAGCGCCGCCAGCGCCGCCAGTGCCACCGTCGCCACCATTGCCACCAGTGCCCCCGTTGCCACCGCGGCCAAAATATCCACCACCAGCTCCACCAGCACCGCCCTTACCGCCGGCACCACCGGTAACGCCCGTGGCACCATTGCCCCCAGTAATGCTGGCATTGTTGATCAGCGTAAAATTGTTGCCCTCGACGCCATCTCCACCGACGGAGCCCTCCCCTGCACTGGCACCGGCACCGCCGTTGCCACCAGCGCCACCAGCGGCACCAGCGGCAGGAAAGACAGCAGGATTATTACCCCCTTTACCGCCATTGCCCCCAGAGCCCGCTGATAGAGTGGAAACACCAGCGCCACCGGTTACGGTGGCCGTGTTCATGAGCGTGAAAGCACTGCCACTGATTGCCGCCGAACCATTGGTCGGGGAAGAGTATTGGCCATTCGAGCCCGAGGTACCGGCACCTCCAGCGACGTTACCACTAATGGAGTTCGCGCCATTCGCCCCTGTACTGCCATTCGTTGCAGACCCACCGCTACCCGCATCGCCGGAGAACTGGCCCGAAATCGCGGTGGTGATCGCTCCTGTACCTGGGCCGTTCAATCTCAACGAATTGCCGCTACCAATCAGGTTGCCACCATTAATGGTCAGGGGAGCATAAGCGTTCAGCGTCGTTGCGAGGTTACGTAGCAAGATGTCCGAGGTCAGGGTAATCGTGCTTATCCCCGGATCGATATTCACTGCCCCACTGGTGGACAATTGTTCGCGCAGGGACCCTGAACCGAAATTCACACCCGTATCGACATCATAGGACGTCGCCCACACTGAAGAGGCAACACCCAACGACAGCAAGGCCAGTGGCAAGACGGCTGTTTTAGCGCATCGTTTCGACGAGCGAGTGCCCGAACCGGTAACGGCTAAAGAGCTGCCACACGTTTTTGACTTGGCTACTTCAGAAACGACTTGCGGCGCCCCCAATGTGCTGTTCCATACCAACCGGTAAATCGCCTTGTTCATGCATGTAACCTATGCTTTGTTGATTTTTTTTGGCTAAGGGGATTCAAAGAATCTTGACCCCGTGCGGGTTGTGTTGCGGGTGTTGCCAGAAAGCGTCATTGCTAAAACGAGCAAATACATCGGGGGGCAGAATGGTCGGCCGGCTGAGGGCCCGTACGCTGGGCCTGACGTCGTGTAGCCCGGGTGTGCCCGCCCGTTGATCGAACTCGCTCGCGTCGAACTGAACGTTGTCCATGTCGTGCTTGAAGGCAGGCTCACCGATAAAGGCATAGATGCCGTCGAGGACCGCCTGCGGGTTGTCGACCAGACTCTCGTAGCGCACCAACAGCAAACGGCTGGCGTGTGCGCCGTAAAACGCCTCTTTGAGGGCGTTGTAGGGGTAACCGAGCATGCCGTCGGCGTTGGCCACGGCATCGGCGCGGCTATACACCGTGCCACCGGCCTGATAGTTGAAAATGGCTGAAGGCGAGAACGTATTGCGTTGAATCAAACGTTCGATGCTATCGACGATCCACGGCACCTCACGTACGCAGGCAATCACCTTGTTGTTTGGAAAAAGGCTGTGCAGCAAGGCCATGCGTGAGCACCAGGCGCGGTTACTGTCGAAGATCACCGAAGCCGAGTATTCCTTGCCATAGAACTGCTCAAACAAGCCGCGCAGAATGCGTTGGCGTTGCTGATCGGAAATAAACAGCGAAAACTCGTTTTGGCCACTCATACCATTGAGCAGCTCATTGACCAGGCCGGCCACAGGGCTGCTTATATGCGCGTGAAAACGCGGGTTCTGGCGTAGCAGGGCCGACAGCAAAGTCGAACCCGAACGGGGCAAGCCAGAAATGAAATGCATTGCGTGCTCGGGGCAGGTCATAACGCCTTGGTCCCTGACAGAAGTATCACTGAACATTTGAAAATCCTGTTGCGGCGTTTCTCAAGTTGACTGGCCTAGTGACCTGAGCAGGCAGTTCGTTAATCCCTACGAGCCAGAAACAGGTACTATAAATTAAAATAGATAAACGCATTGACCCAGTTGGCCAACAAGATGACGTTCATCAAACGTAAGGCAGGCGATGCGGCAGGACACAACCTGCCAAGTAATATTCTCGTGCTCTTTTCACCGTTCTGCGTCGGCATTCCCAAGTCCTGCCGTAGTAATACATCCCCTCGACAAAACCGCTCTGAAATAGGTTGAACCGCCTGCCGCTGAACGATGAAAAACACTGAAAAACGCTGAAAACTTATGAAAGGCACCCTTCAAGTGCCACGCTCGGACAGGCCGGCGTCCGCTACGTTGCAAAGTATCCTCCAGCGGCTAGAGGCCAATCTCCGGGTCAACAACGCCGGAGTCGGTCGCACCTCCAAAGTCGTGCGGACTGGCGCGGGGGATATCGGCGTATTGCAGTGGCGCAGAGCCGCTCAGACCCCGCGTTTCATTATTGGTTGAAGCATGACGCCCGTTTACTAAACTTTAAGTAACGCTGAACGCGGGGCAGTTAACGCCGTGATACACGATCCATAGAAGTTATGAGCCGTGTCAAAGGTAACGGGGGAAGACGCGAAGAAAGTTTAAACAGTGTTATCGCCGGCTGCACAAAATGAACATGTCATTACCATCATCAATGAGATAGCGAGTTTCAGTCAGTGGCCGTATCCAGTAACTCAAGTTACTGTTTGGCCGAAAAATAAACATGCCCAATGTACTCGTCAACTCAGGATTCTTGCTGTCGGCTTCGCCTTGGGCATTACTCACAACATTGACTTGCAAACGATGTCCTTGTTGTTGCACCTCAAAGGCGCTATTGCGACGTGCGGTTCCCAGTTCTGTGCCGGTGTTGGCATCAATCAATTTGGCCACCATGCGCATATGGCTCAGGCCGGTGCGCTGCAAATCCAATCTGTAACGTATCGTCAACCAACCCGGCCGCGCTTCAGAATGCGTTTGATGCGCACTTTCCCCTTCGCACCAGAAATCCCGGCCGGTAGCGTGCTCTGCCGACAGGCGCCCAAGCCCCACGCCCAGCAGGCCGACGAAAAGGAAGGCCAGGCACCAGACTGCGTTTGCGCCAGATCTAGTCATGTTGTTGTACACCTATGCAGCGACTACCGACTTTTTCAAGTTCACCCTCACAGAGAATCTGATCGGCGCCACGACGGGCGGGCAACAGATAAAGGTGCAGATTGTCCAGTGACAGTCCCTCAAGTTCCGCCAATTTACGACTGCGCAGCACCAGGGGTTGCAGGAAGGACGGCGCCATGGGTTGTATGTCTCGAGCGGACAGATGGACCTGTACCTCACTTATTGTTACCGGCGTAGCGAACGTTGGAGGTATGACCTCTGGCGAGGCGGGCAGCCCGATTCTTCCCAGCAAAAATGCAAGGGCACCCCACAGGAGTAATGCCACCCAAAGCCCCCAACGTACGGGCGAGGTTACCGGTGATACAGGCAGAGAATCGCAAGCACTTTCCATTGCTGCCGGCATTGCCATGATCGAAGGCGGTTCGGCATCCTGGCTCCCCGTATCAGGCATGGCTGGAGCAAGGATGGGGCGTTCGCGGTCAACGACGGCTTCACCCGCAACGGGCACGGCTTTCGATACGCTGGATACTTCCTCGACCCGTACACTGTCCGCGAGCTTGTAGCCTATGCGCGGCAACGTCTGAATGAACTCTCTATCGGGTTGCAGCTTTTCCAGCGCCAGGCGTAATTGTCGGACCACCTGAGCCAAACTGTTGTCGGTTACTTCCAGGCCGAACTGGCCCCACGCCCCCTCCATCAGTTCGCGCTTACGCACTACCGTGCCACCGGATCTCAAGAGCATGGCCAGGCATCGACTGGCGATTGCGCCCACGCGTAAAGGCTCCTCGTCTGCACAATCGGCTCGAAACAACAAGAAGTTGTCTTCGTCAAACACCAACTGTTCATCGATCAGTACTAGGCCCATGGCGACCTTCTATGCGTGGCAGGAAGGCGAGTCGAATACATTTCTTCAACCCTTGGAGTTAAGCGGTTATTCCTTACCTGCGCCAACGCCTTCACCCGGCAGGAGCAAACTTTCCTGGCAGCCGGCATGCCAAAACGGCTCAAGCGCCTCGGTAAAGGCCAGCAGGTGCTCAACAACATTGCGTCGTGTCATTCAGGCCACACCGTCAAGCATGCGCCCGTGCCGACGGGCACTTGTTCACATATCGGACGGTCACAATCGGCTTGCAGGTCAGCTTTTATCGTGACTCGTCCAGGGGGCATCGAAGGGCTTTATAAATCTCAGAAATCACCTGCATCGTTGCGTCTTCGATCGTTCCTTCATTGCGGCATAAAACCCAGCCGTGATCTGCAATCGCTCGCTCGAACGCGTTGGTACAAGCGACATGTTCTTCCAGCTTATGGATCACAGTACTGCTCAGCCCACGCCGTCGTGCCGCTGCCCGTGCCCATGAAATTTCAGGAGCCGTGATAACCCCGACATGCAGGTCTGGCACTTGCACGTTTCGATCAATGTTCAGCCGTAGAATCTCTGCAAACGGGACTATCCGGCGGAACGCGGCATCCGACGGGTACCAGCGATCGATCAAGATGATGCTGTCTGGTGGCTGTTTAGTCAGCACGTTCCGGGAAATCCAGGTACGGCTATCAGCAAAGCGCTCACAAACCCTCAACTCCAAATCCCGGGTGGGATTTCTGACGAGCTTGTTAACGAGGGTCATTGTTTCACCCCTATAGGGATCGCTTTTTTTCTCGCAAAGTCGGATCACCTTTTTGTTGTCTGCCCTCAGTAATTTCGTCACGGCTTCCAACAGTGTGGTTTTGCCGGCTCCCTTGGGCCCATCTAGAGAAACAAACAGCGGACGATTCATTCTTCACATAACGATTGAGATACGATTTTTTTGCCCGGTTCGTTCGCTGGAAACGCTTGGCGCGTCTACGCGAATCGAGTGTAGGGACCTCATGAACAGACACTAATGAACACTCTAACTTGGTTTCTGCCTAACGGGTCTCAAAAGATCAATCAATTAGAGTTGACCTAGCATCGGCCTGCATCTGCCTTCGCTGGCGATTGTTTAGCTGATCTTGCACCACCATGCATTCACGAACGAAGAGAGCCGCTGGATGCTCCCTCCGTGCATGTTGGTTCAAGTCGTTAGGCAGAGGCTCGCCAACCCAACTGGGCACGAGCCTCTTGAAGATCGGACTGCATATCGTGATTCCACAGCCAGTCGAAACGCTCTGCGAGGGTTTTCCCCAGTAGTTGTTCGTCGTCGGATACAGCTGGATCACGCAATTCATAAAGCTCCCCGGCTTCCCAGGATGTGCGCTGCACACGGCAGGCACGGGGACGACGGATTGCGTCGTAAGCCTCGAGCACCGCTTGTGGCTGGCTGTCCATGACCTGAGGATCGGCGAGCAATCGCGCCAGAAGCCAGGCGTCTTCCAAGCCCTGACCTGCGCCAGCGCCCTGGTGCGGCAACATGGCATGCGCAGCATCGCCGATCAGCCCTGCGCGGCCATGGACATAACCCGGCAATTCATCGAGTTCATGCAGAGCCCAAAGGGTGGGTGCCGGAATGCATTCGAGCAGCACCCGTGCAGCGTCTCCCCAATGATTGAAGGTAGAGAGCATTTCTTCCTGGCTGGCATTGCGCACCCATGGAGAATCGCTTGGCCAGGTCGGATCGGGGCGACTGCGATCGGAAATGAAGGCCACGACGTTGATCAGCCGGCCTTGCTTGACCGGGAACGTGAGAATGTGTACGTCGAGCCCCAGATACATCTGCGGGACGTCGACCAAGTGCTCATCGACACCCCGAGCCCGGTAGGCTGTACGCAGCTGTTGGCTGTCGATCATCCCGCGGTAGGCGCAGGTACCACTGAAACGCGGTGCCACCAGGGGCTGGCCAAGACCGTTGAGGACATGATCACGAATTGAAGACTTGATACCGTCCGCGGCGATCAACAGGTCGCAGCGATGCTCAGTGCCATCGGTGAACTGTGAAACCTCACGAAGGTGATCTGCCTACTTTGAAGTTCGCTGGATTCGCACAAGATCAAAAGTCAAAATCAATCGCGGCCAGTATTCATCTGAAAATTCCAAGAATATGCCTATAATTCGCGCCCTTCCCTTAATAACTAATGTTATCCAATGAAAAAACTGCTGTTCGTAGTAACGCTTGCCCTCTCCGTAATTACCACCGCCTTCGCAAGCCCTCCCTCAACCTTTACCGAAGCCAAAGTCATAGCTAAACAAAAAATCTACCTCGACCAGGCGAGCAGCCCGATGGGCGAGTTGTATTGCGGGTGTAAATGGACATGGGTTGGTAAATCAGGTGGTCGTATCGATGCTGAGTCATGCGGCCTAAAGGCCAGAAAACAGGAGAGTCGGGCAGAACGGACTGAGTGGGAGCACATCGTTCCGGCCTGGACATTCGGCAACCAGCGTCAATGCTGGAAGAACGGTGGGCGCGAGCACTGTGTGGACGATGATCCGGTGTTTCGAGCAATGGAAGCAGACCTGTTCAACCTCTACCCATCTGTTGGCGAGGTGAACGGCGACCGCAGTAATTTCAATTACGGCATGGCCACCGGGATTGCGCCGCAATATGGGCAATGCAAGACGCGAGTAGATTTCGACCAACGTGCTGCGGAGCCTCGCGACGAGGTTAAAGGTCTGGTCGCACGGACCACCTTTTACATGTTCGACAGATACAAACTGAGCATGTCGCGTCAGCAGCAACAGCTGTTGATGGCTTGGGACAAGCAGTACCCGGTATCGTCCTGGGAGAAAGAGCGCGATCGACGCATCGCAAACATCATGGGGCATTCCAATCCGTTCGTAACGGGCGAGCGTCAATGGTCACAAGGGTATAAAGCAATTGGTGACGGGGTGGTCAGCGCCATTTCCATTGATCCTCCCCGCGCTCCAGCTCAGCCAAACCTGGCGAGCGCGAGCGGAGCAGGTTCGATCATTGGCAATCGGAAAAGCCAGGTCTACCACCTCTCAATGGGGTGCCCTGGCTATGGTCAGGTGTCTGCGAAAAACCAAATAACTTTTAACTCTGAATCTGAGGCCCAGGCTGCGGGATATCGAAAGGCAGGCAACTGCAAATAGTTGCTGTTTGTTGACGTCCGGCCTTGGGAAACCGAGGCCGGCACCCGACCCTGGATAGCGATATGTGCTGAGCTTAGGCTTGATGATTATCCGAATCTTTCAAATAGACCACCGTGAGTCCATGGGTATTGAACGGCCGCAGAATCAGAGCAACTGGAGACTAAACATGAGAAAGCCACCTATGAAAATCATGATCGAAGAATGGGACGGTGACGGTGCGATTCGAATTCCTGACGAGGCATTGCAGGAGTTGGAGCTCGATGTGGGTGACTCGTTGTATCTGATCGAAGAGTTTGTCGGCAACACGCGTTGCCTTGTCCTGTCAAAAACGCCTCAGATTGCGGATCGAATAGACGAGCTCACTGAGGCCTGGGATAGCGGACAGATTGGCAACGCCTAGGAGAAATGGCGCCTTGGTTTCCACCCTCCCTTACAGAGTGAAAGGCTCTAGTTAGCACCTTTTCGGTGACTTAACCTCAAAATATCTTTAGGATGCACGGACGAAAATATCATTTGGCTATCATGCAGCCAGAAGGTAAACGAAGGGGTTTCAGCGAGGTCAAAATGGGTGGTCTATACCGTCTTGTGTGGTTCTTGGCGATGGTTTTGGTGATGGCTCCTGCATTCATCTTTGCATCGAATGTTGAGGGCATCAGTTACCGTGAAGCCACGATGGTGGTTCTTGGCTATCTGCAGTCTGTCATTCACCTGCCTTACGAAGTGGCTTTGCTTTTGAGCCCGGTAGTGGCTTTTGTTGGTCAGCTTTTGCCGGCGACCAGCTCACAGTAATGGCTGGGGAAATGCTTTGGGAACACATTGGAGTGATCCTGACGATCTTGTGCTCGCTAAAGCAAACCGAGGGCCTGCAATGAAAGTTGCAAGGTTGATCCGCCACGCTGAGAGTGCGGCAAACGCAGGCCTTGCCACGACAGCGCCGGACTCGATACAGCTGACTGAGAAAGGCCAACTTCAAGCTCGGGCGCTCGTTGAATCCATCACGACCACACCCGACCTGATCGTCTCGTCCCCCTTTGAACGTGCTATCGCAACCGCACTGCCTACAGTAGAACGCTTCCCCCACGTTCCATTCCAATTGTGGCCCGTCGAAGAGTTTACGTATCTGAGCCCAAACCGCTTCGCAGGCAGTACGCAGGCAGATCGAAAGCCATTTGCGCAACACTATTGGGAAAACGGTGACGCAGAGATTGTCGATGGGCCTGACGCTGAGTCGTTCGATAATCTACTCGAGCGTGCGGATGCAATGCTGGCAAAGCTTGCGGACCAGGATGCTCAGAACATCCTGGTTTACAGCCATGGGCAATTCATCAGAGCTGCTGCCTGGCTGATCAAACATGGAAGCCACGCTCGCTCATACGACCGGATGCGTGAGTTTCGGGCCCTCGACGTGAGAGAGCCGTTTAGAAACTGCTGGAGTTATCACGTCGTGTTTAATGACGGCAAATGGACGGTTGAATCGCGAATCGACTCATCTGGCCATGAGCGATTTATCGACGACTTCTGCACGAAATAACGTGTTCGGCAAACCTGCAGGGCTTACCCCATCCAGAACCGCGGATGCTGCTGCGACTCCTGGCCTGCTCAGTGCTTTGGGCAAAACCTCTTTTAGCTCGTAGTCACGCCGCCAGCCTCGGTTCCCAACCAGATCAGGTCTCTCGGGTTTCAGTCATGGCAATGCCCTTGCGACCTAATTGTTTGACGCCATACATGGACTGATCTGCCGTCTTGAGCAGGGTGTCGAGACTCTGGCCGTGAACAGGAAACAGTGAAACCCCGATACTGCACGAGAGTGATCGTTCTGCAACGGTTGTCTTCACTGACTGTACGATGGCTTCCAACAAACTCTCAGCCTTTTTTTCAGCACTGTCGGCCCTGAAAATATCCGCGAGCAGAATGACGAATTCATCCCCGCCATAACGTGCGACTGTATCGCACGCGCGAGTCGCCTCAAACATGCGATTCGCCACCGTTCGAAGTACTTGATCGCCTGCCTCATGGCCACATTCGCCGTTGATTTCCTTGAAGTGATCCAGGTCGATCAATAACACGGCAAACGGTGTCCCGTTCACTTTCCAACTGTCGATGGCCTGTTCAAAACGATCGGCAAAGAGGTAGCGGTTGGGCAGTTCCGTCAGCACGTCATGGGTGGCCGGATACGTGCTCGTTCGTGCTCGACTTTCGCCCTTTCTATTGCCTTGAAATGCCGAATCAATACAAGCGGCGTGAGGACAAGCGCAGCGGATAAACCGGTAAGGATCACCAATTCTTCGGCGGTCAATTCATCCGCAAAGCGTAGCTGACGCTCAAACAGCAATCTCATGGCTTGTGACGCGTTTCTGATGACTGAATCGCCCTCTGGGGAGGCTCAGCAAGTATCTGAGGGATTCAAGCTGGCGAGCCAAGCCTGTTGGCCGATGACAGCGGCTTGGGCAGAAATTGCTTACACCGAAACGACCGCCAAGTCGCCCTTTCTTCGAAGCCACCTCATGACACTGTCATAAATTGTCTTGGTTAAGTCCCACCTTGTTCTTGAAAGCGTCTTGTTTTGCCGGTAGTTGTGGTTCACCAATGTCATGCACGGAAAGCAACCATGCACGCAAGACTCAGAGTGATCGAAACCACTGCGCTAGAGGATGGCAGCAAGCGATACAGGGTCGTTGATCTTGTAGAAGGAGGATCGGCCAGCAAGCATGGAGTCTTCAAAGTCAGGACAGAGGCTGAAGCCG
Source organism: Pseudomonas sp. P8_241 (assembly GCF_034008315.1). NCBI lineage: Bacteria > Pseudomonadati > Pseudomonadota > Gammaproteobacteria > Pseudomonadales > Pseudomonadaceae > Pseudomonas > Pseudomonas sp. P8_241. Next base: position 3,283,149 of record NZ_CP125377.1, on the reverse strand, counting down.
TCTGTTCCAGGTTGAACGATGGATGCCCTCAACCAGTGGTAAAAAAATGGCGCCAGTAGGCAATCTCTGACCTGGGGTGAACTACAAAACCAACACATCGATTTTTGTCGATCAGCTACAGAGCAGGCATAGCCTCTCGCTCTGAAAGCATGCTTTTGAGCCGTTCCTCATTCAACGCTCGGCAAGCTTCATCAGCTTCTGCACGTGTCTGAAAGGCCATCTTCAGGCGAAGCTTTTCTTCATTGTCATAGACGTTGAAACCTATCGGAGCCGTTTCGCAGTAGAAGCGCGTTCCGCTGCGCATGCATCCCGTTTCTATTGGGATCGCGGGGACAACAACAAATCTTGAAATCATATTCATGTTCTCTCCAATCACCCTTTCTGTTTAGCGGCTATTCGCCACCATCGCAAGCGACGAACGATGTTTTCCGATGGGGGACATGACCGCTGGTGACGTCGAGTGGACTAAATGACGCTTGCCGGCTGATGAAGCCGGAGTAACTGCCTCATGACAAACGCCTTACCCCGTCAACGCGGTGGTTAGAGGTAGATTCAGTGAACAAGAGAAACATCATCTCTGATTCAAACTTTTCCCTTTCCTGGGCGTCCTTTTTTTAGCGTTATTTGGCTTTGCGTAGCCGGCTCGCTGAACTTCACAATCTTGCGCAATAGTTGACGGCACTTACGCCGAGTTGCTTGAGCGGTTGGGAGAAATTCACAAAATAGAAAACCTTAGTTTCCAAAGTTGACGGAAAGTCAAACGCTACTGACTCAGGCTTGAGTGCATGATGCGACCTTGAGCAAAAATTGCAAATTCAGACTCGGCTAATTATCGATAAACTGGATGACGGTCCACCTACGACCATGTCTACGACCATTGGTCGCATTCGCTGATCACAGGTAGCAAACGGACAGAAACCCGCTATTACGTTAGTAACTGCAATTTCATTCACGGCACATCGTCAGAGGAACGCCCCCGGGATGCGAAATTCACTTAAGCATTCGAGACTTCGTGTTGGTTTTTTTCTTTCTGTAATCCTGGTGGGGATGACCGCTTGCAGCAGTAATGAACCCACCAAGCAACTTGAGCGACCACCTATCGATGATAGCGAGACTTCGTCTGTGCGTGTCACTACGAGCTGGATACAACACTCGCTTAGCCAAACTGACTGCCTGAAGCACGCCCGAACCGCCCTTACCAGAGCGAGATATTTTGTTGATGCAGGAGACAGATCTGTCTTTGGGTTTCGTGAAGGTATGACTTTTTCAATTCGCTGCGACTACGAAGGCGTGGCTTTTTTAGCAGTCGCGTATCGCCATAGACCCAGCACTCAAGTCCAGGATCGCAACTTGAATGAAATAACGAGGTTATTTTAAGGACTCATTCACCACCTCTGGCGTCGCCGCGGACCCTGCCAGCAGACCACCATCAATGTTGAACTCACTGCCAGTAATATACGTCGCTTCATCCGAGGCGAGTAACAAGGCCACGGCTGCCACTTCTTCGGGCATTCCGAATCGTCTGAGCGGAGTGTCCCGAATCAGGGCGGACATTCGCTCTTCACGACCTGCATCGTCACCCAACATGGGCTCCCATATCGGAGTGAGGATGGCGGCGGGATGAATCGAGTTGCATCTTACGTTCAGCCCTTGCTCGGCACAGTAAAGTGCCACCGTCTTGGTGTGATTGCGAACGGCTGCCTTGGACGACGCGTACGCGGCGGCACCTGGAATGCCGACCAGGCCCGAGCGAGAGGAGATGTTGATTATTGAACCGGCCCCTGAATGGCGCATGGCGCGAATGGCGTATTTGCAACCCAGGAAGACACCGTCGAGATTGGTCTGATGCACAGCGCGCCAGTCCTCCAGGCGCGCATGTTCCGGATCATGCTGTACGGCGCCTTGCTCAAATCCGGTAATGCCCGCGTTATTGACCAAAACGTTCCAGCTACCACGCTCCTTCAAGACCTGCATCATCACTCGCTGCCAATCTTCTTCACAGCGTACATCCAGGCGCAGATAACAGGCGCGGCCCCCTAACGAAGCTGCAACGGTGCTGCCGAGTTCATCGTTTATATCGGTGACATAAACAAAGCAGCCTTCCTGTACGAAGCGTCGTGCAATCGCGGCGCCAATCCCTTGAGCCGCCCCTGTCACTACCGCGATTCTGCAATTCAGTTTATTGGCCATTATTGAAAAAACCTCCATGTCGGGACGTCAAAAAGCATAAAGCAGAGACTACTTGGCCTAGAGCTCCCGTGCACGGTCTCCGAGGCTGTCTACCGCAAACGGCTTCGTCAGTACCTGCATGCCAGCCTGAAGCTGACCGGTACCGATAACGGCACTCTCTGCATAACCGGTGGTGTCACACCGAAATAAGTTCAAGTCACTCCAGTAGATGGGCAGGACCCGTTTCGCGATGCAGCGCTGCGTCTGCGTCCACCCAACAGGGATGACCCTGCACTTGCGATGGACTGTTACTCGCGCAGGAAATGGATCAAGGCGTAATCGCCACTTTCATCACCCCGTCGCGCTGATGCGCGAAAAGGTCATAGGCCGCCTCGATATCGTCGAGTTTGAAACGGTGAGTCACCAGCGGTGACAAGTCCACACCCTCACTCGCTACCACCGCCATCAATCGACGCATGCGTTCCTTGCCACCCGGGCAAAGCGTGCTGAGGATGCTGTAGTCGCCCAGACCCGCGGCAAAAGCGTCAAGTGGTATCCGCAGGTCGCTGGAGTAAACGCCGAGACTGGACAGTCGCCCACCCGGGCGTAAAACCCGCAGCGCCGACTCAAAGGTACCCTGGGTGCCCAAGGCCTCAATGGACACATCGACGCCGCGGCCATCGGTCATTGCCATGATCTGCTCGACCACGTCACCCTCCTTGAAGTTGACCACATGCGTCGCGCCCAAACCCTTGGCCACGTTCATTCGCTCGGCAACCGCATCGACGCCAATGATGGTAGTAGCGCCTTTGAGCCGTGCACCGGCCACGGCACAGAGACCGATCGGCCCCAGTGCGAATACCGCGACGGTATCGCCGATTTCCACGTTCGCCCGTTCAGCTCCGGAAAAACCGGTGGACATGATGTCCGGACACATCAGCACCTGTTCGTCGCTGAGGCCGTCCGGAATCGGGCACAGA